>NZ_JBFCVU010000006.1:0-252908 GCF_040705255.1 Ruegeria sp. ANG10
CATACGCTTTGAAGTCACCGAAATACTTGGTGATTGCTGCGGTCAGCGTGGTTTTACCGTGGTCAACATGCCCAATCGTGCCGATGTTGACGTGCGGTTTTGTACGCTCAAACTTTTCCTTTGCCATTCCTCAGGCACCCTTTTGCGATTTGGGGGACCCTTGGTCCCGTGGTTACATCTGCGCGCGCGAGATATTTGGTTCAAAGGGGAAAATCAAGCACATCCTGCGTTAAAAGACGGTTAAGACGCCGGATTTTGCGTGAGTTCACTGGAAACGAGAGGTTGGATCAGGTCCGGGCGGCGATCAAACCAGCCATTGTCCTTGTGTTCTTCGGCCAGCCATTCCTCGACTCGGTCCGCGACTTTCAGGGCCAAACCGCTCATTTGCTCTTCTTTGGTGCGCGAATGACCCGATCCCGCTAGAGCACTTTCGCCAGTCGTATCTTCGAGAACCTGGAACTGCTTGCCCTTGGCAAGAAACTCTTTCTTGTTCACGTCATACACGTTGACCAGCACGATCGCAGTGCTTTTGGGGTTGTAGATAACCGGAATGCCCGGAGGGGCCAGCATATACCCCTCGAGGCTGATGCCGATGTCATATTCCTGCACACCCTCATAACGCCCCAGCCGAATATCGACTGCATTCTGAATAGCGGAGGTCCATTCATCCGGCGTAGCATCGCGGCTGACCGGCCCCTGAACAGCCTTGTCGGCAAAGGCATAGTTGACCCGCAGCTTGAATTCGCCCAGCGATTCAGGCTCTTCATAAATCTGCGTTTGGGTACAAGCACCCATCAGGGCAAATCCGGTGATCAGGGTCAGAATGCGCAGCATATTGTCTCTCGATAGGCCTGTTTTTCTTTGGTCTAGCGCACCGATACGGCCTGTGCCAAGCCGTATCAGCAAAATTCTACCTGCACCCGGCGCGCAATCACGAGAATTTATAGTCGCGCGGGAAACCATAGGGTGGCTTTTTCCCAACACTGGCGCGCTTGGCGAGCCATTGGGACATATCCGCCTCGTGCCGGGTTTTATCCCCACCCATCGACCATTTGAGACCCTCTTCCCAGTTAAAGGTGGTCAGGTCGGACAAGCCGCCATCCAGCTCAAGTGTGCCCTGCCGTCCACGCGCCATGTTGTATTTCTGCAGACGCACGCCTTTGCCTCGGGTCATCTCGGGCAATTCTTCGGTTGGGAAGACCAGGAATTTACCGTTCTGAGACACCACCGCCACGTGATCGCCATCGATAGGCTTACAGATCATTGCGGTCTCATCACCTTTGACGTTCAGCACCTGTTTACCGTTGCGGGTCTGGGCCAGCACCTCATCCTCGGGCACCATGAATCCGTTACCCGCATCCGAGGCCACAAGCAGCTTGCGCCCGGGTTTATGGATCAGGATATCGATGATCTGCGCCTCGTTCGGCAGATCGACGATCAGACGCAGCGGTTCGCCCATGCCCCGCCCGCCGGGCAGGTTGGCGGCGCTGACCGTGTAAAATCGCCCGTTCGAGGCAAATACGAGCAGTCGGTCCGTCGTTTCCGCGTGGAAGATGAAACGCGGGCCGTCGCCGTCCTTGAACTTCAGCTCTCGCTTCAGGTCGATATGGCCGGTCATGGCGCGAATCCAACCCATCTGAGAGCAGACGACCGTGATCGGCTCTTTGTCGATCATCGCCTCAAGCGGAACCTCTTCAACCTGTCCGGCTTCGGCAAACTGGGTTCGACGCGCGCCGCCTTCGTAGTCTTTGCCAAAGGTCTTTCTGGTCTCTCTCAACTGCTCGGCGATCTTGGCCCATTGCAAGGCCGGATCGGCCAGCAAGTCCTCAAGATTGGCACGCTCCATCATCAACTCGTCGCGCTCGCGCACCAGCTCCATCTCTTCCAGACGGCGCAAGCTGCGCAGGCGCATATTGAGGATCGCGTCGACCTGAACCTCGGATAGCTCGCCCTCACCCGGTTTGGGTGAAACATAGTCCGCCTCGCTAGTGGCACGGACATGATCGATCCCCCAGTCCTCGCGCATCAGCGCGGCTTTAGGGTCGTCATCGTAACGGATGATGTCGATCACGCGGTCGAGGTTCAGGAAGGCAACGATAAAGCCCTCCAGCACTTCCAACCGATGGTCGATTTTCGCCATCCGGTGGCGCGAGCGGCGCAACAGCACTTCTTGCCGGTGATCCAAGAAGGCGCGCAGCACTTCCTTCATCGAACAGACCTTGGGCGTCACGCCGTCGATTAGCACGTTCATGTTCAGGCTGAACCGCACCTCAAGGTCCGAGTTGCGGTAAAGCATTCCCATCAAAACCTCGGGGTCCACGTTTTTGGAACGCGGCTCAAGGATCAGGCGGATGTCGTCGGCGGATTCGTCGCGAACGTCTGCCAGGATCGGGATTTTCTTGGTTTGGATCAGCTCCGCGATCTTTTCGATCAGCTTGGATTTCTGAACCTGATAGGGGATCTCGGTGACCACGATCTGCCACTGGCCACGGCCCAGATCCTCAACCTCGAACTTACAGCGCAGACGGAAGGAACCGCGCCCGGTGCGATAGGCCTGCGCGATATTTTCGGGCGGCTCGACAATGACGCCACCAGTCGGGAAATCGGGGCCGGGCACGTAGTTCAGTAGGGTATCGTCGCGCGCGTCCGGTGTTTTGATCAGATGCAGGCAGGCGTCACACAGCTCGGCGATGTTATGCGGCGGAATGTTTGTCGCCATACCGACCGCGATGCCGCTGGAGCCATTGGCCAGCAGGTTCGGAAACTGCGCGGGCAGCACGACCGGTTCGGTCAGCGTGCCGTCATAGTTATCGCGGAAATCGACGGCGTCTTCGTTCAACCCCTCAAGCAGCGCCTCGGCGACGATGGTCATCCGTGCCTCGGTGTATCGCGAGGCCGCAGGGTTATCGCCGTCGATATTGCCGAAGTTCCCCTGCCCGTCGACCAGCGGATAACGGACGTTGAAGTCCTGCGCCAGACGCGCCATCGCATCGTAAATCGCGGCGTCGCCGTGCGGGTGATAGTTGCCCATCACGTCGCCGGAAATCTTCGCAGACTTCCGGAAACCACCAGTCGCACTGAGTCGCAACTCGCGCATCGCATAGAGGATTCGCCGGTGAACCGGCTTCAGCCCGTCGCGCGCATCGGGCAGCGCACGGTGCATGATGGTGGACAGAGCATAGGTCAGATAGCGTTCGCCAATCGCGCGGCGCAGCGGTTCGGCTATCTCGCCCCCGTTGTCGGGGGCCTCCATGTTGGGGTCGTCGATCGTATCGGTCATACATGATGTGATACGCCGCAACCGCGCGCTGGTAAAGCGAGCAGCACGCATTTTACTGGGGACAAGTGGCGCTTTTTGCAACAGGGGGAGGCAACCCCCCGATTTCCCCCGTCTTTCGACTTGGACCCTGAAATATGGTACGCTGACTGGATTAGACTGCTGCCTATTTCTTGTATCTTACGATTGACCCTGGGGGATGCGCCATGACGCGCCTTATTGTTTTTACTTTCGCTGCACTTGGTTGGTGCTTTTACGTAATGAGCGGCGGGCCGGATTTCGAACCGCGTGGGCTGCGTGCCGAGCAACCCGTTCGTATCGCAACCGCCCCGACGCAAATCATTGCTCCTGCTCGGGCCGAAGAGCTTGTGACCAATGTCGCAGTTCGTGCGCCAACTGCACGTGTGCAACCCAAGCCCGCCGTGGAAGAGGTGGTCGAATTTGTGGCCGATGATGCCACGCTGGGGTCTTTCTCAACCCTTACGGTTTTCGCGGACCGAGACGCCAACATCACGCTTGCTTCGCTTGAGGATGGTGTAGCCGGGCTGCGCCAGATCACGGATGACGTGCAGGAAGATGTGGCCGAAACACCCGCCATCCCCGAACCCGAAAAGGACATTCGCGAAATATCGGGAACCCGCGTAAACATGCGCGACGGGCCGGGTACGATCTATCCGATCGTCGGCAAGGCCACCATCGGCCAGAAAGTCGAAGTGCTGAGCGAATCCGGAACTGGCTGGTTGCGCCTGCGCGTGTTGCCTCAGCAACAGGTCGGATGGATTTCGGCCTCACTGGTGCGAAAAACCGCGAACTGACGCAGCCGTGTCATTGTCCTGACCTGAACCGCGCCATAGCTATAGATCAGGTTCAGATTCAGGAAGACCATGCAAAAGACCATTCTTATCACCGGCTGCTCCTCGGGCATTGGACTGGATGCGGCGCACGGCATGCGCGCCCGAGGTTGGCGGGTGTTTGCCTCCTGCCGTCAGCAGCGCGATTGCGACCGGCTGCGGGCACAAGGCTTTGAAAGCCCGCATATTGACTACACCGACGCCGCCAGCATCACCTCGGGGCTGGCTTCGGTGTTCGAGGCGACGGGCGGTACGCTGGATGCGCTGTTCAACAATGGTGCGCATGGCCTGCCTGGTGCGGTCGAGGATTTGCCGACGGATGGCTTGCGCGCAATATTTGAGGCCAATTTCTTTGGTTGGCACGAGCTGACCCGGCAGGTGATCCCAGCCATGCGGGCGCAAGGACATGGGCGAATCGTTCAGAACTCGTCCGTGCTGGGCCTGGTGGCCTATCCCTGGCGCGGCGCCTATGTGGCCACGAAATACGCGGTCGAAGGTCTGACGGACACGCTGCGCCTGGAATTGGCAGATACGGACATTAAGGTCGTCTTGATCGAACCCGGCCCAATCACCTCGAAAATTCGCGAAAATTCGATCCCTTTCTTTGAAAAATTCATCAAATGGCAGAACTCGCCCCTACGAGAGCGGTACGAGTCTTCGTTGTTGAAAAGGCTATACGAATCCTCGGGGCCGGACCGGTTCGAACTGCCCGCGTCGGCCGTGACTGATAAGCTGGCCCATGCTGTCGAATCGAAACGGCCACGTGCGCGATACTATGTGACGACACCAACTTATATCGCCGGGTACCTGCGCCGCATTCTGCCGACCCGCACGATTGATCGCATTTTGTCGGACGTCTGAGGCAATATTACCCGTTCGCTTTTTACACTCACGGGGCTAGATGATAGCCCAAGGAAACAAAAAACGCGGACGGTGTACCCATGGACCTAATGATGGTCGTTTTGCTGTTGGCCATGGCGGCTGTTGTCGTCGTGCTGGCTATTGGCATCTCAAACTTTGGCAAAAGCGGCAAAGAGGCCGCGATGAAAAGTAACAAGATGATGCGCCTGCGCATCCTGTTTCAGTTCATTGCCGTGATGCTGATCGTGCTTTACGTCTGGCTGCGTGGACAAGGAGCCCAATAGATGGTCGTTCTCAACAAGATTTACACCCGCACTGGCGATGACGGCAAAACCGCGCTGGGCAATGGTGAGCGCGTTGCCAAATATTCCGGCCGTGTGGCTGCCTATGGCACCGTGGACGAACTGAACGCCTTTGTCGGCGTGGCCCGCACCGAAGCCGAGGGCGATGTCGAAGCCGCCCTGTCCCGCATCCAGAACGATCTGTTCGACTTGGGTGCCGATTTCTGCCGCCCCGACATGGAAAAGGATGCCGAGGCCGATTATCCCCCGCTGCGCATCGTGCCCACCCAAATCGACCGGTTGGAAGCGGAAATCGATGCCATGAACGAAGCACTGGCACCACTGCGCAGCTTCATTTTGCCTGGCGGTTCGCGTCTGGCCGCGCATCTGCACGTGTGCCGCACTGTTTCGCGCCGGGCCGAGCGGCTGGCGGTTGAACTGACCAACATGGAACCGGTGAACACGGTCGCAGTGAAATACCTCAACCGTCTCAGCGACTGGTTCTTCGTCGCCGCGCGCTGCGCCAATGAAAACGGCACGCGAGATGTGCTGTGGGTTCCGGGTGCGAACCGCTAAGTCGCGGGCCCTAACGTCAAAAAACACGAAACGCGACGTCCCAAACCCATGACGTGACGATTTTGCTCTGTTGCAGGGCGAATTCAGACGTTATTCAGTCGTCCGAGAGCATTGGTGGAGTCGCAACGCGGCTTACCGTTTTTTGTGAGGAGCAAGCGCTAAAATGAAGGTACTCGTGCCTGTCAAACGCGTGATTGACTACAATGTGAAGGTTCGCGTTAAAGCGGACGGTAGCGGTGTCGATCTCGCCAATGTCAAAATGTCGATGAACCCGTTCGACGAGATTGCGGTGGAAGAGGCGATCCGCCTGAAAGAAGCCGGCAAGGCCGATGAGGTTGTGGCCGTTTCGATTGGTGTGAAACAGGCGCAGGAAACGCTGCGTACTGCGTTGGCCATGGGCGCCGACCGCGCCATTCTGGTTGTGGCCGCCGATGACGTGCATCAAGACATCGAGCCGCTGGCCGTCGCCAAGATCCTGGCCAAAGTGGTCGAAGAAGAGCAGCCCGGCATCGTTCTGGCGGGCAAGCAGGCGATCGACAATGACATGAACGCCACCGGCCAGATGCTGTCGGCTCTGCTGGGCTGGTCGCAAGGCACCTTCGCATCCGAGCTGGACATCGAAGGCGACGCCGCCAAGATCACCCGCGAGGTGGACGGCGGCCTGCAGACCATCAGCGTCAAGATGCCCACCATCGTCACTGTTGACCTGCGTCTGAACGAGCCGCGCTATGCGTCGCTGCCCAACATCATGAAGGCGAAGAAAAAGCCGCTGGATGAGAAAACTGCCGCCGATTACGGCGTAGATGTTTCCCCGCGCCTTGAGATCGTCAAGACCGAGGAACCTCCGGCGCGTGCTGCGGGCATCATTGTCGGCTCGGTTGATGAGCTGGTTACGAAACTCAAAGATGCGGGGGCTGTGTAATGGCTGTTCTTCTTCTTGCCGAGGTTAACAATGGCGAGCTGGCGCTGGACGCCACCGCCAAGGCTGTTGCAGCCGCAAAGGCACTGGGCGACATTACGGTTCTGGCCGCTGGTGGTTCCGCCGCCGCTGCTGGTGAGGCTGCTGCCAAGATCGACGGTGTCTCCAAGGTTCTGGTGGCCGAGGATGCCTCGCTGGGTCATCGCCTGGCGGAATCGACCGCTGCGCTGATCGTCAGCCTGGCAGGCGATTATGAACATATCGTTGCCCCTGCCACCACCGACGCCAAGAACGTGATGCCGCGCGTTGCAGCCCTGCTGGACGTGATGGTGATCTCGGATGCGTCCGGCGTGGTCGACGGCTCGACCTTCGAGCGCCCGATCTATGCGGGCAACGCCATCCAGACTGTGAAATCGAACGACGCCAAAAAGGTTGTCACCCTGCGGACCGCCAGCTTTGACGCGGCGGGCGAAGGCGGCGCGGCCCCGGTTGAAACCGTTTCGGTTCCGGGTTCGGAAGGCCTGTCGTCCTGGGTCGAGGACAAGGTCGCCGAAAGCGACCGTCCGGAACTGACCTCGGCTGGGGTCGTTGTCTCGGGCGGCCGTGGTGTCGGCTCGGAAGAGGACTTCAAACTGATCGAGGGGCTGGCCGACAAGCTGGGCGCGGCGGTTGGTGCCTCGCGCGCGGCGGTCGATTCGGGCTATGCACCGAACGACTGGCAAATTGGGCAGACCGGTAAGGTTGTTGCCCCGGACCTGTATGTCGCCGTCGGCATCTCGGGCGCGATCCAGCACTTGGCCGGTATGAAGGACAGCAAGGTCATCGTCGCGATCAACAAAGACGAAGAAGCTCCGATCTTCCAGGTCGCAGACTTCGGACTGGTTGCCGATCTGTTCCAGGCCGTGCCGGAACTGACCGAAAAGCTTGGCTGATAGCAGGAAAAGATTTTTCGCCGAAAAATCTAGCAAGGCCCGCCACTTGGCGGGCCTTTTTCATTGCAGGTTCCGAATGGGTCCGACCAATGCCTCCGCGATTGACCGATGTGCCGCCGGGCCAATCATGTGCTCGGCCATCGGCTGTTGTAATGTACCGAACAACATATCCTCAAGCTCATTAGATTGCCCGGACACATAAGCCGTGCCTTCGACACAATCGGCGCAGAAAGGCCGCACGGCCTTTAGCATTTCAGGAGTGACTGTGATTGGTGCCCTCTCTTCCTGATGTTCATCATTTTTTTGCGGCAGCACCTTCAGCGCCAACAGCAGGACCGGTACCTTCAACCTTTGCAGCAGGTCGCTGATTTGCCGAACCCAATTACGACGCAGCTCTTCTGCCACAACCTCAAAGCGGGCATCCTGATAGTCTTGCAAACGCCGCATC
Organism: Ruegeria sp. ANG10; assembly: GCF_040705255.1. NCBI lineage: Bacteria > Pseudomonadati > Pseudomonadota > Alphaproteobacteria > Rhodobacterales > Roseobacteraceae > Ruegeria > Ruegeria sp. ANG10. The sequence goes on from NZ_JBFCVU010000006.1 coordinate 8,146, forward strand.
AGGTGGCCCACAAAATGGACATCGGTAAAGTCAACCTCGGGGTAGAGGTCGATCAGATCCTGAGTTGGCAACAAAACCCGGTCGTTGCGCCGGGGATGGACACGGTAAAAGTGGTTTGACTGACTCAGAACCCCGGGCGCCTGTAACACACACAGTTCGGCCCCATTCAACAGCGTGAACAGGCCTGCATCGCCGCACAGCGCCTCGACCCCGCAAAACAGGCTGCCCAAATTCAGGCAGCGCCGGTCCAGCCTGTCCTCTAGAATCGCTGCATAAGGACGGTCAACAAATCGGCCATAGGTCTCATCCCCGCCGACACAGGCCATATAGGCCGTGTCCAAAGACCTCTCTGGCCCCCGAAACCAAAGACGCGACTGACCGTATTGGCATACGGCATGCCCGGCACCTGCCGAGCCTGTTTGATGATAGCTCATAACACTCACCCATTTTTCACCCGGTTGCCATCTTGCAGCCGCATGTCTTGAGAAATTCCTAATGCGCGCATTTTAAACAAATTCGATGGGTCCGATCCCCTTGCCGCCCCTACCGATCTGCCGGTACTGTCCCTTCAATCCCGAGACACAGAGGCATCAGAACATGGACGTAAAATCAGTCGGAGTGATTGGCGCAGGCCAGATGGGCAATGGTATCGCCCACGTCCTGGCCCTTGCGGAATATGACGTTCTGCTGAATGACGTAAACCAGGATGCACTGGAAGCTGCCGTTGCCGCAATCGAAGGCAACATGGCACGTCAGGCCTCGCGCGGGAAAATCACCGATGAGGCGATGCAAGCCGCCCTTAAACGCGTAAAGACGACACTGGCACTGCCGGAACTGGGGCAAACGGATTTGGTGATCGAGGCCGCCACCGAGCGAGAGTCAATCAAGCAGGCGATCTTCGAGGACCTCCAGCCGCACCTGCAACCGCACACGATTCTGACGTCGAACACGTCGTCAATTTCAATCACCCGCCTGGCCAGTCGTACGGACCGGCCCGAACGGTTTATGGGGTTTCACTTTATGAACCCGGTGCCAGTGATGCAGCTGGTCGAATTGATCCGCGGGATCGCTACGGACGAAGAGACCTTCAAGACTTGCAAATCCGTGGTGGATCGTCTGGGTAAAACCGCCGCCAGCGCCGAGGATTTCCCCGCCTTCATCGTGAACCGCATTCTGATGCCGATGATCAACGAGGCGGTCTATACCTTGTACGAAGGCGTGGGCAATGTGCAATCTATCGACCAATCCATGAAATTGGGCGCGAACCATCCGATGGGGCCGTTGGAATTGGCCGATTTCATTGGTTTGGACACCTGTTTGGCTATCATGAATGTGCTGCACGAAGGATTAGCCGACACAAAATACCGCCCCTGCCCGTTGCTGACCAAATATGTCGAAGCCGGATGGCTGGGCCGCAAAACCGAACGTGGGTTTTATGACTATCGGGGCGAGGTTCCGATTCCGACCCGTTAAGGCAGAGGGGGCCAGCCCCCTCACCCCCGAGGTATTTTTGGCCAGATGAAGAAACGGATCAGTTTTTTAGCGTTTCGGCCAGCGACATCGTGTGCTTTCTGAGCCAAGCCATGAAGCCACGCGGGTCGCGTTCAAGCAATTGCATGTCCTCGTCCGAGATCGGATCGCCGATAACCGGAGATTGCGGTTTGTTGCACGACCGCACGATCTCATGCAGTAGAAGGCCTTGTCGCAGGATCGGGGATAGTTTGTTGGCAATCTGATAGGCGCGAGAGTTTCTGCCCGGAAAGAAGATCGGAACCACCTGGGCGCCGGACCGGCGGATCATCTTGGCGGTGAACACGTTCCATTCCCGCTCTTGCGCCGGACCGAACCAGTCGTCCGAGGACATCACCACGCCTGACGGGAACAACGCAACGACGCCACCTTCTTTTAGATGGTCCATCGACTTGCTGCGCATTTCCAGCATCTTGGTTTGCGCCTCGGGGTCATGGGGAAATGGCACCGGGATCATGAAAGACGTCGCGGCTTCGTCCAGCCCCGTCAGAACAGAACGGGTCAGGATGCGGTAATCGCTGCGCACCTGGCCAATGAGTTCAGCCAAGATCATCCCGTCAACCATACCGTGGGGGTGGTTCGCCACCACAACAACGGGACCCTCTTTAGGTATACGGGCGATTTGTTCTTGAGGGGTGGTCAGGTCGATGCCCATCGTCTTGAGGGCACCACCCCAGAACCGTTGGCCGCGATAATATTCGTTCTTCTTTTCGAACTTGTTGACCATACGCAGAATGGTCAGCTTGCCAGTACACCATTCGATGGCGCGAATGGCCGTCGACGTCCAGACATCATCGAACGAGTTCGCATAGGTCAGGGTTCTACGATCGTAGATCTCACCCTGATCCGTGGTCCCATCCACCACTGGGCCGGTCTTCGTCTCGTGCGTTGTTTCCGCCAATTCCAGGTCTTCCCGTTCTTCGTTGCGCGGCGGATGAAATCAGAAACCTTCCCCGAACTTGTCGTTCACCAGGGTTTCCAAGGCATCAGCCAACGCCTCAGCATCCGGTCCGGACGTCTCGACGTCAATAGTCGTTCCGCGCGAGGCTGCCAACATCAAAAGGCCCATAATACTGTCTCCGGATGCAGAAAATCCGTCTTTGGATACTTCGGCCTGTGCGTCAAAGCCCTCGACCACCTCAACCAACTTGGCCGAGGCGCGGGCATGCAAACCTTTTTCATTAATGATTTTCAGGCTTCGATTGGTCATTCTTAATCTGTCCGGTCTTCTTCTAATGTCACATTTTGCGCATTGATATATTTGCGTCCAGCCTCCATCGACTGCCGCACGGCATCCGCAATCGGCAGGTGGCGGGTTTTGGCCAGTTTAATCAACATAGGCAAATTTGCACCGTAAAGGATACGGCGATCCTGCGGAGCGCAGGCCCGCAAGCTCAGGTTCGATGGGCTGCCCCCGAACAGATCAGTTACAACAACAACCCCGTCCCCGACATCGACGCTGTCAGCAGCCGCACAGATTTCAGCCTGTTTTGCGGCACGGTCATGGTCGGCCTCGATCGATATCGCGACCAGGCCGGGCTGCTGTCCGACCACATGTTGCATTGCGGCCAGATACTCTTTGGCCAACCCACCATGTGCTACGAGTACGATCCCGATCAATCCGGCCTCACATTCAACGATCGACGTTCTATTTCGCGGTGCCTAATTGCCACTTGCTGCCCCTCTTCTGCAAGGGCCTTTGCAACCGCTTCGGCCATGGCCACCGATCTGTGTTGCCCTCCGGTACATCCAAAGGCCACCGACAGGTGTGCTTTGCCTTCGGCACGGAAGGTTGGCAACAAGAGTTTCAGCAGATCCACCACCCGGTCGAAAAACGGTGCGTAGTTCGTGTCCGATTGTACATAGCGCGCGACACCCGGGTTTCGACCGTCTTCCGCCCGCAATTCCGGACGCCAGTAGGGATTGGCCAGAAACCGGCAGTCAAACACCATATCCAACCCGCGCGGCAAACCGCGCTTATACGAGAAAGATTCGATCGACACCGCCAGATGCCGACCATCCTTGGGGGCGAACCATCGTTCGACCTCTTCGCGCAGTTGGTGGATGTTCAGCGGAGTGGTGTCGATCAGCGTATCGGCGATCTCGCGGATCGGGGCCAACAATTCCTTTTCCTGGCGCACCCCGGTTTCCGGGCTGGCATCGGTGGCCACAGGGTGCCGACGCCGGGTTTCCGAGAAACGCCGCAACAACACATCATCGCTGCAATCCAGATAGAGTGTTGTCAGATCCACCTGTTCCATCCGTCGCAACCGAACGGCCAGTTCAATAAACCCGGTGGTCGAGAAATCACGGTTACGGGCGTCGATACCCAGCGCCATTGGTCGATCACTTTGCGGACCATCCAGAAGGCGCGTCAGCAGGCCCATTGGCAGGTTATCGATGGCTTCAAAACCCAGATCTTCAAGAACGCGAATCGCCGTCGAGCGCCCGGCGCCCGAGGGGCCGGTTACCAGAACGATGCGCCGTTGCGAAGTCATGTGCTGGGCCATTCCGGGTCCACGCGTCCCATTTTCAAAAGTTGCATGAGTGCTGCCGCCAAATTGTGGACGCCTGCCGCCCGAAGCAAGGGAACGGATTGCTTTAGAACTAGGGTCTTGTCGGGATCGGGCAAGCGGGCGGGTTCATTTTGATCAAGATCCACCACGTATCGGATCGGCGTTGTCCCCGCCGTGTGTGCCCGAAGCAAACCAATGCCCCGTGCCTCGATCAATCCACGCAGGTTTGGAGCAGCATCAGCCATGGCCGTATCGCCCACCATCGACAGAGCAACCCGGTCGTCAGCCACCAAAGTTGCGCCATGCGCCATCATCTGCAAGGCCAGCGCCGATTTGCCCGAGCCCGACTGCCCCAGAATCAATGCGCCTTGCCCCTCGACGGCAACACACGTCGCATGGAGGATGGCCTTGTCTTGATGTTGGATGTCCAAGAGGGTCTTGCCACTCATGCGCTTATACAGGCAGCCCCACGACAAAGCGCGCGCCTTGTGGGTCTGACGTAATATCTGCCTCAGTCGGGCGGATGTTCTCGGCCCAGATCACGCCGCCATGGGCCTCGACAATCTGTTTCGAGATCGCCAGTCCAAGGCCCGAGTTGTTACCGAAATGCTCGTCGGGACGCTGTGAATAGAACCGTTTGAAGATTTTGGTCAGCGCCTGTTCCGGGATGCCCGGACCGGTATCCTCGACCACGATCAACACCCGGTTTTCGCGACGCCGCACCCAGACGCGAATGGCATCGCTGTCTTCGCAGAAAGAAATCGCGTTGGTTATCAGGTTGACGAACACCTGCGCCAACCGCGCCTCGAGCCCGTTCACGACAATCGGCTGAGACGGCAGATCAGTAATGTAGTCGATGCCTTTGGTACGGGCCTCTTCGCCCAGATATTGACCGATATTGCCCAGTAATTTCAGCAGATCAAAAGGTTGTTCCTCTTCTTTGACCAGTTCGGCATCCAGACGCGATGCGTTCGAGATATCGCTGACCAGACGGTCCAGCCGCCGCACGTCATGCTCGATCACGCCCAGCAACTTGTCGCGCTGGTCGTCGCGTTTGACCACGCGCAGGGTTCCCACCGCAGATTGCAGGCTGGCCAACGGGTTCTTGATTTCATGCGCCACATCGGCAGCAAACTGTTCGTTGGCATCGATACGATTATACAGCGCTGTTACCATCCCGCGCAGGGCGCGGCTGAGGCGTCCGATTTCATCCGGCCGCGCACTGAGGTCCGGGATGCGGATACGGCCGGGATTTACCCCGGCACCGCGATCCTTGCCCATCTCGGCCGCAGCGGCCAGATCGGCCAGCGGGTTGGCGATAGTCGAGGCCAAAACAAGGCTGAGACCAATGGACACCAGCAATGCCACAACAAACATCTGCAGAATGCGTTCCTGCGCGCGCCGGGCCAGCGCATCAATCTGTCCAGCAGGACCAGCCATTGCAACGGCACCCACCGGCTCCCCGCCTTGCAGGATCGGAGCCGCCGCAACGATTACCGTCTGACCAGCGTCATCCTTTACCGCCTCAATCTGCTTCTGCCCCTGAATCGACAATGGAATGATTTCCTGCACGCGCTGCGCCAGCGTTGGTGCTTCGTCGGGGTCGGAACGGGTGAACACCCGGGACAGCCCAGTCCACACAGCGTTCAGCGCGTCACTGATCAGGGTACTTCCGGTCTGCACTTCGGCTTCGGTTTTCAGCAATGCGTAGGTCTGCGTTGAGGTCGAAACCCCGCGCGTCCAGCCGATCAGCGTTCCATCCATGTCATAGACAAAGACCTCGCCGCCGTCAGGAAGGCTAAGCCCCGCCAGCGTATCCTTGACGTCCAACGCCGCCGCATCCTGTGCGGTTCCGGATTGGTTCTGGCGCAGCTGGGCTTCGAACACATTGCTGACAAGCTGCGCGTCCCCGATCAGGTTGCGCGCAGTCTGCTGGACCTGCTCTTCGCGGGAATCGTCGAGATACAGCAACCCGGTGACCAGGATCACAAGGGCAATCAGATTGAAGGTAATAATCCGACGCGCAAGGGGCGACCCGCGCAGCGAGAACATGTTGCGACGTCGGCGCGAGGCCCGGAGTTCAGCCGAATCCGGATCTTGCGGGATGACCCAATCATCCCCCAGAACGACGTCACCGTCGTGCAACTCGTTTGCTTGTTCCGTATCGCGCACGAGACCCGGTTACCCCTTCTCAGTGGCCACACTTATTCTTCGTTGTACCTGTATCCGATACCATACAGCGTTTCGATGGCCGAAAACTCAGGGTCTGCGGTGCGCATCTTCTTGCGCAGGCGCTTGATGTGGCTATCGATGGTCCGGTCGTCGACATAGACTTGGTCGTCATATGCAACATCCATCAGCTGATCACGGCTTTTGACAAAGCCCGGTCGCTGCGCCAACGCCTGAAGCAACAAGAACTCGGTCACCGTCAACGAGACATCCGCACCCTTCCAACTGACCGCATGGCGCAACGGGTCCATCCGCAGTTCGCCACGTTCCATCACCTTGGTTTCGCCAGTATTGGCGTTGGTCGCATCACCCGCCGTCGCCTCTTGCCGACGCAGCAATGCGCGGATGCGTTCGACCAACAAACGTTGGGAAAAGGGCTTTTTGACATAGTCGTCCGCGCCCATGCGCAGGCCCAAAACCTCATCGATCTCATCATCTTTCGAGGTCAGAAAGATCACCGGCATCTGGGTTTTCTGTCGCAGTCGTTGCAACAGATCCATACCGTCCATACGCGGCATCTTTATATCCAGCACGGCCATATCGGGCAGTTTCTTATTGAACGCATCCAGAGCCGCCTGCCCATCATTATAGGTTTCGACTTCGAATCCTTCAGCTTCGAGCGTCATGGACACGGACGTCAGAATGTTTCTGTCGTCGTCCACCAGTGCAATCTTTGACATCGGGTTCACCCCTATTCCTGCTCACCTACGCAATAATACGCTTTTTTGTAAGTCATTGTTGGCGGTTTTGACGCGCCGAATCAATCCGTAACTGCGAATCATGCCATTCTTGCGGCAGCTATGCGGCAAAAATGCCTTGCAGCCCGCAAAATACTGCCCAGATTTCCATCAGGAAATTCTTGGTGGCGCTAAACTTGAGCTTGGTGGCGCTAACTGCGCCAAACCGTCCTGTTCATGCCCTAAACGACCATGATAAGAGGCGCCTGACCGTCGGGTTTTTCCGACAAATGCCCCAAGAGCGCATCCAGGCCAATCGCCAATGCGCCGCCACAGGAGAAGACACACATGACATCTGGACGGGTTAACCCGCAATTCCGCCTCGAAGATCAGGGCATCGAGGGATTGGGCAATGTCTATTACAACTTCATGGAACCGGCGCTGATCGAAGAAGCGCTGAAGCGTGGCGAGGGCACACTTGGAAACGGTGGGGCCTTTCTGGTCACGACCGGCAAGTTTACCGGTCGCTCGCCCAAGGACAAACATGTTGTCAAAACTGAAAGCGTCGTTGATTCCATCTGGTGGGAAAACAACGCCGAGATGAGCCCCAAAGGCTTTGACGCGCTTTATGAAGATATGCTGACTCACATGAAGGGTCGGGATTATTTCGTGCAGGACCTCGTCGGCGGAGCAGACCCAGCCTATTCGATCAATGTTCGCATGGTTACCGAACTGGCCTGGCACAACCTGTTCATCCGCCACCTGCTGCGTCGTCCGGACCGCGAGGATCTGGACGAATTCACCGCGGATTTCACCATCATCAACTGCCCCAGCTTCAAGGCAGACCCGAAAAAGCACGGCTGCCAGTCCGAGACGGTGATTGCGTTGAACTTCGATCGCAAGCTGATCCTGATCGGCGGCACGGAATACGCGGGTGAGAACAAGAAGTCCGTATTCACTTTGCTGAACTATATGCTGCCGGAAAAAGGTGTGATGCCGATGCATTGCTCGGCCAACCATGCGGTCGGCAATCCAGTCGACACCGCCGTGTTCTTTGGCCTGTCCGGCACCGGTAAAACCACCCTGTCAGCCGATCCGTCACGCACCCTGATCGGGGACGACGAGCATGGCTGGTCGGATCGCGGCACCTTCAATTTCGAAGGCGGCTGCTATGCCAAGACCATCAATCTGAATGCCGAGGCAGAGCCGGAAATCTATGCGACAACCAGCAAATTCGGCACTGTCATCGAAAACATGGTTTTCGATCCTGAAACCAAAGAACTGGATTTCGACGACGACTCACTGACCGCAAACATGCGCTGTGCTTACCCGCTCGAATACATTTCGAACGCGTCCAGCAGCGCGCTGGGGGGTCACCCCAAGAACATCATCATGCTGACCTGTGATGCGTTCGGCGTTCTGCCTCCGATTGCGCGGCTGACCCCGGCACAGGCGATGTACCACTTCCTCTCGGGCTTCACATCGAAAGTGGCCGGGACCGAGCGTGGCGTCACCGAACCTCAGCCGACCTTCTCGACTTGTTTCGGCGCACCGTTCATGCCACGCCGACCGGAAGTTTACGGCAACCTGTTGCGGGAAAAAATCGCTCAGCACGGCGCGACCTGCTGGCTGGTGAACACTGGCTGGACCGGTGGTGCCTATGGCGTAGGCTCGCGGATGCCGATCAGAGCCACCCGTGCGCTGCTGACTGCGGCACTGGACGGCTCGCTGCGTGATGCCGAGTTCCGCAAGGACGCGAATTTCGGCTTTGACGTGCCGGTGACGGTACCCGGCGTGGCCGAGGTTCTGCTGGACCCGCGCCGCACTTGGGACGATCAGGCGGCATTCGACAAACAGGCCGAGAAACTGGTGAAGATGTTCGCCGAGAACTTTGAGCAGTACCTGCCGTTCATCGACGACGACATCAAGGCCGTTGCAATCGGGTAAATGGACAAGGGGGCGCTGACGCCCCCTTTTTCTTTAGAGGGGATCGCAAAAACACTCTCTCTAAAGTTGCATAATGCAGACATCACATACAAATGCGTTGCCCGGTATGCCTGGCTGAGGTAATTTTGGCACCATTGGAATGAATAAGCCCGGCGCTTACGCACCGGGCGGAAAGTGAAAAGACCTTTGGGTGGCTCGGGCGAACTCTCACATCAGCACGATGAGCAACCTGAAAACATGACTAGTGTAAGCTAAAGGGGATGAGTGTCAATATGAGACTTACTGATATTGTTTAAGAATTCAGTATATCGCATTTTGTCGCCGAGCAGCGGCATCGACACGAAGAGCGACAGGTAGAACATGACAGAAATCTCAAAACTGACCGAACTGCGTAAACTGATGCAGAGCATGGAACGGACGCTGGGCCTGGAACAGCTGTCTCCGGTTGAGCGTGATATTTATTACGCCGCCGAAGAGCTGTCCAAATCCGATGACGAAGTGCGCACATTCGGCTTGATTGAACACACGCTGGTTGAAAGCGTCTCGCGCCCGACATTCTTTCGTGCGCTGAAATCGTTGGTACAGAAAGGGTATCTGTCGCAAAGCGGTACCGCCAACCGGGGCCGGTATATCGTTCATGCACCCAAGTAATGCCTTCTTCCTGCGTACAGGTGGCTGATCAACGTGCGCAGGTGGGCTACTGACACGCTCTTTGCCTCATCGGCTTACGTCGCCGCATCGTACCTCACTTTTGAGGTCCTGATGCCGCTTCAGAACGTGTTTTTTCCGGAATACCCCAGTCGGGCCAGTCTTTTGTTTCTTCCGCACGGGGTGCGGGTTCTATCGGCGTGGCTGTTAGGATGGCGGGCGATATTCGCCTTGTTGCCCGGCGTTTTCCTGGTTTTTGCCGTTCTCGGCGGCAGCGACGTGTTTCTGCCAAGCCGACTTATGGCGATGTTCATTGCCGTCACCACCGTTCCTGCGGTGTTCTATCTATTCAAGTGGGCAGGTTGGGATCTGTTTCCCCGCGCTGATCGCAAGCCATGCTGGTCATGCGTCATGGGGGTTGGGATCGTCACCTCTTTCCTTGTCTCTGGGTTGACCAATCTGGCCTTTGGCAGCGCGCGAGTAGAATATGTCGCCTTTTTGATCGGCGATATCTCGGGTCTGTTTTTCCTGATGCTGGGGCTATATTTTGCCTTTCGGCTTGCGGACAAGCACCATTAAACCATTAACCCACGGCGCAGCAAATTGAGCCCTGCAACCAGCAGAACCAACAAGGTCACCCTGCGAAATAGCACCTGATCAATTCGCGATTGCAACTGCAAGCCGACCCACATCCCGAACACAGCCGGCACGATCAGAGCAGCTGAGAAAGGTGCTGTCTCTGCTCGTAGGATGCCCGACCCCAAATGTGCCAGCAACAACGCCACAGCCCCTAGCCCATAGATCACACCCTGTACACGCATCTGCACAGCCTTCGGGGTGTTCAGCGCGGTCAGATAGGCGACGGTCGGTGGCCCCCAGATACCGGACATTCCCCCGACAAACCCTGCAATCGCGCCTATGCCCACCTCGACACGTGCCGATGGTTTGCTGAGGGTCAACTGCATTCCCAGTACTTGAAACAGCGCGAATACCGTAACTGGAAGGCCGATCATCAACAGAAACGTAGACGCGGGCACGGCGCTCACAACCTGCGCCCCCAGTGCCAGGAACACAAAACCTACCAACAAGAAGATACGGAACTGCTTGATCGCGGACACGGCGGCGGGCACGCCCTCGCGAAGTGCCTGAAACACGTTGGTTACCAGCGTTGGCAAGATTAGCCCGGCGATCGCCAGATCGGGTGGCAGGAACATACTCAGCCCCGACACCAGAATCATTGGCATGGCAAATCCAACCATGCCTTTGACCCACCCCGCCACAAAGGCAATAGCGGCGGCCATCAACAGGTCTTGCGGACTGAGTAAAGAAAACAACGTCATGCGCCCCTGATAACACTCTTGGCGCGCGCTGCACTGCAAAATCGCTCAGGTAATTTTAGAACTTTTTCACTGTCCAATTCGTATTTTTGTTGCGCTGCACGTGCAGCATGGTATGACCGGACGACTCTAAAGAAGGACGTGATTCATGGCCCATGACGGACAGGATATGACCCAGATGACGACATCCGCGATTTTGCCCGACCTTCTGACGCTGACCCGCGCGGCCCTGCCTGCCGTTGAAGCAGTTTTTGAACGCGCCCGCGAGTCGGTCCGTGGGATAGTCACCGCTGACGGCCGGGTCTCTGGCGCGCTGATCGAAGCCAATCAAACTGCCGCCCACGGCCTTTCGTGGCTGGCGACATACAACCAATCACTGCAACAGATGCAGCGTTGGGCCGAGGCCCTGGATGCAGACGGCAAATTTGGCGAAATGGAACAACTGCTGCACCAGATCGCCTTTGGTGAGTACCTTCATCAGGTCGCTGGTGGCATCCCAATGAACCAGGGTGAGGTCGTGCGCCTGCAAGATATGGGCCTTGGCTGGGATGCCCTGTCCGGTTTCCAGTGCGCCGAAGTCCAGACGTTGATGGCGCAGGCCAACACCCAGGCCGCCCGCACACAACTGGTTGGTCTGATGGGCGATCAGGCCGGTTCCACCATGTTCGGCGCTTCGGGTCTGGATGAAGAACTGGAAATGATCCGCGACCAATTCCGCCGCTATGCACAGGAAAAGGTCGAACCGAACGCCCATGACTGGCACCTCAAGGACGAGCTGATCCCGATTGAAATCATCGAAGAACTGGCCGAGATGGGCGTCTTCGGCCTGACCATCCCCGAGGAATTCGGCGGCTTCGGCCTGTCCAAAGCCTCGATGTGCGTGGTGTCCGAGGAACTGTCGCGCGGTTACATCGGCGTCGGCTCGCTGGGCACCCGGTCCGAGATCGCGGCCGAGCTGATCATCGCAGGCGGTACCGACGAGCAAAAAGCCAACTGGTTGCCGAAACTGGCCAGCGCCGAGATCCTGCCCACCGCTGTGTTCACCGAACCTAACACCGGGTCCGACCTTGGCAGCTTGCGCACACGCGCCGTTAAGGATGAGAACGGCGATTACCAGATCACCGGCAACAAGACTTGGATTACCCACGCGGCCCGGACCCATGTGATGACCCTGCTGGCGCGGACAAATCCGGACACCACCGATCACCGCGGCCTGTCCATGTTCCTGGCTGAGAAAACGCCCGGCACCGATGACAACCCGTTCCCCACCCCCGGCATGACCGGTGGTGAGATCGAAGTTTTGGGCTATCGCGGCATGAAGGAATACGAGCTGGGCTTTGATGGCTTCAAAGTCAAAGGTGAAAACCTGCTTGGCGGCGAAGAGGGCAAAGGCTTTAAACAGCTGATGGAGACGTTCGAGTCGGCCCGCATCCAAACCGCTGCTCGCGCCATCGGCGTGGCGCAAAGCGCGCTGGACATCGCGATGCAATACGCGCAGGACCGTAAGCAATTTGGCAAATCCCTGATCAACTTCCCCCGCGTGTCGGGCAAGCTGGCGATGATGGCGGTTGAGATCATGATCGCACGGCAGCTGACCTATTTCTCGGCCTGGGAAAAGGATCACGGCCAACGCTGCGATCTTGAGGCTGGTATGGCCAAACTGCTGGGCGCTCGCGTGGCCTGGGCGGCTGCGGACAACGGTCTGCAAATCCATGGCGGCAACGGCTTTGCGCTGGAATACAAGATCAGCCGCGTTCTGTGCGACGCACGTATTCTGAATATTTTCGAAGGGGCTGCTGAAATCCAGGCTCAGGTTATCGCACGACGACTGCTGAGCTGACCGTTTTCGGTATTCCCGTTTCCCCAACTGACCCGGCCCTGGCGCCGGGTCTTTTTCTGTTCGGGGCGGGTTGTGATCCGCTCATGGCGAACTTCCCCTTTGATCTCAGGTACGAACCTGGTTAGAGCATCCTGCGCTCAAGAAAGAATGGCACGAAGAATGACCAGACGACTTTTCGCATTGTGTGCGGTTCTAGCCGCAATCGCCCTTGGCGGATGCGCCACCAAGCAACCGACCGTCGGCCAAAGCGATATTGACGATCTCGCGATGGCCATCCGGGCCCTTGGTCCCGAGGTCGATCCGGTCGAGGCAAACAAAGCCGCCACGATTGCCTACTCTTATTCCCAGCAACTGAAGCAGGAATGGAACGTCACCGACTCGGCCATCATCCACAACGCCAAGGTCATCAACGGCTTTCGCGAGTTTGGGCTGTGCAATGATTGGGCCCAAGCCATGACCACACGCCTGAAGCAACAGAATTTCCGCACGCTGGACCTGCACTGGGCGACTTCCCCGCCGACGGCGTTTCGGATCATCCACCACTCGGCCCTGATCAGTGCCAAGGGGGATTCGATGTATGACGGGATCATCCTTGACCCTTGGCGCGCCAGCGGCGCGCTAACATGGGCTCCGGTCAGGGAAGATACCAGATACAACTGGCGCCCTCGTCTGGAGGTCCGGGAAGAATTGATTAGCGGCGAGATCCCCTACTGACGTCGGTTCCGTCCGCTCAAAGGTTGCGCTAAGACCATCCCATGACCCGCCTGATCCTGACCCTGCCCCTGCTGGCCCTGTTCCAATGCGACAAGGACGAAACCGTCGCTGCCTACGGCGCGGCTGATCAGACATGGGCCTTGCAGGAAATCGACGGGCAACCCTTTGAGGCCAGCGCCCTGCTGCGCTTTCCCGAAGAAGGCACGATCGCAGGAAATGCCCCCTGCAACAGCTATAGCGGCACTCTGAACGCCCCTTACCCGTGGTTTGAGGTGACAGACCTGATCGCCACCCGCGCCGCCTGTGCCGGGCTAGAGGCCGAAGGGTTCTATTTCGCCGCCCTGATGGCCATGACCCAATCCGAAGTATCCGGAGACGTGCTGATCCTGCGCAATGAGGACAGGCACGAGATGGTGTTCACAGCCGTCGAGTGAATTGATCCACAAACCGCGCCCGCGCCTCGGGCAACGGGTGATGCCCCAGCGACGGGGCCAGGCGATGCTCCAGAAAATACCCTGTCGTCTGCAAACCAGCCGCAATCTCAGTATCCGGCGCAGCGCCTTCTCCACGCAGGCAGGGTGGCAGAGGCAGCAATTTGTCCGCCCATTCCCCTGCCCCTTCGCTGCTAACCGCCCGACCGGTTTTAGGAGAGACATAAACTAGCCCCTCGCGCGCGCCGGTCACAGCGCAGGCGGACAAATCAAGCCCGAACCCCAGTTCCTCCAGCAGCGCTAGCTCCCACCGCAGATAGGCCAGCGGCCAGATTTCATCCTGACCCAGCAAATCCATTAGCTGTTCTGTCTGTTTGTAGATGGCCGGGTGCGGCTCCCGTTCCGGCAAGCAAAAGGACAACAGTGACACAACAGCGTTCAACCCAGCCAGCGCCATCCGCCCCGAAAACGCAGCAGCTGCACGGGACCGCAGGGGTTCAACCTGAAACGTCCCGATATGCTCTTCCAGCCGCGCCCGCCAAAGGACGTCCAACTGCGCCCCCGGTTGCAGGATCGGCGCGGTCTTTCGGCTGGCACCCCCGCGCACGACACCGGCATGGCGACCGTGGCCTTCGGTAAAAACCTCGATAATCGCTGCCGTTTCGCCGTGGCGGCGCGAGGTCAGAAGGATGCCATGATCACGCCAATCCAAAGTGGGCTCCTGATGGGTATAGAACTTCCCGGCCACAAGACCGCAACAACCGATCATGCGCAAGATATATGCCGGTTCCGCTGCAATTCTGCAAAAGTCCCCAGACCTTCCGACAAATGCTATGATCAACGGGACCAGCGCGCCGCTGGGGCAGGTTCATTGATTGATTTGAACGGGATACGCCCCGAGAACAGACAGGAGTACACCATGAAAACACCTTTTTTCACCTCACCTTCCGACTACCCTGAACCCCTGAACGTTCTAGGCGACAAAATCACTGTGCTGGCACGTCTTGAACAGATCGGAGATTATGCCGTCACGCTCAATTACGGTCACGAAGGCAATGGCCCACCGCCCCACACGCACCCATGGGATGAGACCTTTTTCGTGGTGAAGGGCGAAGTCGAATTTGTGATGGACGGGGAAACCAGAAGCGCCCCCGCCGGTACGCTGGTTCATTTCCCGGCCGGGACAGTACACAGTTTCAAGTTTGGCCCCGGGGGCGCACATCTGCTTGAGATAAGCGGCAGGGGTTCGCGCGCCATCGAGATGTTCACGGACCTTGATCGCGAAGCACCCGGCCCAGGTCAGGACGGTGCCAAAATTGCCGAGGTATTGCGCAAAACCGGGGTGGAACTGGCTGGATAAGAGTGGTTTCTTTGCGCGTCAATCGACAATTGTCTGTGCGATATCAATACCTCCGATTTTGACGCAACAATTAGATTCAGAAGTATGCCGTGATCGCACTAGGCCAATCCCGGTCCCCCATGGGTCCAGGTTTTCGGAGGATAGTCGCAGGTCGGGTAGTCTAGAGGGAAAAACTGAACCAGAAGGGCAATTAGAACCTTACTCTGAATGCAAAGCCGACCAATGGTGCCGTTTCGTAATTCTGGCGACTGAGTTCCGAACCATTTGCATCGTCCAACGTCAAACGGCCATCCAACTCAGCCCCTGCAAAGACATTCAACGAAACGCCAGGATTGGGACTGTAACCTAACGCCAGCACAACAGGGATGCTTTTGTCTTCACCCACCCCATTCGGAGCCAAGCCATCTCCATCCAATCGAAACCGTATTCTCTCGGAGCGAGCCGAAAGCGACAGGTTCATTTCGTTATTTAGCGCGTAGCTGAGCGTGAGTCCTGGACCTTGCGTAGCACCAATCCCTGAGCCTGTGTTTAAGTTCCAGCGGTCGTTTATATCCCAATCCACCAACAAGGCTGGGAAGAAATCGATATCGTCATCCTCCAACTGCGAAAACACGCCAAATGCAGGGCCGATGGTAAGACGCTCACTTAGCTTCCATGCAATACCCGCAAAAGCTCCATAGGTACGTCCGTCCGAGGCAGTAGCGCCGCTTTGATAGTCCCATCTGATCTGTGGCGATATAAAGGCGGTCGCTGTATTTCCAACTCGAAACCGCACTGGCATGGAAACGCGAATGTCTCGGATATCTTCCCAAGGCTGGTTATTTGCTTCGCTAAAGTTGTAGTCGAACCTACCGAAGCTAGCCGACACCCCAACGGAGTTCCCTCCGTCCATGTTATAAAGCGCGGTGGTTCGCACAAAAGCACGGCTTGCCGAGAACTCTCCACCTCCACTCAAACTCGCATCGCCCTGAAAAGCAGCAAGCCCGTCAAGTTGATAGATCCAACCCAATCTGGGCTGCGCCGCTGCGGAAGTCGCTGTGCAAACCAAGAGCAAAAAGGGAAGACGGCAGGCTAACAAGAAGGTTTTCATAAATTCCAAACTCTTAGGAAGGGGCACAATTCCAGATAGTATTTCAGTGTGCAGGGTGTAACGCAAAATAGAAATAGATTGTTAGACTTTGTCCGCCAGACCAAGCTGCAGTTAATCCAGCCCTTCTTCTCCAAGAAGATGCCGCCCCTGCCGATCCTCGACCTCGATCACCCAAAGGTCTGGGTCAAAGCTGCGCTGGCGTTGAATGGCTTCATCCACATCCATTTCCGCACCGCTGGAGAGTTCAACCCATTTGCGCTCGCCGCTCATCAGATCAAAGCTGCGTTGTAAGGCCACTGCCTGCCCGTCCAGAGTGTTCAGCTTGACCAGCACCGCGCCCGCCGTGTCGTCGCCATGGGCCACTACAAAAGCCGGAATCTCTTGAAACCGCAGCCTTGCCAGATAGGCGTGGACCCAGAAATCAGCCGTCAGGCGCGTCATGCGTTGCCGTCTTTGAAATCCAGACCCATTTCCGAATATCGCTCGGATTCTTCCAGCCAGTTCGGGCGCACCTTAACCTGCAGGAACAGATGAACCTTGCGGTCGAGGAACTCTTCCAGCTCGGCCCGCGCCGCCTGGCTGACGGCCTTGATGGTCTCGCCGCGTTTGCCCAGCACGATACCTTTATGACCATCGCGCATGACATAGATGACCTGATCGATCTTGGCGGATCCGTCCTTGCGTTCCTCCCAATTCTCAGTCTCGACAGTCAACTGGTAGGGCAGTTCCTGATGCAGGCGCAGGGTCAGTTTCTCGCGCGTCATCTCGGCGGCGATCATGCGCATCGGAAGATCGGCAATCTGATCTTCGGGATACAGCCACGGCCCTTCGGGCAGTTCTGCGGCCAGCCACTTACGCAGATCGTCCACACCATAACCGCGCTCGGCCGAGATCATGAAAGTTTCGGCAAAAGGATAGCGCGCGTTCAGATCGCTGGTCAGCGCCAGCAACTTCTCGGACGGAACCTTGTCAATCTTGTTGATCGCCAGCGCGATGGTACGGCCCTGCCCTATCTCTTCCAGACCTTCGAGGATGCGTTCAACCCCTTCGGTGATGCCGCGATGCGCTTCGACCATCAGCACGACGACATCGGCGTCGGCGGCGCCACCCCAGGCGGCGGCGACCATGGCGCGATCCAAACGACGCCGGGGTTTGAACAGGCCGGGCGTGTCGACGAAAACCAGTTGCGCATCCCCTTCCATCGCCACACCGCGAATGCGGGCGCGTGTGGTCTGCACCTTATGTGTCACGATCGAGACCTTGGCCCCGACCATGCGGTTCAGAAGGGTGGATTTGCCTGCGTTGGGCTCTCCGATCAGGGCGATAAATCCGGCGCGTGTGGTCATGTGTGTTGCGATCCTGTTTGCAAGTGCGCACCCCTATAGCAGAAAGCCCCCGCGGGCCAGAGGCATTTGTCGCATTGCGGCCATGCGGTCGGGATGGCATCACTGGATCACGCCACGCCAATAACAGCCAGGCAATCCTTCTTTTCATGAGGCTGAAATGAACCGTCGCGAGTTTCTTTTGGGCAGTGGTGCCACCGCCGGGGCGTTAGGACTGGGATGCATTGGTTTAGCGGCAGGTGCGCAAGAGCTGGTCGTCCAACCCGCCAGCTTTGCCCTGCGCGATCAGGTCACCACCGGTATGGTCAGCCTGTCGCCCGACGCGCCGCCACCGGTTTTATTTGGCAAACAGGGTGAAGTGATGCGCCTGCCGGTGCGCAACACCCTGCCTGATTATACGGCGATGCACTGGCACGGGCTGCGTATTCCGAATGACATGGACGGTGTGCCTTATCTGACCCAAATGCCGATTGGACCGGGTGAGGTGTTTGACTATGAATTCACGCCTCCGGATGCGGGCACCTTTTGGTATCACCCTCATTGCATGACGATGGAACAGATGGCCCATGGCCTGACTGGAGTGCTGGTGATCGCCGAGGCCGAAGATCCCGGTTTTGACAGCGAGCAGGTGATCAACCTGCGGGATTTCCGCTTGAATGATGACGGGTCGTTCCTGCCTGCCTACACCGCGCGCGGGGCCGCGCGGGCTGGAACCTTTGGCAATGTGCAAACAGCGAACTGGCTGAATGGCCCGGTTTATGATCACACCGCAGGCAGCCTTGTGCGGCTGCGCGTGGTAAATACGGACACAACCCGCATCTACAAGGTGCATCTGGACGGTGCCGAGGCCCGAATTATCGCATGGGACGGTCACCCGGTCGAAGTTGAAGTTCAGCCGCCCACTGCCGAAAACCCCTTGCTGATCGGACCCGGACAGCGTGTGGATTTTGCTGTGAAAATGCCGCAAGGTGAAGGTCAGACTGTCGATCTGATGGCCAAGTTTCCTGGGCAGCCGCATCGCCCGATGACCCGCTTGCGTGCCGTTGGCGCGTCCGTGTCGCGCAATCTGCGCGAGTTGCGCCCACTACCGGTGAACCCCACGGCCAAACCTGATCTGACCAATGCCGAATTGCACGAATTTGTCTTTGGCTGGACGCCCGAAGGTGGCGAACCGACCAATGGGTTTTGTGGCTCTCTGGGGTATAGCTTCTGGTCGATCAACCGAATGCCTTGGCCGGGGGATGCCGCGAAAGAGGTTGGTCCGCTGACCACGCTGCAACGAGGTAAAAGCTATGTTTTGCGCTTGCGTAATGAGTCTCCGAACCTGCACCCGATCCACCTGCATGGGATGGCTTTTGTACCGATAAAGTCGAACCTTCGCCCGTTACCGCCATTGCTGACCGACACGATGTTGCTGTTAAAAGATGAGGTGGTCGAGATCGGTTTGGTCGCCGACAACCCGGGCGACTGGGCGTTTCATTGCCACGTGATCGAGCATCAAAAGACCGGGCTTACCGGATATATTCGGGTGGTATAGGGCTCGAATTGGCTAGGCCAATCCGACCGGCAGGGGGCCAGCCCCCTCGCCCAGATTTCATCCGGGCTCACCCCCAAGGTATTTTCCGTCCAGATGAAGAAGGATCTTTTGCTTAAGGCTGCGAGTTATTTTGGCAGGTTTTCCAACAGCGATTTGGCTGCGGCCTGTTCTGCCTGACGTTTTGAACCTGCCGTCGCCTGGGCCTCGGTGCCATCCTGCAGTCGAGCGGCAATGGTGAAGACAGGGGCGTGATCCGGGCCGCTGCGTTTGATTTCGACATAAGACGGCGGCTTCTGGCCCCGTGCTTGCGCCCATTCCTGCAACGAGGTTTTGGCGTCCCGCGCATCAGCTTCGACCGTGTGGATACGATCACCCCAAAGCGCCAGGATTACATCCCGTGCCGCTTCGAACCCGGCATCGCGATAGATCGCGGCGATGACCGCCTCCATCGCGTCGCCCAGCAGGGCCTGTTTACGACGGCCGCCTGACATCATTTCAGACCGGCCCAGTTTCAACACTGCGCCCAGGTCGATTTGACGGGCCACATCAGCGCACGCCTCTTTGCGGACCAGAGCATTGAAGCGGGGCGCAAGTTGGCCTTCGGATGCATTCTTGTCTGCCTCCAACAAAGCTGTCGCCATGACCAGGCCCAGAACGCGGTCGCCCAGGAACTCCAACCGCTGGTTATCAGGTCGGGTCGCCGAAGAGACCGATCCATGAGTCAACGCACGCACCAGCAGTTCGGGATCTGCAAACTCATACCCCAATCGCTGCTGAAACGCTTTTATCTCGGCGGAAAGCTTCAATTGATCGCCTTGAAGAAGCGGTCACCACGCCAGGTCCAGAAGAACAGCATTGACCGACCCGCGGACGAGAACATGATCCGATCAGCCCGCCCGATCAGGTTATCATAGGGAACATACCCCACGCCCCCGGCGGATTGCGGCAGGCGGCTGTCGCTGGAATTGTCGCGATTATCACCCATAAAGAAATAGTGGCCTTCGGGCACAGTATAAATGCCGGTATTGTCCGAACCCTGATTGGTAATGTTCAGCACATCGTAAGAGACCCCATTCGGCAGGGTTTCGATTAGGCGGGTCTTTTCGCAGACACCGCCGATGCCGACAGGCCCGTTCTCGCAGCGCGGGCGCAGGCCTTGCGGGCCTTGAGGTTCGGCGACTTCGGTAAAGACCCCGTCGGGCTGTTGCGGCACTGGTGTGCCGTTCAAGATGATCTGCCCCTCGCGGACCTGAACGCGGTCCCCCGGCAGGCCAATCAGCCGCTTGATATAGTCGCGCCCGGTCACAGGATGGCGGAAAACGATGACGTCGCCACGCACGGGCTCACCACCCCAAATGCGCGTGTTGTCACCTTTCATCCAACCGCAAATATCTTCCGCATCGACGTTCAGCCCGACGCTGGGGATGATCAGGCTTGGACACGAGGCATAAGAATAGCCATAGGCCATTTTATTGACGAACAGGAAATCCCCGATCAGCAACGTCTGTTTCATTGAGCCGGATGGGATCCAGAACGGCTGAAAGAACAAAGTACGGAAAACGCCTGCGATCAACAGGGCATAGACGATGGTTTTGATCGTCTCCCACACGGGATTTCCGGTTTTGACGTCCTCGGCCATACTGCTCTCCGGTCCTTTGGTTGTTGGGGTGCTACATGCGGGGCCAAAGGGGGCAAGTCAAGGCTGCGTGGCGTTATCTTGAAGTGGCCGGGCCTCGATCACCACGAAGGCCTGTGCCCAAGGGTGGTCGTCGGTCAGGGTGACATGGATGATGGTTTCATGGCCCTCGGGCGTCATCTCTTTTAGACGTTCGGCGGCCCAACCGGTGACATGCATGACGGGTTGGCCTGTACGAAGGTTGGTGACCGCCATATCCTTCCACGCGATACCCATGCGCAGGCCGGTGCCCAGCGCCTTGGAACAAGCCTCTTTCGCGGCCCAGCGTTTGGCATAGGTCCCGGCCGTATCGGCGCGGCCTTCAGCCTTGGTCTGTTCAGTGTCGGTGAAAACACGATTGCGGAACCGATCCCCAAACCGGTCGAGCGTACCCTGAATGCGTTCGATATTCGCGAGGTCTGTGCCGATGCCGAGGATCACGTCAAACCTCCAGAACCACGGTGCCCATCTTGTCACCGGCTTCAACCATTTGGTGGGCTGAAGCTGCGTTGGCCAGCTCCCCGCCTGGTACTACCGCATGGCTCAATGCCCCCTGCTCCAGCCATTCACTCAGTTGTGCTTCGCCCCGACGCCGCGCGGCAGCATCCAGTTGGTAGACAATCAACATATGCAAGCGGATGTTCTTGAACATGAAGCCGTAGAAATCGAGCTGTGGTCGCATTTGCGACACGGATGAATAACTCGCGATGGTGCCGCCCGGCCGGATCAGTGCCAGAGACGCATCCTGGTTTGCCGCAAAGTCCACTTCGACAATGCGATCAACGCCCGCACCGTCTGTCATTTCCAGCACGGTCTCGGCCACGTTCTGGGTGCGGTAATTCACAACTTCGCTTGCGCCAGAGTGCGCAGCTTTTTCCTGTGAGCTGACCGTGGTGATAACCCGCGCTCCGCCAAGAGCGGCCATTTGGCAGGCGTAACGCCCCACAGTGCCCGCCCCTCCGGTCACCAGGATGGTTTTGTCAGCGATCGGCCCGTCAGCATACAAGGCGTACCATGCGGTCATTGCCGGAATCCCAAAACACGCACCTTCGGCGAAACTGGTGGTGTCAGGAAGGGTAACGGCCTGCTCTGACGGTAAAACAATATACTCAGCAGCGGTTCCGAACGCGCGTTGCCACTGGCCGTTCCAGATCCAGACCCTTTCACCGACCCGAGACGGATCGACATCGGAGCCAACTGACACAACCACTCCGGCACCATCCGAATGTGGAATGACAAGCGGGTGCTGCATGACAGCGCCTGGCCGCGCACCACCCCGCAACTTAACATCCGATGGATTGATTCCGGTGGCTTTGATCTGAACCACCACGTCACCCGGCCCGGCCACCGGATCAGGTATATCGATCAGTTCAAGCACGTCTTCTGCCGGACCAAAGTTACGATATGCAATTGCTTTCATTACATTACCTCACCTTCCGACATTGGATACACAACACGATCACCCCCGAGCTTCATCCATCAACCGGCGCATTTCGGCAATCGCGGGGGTCAGGCCGCGAAAGATTGATTCACCGATCAGAAAGTGACCGATATTCAACTCGCGCACCTCGGGGAACGCGGCGATGGGTTGCACCGTGTCGTAGGTCAGGCCGTGCCCCGCGTGAACCTCCAGCCCCAGCGAGTGGGCATAGGCGGACATCTCGCGCAGTGATTCCATTTCACGCGTGGCCTCGTCCATACGGCCCTCGGCGTGGGCATCGCAATAGGCGCCGGTGTGCAGTTCGATCACTTCGGCGCCGATGCGGTGGGCAGCTTCGATCTGGCGCTGATCGGCTGCAATGAAGATCGACACCCGACACCCGGCCTTGCGCAAAGGGGCGACGTAATGGGCCAGCTTGTTTTCCTCGCGCGCAACCTCAAGCCCACCTTCGGTGGTCCGCTCTTCGCGCTTTTCGGGAACGATGCAAACCGCGTGCGGTTTATGACGCAGGGCGATCTGCTGCATTTCGGGCGTGGCGGCCATTTCAAAATTCAACGGCACCGACAGAACCTCCATCAGCCCATCGATATCAGCGTCCGAGATATGGCGGCGGTCTTCGCGTAGGTGAGCAGTGATGCCGTCGGCACCAGCCTCTTCGGCCAGCTTGGCCGCACGCAAAGGGTCAGGATATGCCCCGCCGCGCGCGTTACGCACGGTGGCCACGTGGTCGATATTCACGCCCAGACGCAGGTGTTTGTCAGACATCGCTTGATTCCTTTCCCGAATTCCGGCCCGAGCCTAGAGGGTTTGCCACCGGAACGGCAGCCTTGGTTTCGGCCAAACGTTTGATTTCATCGAATTTCGCCTTGATCCGGGCGCGGCGGCGCTGCTGATAGGTGCGTACCACCGGCAGGCTGAGATAATAGCAGATATACCCGGCAATTAGCCCTGGAAAGATGCCACCGATAAGGTAGGGAAAGAACACTTCATCATAGAACACGCTCAGCCCGCGCCAATCAGCATCGCGGCCCGTGAACATCGCCAGGAAGTTGTTCTTCAGATCACTCAGGGCCTTGAAGAAACTGTCCATCAGGCCGTGGGTTTCTTCCTCTTGAAAATCGTCGCCCAAGAGGAAATGGCCCGTTTGCAGGCAGACAACCCCGATGGGCACATAGGTCAGCGGGTTGCCAAAGAACGTGCCGCTAAGCGATGCCAGCAAATTGCCATTGAAAATCCGGCTAAGCAGGGCCGCGATAAAGAAGTGCAACCCATAAAACGGTGTGAACGCCGTGAACACGCCCACCCCGACCCCGCGCGCGATACGCTCTGGTGAATCGGGCAGCCGCCGGATGCGGTGTTTGACGTAATGAAAGGCACGGGTCCAGCCGCCGCGCGGATAGATAAATTCCGAAGCGATCTGAATGGGCGAGCGTCGGTCTCGGCGCTTGAATACCACTCCTGATCACCCCTTCTCAGCCTGCCGCAACTGCGGTTTTTTCCCGATTCCGATGCCGCTCGACCGCGGCAACGTCGCTTTCAGCCTCAAGCATCAACATCAGCGAATGCAACTGTTCAAGGTCGCGCAGTTCGACAGAGATCAAAAGACGGTAAAAATCCGGTTTGCGGTCAACGAATTCCAGGTTCGAGATATTGGCCTTTTTCTCACCGATCAATGTACAGATACGCCCCAGCACACCCGCGTCATTGCCGATGGTCAGGTCCAGCGTCACCCCATAGACTGCCGGGTGTGTGCCAGAATGCCAGTGCAAGTCGACCCAGCGATCCGGTTCGCTTTCGTAGTCGGACAAGCGGTCGCAATCGATGGCATGAACCACCACGCCCTTGCCGCGAAAAGTGATGCCAACAATGCGTTCGCCCGGCAACGGCTGGCAACAGGGCGCGCGGTCGAATTTCTGACCCGGTTCCAGACCAATCACTGCACGACGAGGGGAAATGGCATCGCCGTCATCCTGGGTCAGCTCCGGGTAAACGGCGCTGACCACATCATGCGCTGTTAGCTCGGCGCTGCCGAGGCGGGCCAGCAGCTCGTGCCGATCTTTCAGACGCAGGTGCTTGGCTGCGGTGTCCAGCGCCTTGTCAGTGGCCTTGCGTCCGACGTGATCAAACCCCGAACGCGCCAGTTCTTTGCCCAGTTTGATGAACCGTTCACGATCCACCTCGCGCAAGGCGCGGCGGATGGCGGTGCGGGCCTTGCCGGTAACTGCGATCTCAAGCCATGTGACCTGTGGGGTTTGCCCATCCGCAGTGATGACGTCCACCGATTGCCCGTTCTTGATTCTAGTCCACAGCGGCACGCGGATACCGTCTACCTTGGCCCCGACGCATGCATGGCCGATCCGTGTGTGGATAGCGTAGGCAAAATCGATCGGCGTCGCGCCGCGCGGCAGTTTCACCACATCACCCTTGGGCGTGAAGCAGAACACCTGGTCCGAATACATCTCAAGCTTGACGGCTTCGAGGAAATCTTCGTGATCATCTTCGCTGTCGAATTGTTCGGTCAGATTGGCAATCCACTTGGCGGGATCGACCGCAAACGGGTTTTCCGACCGCACACCATCGCGGTATGACCAGTGCGCCGCAACACCGGTTTCGGCCACGTCATGCATCTGACGGGTGCGGATCTGAACCTCGACCCGTTTGCCATCACGCCCTGACACCGTCGTGTGAATCGAGCGATATCCGTTCGATTTCGGCTGGCTGATGTAATCCTTGAATCGTCCCGGCACTGCGCGCCAGCGCTGGTGGATAGCGCCAAGGGTACGGTAACAGTCTTCTTCGGTCTGGGTGATGATGCGGAAGCCATAGATGTCGGACAGGCGTGAAAACCCCTGATCCTTTTCCTGCATCTTGCGCCAGATCGAATAGGGTTTCTTGGCGCGGCCAAACACTTCTGCCTCGATCCCTGCCTTTTCAAGCTCGTGCCGCATATCGCCGGTGATGCGGTGGATCACATCGCCAGTTTCGCGTTGCAGAGTAATAAAGCGGCGGATGATAGATTGGCGGCCTTCAGGGTTCAGCACCCGGAATGCGAGGTCTTCCAGTTCCTCGCGCATCCACTGCATACCCATCCGTCCCGCAAGTGGCGCGTAGATATCCATCGTCTCGCGCGCCTTGACCACCTGCTTTTCCGGGCGCATCGCTTTGATGGTGCGCATGTTGTGCAAACGGTCGGCAAGCTTGACCAAAATGACCCGCAGGTCCTTGGACATGGCCATGAACAGTTTGCGGAAATTCTCGGCCTGTTTGGTCTCACGGCTGGACAGCTGCAGATTGGTCAGCTTGGTGACGCCATCGACCAGCTTGGCGACCTCATCCCCAAACAACTCGGACACTTTGCCATAGCTGGCCTTGGTATCCTCGATCGTGTCGTGCAGCAGCGCTGTGATAATGGTCGCATCATCCAGACGCTGTTCAGTCAGGATAGCGGCAACGGCAACGGGATGGGTGAAATAGGGTTCGCCGGAATGGCGGAACTGACCGTCATGCATCTGCATCCCGAACTCATAAGCCCGGGCGATGCGGTCGGCATTGGTTTTGGGATTATAGTTGCGGACCAGCGCAATCAGGTCTTCAGCAGAAATCATCCGGTCCGCACCTTCGTGTTTGGGGGTTACCCCTGGCCTTGAGCCTCCATCAGAGCGCGCAGCAGCTTCTCTTCCGACATGTCATCCTCGGCCGGTTTGTCCGATTCTGCACCCATCAGCAGAGCCATCTGATCTTCTTCCGGCTCATCAACCTCGATCTGGGTCTGGTTGGCTTCGATCAGACGTTCACGCAAGTCGTCGGCACCCTGGGTTTCGTCCGCGATCTCGCGCAGCGACACGACGGGGTTCTTGTCGTTGTCACGGTCGACGGTGATCGATGCACCGGCGGAAATCTCGCGCGCACGATGGGCGGCAAGCATCACCAGTTCAAACCGGTTTGGAACCTTGTCTACGCAATCTTCAACCGTCACGCGGGCCATGGGGCGCTCTCCGTTACTGAATCCATGTCAGGAAGACGTTTATCTAAGGGCGAATCCCCGCCTTGACAAGCAGGAAATGGCGTCAATTGCACCATTCACAGAGGGGTGACGGCCTCGATATCCTCGGTGGGCAGACTTGCGACCATCTCGGTGACGGTCCGACCAAGCACCGGGTGCCGCCAATCAGGGGCCACATCCGCCATCGGAACCAACACAAATGCCCGGTCCTGCAAGCGTGGATGCGGCAAGATCAATTGCTTGGGCGCCTGCTGTTTCTGCACCTCGGGCGGCAGGTTTAGCCAACGGTCGTATTCGGCACGATCCGGCAGGACTAGGTCGTCGTAACAGACCAGATCCAAATCCAAGGT
Source organism: Ruegeria sp. ANG10 (assembly GCF_040705255.1). Classification (NCBI taxonomy): domain Bacteria; kingdom Pseudomonadati; phylum Pseudomonadota; class Alphaproteobacteria; order Rhodobacterales; family Roseobacteraceae; genus Ruegeria; species Ruegeria sp. ANG10. The sequence goes on from NZ_JBFCVU010000006.1 coordinate 34,814, forward strand.
TCGCATGCCCCACCGTTGCACCCGCTCACGGCCGAATTCGTGTTCGACCTCATGCAGTAATTGCAGAACCTCGGCGGGGGTCTTTTCAGTCTCGATCAATGCGGCGGCATTGACGTAATCCGGCCCAGCTCCGGCAGGGAAACAAGGGGTCTCGAAAAAGCGGCTGACGGCGCGAATCAGCACCCCCTGACGCAAAATCGCGTCAATTGCCTTTTGAAGTGTCACCTTGGGCCCAGATGCTCTCAAATTGAGATTCGCCCCCAGTGCAATCACTGCTTCTGACAAAGATTTGCTCCTACTCCTCGCTATATTCGGTGAATTGCATGGTTGCGATACATGATAAAAGCCCTAATTATAGGCATATCAGCGCGCCGCCTATTTTCTAGCTCACTCACCTAATCATCCGGCGTTCTGGTTAGTACCGGAAGGATCTATTTATGTTTTATAAAGACGAACGGCTAGCGCTGTTCATCGACGGCTCGAATCTTTATGCGGCCGCAAAAGCACTGGGGTTTGACATAGACTACAAATTGCTGCGCCAGGAGTTCATGCGCCGCGGCAAGATGCTTCGTGCTTTCTACTACACAGCGCTATTGGAAAATGACGAGTATTCGCCGATCCGTCCCTTGGTTGACTGGCTGCATTACAACGGCTTCACGATGGTGACCAAACCGGCAAAAGAATACACCGACAGCATGGGGCGTCGGAAAGTCAAAGGGAACATGGACATCGAACTGACCGTTGATGCCATGGAACTTGCACCGCGCGTTGATCATATCGTGCTGTTTTCGGGCGATGGGGATTTCCGCCCGCTGATTGCCAGTCTGCAACGTCAAGGCGTGCGTGTTTCGGTTGTTTCGACCATCCGCAGCCAACCGCCGATGATTTCGGACGAGTTGCGCCGCCAGGCCGATAACTTCATCGAGCTGGAAGACTTGCGTGATGTAATCGGACGGCCTCCGCGGGAAATGCCGATGGAACCGCGCAGCGTTGCGGCTGCCGGTGGACAATAGACCCCGGTCACCTATCAAACCCGGGGAAAGTAATCGGCGCGGTCAGTGTCTCACTTCTGACCGCGCCTTTTTAACAATGAACAGGTGCTGAAACATCTATTGGCTAGCACCGATTCATGTCAGGGAAATGACAAGCTCCTGTCTGGACCAAGGCCGGGAAAAGACTTACCTGTGGCCTAAGGAGACCGTGACATGACTAAGCCACCCCTGACACTTTACCTTGCTGCCCCGCGCGGATTCTGCGCCGGTGTCGACCGCGCCATCAAGATTGTCGAGATGGCGCTACAGAAATGGGGCGCGCCGGTCTATGTGCGCCACGAGATCGTGCATAACAAATTTGTTGTCGACGGATTGCGCGCGCAAGGTGCCGTGTTCGTCGAAGAACTGGACGAATGCCCCGACGACCGCCCGGTGATCTTCTCAGCCCATGGCGTGCCAAAATCCGTCCCAGCCACCGCGGCACAGCGCGAGATGATCTATGTCGATGCAACCTGCCCGCTGGTGTCCAAGGTTCATGTCGAGGCCCAGCGCCACGCCGAGGCCGGGTTGCAAATGATCATGATCGGTCACAAAGGTCACCCCGAAACCGTCGGCACCATGGGCCAGCTGCCCGAGGGTGAGGTTCTGCTGGTCGAAACCGTCGAGGATGTGGCCACCGTACAGGTGCGCGATCCGGCCAAACTGGCCTTTGTCACCCAGACCACCCTGTCGGTGGATGACACCAAGGACATCATCGCCGCGCTGGAACGACGGTTCCCGGCTATCGTTGGACCGCATAAGGAAGACATCTGCTACGCCACCACCAACCGGCAAGAGGCCGTCAAGGCCGTAGCCCCGAAATCGGATGCCTTGCTGGTTGTCGGCGCGCCGAATTCCTCGAATTCGCGCCGCCTGGTCGAGGTCGCCTCGCGTGCGGGCTGCAATTATGCGCAGCTGGTGCAACGCGCGACCGAGATCGATTGGCGGGCGCTCGAAGGAATCTCAACGGTTGCGATCACCGCCGGGGCATCGGCTCCTGAAGTGCTGGTCAACGAAGTGATCGACGCCTTCCGCGCCCACTATGACGTGACCGTCGAGCTGGTCGAAACGGCCACGGAAAATGTCGAGTTCAAAGTACCCCGCGTGCTGAGAGAACCTGCATGAGGGGCATACCAACGGCCCCGCTTTTTCTTGGATTGGCGGGGCTGATACCGTTTGTCTGGGGCGCACTGACTTATCTGAACGATGATCTGCACAGTTGGGGTACGCAGATGTTTGGCTCGCGTTTCGTCGGGCCATATGTACAGCTGTTCTATGGCTCGGTAATCCTGAGTTTCATGTCCGGCGTTCTGTGGGGGTTCGCCACCAAAACCTCAGGTGGCAAGGCGGCAACATGTTACGCCCTGTCGGTTCTGCCCGCGCTATGGGCGTTCTTCAAAACCGGGGGCGGCCCTGTCAGCACCGGCACCAATCTAATGTACGGTTTCGCCGGGCTGTTGGTGTTGGATGCCATCTTTGCCTATTGGCGCCTGACCCCAACCTGGTGGCTGCGGCTGCGTGTTACGCTGACTGCTATCGTGCTGGCCTGCTTGGCTGTGGGAGTGTACCTGTGACCGACGACAAAACGATCCACGCCTATACGACACATGTGGCGGAGTACCTGCAAGTCCCCCTGCCCCCGGAACAGATTGAGGCCCGCCTGGCCTTTACCGAAGCCGTTGGCAGTGGCCACATTCTGGATCTGGGCTCGGGCCCGGGATCAGATAGCGCCTTTTTCATGCGCGAGGGTCTGTCGGTTCGCGCGCTTGACGCAACCCCTGCCTTCGTCAATCACGCGCGGGAAAATGGTGTCGACGCGCATCTGGGCACGTTTGACGATGTGAACGAGGTGGACGCCTATGACGGCATCTATGCCAGCTTTTCCCTGCTACACGCCCCCCGCACAGATTTCCCGCGCCACCTGGCGGCCATTCACCGGGCACTGAAGCCCGAGGGCATCTTTTTCCTCGGCCTGAAGCTGGGCACGGGCGAACACCGCGACGATCTGGATCGCTACTACACCTATTTCTCTCAGACCGAGATCGAGGCCGCGCTTGAACAGGCCGGGTTCACCATCGACCGGATTACCACCGGTATGGGCACAGGTCTGGCCGGGTCTTATGACGGGTTCATTCTGGTGCTGGCCCATGCCTGAGCTGTTTGCCTATACCGACGGCGCCTGTTCCGGCAATCCCGGCCCCGGCGGCTGGGGCGTACTACTGCGCGCAATGGATGGCGACAAAGTCCTGAAAGAGCGCGAGCTGAAGGGCGGCGAGGCCGAGACTACTAACAACCGCATGGAACTGCTGGCCGCGATCAGCGCGCTTGAGACACTCGAGCGTGCTTCGAAAATCACCGTCATCACGGACAGCGCTTATGTAAAAAACGGCGTAACCGGCTGGATTTTTGGATGGAAGCGAAACGGCTGGAAGACCTCGAACAAAAAGCCGGTCAAGAATGTCGATCTGTGGCAACGGCTGGATGAGGCTCAGACCCGTCACGATGTGACCTGGGAATGGGTCAAAGGCCACGCGGGCCACCCCGAGAATGAAAAGGCAGATGAACTGGCTCGCGCCGGGATGGCGCCCTTTAAGCCCAAAAAGACACAGGCATGAGCTGGCTGGCCTTTCTTGACTATGCTTCGGTTCTGGTTTTCGCACTGACGGGCGCATTGGTGGCCAGCCGGGCACAGCTAGATCTGGTGGGTTTTGCCTTCATCGCCTGCCTGACAGCAGTGGGCGGCGGCACTGTGCGCGATCTGTTGTTGGATCGTCACCCCATATTTTGGGTCGGCCAGCCCGATTATATCCTGATCGCCGTTGCAGCAGCGGTGCTGGTGTTCTTCACCGCTCACCTGGTTGAAAGCCGTTATAACTGGCTGGTCTGGCTGGACAGTTTTGCCCTTTCGATTGCGGTGGCTGCCGGGACTGGCGCGGCGCTGTCGCTAGGACAATCCGGAACCATCGTGGTTCTGATGGGGGTTTGCACCGGTTGTCTGGGCGGGCTGATGCGCGATGTTGTCTGTAACGAGGTGCCGCTGGTTTTGAAACAGGGGGAACTCTACGTCTCGTGCGCTTTCGCGGGTGCTGTGACCGCCGTGATCGCATACCGTCTTGGGGTCGACGAACTTGTGACGCTAGCAACCTGTGCGCTGATATGCTGGGCCTTGCGGGCGGGTTCGTTGATGTTCGGCTGGAGGCTGCCCGCTTACAAAAGCCGCCCGCCCCGCCATTAACGCGACAACAACCGCGCACCGATTTCCTTGACGAATTTCGCCGCCACCATTGCGGTCATTCCGTAGGGATCGCGATGGGGGTTCAGCTCGACAATATCCGCACCAACAAGCTGACCTTCGAACCGGTGGATCAGGTTGATCACTTCCCGAGTACTCAACCCGCCGGGTTCGTGATGCGACACTCCGGGCGCAAAGGCCGGATCCAGCGCGTCCAGATCCAGCGACAGGTAGACCGGACCATCAAAGCGGATTTCAATATCGGGACGCCAAGCACGCATGTCGACAACCTCGACCCCGAACTTGTCGGCCTGTTCCTGCTGGTGTCTGTTCATGGTGCGGATACCCACCTGCACCAGGCGTTTGATCCGGCAAGTTTCCATCACCCGCGCGAATGGGCAACCGTGGCCCAAAGGGCCGATCTGCTGGCTGTCATAAAGGTCGGGGTGCGAGTCGATATGCAGGATGTTCAGCCCCTCATACCGCTCAGCATGCGCCTTGATCAGCGGATAAGCGACCGAGTGGTCCCCGCCCAACGACAAAAGCCGCGCACCGGTTGCGATGCGGGCGGAAGCGCCCTTTTCGATCCGGTCGATGGGTTCCTGCCCGATCATCTCGAACACATCCAGGTCGCCGGTATCCTTGAAGCGGTCCGTCGCGCCCAGATCGGTTCCATCCTCGGCTGTCAGGTTGGCGGCCCCGGAATGCAGCGCTTCGCGGATACGACCCGGCGCAAAGGCCGGCCCTTGCAGAAAGGACGAGTGCAGATCCATCGGCACCCCCATCAAAGCGACGTCACCGGAATTCAGGTCATGAGGCATGAGGCACCTTTCAGGTTGGATATTCCGGCGATCTGGTCGGTATCCTGTCCAAAGGTCAAGAGGTTAGCGGCGCAGATAGGTTTGCCAGATCCAGATCACCAACAGCGCACCCAACACCGCGCCCACAAAGCCCGACAGCCAACCCGCCACGGTGATAAAAAAGCGCAACAGGAACCCACCCACCAGCGCACCTACGATTCCAATCAGCATGGTCGTTGGTATATTTGCCTCGATCCGCATTAACCGGGTGGCCAGGAATCCGGCGGCAGCACCAATGACGATCAGGGCAATGACGGGCACGTTATTTTCTCCAATGGGTTGGCACGATGATCAACGCACCGATGGACGAAATCACAGCATTCAGGCCGGGCGGGCCAAAACTGATACCGAACATGATGCGGACAAAATAGAACAGAAACGCCCCACCCACGCAAATGATGATCGAGGGCAGGTATCCGTTATGGGTAAAGCCGGTTTTTTCAGCCAGGTAGCCCACGATACCGGCAATCACGACGGTGCCCATCAAGACCATGAACATCTGTCTTACTCCGCGGTCAGGCAGGTTCCGGCCACGACCGGCCATCCCCGCAGAAAGGTTTCGGTATCCTGTGCCCCTTTCCCTGCCCGCTGCAAGCGCAACAGGTCAATTGCCCCCTCACCGCAGGCCACACGCAGCGTATCGTTCAGAACCTCTCCGGGCGCCCCCTGCCCCTCTGCCAGTTTCGAGGCCAGCAGCTTGACCCGATCCCCCCCGATCAGAGTCCACGCACCAGGAAAAGGGGACAGGCCACGGATCTGGCGATCCACGTCGACCGCCGGGCGGGCCCAGTCGACCCGCGCCTCAGCCTTGTCGATCTTCGAGGCATAGGTCACGCCGTCCTCGGGCTGAGGCTCGGGCGTCAGTTCGGGCAGACGGGCCAGCGCATTCACGATCAGATCAGCCCCCATCGGCGCTAAACGATCATGCAGCTGCGCCGTGGTTTCCTGTGGGCCGATTCTGGTAACCTGCCGCAGCAGCACGGGGCCGGTGTCCAAACCGGCCTCCATCTGCATGATACAGATGCCGGTTTCCGCATCGCCCGACATGATCGCCCGATGGATCGGAGCGGCCCCGCGCCAGCGTGGCAACAGGCTTGCATGGATATTCAGGCAGCCTTGCACCGGTGCGTCCAAAATGGGTTGCGGCAGCAGCAGCCCGTAGGCCACCACTACGGCCACATCAGCGTTCAGTGCGACAAAGGCATCCTGTTCCTCAGGTGACTTTAGTGAAACCGGATGGCGGACGGCCAAACCTAATGCCTCGGCACGGGCATGTACGGGCGTCGGACGGTCCTTCTTACCCCGCCCTGCCCGGCGCGGAGGCTGGCAATAGACTGAGGCGATCTCATGCCCGGCCTCAACCAGCGCATCCAGAACTGGGACCGAAAAATCGGGCGTGCCCATGAAAATGACGCGCATTTCTACCCCTGTTTCTTGGCTTTGCGCAGTAGCATGTCGCGTTTGACCTTGCTGAGACGATCAAAATACATCCGGCCGTTCAGATGGTCGATTTGATGCTGCACGCTGGTGGCCTCGATCCCGACAAAGTCGCGGCGGTCGATCATACCCTGTTCGTTCAGAAACCGGACCGTCACCGCACGTGGGCGTTTCACCTTCGCCGAGACGCCGGGAAGGTTTGGACTGGCCTCTTCGTGTTCGCGCAGCTCGATCGAGCTATGCAGAATTTCGGGGTTCGCCAGACGTACTGCACGGCCCCTCTCGGTCGAACCGTCAACGACCGCCAGCCGCAGCATCACGCCGATCTGCGGGGCGGCAAGGCCAACGCCGGGCATGGCCTCCATCGTGTCGATCATGTCATCCCAGATGGTGCGAATTTCGTCAGTTACTTCAGACACATCCTCGACCTTGGTCCGCAGACGTTTGTCGGGCCATGGCAGGCAGGCACGAACGGTCATGCGCGGGCCTGCTCACGCTTAAGTTTCTGCATCTTGCGGGTGATCATCTGACGTTTCAGCGGCTTGAGATAATCAATGAACAGCTTACCGTTCAGGTGGTCGATCTCGTGCTGCACACAGGTTGCCCAGAGGCCATCGAACGTCTCTTGCTGCAAGTTCCCGTCGCGATCCATCCACGTCACGTCCACCACTTTCGGGCGCGTCACCTCGGCGAACTGCTCAGGGATCGACAGGCAGCCTTCCTCGTAGACGTTGGTCTCGTCTGAAGAGGCGATGACCTCGGGGTTGAACATGATCAGGGGGCGAGGTGTCTCGCCTTCTTCTTTGATGCAGTCCATCACAATCAGCCGGTCCAGCACGCCGATCTGTGGCGCCGCCAGCCCGATGCCGGGCGCATCATACATCGTCTCAAGCATGTCGTCGGCCAGTTTGCGCAGTTCGTCCGACAGGTCGGTCACCGGGGCGCAGACCTTTTTCAGACGAGGGTCGGGATGGATCAGGATATTGCGTTTCATGGGGTTGATTTAGGCCATCCCGCCCCCCGCCGCAACGCCCCCCTTGCACCTGCGGGAATTGTAGCTAGCTTTCCTGCGGACAGATGGAGCAGACATGACTTTCAACGACCTGATCGACCGCCGGGGCACCAACAGTTCAAAATGGGACAAGATGGAGAAACTCTATGGGGTTTCTCCGCAGGACGGGCTGGCCATGTGGACCGCCGACTCCGATTATGCCACAGCGCCCTGCGTGATTGAGGCGGTCCGGGATGCCGCCGATCATGGGGCCTTTGGCTATTCCTGGGAACACCCGCAATACCTTGCCGCTGTACAGTGGTGGATGCAGAGCCGCCACGATTGGGCGGTTGACACCAATTGGGTGCTGACCTCGCAAGGATTGGGCAATGCAATTGCCCTGTGTCTGGACGTCTGGACGCAGCCGGGGGATGGCGTCGTTATCTTCACCCCAGTCTATCACGAGTTTGCTCATAAGATTAACACCGCCGGGCGGCGCGTGGTGGAATGCCCGCTGGCGCGGCAAGGCGACAGCTATGGCATTGATCTTGAGGATGCACAGTCACGGCTGGACGGGTCAGAAAAGCTGTTGATGTGGTGCTCGCCGCAAAACCCCTCGGGTCGGGTCTGGAGCCCCGAGGAACTGCGGGCCGTCGCCGCCTTTGCCGAGCGCAACGGGCTAATCCTTGTGTCGGATGAAATTCATCAGGATTTGGTCTATCCCGGTCATACATTCGTGCCGATGGACAAGGCCGCACCCGAGGCACGCGCCTGGACCGTGACGCTGACTGCGGCGTCAAAGACGTTCAACATCGCGGGGCAGCGGACCGGCAACATGATCATCCCCGACGACAAGCTGCGCGCCACTATGCGGCATCGGCTGAAAACGTTGGATTATGCGCCCAGCGCCTTGGGCGTGGCCATGATCACCGCCGCCTATTCGCCGGAAGGCGCGGCATGGGCGGATGCTCAGGTGGCGCATCTGGACGACAACCGCAAACTGTTCGACGCCGCCACCGCCGAAATACCCGGTCTGTGGTCGATGCCCTTGCAGGCCACCTATCTGGCCTGGGTCGATTTCTCGGGCACCGGGATGGATCACGACGAGTTTGTTCGACGTCTGCGCGAGGACGCCCGCATTGCCACTTCCTCCGGCCCCGGATTCGGCGCGGGCGGCGAGACTTTCGAACGGTTCAATCTGGCCACCCAGCGCAGCCGCGTCGAGGAAGCCTGCGCCCGCCTGAAACGCGCGTTTGGCGACCTCCAATAGAGCCATGCGCAAGGTTGCGCTTTTATCCCTGTTTGTCGTTCTGGCGGGCGCGGTATGGTTTGGTTGGCATAGGTTTGGCCCACGCCCTCCGGCGCCACCAATGGCACAAGTGGCGACCCAAATCGATCACATCCTGATCGAAAAATCCGCCCGTCGGCTGACTGCGACGCTGAACGGTGCGATTGTTATGCAGACCGACGTGGCATTGGGATTTGAGCCCGAAGGGAACAAACAGAAGGAAGGCGACGGTAAGACTCCGGTCGGTATCTTCCGGATCGACCGACGCAATCCGCAAAGCGCGTACCACCTTTCCCTCGGGATCAACTACCCCTTGCCCGAGGACATCGCCCGCGCCCAAAGTCAGGGGATCGATCCGGGCGGAGATATCTTCATTCACGGGCAACCAAACGGTATCGCAGAATTGACCCTGCCCGGAGATTGGACTGCGGGCTGCATCGCCCTTTCAAACGCAGAAATGGCGCAACTGTGGAGCCTGACGCCAGACGGCACCGTGGTGGAAATCCGCCCCTAGTCTTTGTGCCCCAGCAAGGCAATCGGCGCGTCGGGTGCGCGGTAGAAATCCAGCGGAGCCTTGTCGGCCGCGGCTGTATTGCGCTTGAACTCATACCGCATCTCACCGGCCTCTTCATCGTCGGCGATGATCAGGCATTGATACAAATGGCGCGCACCATCGTAGATATCGACCAATCCACGCAATTGCGGCGTCGTAGCGGCCTCAACCGTAAAGCCATCTTTCCGCAATCTGAGTATTTTGAACGTATTGTCGTCAACCTCGACACGAAGGCGGCTGGATTTCTTCAACCCCGCGATTCGCGCCGCGTCTAATTCTGCGGTTATTTCCTTTGAAACATAGGTACTCATAACAATTATTCCCCCGGCAATGGATTCCATTGTGACGGGTCAACTGTAAAAATCTAGTGAAGGCCGTCACATAGCGCCATGCGCTGACGATCTGTTGCTGGGAAATCATCGCATGCCCTGTGCGCAGGCGCAGAGCCAGTGCGCGACCCTTCATGTGTCAAGGCTGTGTTCAACACCCTATGTTTGTCGAAACGTACAAGCGGAGGATACGCAATGGGCCTGTTGGTCGACGGCAAATGGCACGACACTTGGTATGACACCAAATCCACCGGCGGCGCCTTCAAACGCAGCGCCGCGCAGTTTCGCAATTGGCTGACCGCAGATGGCAGCGCAGGGCCGTCCGGCAAGGACGGTTTCAGGGCGGAACCAGGTCGCTATCACCTTTATGTCAGCCACGCCTGCCCTTGGGCACACCGCACACTGATCTTTCGCGAACTAAAAGGGCTGAGCGATCTGATCTCAGTCTCGGTGGTGCATCCCGACATGCTGGACAAGGGATGGACCTTTGAAACTGACGACCACGGAGCAACCGGCGACACCCTCTATGGGTTCGATTACGCACACCAGATCTATACCAAGGCTGATCCAGCTTATTCGGGCCGTGTCACTGTGCCGATCCTGTGGGACAAGCAACAACAGACCATCGTTTCGAACGAAAGTTCGGAAATCATCCGCATGTTCAACACGGCCTTTGACGGCATTACCGGCAACACCGATGACTACTGGCCCAAGGCGATGCGGGACGATATCGAAGAGGTCAACGCCCGCATTTATTCCGACATCAACAACGGCGTCTACAAATCCGGCTTTGCCACCACGCAACAGGCCTATGACGCCGCAGTGCATCCGCTGTTCGACACACTGGACTGGCTTGAAGATCACCTTGCCCGAAACCGCTATCTGATGGGTGATCAGGTGACCGAAGCGGATTGGCGATTGTTCACCACCCTGATCCGGTTCGATCCGGTCTATCATCTGCATTTCAAATGCAACAAGCGGCGGTTGATCGACTATCCGAACCTGTGGGCATACACACGCGAGCTATATCAGTGGCCGGGCGTCGCGCAGACGGTGAATATGAACCATATCGTGCGCCACTATCACTATAGCCACGAGACGATCAATCCGAACCGGATCATTCCGGTGAACCCGGAACTGGATTATCTGGAACCGCATAGGCGCGGTCAGCGACCCGCCGCGTAATGTTCGACCATCGCCGCCAGGTCCTCTGGCGGCGTTGCGCTTTGCACATAGGCGCAGGCATTCGGGCTGTGGGCAAAGATCGACCCGTCCGAAAAAAAAGTGGTGTTGGTGACAAAGATCACCCGCGCCTCGGGGCGGCGATAGCTGGCGAAATCGGCCACGGCCAGTGCGCTGCCGGTTTCAAGCACCAGATCCAGCACGATGATATCGAACTCCTGACCATACAGCGCCAGAATCGCGGCTTCTTGCCCGGCCACCAGCGTCACTTCGGCGCCGTGCCGTTCCAGATGCCTTTTCCAGACCCGACCTAGGTCGGGGTTACTCTCGACAATCAAAACATTCATTTGCGACAACCTCGGCCCAAAAAAGAGTGAATGGTGCCGACCCCCCGTGAATTGTGATCACGGTTATTCCTTAACAAAGCGTTAACGGCGTTGACCGAAGGCCCGGAACTCGCGGATTCGCTTGTGTAAACGGCAAAAATCCGCTTGAAACGGGCCGAAACAGGCGATTCCAGCGAGACCCCCCATGGCAAGCCCTAACAAGAATTTGAATCCGCGCGCCGCCCGCGACCATGGCGGAGGGCTGGACGGAGCCATCGCATCCTATGGCGGAACGCGTGCGGATTGGCTGGACCTGTCCACCGGGATAAATCCCCGCCCCTACCAGATGTCCGGGCTTATTCCCTCGGACTGGGCCGAGCTGCCGGATCATGGCGCATTTGAACGCCTGACTGATGCCGCACGCCAATTCTGGTCGGTGCCCGCAGGTGCTGCGATCCTGCCCGCACCTGGTGCGTCGGCGGTGATTGCCCGCATTCCGGCGCTGGCCGCTTGTGGTAAGGTTCAGATCACGACACCCACCTATAACGAACACGCCGCCGCCTTCACCGCACAAGGCTGGACCGTTCAACCTGACGGCCCGGCTGAAGCCCGTGTTATCGTCCATCCAAACAACCCCGATGGCCGGCTCTGGTCCGAGGCGGATGCCAACGCCCCATTGACCGTGATTGACGAGAGCTTTTGCGATATCCGCCCCGAAGCCTCACTGATCCATCTGGCCAATCGCCCCGGCGTGATCGTGCTGAAAAGCTTTGGCAAGTTCTGGGGGCTCGCCGGGCTGCGGCTGGGGTTTGCCATCGGTCACCCTGACCTGATCGCCCGGCTGAACGACCTGACAGGGCCGTGGTCCGTGTCCGGCCCCGCTCTGCGGATCGGAGAGCAGGCTTTGCGGGACGTTGACTGGGCCAGGACCACCCGTCAGCACCTGACCGCCGAGTCTGACCGGCTGGATCGATTACTGATCAACAAAGGAGCCACTCTGACCGGGGGCACCTCGCTGTTTCGCCTCTACACCGTCGACAACGCCGCCCAATGGCAAGACCGCCTGGCCCGTGTCCATATCTGGAGCCGAGTCTTCCCATACTCCCAAACCTACTTGCGGCTTGGCCTGCCCCCAGCGGATGGCTGGAGCAGGTTAGAGGCCGCGCTGTGAGCACCACTTTCATGCTGGTCTGCGCCATGTGTTTGGACGCAGCATTGGGTGAGCCGAACTGGCTATGGTCGCGTGTTCGCCACCCGGCTGTGGCAATGGGCAACATCATCGGATGGCTGGACAAGCACCTGAACCACGGCGCGCAGCGGCGGTTGAAAGGCGTCGCAGTGGTGGCACTTCTGGTCGTTGGTGCGTTTACCCTTGGACGTGTGCTAGCGCTGCTAGGACCAGTCGCTGAGATCATACTCTGCGCCATCCTGCTGGCACAGAAATCGCTGGTGTCGCATGTGCGCGATGTAGGCGATGGGCTGCGCGACTCCTTGGCCGAGGGCCGCGCCAAGGTCGCGATGATCGTGTCCCGCGACACTCGCGACATGACCGAGGCTCAGGTTGCCCGCTCTGCGATCGAAAGCGCAGCCGAGAACCTTAGCGACGGGGTCATCGCGCCTGCTTTCTGGTTCCTGCTCGCCGGGTTGCCGGGGTTGCTGATTTATAAGGCCGTCAACACCGCCGACAGTATGATCGGCTACCGCACCGAAAAGTACCGCGACTTTGGTTGGGCCGCCGCCCGACTGGACGACGTGCTGAACCTGATCCCCGCGCGCCTGACCTGCGTGATGATCGTGGCACTGTCCGGTCAATGGGCGCGCTGGCCTGACATGGTGGCGGATGCGCGCCGCCATATCTCACCGAATGCGGGATGGCCCGAGGCTGCCATGGCACGCGCTTTGAACGTGGCTTTGGCCGGCCCACGCAGCTATGACGGGAAAGTCCGCGATCTGGCCTGGGTGAACAGCAATGCTCCGCGCGAAATCGGCGCGTCAGAGGTTTTCCGCGCATGTAACATGCTGTGGACCGTTTGGGGGCTTGCGCTTGGCCTTCTATCGGTGTGGGTTGGGGTCAGCTTTATTCTCTGACGGACCTGCCCATGCGCATTCTCTCTGGCTTTGTTGCCGCCGTTCTGTTCGCCTCGCCCGCCCTTGCCCAATGTGGTGGTGGGTTCAATTCCTTCGTCAAAGGGCTAAAGGCTGAAGCCGTCCAGCAAGGATTCGACAAATCCACCGTCAATGCGTTTTTCAAAGGCGTGCAGCAGGACGGAGCGGTGCTGAAAGCCGACCGTGCACAGGGTGTGTTCCAAAAGCCGTTCATCGATTTCTCGCGCCACTTGATCTCGCAAAACCGGATCGATCGAGGGCAGGCCATGTCGCGCAAATATGACGCGGTGTTTGACCGGATTGAGCAGGAATACGGCGTCTCACGCGGGGTTCTTTTGGCCTTTTGGGCGTTCGAGACCGACTACGGCGCGTTTCAGGGCGACTTCAACACCCGTAATGCGCTGGTGACACTGGCCCATGATTGCCGCCGCCCCGAATTGTTTCGACCACAGATCTTTGCGGCCATCGAGCTATACCAACAGGGTAATTTCGACCCGAACCGAACCACCGGTGCCTGGGCTGGTGAGATTGGCATGGTGCAAATGCTGCCTCGCGACATTCTGGAAAACGGTGTCGACGGGGACGGAGACGGCACGGTCTCGTTGAAAACATCCGCGCCGGACGCGCTGATGTCGGGCGCCAAGATGCTGTCACATCTGGGCTGGCAGCCGGGGCAGCCGTGGCTGCAAGAGGTGACGGTGCCCGCGCAAATGGATTGGTCACTGTCCGGCCCGGGCAAACCGCGCCCCGTGACCGACTGGCAGGCGATGGGTGTGCAGGCCCGCAGCGGGTCCCTGACGAACTTGCCTGCATCGCTGATCTTGCCGCAGGGACACAACGGCCCGGCCTTTTTGGCCTATCCGAATTTCGACGTCTATTTCGAATGGAATCAAAGCTTTGTCTACGTTCTGACCGCGGCCTATTTCGGCACACGACTGGAAGGTGGTCAAATCTATGATGCCGGGAACGCTGCACAGGGACTTTCCGGCGCGCAGATGAAACAGCTGCAAAGCAAACTGCAAGCACGCGGTCATGACGTCGGCAAGATCGACGGGATTCTGGGCGCAGGTACGCGGGCTGCGGTACAGGCGGAACAGGCGCGGCTGGGCTTGCCCGCAGATGCCTGGCCAACACCGGACCTGTTGAGCCGCCTTTAAGGTATCAAGGGCGTCACGTGCCCTCTAACACCGGACGTGGCGCGCCGTCTTCGTCCAGCGCCACAAAGACGAAATCGGCATCCGTGACCTTTTGCGCCTTCTCAGAGTATCGGGGACGCGCCCAGGCATCGACGTGAATACGCATGGACGTACGCCCAACCTTGCGTAGCGTGGCATAGAGCGTCACCTCATCACCCACCTTGACCGGGCGCAGAAACTGCATCGCCTCAACCGAAACCGTTGCCCCGCGCCCCTGCGAGACACGGCCAGCCATGTTCCCTGCCGCAAGGTCCATCTGCGACATCAGCCAGCCCCCAAAAATATCGCCCGACGGGTTGGTATCGGCCGGCATAGCAACGGTGCGGATAACCAGAACGCCCTCGTCCTGCTGACGGCCATGCGATCCCCGCTGCTTTCCAAGGGCCAGGTTACTTTCGGTTTCGTCGGTCACTAAACTGCTCCTCAGATGGATCGCTACAGCTGACGTATTGTGTCGATTTTCAGGATATTAATAGGCTGAAATCCAAATCGAAACGGTTATGCCGCATGCCGTCCGCAATGGATCGGAAGTGTGGCATGACCGGAAGCGTTTGATTTCACTCTGGCCGCACCGGATATCTGTCACCCTTTTGATCGATCAAGATCAACCGCTCACCACTGTGTACATACAGATCACAGCGACTGAATCCGTTTCGATATGCGATACAGACGCTGCCATCCTCTGCGATACTGTAGGTGCCAAAGGCGGATTCTCCGCTGGCGTAGGTGTACGAATAGGCCCCACCGGCCGAGAAACTGGACTGCCCATCATCATAGAAGGTCAGCGTGCGCCCGGCCAGCGCCTCCAGTTCCGTTGGCGTAAGGGGAATATCTCCGGGTTTGGTTGGCCATTCGGCCGCCCATGCCGGGCTTGCGGTCAGCAGGGCAAGGATCAAAAGACGGATCATACCTACACCCTACCCCGAGTGGTGATGAAAAGGGCATAACGTTGCAGTGATGGGTCAAGCGACCATCTGCTCGGCCTTTTTCAGATCGACCGAGACCAGTTGGCTGACGCCCTGTTCCTGCATGGTCACGCCGAACAAACGATCCATCCGCGCCATCGTCACCGCGTGGTGGGTGATGATCAGGAAACGTGTATCGGTCTGGCGGCACATCTCATCCAGCAGGTCGCAGAACCGGGTAACGTTAGCATCGTCAAGCGGCGCGTCGACCTCATCCAGCACGCAGATCGGGGCCGGATTGGCGAGGAAGACGCCAAAAATCAAGGCCGTCGCCGTCAGGGTCTGTTCGCCACCCGACAACAGGCTAAGCGTCGACAATTTCTTGCCCGGCGGCTGGCACATGATCTCAAGCCCAGCATCCAGCGGATCGTCGCTTTCGACCATAACCAAATTGGCCTCGCCACCGCCGAAGAGGTGCTTGAACAGCATGGCAAAGTTTGAGTTCACCTGTTCAAACGCGGTCAACAGACGTTCGCGGCCTTCGCGGTTGAGGCTGGCGATACCAGAGCGCAGGGCTTTGATTGCCTCTTCCAAATCCGCCTTTTCGCTGTTCAGTGTGTCAAACTCTTCCTGAACTTCCTTGGCATCTTCCTCGGCGCGCAGGTTCACAGCACCCATCGCATCGCGCTGGCGCTTGTGACGGTTCACTTCGGCCTCAAGCGCGTCGGCGGCAGGCATCTGATCGGGGTTCACATCCAATTGATTCAGTAACTGATTTGGGGTCAGCTGCTGATCCTCAGCAATCCGTTCCGCCGTTGCCGTCACGCTTTCCTTGGCGGCATCGCAGCGCGCTTCAGCCGCCGCTCGAGATTCGCGCGCTTCTGAAGCCTGACGTTCCGCGTCGCGTTCAGCCAGCACCACCTCGCGCTGCTGGGTTTCGGCTTGGGCCAACTTATCGGCGGCCTCGGCGCGACGGGCCTCGGCGGTTTCAATCAGCTCGTTCAGCTCCTCGCGGGCTTCGGCGATCTCGCTAGGCGCTGCCATCGCTTCGGACAGCTCTTCTTCCGAACTTTCCTTGCGTTCGGCCAGTTCTGATATCCGTTTTTCCGCCGTTTCCAGACGATGCTTCCAACCGCTGAGGTCTTTTGTGACCTCTTGCGAACGTCGCGTGCGGGCCTCGCCCTCGCGGCGCAATTCATCATGGGACGAGCGATGGGTCAGCATAGTGATCCGCGCAGCCTCGACCGTTTGCTTGATATCCTCGACCTGCGCGCGGGCCGTGTCGAGATCGCCCAGATCGGTCAACGCCCCCTCGGCCTCGCGCAGTTGCGCACGGGCGGACATGGCATCTTCTTTGTGGCGATCCACGGCCAGCGACAGGGTCTCAAGCTTACCTTGCGCCAGGTTGCGATCGGCCTCGGCGCGGCTGAGCGCGCGAGCGGTTTCGGCCATACGCTGATCGGCGGCGCGACGGGCATCCCTCGCGCGGCGGTCCGCTTCGGTGACATCGGCCAGTTGTTGCGACAGCGCCTCATGCCCGGCGCGGGCACCTTCGGCCTGTGCCTCAGTGCGGGTCAGCTCCTGTTTCAGCGCTTCCAGCTTATTGAGCTGTTCCAGCCGCAGGGCAGCGGCGCTTGGCGCATCCTCGGCCCAGGCGCGGAAGCCGTCCCAACGCCACAAATCACCGGACCGGGACACCAGACGCTGTCCCGGCTTCAGCGAGGTCTGCAGCCGCGCGCCCTGATCCGCATCAACCAGACCAATCTGCGCGATCCGACGGCTCAATCGATCCGGGCCGGACACATGCAGCGCCAGCGGTTCAACCCCATCCGGCAAGGGCTGATCGGCATCATAGCCTGCCACCTGAACCCAGCCCGAAGGACCGTCGCCTTCGACCAGCGGCGCGCGCAAATCGTCGGCCAGCGCAGCACCCAGCGCCTTTTCATAACCGGGCTCAACCCGAAGAAGGTCCAAAACCTGACCGCCTTCAGCTGTATCGCGCTCTACCAGTTTTGCCAGCGCCGAGGTTTCCGCACGGATCGCGCCCAACTCGCCCTCGGCTTCGGACCGTTGCGCGCGAGCCTCGGCCTCACGCGCCTGTGTGTCATTGCGCAATTCGTCTGCAGCGGCCAGCGCTTCTTCGGCGGCCTCAGCCGCCTCGCGGGCTTCTTCTTCGCCGTCCTGCGCAGCTTCAAAGGCTTCGCTTGCGTTGGACAACGCTTCGCGGGCCTCATCCACGGCGCTGCGCGCCTTTTCCTCTTCGGCCTCAGATCGAGTCAACGTCTTGCGGCTGTCTTCAACCAGACGCTGCGCCGATTGGTGGCGGGCGACCAAGCGTGCCATATCCTCGGTTTCCTGCGACAGGTGATCTTCGCGGTCCTGCAACACTGACGCCGCCTCACGCGCGATTTCAGCAGCCTCGGCCACCTTATCCTCGTGCCCTTCGGCGGCTTTGGCCAATTCACGCGCTTCCCATTCTAGACGCTCGATCATCTGGCCGGCGTCGCGATTCAGGCCGGTTTCGCGTTCGATATCGTTGCCCAATTGCTGAATACGGTTGGTCAGCGTTTCGATGGTTTGACGTGCGCGGGTTTCCTGATCCGACAGCGCATCACGCTGCACCTGCTGGCGTTGCAGGACGGCGGCTGCAATGGCTTCTTCTTCGCGCAGAGGTGGCAGGGTCTCCTCGATTTCGGCACGTTTGGTGGCGGCCGCGCGGGCTTCGGCCTCGGCCCGAGATGCCTCGGTGATCCGTTCGCGCAGCTTTTCTTCGGCTTGCTGGCGGGCCATGTCAGCCTCTTTCCAGCGGCGGTAAAGCAGCATGCCTTCGGCCTGGCGCAATTGCTCGCCAATCTCGCGATAGCGCGCGGCCTGACGGGCTTGACGCGCCAGTTGCGCAAGCTGACCGCCTAACTGCTCCAACACATCGTCGACGCGGGTCAAGTTGGATTCGGTGCCCTTCAGTTTCAGCTCGGCTTCGTGACGACGCTGATAAAGGCCTGAGATTCCCGCGGCCTCTTCCAGAATGCGGCGGCGGGCGCGCGGTTTGGCGTTGATCAGTTCGGCAATGCGGTTTTGCCCCACAAGCGCAGGTGAATGCGCCCCGGTCGATGCATCGGCGAACAGCATCTGCACATCACGCGCCCGCACGTCCTTGCCATTGGTCTTATAGGCGCTGCCCACGTCGCGGGTGATACGGCGCACGATCTCAAGCTGATCCGCGTCGTTGAACCCCGACGGTGCCAGTCGTTCCGAGTTGTCCATGGTCAGGACAACTTCGGCAAAGTTGCGGGCCGGTCGCGTTGCAGCGCCTGCAAAAATCACATCCTCCATCGCGCCACCACGCATAGATTTGGGGCGGTTTTCGCCCATCACCCAGCGCAGAGCTTCCAGAAGGTTGGACTTGCCACAACCATTCGGACCCACCACACCGGTCAACCCATCCGCGATGATCAGATCGGTCGGATCAACAAAGCTTTTGAAGCCGGTGAGTTTGAGTTTGCTAAAGCGCAAAGGCAATGAGTCCTGTGATTCCTATATGAAGGAAGTCTGCGCAACGGATGGGGGCTGAGTCAACGAAGATGCGCAGGATATGGGACATCACCCCGACTTATCCACAATATCTTGCCGAAATGCGCAGGAATACGCGTATCTCAGTACGGCGTACACTCGAACACCTGAAAGCCGTAGTCCTTCCCGATATCCTCATAGATACCATAATCGACGCATTCGTAATTCGGGGTCGAGATGGCGGTCAGCAACAGACGTTCCCCCGCCTCGCGGTCACAGTCCAGCACACCAACAGTCACCGCCGCGTCGCCCAGCACATCCAGGATGGGACAATCCGAAACCTGCGCCATGGCCAGCCCCGCCCGATCTTTGATCGGACCCAGACGCGGGGCGTATTGGGTGTTGATCCGCACGGCCTCGGCCAGATCCCCGCGCACGCGCACGTCAAAGACACTGCCGTTCACGGCGATGCGGGTTGCAGGGATATCCCGGAAATAGGGGGTGCCGGCCGAACAGGCGGCCAGCACCGATAGGAGGAACAGATACCGGATCATGCGGCCAGCATTGCCGCAATATGGTTAACAGAACCTTTCCTGCATTTAGGTTCGCAGGACGACGCCCAACCGGCGGATACCCTCGTGGATTGTTGCCTCATCCGAATTCGAAAAGCTCAGGCGGATCGTATTGGCCCCGGATCCGTCCGGAAAAAACGCCTGACCGGGAACAAAAGCCACCTTCACCGTCTCAAGCGCCTTGGCCAGCAGGTCAGCCCCGCTCAGCCCTTTGAGCAGGGTCACCCAAATGAACATGCCGCCCTCGGGCTTGGTCCAGTCCACTCCATCGGGCATATGTTCGCGCAATGCGCTGAGCATCGCATCGCGTCGTGCGCCGTAAACGCGGCGCAACATGGGGATATGCGTATCAAAGCAGGCACGCGCCACTTCGTTGATAGCCATTTGGTTGATCGTCGCGGAATGCAAGTCAGCCGCCTGTTTCATCAACACCAGCTGCGAGATCACCGGCTTGGCGGCCACAACCCACCCCACCCGCAGACCCGGAGACAGGGTTTTCGAGAAACTTCCGCAATAGACCGTTCTGCAGTTTTCGATCGACCTTTTGCGCGCCAATTCCAGCGCCAAAACCGGCGGGATCGCATCCCCGTCATAGCGCAGGGCCTGATAGGCTCCGTCTTCGATCACAGCACAGTTCAATTCGTCCGCCAGGTCCAGCAGGGTTTCGCGGCCACGCAGGTCTACGGTTTCTCCGGTTGGGTTGGCAAAGTCAGGCGACAGATACGCAAACTTAACCGCCCCCTCACCTGCTGCAGCAGCGTATTCAGCTGCCCTGCGATTGCCGTTGATGCCAAGCCGATCAAAGCGCGGCTCATAGGCATTGAACGCGGCCAGTGCCCCCAGATAGGTGGGCCATCCGACCAGCGCTGTATCACCCGGCGACAGGTACAACTTGCCCAGATAATCCAGTGCCTGCTGCGAACCCGACGTGATAAGGATGTTATCAAGCCCGCAGTCGATCCCGATCTGGCGCATATGATCGACTAGCCATTCACGCAGCGGGACATGGCCCTCGCTGACGGAATATTGCAGCGCCTGAGCTTGGCGCTCGGTCCCCAGTGCGTTTTGGAATGCAGCTGCAAAACCCTCTGCTGGGAACAAAGCCGGATCCGGAATTCCACCTGCGAAGGAAATAATGCCCGGCTGGTCCAACAGCTTGAGCAATTCGCGTATCTCGGACGCCTTCATCCGCGTTGTTCGCGTGGCAAACAGGTCTTTGGTCGACATTGGTCTCCTCCCCTATCTCGCAGGGCAGACTAAGCGTGAATTATTTAATGTCAATAATTCTGACCTAATATTTCAAGCCAACACTCACCTGTTCTTGAACCGGCTAATATTACGTGGTCATATGATTTGACCAATTTCGGAATAGCCGACATGCCCTTTCAAAAAGTCCAGACTGAAAAGCTGTCCATCGCAGTGGTGAAACAGATCGAATTGCTGATCCTGCGTGGCATCTTGCGCCCAGGCGAGCGGCTTCCGGCGGAACGCGAGTTGGCAGAGCGGCTGGGCGTATCGCGCCCCTCGTTGCGCGAGGCGATCTCGGAGTTGCAGGATCAGGGGTTGCTGACCGCCAAGGCCGGGTCCGGTATATATGTGGCCGAGGTTCTGGGCTCTGCCTTTTCCCCGGCGCTGGTTCGGCTGTTCAGCAGCCACGAAGAAGCGGTGTTCGACTATCTGTCTTTCCGCCGCGATCTAGAAGGGTTGGCGGCCGAGCGTGCCGCACGGCTGGGATCAGACAGCGATTTGAAAGTGGTGCAGGCGATTTTTGACAAGATGCAGGCTGCGCATGCGCGCAACGCCCCTCAAGACGAGGCGCAACTGGATGCGCTATTCCACATGGCCATCATCGAGGCCAGTCACAACGTAGTTATGCTGCATATGATGCGGTCGATGTACGACCTGCTGCAACAAGGCGTGTTCTACAACCGTCAGATGATGTTTCAGCAGCGCACAACGCGTGGTGCCATTCTGGACCAACACCGCGCGATCAACACAGCCCTGCAGGCACGCGACCCCGATGCAGCCCGCGATGCAGTCCAACAGCATCTGAACTATGTCCAGAGCTGTATGGAAGATCACCAGAAAGCCCTGCGAAACGAAGCCATCGCGCAGCAGCGATTGCAGCATGAGACGGGTCAAACCTGAAGAGCGCGCGAGATATCCCGCACAGCGCCAAACTGTCGCGGCTCAAATCCGTACACAAAAAGTTCATAATTTATTACGCAATTTCTGCTGGTTATCTGCTGGATATTGACCCGCAGCTAAACCAATTAGACAGGCAAGTCGCGAACCTTAACCGTCGCTGAAACCCTGGTGTCTGACATGATCCTTTTCAAACCCGGGCAACGCCCAATAACGAACCCCTGCCTGATCGTAGCCAGCAACGGTCGATCCGGTAGCACGCTCATGTTTGATGCTTTGTGGAAGGCACAAAAGCGGCGGCGTGTGTGGCCCAAGCCCAAGGCGACCTTTGAAATGGATCTGGCACAGGCCGAGTTGCATCAGGGAAGCCTTGTCAAAACACATGATTTTCCCGGCGGATTAAGAGGCCGCGATAACGTCAAAGTCTTGTTTTGCTATGGCCCTACCAAAGACTCGGCGCTTTCGGTCTATTCCGTACTTGGTCGCTATGGCCGCGACTGGATCAACCAGCATTTCGCACATCTTCACGCCAAAGGAACCTTTGAAGATCTGTTCAAATACGACGTTCTCAACCAAGCAGAGCAGATGAGGCAATGGGCCACGTTCGAAAACGTGCCTGTCCTGTGCCTGAGTTATGATGCGATCTGGCGCAGACAGAGCGAAGTTGCCGATTTTCTGGAGTTGAACTTTACCCTGCCCGAAAGAACAGAACGCGCAAAGAAATCCATACCCGATGAGATTCTAGATCAAGCGTCGGCGGTTTACGATCCCATCGACGCTGTACTGAGCGAATTACCGGAACTGTTTGTCGCCTCAACCAAATATGCGGACATTCTGAACCGTCTGCCAAGTCAACGCTCAGCGGCATGATCTTCGCATCGTAAGGAAGAAAAAACCCGGCTCTGAGGCCGGGTTTTTCAATTTCATCATGTGAAGATCTTAGTGTAGCTTTTCGCCCACATCGGCAATTGCAGCGTCGATCAGCTTGTTCGCCTGCGTCGCCGTCATCTGCTTGGCCAGAACCGCATTTGCCGCCGAAACAGCAACGGTAATCGCCTGATCACGCACCTCTTTAACCGCCGAAGCCTCGGCCGATGCGATCTGATCCTGTGCAGCGGCCAGACGGCGCGCAATGGACTTTTCCAGATCCGCTTTGGCCTGTTCGGCTGCCAGCGCGGCGTCGTCTTTTGCAGCAGCCACAATTGCGTCTGCCTGCGTCTGAACTTCGCGATGCTTGCGCTCGTACGAGGCCAACAGGGTGCGGGCTTCTTCGTGCAAGGCACGGGCTTCGTCCAACTCGGACTTGATGCCTTCGGCACGGTTGTCCAACGCGCCACCGATCATGCCCGGCACCTTGAAATAGAACAGGACCGCGATGAAGACGATAAAGCCCAACAGGACCACAAAGTCGGTGTTGCCAAGCGAGAAGAACGGGCCGCTTGCGGCCAGCGCGGGGCTGGCAGCGCCAAAGGTCAGGATAAGGGCAAGAGTGTTCCGCATGTCGCTTATCCTTTCATCTGCGTGTCGATTGCACTGTCGATGGCTTTGGCATCCGCCTCGCCGCCCAGTGCAGTTACCAGTTCAGCCGCCGTGTCCTTGGCAACCACTTGAATGCTTTCCAGCGCACCGGCACGGATATCGGCGATCGCCTTTTCCGATTCAGCCGCTTTTGCAGCGATTTCCGCGTCCGCCTTGGCGATCGCGTCATCCAGGCCAGCCTGAATTTCGGCGCGTGCTTCGGCAGCGATACGCTGCGCCTCAGAACGGGCATCGGCCAGCGCTTTGTTATAGGCTTCTTCGGCCTCGACCGCTTTGGCCTTCAGGTCTTCGGCCGCAGCCAGGTCATTTGTAATGGTCCCCTGGCGTTCAGCCAGGATTGCCGCGATGCGCGGCAGGGCCACGCGGGACAGAACCAGAAAGATGACGACCAGCGTGATGACCAGCCAGAAAATCTGGTTGGGGAACCAATCAAAGCAGAGCTGCGGCATCCCAATGGCCGAGCCATGAGAGTCCACGCATTTGCCAACTACTTCTTCGGCAATAGGTTCAGTCGCCATGTTGTCCTCCGTCGGAACGTTGTCTTTACAACAGGTGGGCCGCTATGGCTTGGGCCCACCTGCGCGTAAGGATCAGGTTCCGCAGATTATACGGCGAACATCAGCAGCAGCGAGACCAGGAATGCGAAGATCCCCAGGGCTTCTGCGAATGCGATACCGATGAACAGGGTTGCGGTCTGCGATGCAGCCGCCGAAGGGTTGCGCAGGGCGCCGGCCAGGAAGTTGCCTGCAACGTTGCCCACCCCGATTGCGGCTGCGCCGGAACCGATTGCTGCCAGGCCTGCGCCGATGTGTGCGAGATCGCCTTCCATGATGTTTCTCCTTACGAATTGGAAGTTTCGATGTTGGGGTATCAGACCTTAGTGCGACGGATGCAGAGCATCTTTCAGATAGACACAGGTCAGAATGGTGAAAACGTAGGCCTGGATAAAGGACACAAGGACCTCGAGGCCATACATTGCGGTGATCGCCAGAACAGACACGGGCGAGATCACGGCGATCGCGGCAAAGCCTGCGAACACCTTGATAACCGCGTGGCCCGCCATGACGTTACCGGCAAGACGAATGGAGTGGCTGACAGGGCGTACGAAGTACGAAATCAGCTCGATGATCGCCAGAACCGGACGCAGGGCCAGCGGTGCGCTGGAGACCCAGAACAGACCCAGAAACGCGGCACCGTTCTTGACGAAACCCAGAACAGTCACGGTCAGGAACACGGCCAACGCCAGCGGGATGGTCACGGCGAAATGCGATGTGGTGGTAAAGGACGTCGGGATCATGCCCAGGAAGTTTGCGCAGACGATGAACATGAACAGGGTCATGACATAGGGGAAGTACTTAACGCCTTCCTTGCCGCAGATGTCTTCCAACATCTTGTAGATGAAACCATAGGCCAGTTCAGCCACCGACTGCATCCGGGTCGGAACAATCGCGCGTTTCGAAGTGCTGAGAACCAGCAGAGCAAAGATCGCGGCAATCGCCAGGAACATCCACAGGGTCACGTTGGTGGGCGTGTACCATGCAATTGCACCGTCACCGAAAAGCGGTTTGACGATGAACTGATCCATCGGGTGGAAAACCAGGCTGCTGCCTTCTGCTGCGGTGGTCTCAGTTGCCACGTTCAGTCCCTCTCGTCCTTCTCGGCAGCCGTCGCTGCCGTTTGTTTCTCTTGAACCTCTTTGGCGCTGCGGAGCATTACTTTCACTCCGGCGACGAGGCCCAGCAATGTGAACAGCACCAGAAAGATCGGGATCGTCCCGAGCAGGCTGTCCAGCCCGTATCCGATGCCAAATCCGATCCCCAGACCGGATACCATTTCGATGACCATCCTCCAGGCAAGTTCGCCCCCGGACACGTCAGCATCTGCACGAGGCTTGGGCTGCTTTGCCTTTTTCGCCGCCTCGATCTTCGCCTCCAGCTGCGCCATACGCTGCTTTTGGTCATCATCGGTCACGGGCGTTTCCCTCGTACAGTCTTGGGTAGGGTGCTAAGGGGCAAGGCGCACAGAGTCAACGGCGTTGAGCAACCGAATTGCCGCAGCTTAAATGATTGATTTTAAGTGTTTTTTATCCAACCTCAGCTGAGGTAAAACCTGCGCAAGCACAGCGGCTTCAACCAAAACCCATGAATCCGCATATTCAACCAAATGGTTGACCAAACTCGAAGGCTGTGGTTGAGCGAAGGGATGTCCAATGATCTCGACACCGTATTCGCAGCCCTCGCCGACCCCACGCGCCGCGCCATTCTGGCGATGCTGCTTGAGGATGATATGGCCGTGACCGATGTGGCCGAACCGTTCGAGATGTCATTGGCCGCGATCTCGAAACATCTGGTGATCCTGACCAAGGCCGGGCTGATAAGTCAGGAGAAACGTGGGCGGGTGAAGTGGTGCAAGCTGGAACCCGATGCTTTGCGTGCGACATCTGTGTGGATGCAAGGGTTCGGGCAATTCGAGCCGGTCAATCTGGACGCGTTTGAACGGTTTCTGGAAACCGAGCTGCCCGCGACTAATGATACTTAGATCACCCTAACGCACCACAAACACTGAAACCTTGGCGTGGTTGGCCAGGTATCCAGCATGGCTCGAGAAGATGTAGTCAGTGATCCGCGGTGCATGAGTTCCAACAACAATCAGGTCGGCCCCGATATCCTCGGCAGCTCGCATCAAGTCGCCATCGACCTCGGCCGCAACATCGACTGAATGGATATTGCGGAAAGCTACCTCCGCCCCGCTGTTCTTGGCAAGTTGATCAGCGAAAGCACGTAAATCTTCATTCACGGACGCGTCCGTCTGTACCGGATCGCCAGGTTGAGTACCTGTCACACTGACAACCGTAATCTTTGCGCTTTGCCATTTGGCAACCTCGGCCGCGACGTTCGCGGCCTTTCGCGCCTCGGGCGGAAGGTGCAGATCAACGGGGAACATGATGTGAGTGAACATGGCGAAGCCCTCCTAGACCCGAAGGATAAAGATTTTTGCATATGTCTACTTTGATCTGTCTCAACTATTGGCTTGGATCGCCAAGGCTAACCTTCTTGACTGTATTCCACACCGGTAATGACGCCGAACGGATCAGACATACACAACCATGGTGCCTTTGCCCCCGCGACGGATAGGGTTGTCACCGATCCTGTTGGCGCGGCCTGGGTGGAAATGGCGCTCACGTCCTGTGGACGAACCCCCGTTTCTGCCGAGACCAGCGCCTCGCAACTGCCCTGAAGTTCGGAGTCCGAAACGGCGTTGTTCGGGGAAGGGTGCGAACAGGCGGACAAACCCACCGCTGCAATCAGATAAAGTGCTGGTCTCATTGGTTATTACCCCTGTATTGCCTGCGACCAACGCTGGCACAATCTGGCGGGAGTACAAGCTTCATTCGGGGACGGGTTTGGATGAAGCGCCAGGCTGCTCCTCGGCTTTCAAAAGTAGAACAAGCGCCACGACGGTCAGAATTGCCCCAACGAAGACCAGCAATGCTGGGGGTTTCTGACCCAATGCGACCTCCCACAAAATTACCCAGCTGGGTGTCAGATATGTGTAAGCCATCACTTTGGCCGACGGCAGTCGCAATGTCGCGAATTGCACCAGAACAAAGCTGGCTGCCGTGGCAAAGATCGAAACATAAAGCAATCCGACCCAGACAATCAGAGGCAGGTTGGCCCAGTTGGTCGCGCGGATCTCGGGCCAACCATATAACGTCAGCAACACGCACCCCGCGACCAGAGTGCCAAAGGTGAATACTACCGCCGGCTCGCCCCGGTTCAGCTTACGCACCATCGGCGTATAGATCGCGTGCATTACGCAGCCCCAAAAATAGATGATCTCACCGCCGCCGATCTCAAACGCTATAAAGGCCCGCCAGTCGGCCCGGAATATGACCCAAAGCGCGCCCACCGCGCCAACCGACAGGGCAAAAGCCATCCTTGGCGTGGTGACCTGCCGTAGCAACACCCACCCTGCAACCGCTGACATCACCGGCGTCAGCGTGAACACTGCTGCCGCGCTGACCGGGGGCGCGGTCTTTAGCCCGTGAAACATCAGCACAAAGTAACTGGCGAATAAGCCACCCAACACCAGATAGCGCCAGGGTGCCTGTGTCGCGCTTCGAGGTAACCCGGTCGTCAGCAGCGCCGCAACGCCGATCACAACCGACGCAATCAGAAAACGGGCCGCCGTGATTGCTTCGGGCGCGATTTGGTTCGCAATCAGAGATCCCAGCGAAAAACTGCCCGCCACCAGAGCCGAAAAAACCAGCATGGCCAGGTGGCCCTGGGCCTGAGGACTCACGCCGACCAGCCTTTGGATTGTTCTTTCAGATAGGTCAGGAAGCTCTGAACCTTGGTGGTGCGGTGCAAATCCACATGGGTCACAAGCCACAAGTTCCCGAACCATTCGGGCAACGGCTCTATCACCTCGATCAGATTGGGGTCGCGGCCCGCCTCCCAACGAGCCATGAAACCGATCCCAGCCCCTGACATAACCGCCTCGCGGTTGCAGAAATTATTGGTACAGCGAAAGATGATGTTTTCGGCCGCTACGGTCTTGCGCAACCAGCGCGAAAACGGAGCGCGGCTGTTTTCGTCGTCGGCACCAACGAAGAAATGGTTTCTAAGGTCCTCGACACTCTTGGGCTGACCGTGACGCTCCACATATGCTGTACTGGCATAAAGCCCGACTTCCTGATCGATAAACGGCTGCACCACATTGTCCGGTTGATCAGGGGCTGAACCCGCCCGGATCGCCACATGCGCTTCGCCATATTCCAGACGAAACAGGCGATCACCAGTCAGATAGCGCACGATCAGGCCCGGGTGCAGGCGCTGGAATTCACTAAGTACCGGAACCACCAAAGGCGCCAATGAGGACAGCGAGGTCACGACCAGTTCACCCGACACATCATCCCCCCGCCCCTTCATGCGCCCGACCAGTTGGTTGAACTGATCCTCGGTCGCTTGCGCCACGCGCAACAGATCATCCCCGGCTTCGGTCGGCGTATAGCCACGTGCATGGCGTTGGAACAGTTTGACACCTAGCCGCGCCTCGATCGCGTCGATATGGCGGATCACGGTGGCATGATGCACGCCCAAAACCTCGGCCGCGCCGCTGACGGTCCCCATACGGGCAACCTGATAAGCGGTTCTTACTTCGTCCCAATTGTCCACGGCATCACCTCGGATGTGCAAATTCCAACAGTCAGTGTTGATATATCCGAGTTTTGTTCATTCTCGCAATATCCATATTGGCCCCAGACGCAAAATCCTATCAGAAGGACCAAGTGAAATGACCAAGACCATCCTGCATATCGACGCCTCGGCCCGCCGCGAGGGTTCTGCCACCCGCGATCTGTCCAACCGTGTCGTAAACCACCTGGGTGCTGCACGTATCATCCGGCGTGATCTGGCCTCCCCCCTGCCCCTGCTGACCGAAGACTGGATCAGCGCCAACTTCACCCCCGCCGATCAGCGCAATGACGCGCAACGCGAGCGTCTGGCCCTGTCCGATGCCCTGGTGGGTGAGCTGCAACAGGCCGACACCATCGTTATCGGTCTGCCGATCTATAACTTTTCGGTGCCTGCCGCGTTCAAGGCCTGGATTGATCTGGTTGCCCGCGTCGGCCTGACATTCTCGTATACCGAGAACGGTCCAGTGGGGCTGTTGACCGACAAACGTGTGGTTCTGGCCATCGCCTCGGGCGGCACCGCTGTCGGATCCGAGATCGACTTTGCCACCAATTATGTGCGTCACGTTCTGGGCTTTATTGGCATCACCAACGTCGACGTGGTCGCCGCTGACAAAATGGCGCTGGACGCCGAGGCCGCGCTGAGCAACGCCCACAAAGCGGTAACTGAGCTGGCGGCCTGATCGCCTCTGGTCTTTGCATCCTGAAACGTCCAGTCTGCCTCCCGAACGGGAATTGGCATGCTGGGCGTTAGTCATGAAAAAGATCGGAATTCTGGGCGGAGTGGGCTGGGCCTCGACCGTGGACTATTACCGGGCGATTGCCCAGGGCGCGGGTCGGTACTTTGCTGACCGCGGTCACGGCTCGCCGCTACCCATCCCGCCCATGACTATTGAATCCGTCACACAGGCCAAAACCCGCGTCCTGCGCGGTGTGGCAGGGGATGAGGCCAGCTGGGCCGAATTCGACGCCGTTTTCCGCGAGGCCCTTTTGACGTTGGAACGCGCGGGTTGCGATTTCGGCATCATCGCCTCGAACACGCCACACGCAAGGCTGCACGCGATCCGGCAAGGCGTGGCGATGCCCATTCTCAGCATTTTTGACGCAACCGCCGAAGCCACTACCTCTGCCGGAGCATTAAACGCGCTGGTTCTGGGGACGGCAGTGACCATGCAGGCGACTGACTATGCCGATCGTCTGGCCAAAGAGGGCATCACCGCCAACGACCGCCTGCCGGAACCTGAGATTGCCGAGATGCAGGCCATGATCGACAGCGATTTCTACGGCGGTGCATCTGACGCAGCCCACGCGCGTCTTCTGGCCTATTGCAACAAACATGCGGCGCCCGGAGCGGCCATCCTGCTAGCCTGCACCGAGTTACCTCTGGCCTTTCCTGATCATCTGGACGATCCGGTTTTCAAGGCCGACGGACATCTGTTCATCAACCCTTCCGCAGCGCATGTCGAGGCGGCATTGAAAGAGGCGCTGGAGGGTTGATCAGGGCAACCAGGTCACTTCACAGCCGATCCGGTCAAAGAACGCCATCAGATCGGCGCGCGTCATTACTACGGTACGGTCGTTCACCAGCGGGTGCATGTTGATTACGTCTGAATTCTGCGCCGCGCTATCCATGAAGAACCGCACTTCGTTCTGAACCCCATTGATCATCGCCAATGGGCTGACCGCGCCGGGGCGGATACCGAGGTTCTGCATCAGACGATCTGCGGAACCAAAGGACAGGTTCCCCACACCCAACTCCGCACCCAAGGCTTTAAGGTCAATCTCGCGGCTCTGTTCCAGCGTCACTAGATAGTTCCTCTTTTTCCTGTCGCGCAGGTACAGGTTCTTGAGCCGCAGCGTATTTTCACCGGGCACCAGAAACTGATCCTCAACCCCTTTTGCATCCTCGACCGTGCGCAGCGGGATATGACTGTGCAACCGATAGGCCAGCCCCCAATCGTCCAACTGCGTCAGCAGCGCATCAGAGCTGAGCGGCAATGTATCTTGAAAGGCAGATGATGCGTCCATGGGAACCTCCTTGTGTAACGCGCTCTTCGCGCAACATGGATCGAGATTCAAGCCACGACAGACCCGCAACACAATGCTAGCGTGCCGCCATGAAAGTCACGCGCAACACATCGAACCAGCTGATCTTGTCCGATACCCCATGGTTCATAGGCATCACGCTCGTCTTATTTATTCTCATCTTTGTCGGCCTCGGTCTCTTCTTGATGACCGAAGGGGGCGAGGCCATCCTGTTCGGCCTGATATTCGCGCTCGGCGGTGGAGGATTGGGATTTGGGGCCTTCTGCGCCTTTGTACGGCGCGTTCA
This sequence comes from Ruegeria sp. ANG10, assembly GCF_040705255.1. Lineage (NCBI taxonomy): Bacteria > Pseudomonadati > Pseudomonadota > Alphaproteobacteria > Rhodobacterales > Roseobacteraceae > Ruegeria > Ruegeria sp. ANG10. Next base: position 65,542 of record NZ_JBFCVU010000006.1, read on the forward strand.
GGTCATTCTGGACCGGGACAAAGACAGCATCGTGATCCGTAGGCATTCGGTTTTTGGCTATGATGCAGTCGAACACAAGCTGTCGAACCTGTCCCATGCCGAGATTGAAACAACGATTTCGCGCAGCAACAAGGGCTCATCGACCCTGTATCGCCCAGTACTCATACTGGACAAAGGCATGAGCGCGGGTCGGCACCCCATTGTTGAGGCCTATTCCAGTGGGCGCGGCGCGCATCGGCTGGTGGATGCCGTCAATGAATGGTTTCCCGCGCGCAAGGTTGACTCTGCCAGCCAATCGGCCTAAATCGCCACCAACATCCGGAAGCATCTGATCTTCCGGTCCCTTGAGTCGTTCAGGGATCGCCCCCCACCAGCGAGTTTCGCCCGTGGGGGCAATGCCATTTGGCATTACCCCCACGTCTAACTCTGTGGGAGGGGGCAATTGTGCATTTAACCGGTGTTTCTTATCTAAGAGGCGCCACGAGATAACCGGCTAAGGAGGCCGAAGGCATGTTTGAAAATCTATCCGAACGCCTTTCTGGCGTCTTTGATCGGCTGACCAAACAGGGCGCCCTGTCCGAAGAAGACGTCAAAACCGCCCTGCGTGAGGTTCGGGTTGCCCTGCTTGAGGCCGACGTCTCGCTGCCGGTTGCCCGTGAATTCGTCAAAAAAGTTCAGAGCCAGGCCACCGGCCAGGCGGTCACCAAGTCGATCACTCCCGGTCAGCAGGTCGTTAAAATCGTGCATGATACGCTGGTCGACGTGCTGCGCGGCGAGGAAGACCCCGGTGCGCTGAAGATCGACAACCCGCCTGCCCCGATCCTGATGGTCGGTCTACAGGGCTCGGGTAAGACCACCACCACCGGTAAGCTTGCCAAACGCCTGAAAGAGAAAGAGGGCAAAAAGGTCCTCATGGCCTCGCTCGACGTCTACCGCCCGGCTGCGATGGATCAGCTGGCCGTTCTGGGCACGCAGGTCGGCGTCGATACCCTGCCGATCGTCCCTGGCCAGAAACCGGTCGATATTGCCAAGCGCGCCAAGCAGCAGGCGACGCTGGGTGGCTATGACGTCTACATGCTCGACACTGCAGGGCGTCTGCATATCGACGAAGTGCTGATGGACGAGGTCGAGCAGGTCCGCAACGCGGTAGACCCGCGCGAAACGCTGCTGGTGGTCGACGGCCTGACCGGCCAGGTCGCTGTTGAGGTCGCCGAAGAATTCGATGCCAAGGTCGGCATCTCCGGCGTAGTTCTGACCCGGATGGACGGTGACGGACGTGGCGGTGCGGCGCTGTCGATGCGCGCGGTCACCGGCAAGCCGATCCGCTTTGTCGGCTTGGGCGAAAAGATGGACGCCCTCGAAACCTTCGAGCCGGACCGGATCGCCGGTCGTATTCTGGGCATGGGCGACATCGTTGCCCTGGTCGAAAAGGCCCAGGAAACGATGGAGATGGAACAGACCGAGCGCATGATGAAGCGCATGGTCAAAGGTCAGTTCAACATGAACGACCTGAAAATGCAGCTGGAGCAGATGATCCAGATGGGTGGCATGCAGGGCATGATGGGCATGATGCCGGGCATGAACAAGATGGCCAAGCAGATGGATCAGGCCGGTCTGGACGACAAAATCCTGCGCCAGCAGATCGCCCTAATCCAGTCGATGACCAAACGCGAACGTGCCAACCCGCAACTGTTGCAGGCTAGCCGTAAGAAACGGATTGCCGCCGGTTCCGGGATGGAGGTCAGCGACCTCAACAAGCTGCTCAAAATGCACCGGCAGATGTCGGACATGATGAAGAAGATGGGCAAGATGGGTAAAGGCAAGATGCTGAAACAGGCCATGAAGGGCATGTTCGGCAAAGGCGGCCCGTCGCCCGAAGAAATGGCCGCAGGCATTGACCCCAAGGCGCTGGAACAGGCGGCCAAGGCTATGGGCGGCAAAATGCCCGGCATGCCCGGTATGGGCGGCGGCATGGCTCTGCCTCCGGGCCTCAGCGGGTTCGGGAAGAAAAAGTGACGCCCGCACGCTGCACCCAGCCCCCGTCCGGTAAGGCGGCGATGGCAGCAGCGCAGTATCGCGCGCCCCTGCCGGTCCTTAAGACCCGGCGGCTGGTTCTGCGCGCGCCCACGTTGGACGACCTGTCGGTGTGGACTTCGATCTGCAAGGAGAGCTTTGGTGACACCGATCAGGACGCCTGGACCGAGTTCTCCTACTACACCTCTGGCTGGCTGTTGCACGGACATGGTCTGTTCACCGTCACACTGAAAGAGGATGCACAGGTCATTGGCTTTGTCATTCTGGGTCTCGAATGGGACGATCAGGAACCCGAGCTTGGTTACCTGTTCCGCGCAGATCACAGACTGCAGGGTTACGCCAGCGAGGCATGTTCCGCTGTTCGCGATTTCGGGTTTGACCTGTTGGGGGTGGGGCAATTCGTAAGCTATGTATCGGCATCAAATGCCCGTTCGAATGCGTTGGCACAGCGTCTGGGCGCATCGCGCGACGCAGTTGCCGAACGTGCATTTGATGCAGACCAGCATGTCTGGCGCTATGACGAGGTGCCGGCATGAAACTTGATCTAGCCATACCGACTCTGGAAACCGAGCGCTTGATCCTGCGCGCACCAGCCGAAGCTGATCTGGACGCGGACGCCGCGTTCTTTGCCAGCGATGCCGCACAATATGTCGGTGGGCCTCTGCGTCGTGATGAAGTGTGGCGGATCATTGCCATGCATTTTGGTCATTGGGCTCTGCGCGGCTATGGATATTGGAGCGTGGACGAAAAAGACACTGGCACCTATGTCGGGCGGATCGGCCTTTGGTTTCCCGAAGGTTGGCCCGAGCCCGAGGTCGGTTGGACCCTGATGAATAATGCAACCGGAAAGGGCTATGCGACCGAGGCCGCCTTGGCCGCGCGCGCCCATGCCTATGACATTTTGGGTTGGGACACGGCAATTTCACTGATCGACCCGGAAAACCACGCCAGCAAGGCCGTGGCCAAGCGGCTGGGCGCCAAGCTCGACTACCACTACGAACACCCGAAATTCGGCGCGACCGAGATTTGGCGCCACCCTGCCCCCGCCGATCTGGTGAATGGCGGCATGGAGGCTTACGCATGATCCACATCGCTTTGCCCGCAAAGAGGAACGGCCAATGACCAACCCCGTGACACAGGCTGCCGTGCTGTTGAAAGAGCATCGCGAAAGCATCGACCGGCTGGACGCGATCCTTGTCTATACGCTGGGCGAGCGGTTCAAGCACACGCAGGCTGTTGGCAAGCTCAAGGCCGCACACGACCTTCCCCCGTCCGATCCCTCGCGCGAAGCTGCGCAGATCGCACGATTAGAAGACCTGGCGAAAGAGGCCGATCTGGACCCCGACTTCGCCAAGGCTTTCCTGAATTTCATCATTCAGGAAGTCATCCGACACCACAAGAAACACCAGAATTAACCGGAAACGATCCCGGTAAACGCCATCCAAAGGAGATACCACCATGGCAATGAAAATTCGTCTCGCCCGCGGCGGCTCGAAAAAACGTCCTTTCTACCGCATCGTGGCTGCTGACAGCCGCATGCCCCGTGACGGCCGTTTCATCGAGAAACTGGGCACCTACAACCCGCTGCTGCCGAAAGACAGCGAAGAGCGCGTGAAAATGAACATGGAGCGCATCCAGTACTGGCTGGATCAGGGCGCACAGCCCACCGACCGTATCGCGCGCATGCTGGAAGCTGCTGGCACCCGTGACAAAGCCGAGCGTAACAACCCCAACAAGGGGACCCCGGGCAAGAAAGCTCAGGAACGCGCGGAAGAGAAAGCTGCAAAGGCTGCTGAAGCTGCCGAAGCAGCTACTGCACCGGCTGAAGAAACAGCAGCAGAAGAATAAGCAGGCGAGCGCGTGCAGGATCAGACTTTCACTGACGATTTCCGCACGCAGTTCGATCTGTTGATGCGGCTCCGGCGCGATGTGCGCCGGTTCCGCACCGACGCGATAGACGAGGCAGTGCTGATGCGCTGCCTCGACGCGTTTCGACTGGCCCCTTCGGTAGGGCTCAGCGAACCCTGGCGTGTGATCCGCGTCGAAAGTGAGGCCGCGCGTGCCGCGGCGCTTGAGAATTTCCAAACCGCCAACGCGCAGGCGTTGGACGGTTATTCCGGCGAAAAAGCCCAACTTTACAGCCAGTTGAAATTGTCCGGCATGCAAGAAGCCCCGGTGCAATTGGCGGTGTTCTGCGATGATGCCACCGATAAGGGGCAAGGTCTGGGTGCCGGAACCATGCCCGAGATGCGGCGCTATTCTGTTGTGTCTGCCGTTACCCTGTTCTGGCTCACCTTGCGGGCCGAGGGGCTGGGGCTGGGCTGGGTGTCCATTCTGGACCCTGATCAGTTGGCCCGCGATCTGAACGTGCCGAACGACTGGCGCCTGATCGGCTATTTCTGCGTCGGACGCCCCGAAGAGTTTTCCGACACCCCCGAATTGGAACGTGTCGGCTGGGAAAGCCGCCGCGACACGCTGCCGATTGAGGTGCGCTAAGGATGTTCGGGCTTATTCGACTTCCCATCCTGCTGATGATCGCATTTATTGTAGGCGTGTTCTTTGAACGCTCGAACCAACGCGAGGCCTGTGAGGCACGCGGTGATTGGCAGGACGGATTATGTGTGACGGTGGACAAGCCAAATGAGTGATCTGATCTGTGTCGGCAGCATTGCGGGCTCGTACGGGGTACGCGGCGAAGTGCGCCTGAAAAGCTTTTGCGCGGTCCCCGAGGATATCGAGACCTATTCCCCACTGACGGACGAAAACGGCGGCGAGCGTTACCCCTTGGTTTTGACCCGCCCCATCAAGAACGGGTTCGCCGCCCGATTGGGCGGTATTGAAACCAAGGAACAAGCGGACGCGATCAATGGCCTGCGTCTGTATGCCCGTCGCGATCAGCTGCCCTCGTTACCCGACGACGAATTCTATCACACCGACCTGATCGGGCTTGAGGTTTACGACACCGGCGGCACTCTGCTGGGTCGGGTGAAATCGGTGCAAAACCACGGCGCGGCCGACTTGCTGGAGCTTCATGGGCCGGGTCTGAAATCAACCGTCCTGCTGCCCTTTACGCGCGAGGCTGTTCCGACGGTAGATCTGGATAAGGGCCGCATTGTCGCGGATCCGCCCGAAGGGCTGATCTGATGCGAAGGGTTTTGTTGCATCTAGGGCTGCACAAAACCGGCACCACCGCGGCTCAGTCTTTCTTGTATGACAACCGCGAATTGATCTGGCCGCATTTTTCGCTGATCCTGCCCTATCGCACTCGAAACTCGGGCCTGTCCCGCGCAGCCACCACACATTCCATTTATGGCACCGTGGGTACGTTGTCCGAATTCGGCACCCGGATGCGCGCCTTTCTCGATACGCTGGATTTCGGCACCAGACGCGGATTGATCGTCAGCGAAGAAAACTTTGCCGGACTACGCCCTAGCCGCAACATCGAACAGGGCTATGCAGCCGCACCGGAACTTGCCGCTTGTTTAGTGGATGCGGTCCGGCATCGCTTTGACCAGCAAGAGGTCGAAATCACGATCTACCTGTCCTTGCGCCAGCGCGGCGGCTGGCTGCGCAGCCTCTGGGCGCATGATCTGGAACGCATGCGTCAGGTCCATGACTTCGAAGCCTTCCGGGCAAGCATGGATCATCTGCCATCTTTGCAAGACACGGCAGACCAAATCCGCGATCGGTTGCCTTCGGTCACGGTAAAGACAGGTTGGCTTGAGGAATTGCAACTGCAACGCTTTGGTCCCGGCACCCCGTTCGCCGAATTTCTGAACCTGTCGCGCGACAAAACCAAACGTCTGGTACCGCCTTCCCGGGTGAACAATCGCCTACCCGAGGACGTTCTGGCGGAATTGCTGGATTTGAATCGCTCACGTCTGGACGAAGCCGCCTTGATCGCGCAAAAGACGGCGATAATTGAACGCGCAAAAGGCGCTCTGACCGGCACGACATGACAGACAAACCCAGCAAATCCCACGGTCGCAAGGCGATCCGCCCAACCCTGAAACCTCGCGAGCTGTTGACCCCCACGCCTGATCTGCACGGGGTGTGGAAGGCCAAGATTATCACTCTGTTTCCTTCAGCCTTTCCTGGGGTGCTGGGCGAAAGCCTGACCGGCAAGGCATTGCAGGAAGGTTTGTGGCAGCTGGAAACCGTTGATCTGCGCCCGTTCGGCATCGGCAAACATCGCAACGTCGACGACACGCCTGCGGGTGGTGGTGCAGGTATGGTGCTGCGTGCCGACGTTCTTGGAGAGGCGATAGAACACACGATGGCGGGTGTTCAGGGCAATTGGCCGTTGATTTACCTCAGCCCGCGTGGTCGCCGGATGGATCAGCGCATGATGCAGAACCTCGCGCGCTGCGACGGCATGACCCTGCTGTGTGGTCGCTTCGAGGGCGTCGATGAACGGGTGTTGGAACATTACGGCGTTCAAGAAGTCAGCTTGGGCGACTTCGTCATGACTGGCGGTGAAATCGCGGCGCAGGCGCTGATCGACGCCACGGTCCGATTGATACCCGGCGTGCTGGGCAATCAGGCCTCGGCCGAGGAGGAGAGCTTTTCGTCAGGCCTGCTGGAACACCCGCAATACACGCGCCCGGCCGAATGGAAAGGCCGCCCGATCCCCGATATCCTGATGTCCGGCCACCACGGGCGCATTACCGAATGGCGGCACGACATGTCGGAACAGATCACCCGCGAACGGCGACCCGATCTGTGGGAGAACTACCGAAAAGAGCGGGACTAACCCCCCGCCTTCCAGCGCGCCCAAGCCTCGGGGTGGCCGTTGAACGTGTTGATATCCACCTTGCCCTGCACGCCCGGCACCAGCCCGGTGCCGGTATATTGCCAGAACCGCCAGGATGATTTCGGATAAACCTGATGGGGATGCCCGGCAACGGATCGCAGCCAGAATTCGGTTCCGCGCAGACGCCCGATTTCTGTATCCCCATGGAAATCCACCGTTGTGTAAACAATCGGACGACGACCATAGTGACGTTCCAGAATATCTAGAAACCGTTTGGCCTCTGCCCGGACGGTGGCACCATCGGGGCGCAACCTGCAGGTTCTGGAATGCGGGGTCCACTCCATATCCAGCACATGCGGCAGGTCGGCCCCCTTTGGCACATTCTTGATGAACCACCGGGCCTGTTCATGGGCTGGACGGCAGAAATAATAATAATGATACGCCCCCCATGGCACGCCCGCGGCCTGCGCGCCTCGGCGATGGACTTCGAACAAGGGGTCGGCGACATCGCCGCCCTCGGTCGCTTTGATGAACACAAAACTGACGCCTGATGCCTTGGCCTGATGCCAGTCAATCGGCCCCTGCCAACGAGACACATCCAGCCCATGCACCGGATAATGGCCGGGATGCCGCCCATCCCAGTCATGCGGATCGGCGTCGCCAAAGGCCGGGTAGATGACCGAAGGGGAAGTTGTACTCAGAAAAGCTTTGGCCTCGACCTTTTGAGGCGGAGGGGTGCTGCGACCGCAAGACAGGGTCGCAAAGGCCAATGCGGCCAACATCAATGCAATGCGCATGATCGGTTCCTGTTTTAAATTTCTGCTCTTATAATTGCCCCCCAGAATGCCTGATCGGCATGATAAGGCAACGGTGCAGTTTGCTGACGGCGAAAACCCACCATCCTTGCGTTGAAAATATGGTGTTTTTATCTTGATCCCTGATCGCAAACCCCGTAAAGCAGCGCAATCCGGTGCCGCGCGACGCGACTCCGGTGTTTTGGTTTGCATCATGGCGCAACGCTTAGCTTTCTTCAGCCAAGGCGTGTCAGGGCGGACCGGACCAAAGGAACACTCGATCTGACCTCTGGCGGGCTGTGCGCAGGACCCGATGAAGACCAAGAGCTCTCAGGCCGTGCTTAACTTCGTGGACCAACCACGAGCAGATAGGAGTAACTGCGATGGACCTGATCGCACAGCTTGAGGCGGAACAGATTGCCGCCCTGGGGAAGGACATCCCCGATTTCAAAGCCGGTGACACCATCCGTGTCGGCTTTAAAGTGACCGAAGGGTCGCGCACCCGTGTGCAGAACTACGAAGGCGTCTGCATCGCGCGCAAAGGTGGCGACGGCATCGCCGGTTCGTTCACCGTCCGCAAAATCTCGTTTGGCGAAGGCGTGGAGCGTGTATTCCCGCTGCATTCGACCAACATCGACAGCATCACCGTTGTCCGCCGTGGCCGCGTTCGTCGCGCCAAACTGTACTATCTGCGCTCGCGCCGTGGTAAATCCGCGCGTATCGCAGAAGTCACCAACTACAAGCCCAAGGCTGGCGCCGAGGCGTAAGGAGCGGAAAGATGAAAAAAGACATCCATCCCGATTATCACGTCATCGACGTCAAAATGACCGATGGCACCGTGGTTCAGATGAAGTCCACCTGGGGCGCCGAAGGCGACCAGCTGGCTCTGGAAATCGACCCCTCTGTGCACCCCGCATGGACCGGCGGTTCGTCGCGCCTGATGGACGCCGGCGGCCGTGTGTCGAAGTTCAAGAAGAAATACGAAGGTCTGGGCTTCTAATCCCAACCCGTTTCGAATGCGAAAGGCCGTCCCGAGGGGCGGCCTTTTTCTTTTTGGGACAGGCATATGAGACGATACAAAGGGCCTACCAGAAAGGAAGCCCCTGAAGGCACCCTCGCCGACCTCACGCGTCACACGCAGGGTTCGCCGCACAATGCTAAAAAAGTGCTACACTTGACACCAAAAACCGCCCTGATACGACGGAGACCCTGAAATGCCCAAGTACAATGATATGTTCGAACTTTCGGTGCAGGATATGGATCTGATCGAAACGGCTTTGCGCGGCTTGGCTGCCTCCCGTTCGCTGGCAACACCAGATGAAACGGATGACGGCAAAGTGGTTCGCGAAAATACCCTGCGCCGCGTCCATGATCTACTTGGCAAGCTGCACGATCAGAAGGTTTTCTATCGACCCAAAGATGGGGTGTACCTTGGAGGTTAAACCCATTTGATCCAGACTGGTCGACGTCTTTTTCCGCTATTGCATTTACCGGGGTTTGCGCGTCAGTTCTGCCGCACTGTGCAACGGCGGCACCGGCCCGCGCAGCAGCAGCAATGCCAGTACCATGCCGACAAGCGCGGCAACCGCGGCGACCACCATGGCGCTGTCAAAGGCATTGTCCTGCAATTCGCGCAAAGCTTTGGCCAAGACAGAGCTGGTCGACGGGTCCATCCCCGCGATCAATTGCTGGATCTGGCTGGGCGTGCCGTGGGTCAGCGCATGTGCCAGATCCTCGCGCTGGGTTGACCCAGCGGGCAGCGCAGCGATCACCTCGGACAGACCGCGGCGAATTGTGATGGACTCGGCCAGTCCACCGACAACCGCTCCAAGGGTGGCTCCGAAATAAAGGCAGGCGTTGATCACGCCCGATCCTTGGCCGACATGTTCTTCGGGTAGAAGACGCAGGCCGAGGCGCGGCAGCAAGGAAAAACAGATCCCCATACCGATGCCGACAATCATAAGTTTCCACCAAATCTCGGCATATTGCGTGGAATTGTTGGTTGTCATCAGCAACAGGAACCCGCAGGCCATCGCGCCCAGGCCAATTGTAACGGGCCACCGGAAACTGTAGGGCGCCAAAAAGCGGGGCGCGGTCACCGAGATGACGAACATGCTGAGGCTGAGCGGCATGATCGCCAGCCCTGCCCCGATAGAGCTGTATCTGAAGGCGTCCGGCGACTGCACGAAGGTGTTGAAATAAACAAAAAAGCAGAACAACGTGAAGCCCGTAACAAACATGCCCGCCGCTGCCATAAAGTAACGCGGATGGCGAAAGTATCGCAGTTCGACCAGCGGATCTGCGCTGCGGCGTGAAACAATCACCAGCACGACGGTCGCCATTGCCGCGATGGCCAACGGCACCAAAGTAAACGGCGTGGCCCATCCACCACTTTCCCCATTGCTGAGCGCAAAGGAAAGTGGCCCGAGGAACAACAGGATGGCAACTGCACCCGGATAGTCGAACTTCGCACCGGCAAGGCGGGTGTCGGGTATGTATTTCCGTTTGCTGACATACATTCCGATGGCAAAGGCAACAGCCAGCAGCAGAAGATCAGCCGCAAAAACCGCTCGCCAACTGACATAGTGGCCAAAAGCCCCGCCGACGATAGGCCCGACACCAATGGCCAGTCCAACGATCGCGCCCCAGGCCCCGGTGACACTGGCGCGCTGCTCCTCGGGCGTAGCGGCAGTCAACAAGGACAAAGAGGTGCCGAACAGTGCCGCGGCCCCTGCCCCCTGTGCGCCGCGACCAATCAGCAGCATCGCCCCATCCTGAGCAAACAGCGCCGAGGCTGACCCGATCGCAAAGACGATCATACCAAAGAAAAATACGCCCATCTTGCCGGTAATGTCGCCCAGACGGCTGACGATGGTGACAAGCGTCGCACTGGCCACGGAATAGGTTGCCATCACCCATTGCAGCCCGGACGGGGTCAGGTCGAACTCGGCCTTCAGGTTGGGCAGGATGGTGGTCACGGCGGTCGTATTGAACCCCACGACCATCATACAGATCGCCGTCATCGCCAGCACCACGCGGGCACGCGCCTGTGGGGTGACTTCTTCCGAGGTCTTGCCAGTCATCAACGTCCCTCAAATTGTATATCTTTAATGCAATTTATCAGCAGTTTAGCGATTTTTGCCGCTGCGCATAGGGTGTCCGTCAGATCCAGTAGGACAGCGCAACCGGCAGGACCACAATCGTGGTCAGTGTTGATACCAAAATGAACCCGGCAACATCCGGGCCATATTCCGGCATGTGCTGATCAATGAACAAGTAAGTCGCCACCGAAGATGGCATCAGACAACACAGGATAAACGCGCCGCGTTCAGCCCCGGTAAAGCCGAACGCCCAGACCAGCGCGCTTGAGATTGCAACCGCCATAACCAGATGCAGCAGGGTCAGCACCACCGCCAGACCCAGACGATTGATCCGCAAAGTCGCCAGTGTATGGCCCAGCGTCAGCAACATCAGCGGAATCGACAGCCCTCCGAGAATGTCGAAGGACTTGGCTATTGGTTGCGGCAAGTTGTACCCGGTCGCCATCAAAATCAGCGAGAGGGTCACAGCGTAGATGATCGGCGAGGTGGCAATTTTCCGGGGCGAGAATTCTCCGGCTGGAATCCACATGCCGATGGTGAAGATGCTGATCAGCACGACGACAACGAAGCCCATCGCATAGGCCATGCCTGCGTCCCCCAACGCCAGCAGCGTGATCGGCAAGCCGATATTGCCCACATTGCTGTGCATCAACGGTGTCAGAAACGCACGAACCGGCAAGCGCATCGCCTTCAGGGCGACGAACCCCAGCACTCCGAATCCGGCAATGGCCAGCGCGGCGGCGGTCATCACATCCAGAAAGGTATCGATAGCAATACTCGTGGCAGACAGGTGTGAGATAATCAGCGTCGGATAGCCCACACGCGACACGATCCCCCCGATCACCTTATTGTCGAACGGCGCTTTGATCAGGGCCAGACAATAGCCGATTCCGGCACATATCAGCACGGGCAAGACCACGTTCAGAACGTTCAGAAACAGATGATCCACCGGCCGCCCCTATCGCATTTCTTTGCGTCTGACACTGAAACAGGGCACTACTTTTGGCAAGCACACAGCTTAACCCTATCCTACGTCATAGTTTTCCAATTTAGAGCCTGAAATCACCGATTGAGGTTCTTCCCATCTCGGTTTCCACAACATATAGTGGTTCGCAACAACGTGTGCGAAGCACGGCGGGACATGGGAATACAGGCATGGCACATATCATCGTAGTCGGAAACGAGAAGGGCGGCGCAGGCAAATCGACCGTGTCGATGCATGTCGCCACCGCACTGGCACGACTGGGTCACAAAGTCAGCACGCTGGACCTGGATCTGAGACAGCGCAGCCTGGGACGATATTTCGAAAACCGCGGCAAATTCATGAACGGGTCCGAGTTCCCCTTGCCCAGCCCGCGCCACCATGACCTGCCCGAGATCGACGCCTCCAAGCTGAAACCCGGTGAGAATATCTATGACCACCGCCTGTCCGCCGCCGTCTCTGAACTGGAAAGCGACAGCGATTTTATCCTGATCGACTGCCCCGGCTCTCACACCCGGCTCAGCCAGGTGGCGCATTCGCTGGCCGATACGCTGATCACTCCGCTGAACGACAGCTTCATCGACTTTGACTTGTTGGCACGGATCGATTCAAAGGGTGAGAAAATTCTTGGCCCCTCGGTCTATTCCGAAATGGTCTGGAACGCGCGGCAATTGCGGGCGCAGGCCGGGCTCAAGCCCATCGACTGGGTAGTCGTGCGCAACCGCGTTGGTACACAGCGCATGGTCAACAAGGAAAAGATGCAGCGCGCGATTGAAATGCTGTCTCAACGCATCGGTTTCCGCGTCGCGTCTGGCTTTTCCGAGCGGGTTATCTTCCGCGAGCTGTTCCCGCGTGGCCTGACATTGTTGGACCTCAAGGATATCGGGGTCAAACAGCTGAACATCTCGAACATCGCAGCCCGGCAGGAACTGCGCGACATGATGAAGGAATTGAACCTGCCTGGGGTCGAGATCGACTTTTAGAAATTGTTCTGACAAGGCTGCGTAACCAAGTCGCTATACTCCACCCTTGCTCTTGCGCTGTCCCTGACGCAAACTTGTTTGCGGAGGAGGCATGTCATGACATCCAAGACCGCTGGTTCCACGCCACCTGACAAACTGACGCCGCAGCAACAGGCTATGCCCAAAGTCAACAAAGTGACCACCGGTGATATCACTGCGTCGCTGAAGGCCGGGTTTTCCGACTTTTTAGCTCGTCCCTTAATGAGCGGTTTCTTCGGCCTCTTCTATGCCGTTTTCGGAATCCTGTTTGTTTGGGGGTTGGTCTGGCTCGGCAAGATTTGGATGATCATTCCCGCCATTGTAGGCTTTCCACTGGTCGCGCCTTTCGCCGCGGCCGGGCTTTATGAAATGTCCCGTCGGTTGCAAAAAGGGGAAAGCTTCGGCTGGTCCGAAATCCTCACCGTCATGGCCAATCAACGCAAGCGTGAACTGGGCTGGATGGCCTTTGTCACCTTGTTCATTTTCTGGGTGTGGGTTTACCAGGTTCGGCTTTGGCTGGCGATTATCCTGCAGAATGCATCCTTCTCGGATTTTGACGGGTTCTTGAACACTGTCTTCTTCACGACGCAGGGTTGGATTTTTCTGGCTGTTGGCACCTGCGTAGGCGGCTTTCTGTCGGCTGTGCTGTTCACGGTGACCGTCATCGCCATGCCCATGCTGCTGGACCGGGAAACCAATTTCGTTTCTGCCATGATAACGTCCATTCGCGTCGTGACGGAAAACCCGGTGGTCATGCTTAGTTGGGCGGCGATCATCTCGGTCACCATGCTATTATCGATGGTTCCGGCGTTTCTAGGCCTGATCTTCACTCTGCCAATCCTTGGCCACACCACCTGGCACCTGTATAAGCGGGCCGTTTCACCGGCAGAGAGCTAATCAACCCAACCAGTTAAAACGCCCCGACTATGCCTCGGCAGCGTTGTAGACCGTAAACAACTCTTTCGGCTCGGACACGCCGCGCAGCATGTAGCGCCCGACCGAGATCAGGTCCTGACCGCAAGGCTGGGCCGCGCGGGCCACGTCATCCGAGATCAGAATTCTCTGCCCCAGCGACCGGTGCATTCCAGCGATCCGTGCGGTCTGGTTTACGGCTGGCCCGATAACAGTGAAATCCAACCGGGTCTCGGACCCGATATTGCCATACAAAATCTCGCCCGCATGCAGGGCCAGAGTAAAGTTGGCCACTGGTAAACCGTTTGCCTTACGGCGGGCGTTTAGGGCCTCCATCCGCTGCTGCAACATCGGTACAGCCTTCAGCGCGGCGCGCGCGTCTTCGTCGATCTCGCCGACGTCGAACATCGCCATCAGCCCATCGCCCATGAATTTCAGAATATTGCCGTCATTGTCGTGAACGACACCAACGGCTACGGCCAGATAGTCATTCAGCATGTCGATGATTTCAGCACCCGGAAGCTCTTCGGAAAGGCTTGTGAATCCTTCCAGGTCAAAATTCCACATCACCGCATCGATCTGCTGCAGTGATCCCCGCCGGATTTCACCAGACAGCACCCGCCGTCCCGCATCGCGACCCAGATAGACCCGCATCAAATCCTTGGAAACACGCGCACTTGCAGCAGATTTCAGCGCCAGCCCCAGATGGGGCAAGGCTGTGTGGATCAAATCCAGATCTTTGTCCTCGAACCCCATGGGGGCGTTCGATGTCCAAGACAACAGCACCCCGTCTACCGCATTTTTGGCGTCCATCGGCGCATTGTGAGTGGGAACGTTAAAATTAACACCAGTGGCGTAATAATCGGTCGCGCCGATTTGGCGCAGGTCGTTTAACAAAGGAAAACGGCTGGCTTCGTTCTGATCGACCAGGCGTTCGCGGATCTCGTCCATCTCATTGTTCAAGATCGCAAACAAAGGGCTTTGCTGCCACTGTTCGCTGGGTTGCTCGGAATACTCAAAGGTCTCGGATTCTCCGCCCTTGCCCTCGTACCAGCTGAACCCGGTCCCGCCGTAAACGGGATGCAAGGCCGACTGCGCGGCGTGAAAACGCATTAGCGGCACGCCAAGTTCCAAAAGTTTGTTGCAATAGCCATCCAGCAGCTCTTCTTTCGCGGCCCCTTCCAGGCCGCGTGTAACCAACCAGTCAATAAGATCATTGGATTTTGCCGTTTCGGCAGTCAGGGTCGTCATTTTTATATTATTCCAGTGTCCGCTCTGGTTGTCATCTGGGGACCGGTGGCCGCGATTACCAGTGCTCACTCCATATGTGCCAGCCGCCGCAGCATATCGCGAAATTGCACGACTTCATCTGCGTTAAATTGGGCCGCCAGCTTTGCATCATATTGCTCGGCAATACCGCTCAGCTCGCGATAGACGGTTTGCCCTGTCTGGGTCAACATCAAGTTTTCGACCCTGCGATCTGATTCACTGCGATTGCGCACAAGAAATCGTCGGATCTCCAAACTGTGTACTGCTCGGCTGATCTTGGTTTTGTGCAACCGGGCGCGTTCGCCGATCTCTTTCGCGGTCATCTCGCCATAATTACCCAGATGGAACAGAACCCGCCATTCGGTGCGCAGCATACCGTAGCGGTCCTTGTAAACCTGCTGAAACTCCAGAGAGCTTTCTTCGGCAGCGCGGTTCAACAAATATGGCAGGAAATCCTGTAAATCAAAGTCATCTTTTTTTGTGGAATCATGCTGGGTCATGCTTGTTAGTTACAAAATCAACTATTATCCGGCAAGCAGCAAATGGAGGAACACTGGATGAACCATCCGACTGATCCGCATCAGATGACCCAAGCCAGCACCCCGGTTGGCACTCATGCGGGCTATATGCCCGGCTTCGGCAATGATTTTGAGACCGAAGCCCTGCCCGGTGCGCTGCCGCAGGGGATGAACAGCCCTCAGAGGTGTAATTACGGCCTGTATGGCGAACAGCTCAGCGGCACGGCGTTCACCGCCAACCCGCCCGAGCGGACGTGGTGTTACCGCATCCGGCCGTCGGTCAAGCATTCGCATCGCTACGAAAAGACCGACCTACCCTATTGGAAATCCGCGCCTTGCGTTGATCCGGATGTGATCAGCCTTGGCCAATACCGCTGGGATGCAGTGCCCCATTCCGATCAGGGGCTGACTTGGCTGACTGGCATGCGCACCATGACCACGGCGGGCGATGTGAACACACAAGTGGGTATGGCCAGCCACATCTATCTGATCACAGAGTCGATGGTGGACGCCTATTTCTACTCGGCCGATTCCGAATTGCTGGTGGTACCGCAAGAAGGCCGCCTGCGGTTTGCGACCGAGTTGGGGATCATTGACCTTGAACCCAAAGAAATCGCCATCATCCCGCGCGGGCTGGTCTATCGGGTCGAGGTGCTGGACGGCCCCGCACGCGGATTTGTCTGCGAGAATTACGGCCAGAAGTTCGAGCTGCCCGGCCGTGGCCCGATCGGCGCCAATTGCATGGCCAATCCGCGAGACTTCAAAGCGCCGGTGGCGGCGTTTGAAGACCGCGAGGTGCCCTCGACCGTGACCGTCAAATGGTGCGGGCAGTTCCACACAACGAAGATCGGTCAAAGCCCACTGGATGTGGTTGCCTGGCACGGCAACTATGCGCCCTACAAATACGATCTGCGCACCTATTGCCCGGTCGGCGCGATCCTGTTCGACCACCCCGACCCGTCGATCTTTACCGTGCTGACCGCGCCCTCGGGGCAGCCGGGCACGGCCAATATCGACTTTGTCCTGTTCCGCGAACGCTGGATGGTGGCCGAAGACACATTCCGCCCACCGTGGTATCACAAGAACATCATGTCCGAGTTGATGGGCAACATCTACGGTCAGTATGACGCCAAACCGCAGGGCTTTGTTCCCGGCGGGATGAGCCTGCACAACATGATGCTGCCGCACGGGCCGGATCGCGAGGCGTTCGAAAAGGCCTCGAATGCCAACCTGGGGCCCGACAAGCTGGACAACACCATGTCCTTCATGTTCGAGACCCGTTTCCCACAGCATCTGACACCTTTTGCCACCAATGAGGCCCCTTTGCAGGACGATTACATTGACTGCTGGACCTCTCTTGAGAAAAAGTTCGACGGAACCCCTGGCAAAAAGTGAGGCTTAGATGAGCTTTGATATCTGGATCACCTATGTCATCACCGTCTTGCTGCTGATGAGCACACCAGGCCCCAGCCAATTGCTGATGCTGTCCAATTCCGCGACCAATGGCCTGAAACGCGGCGTGTTCACGGCGGCAGGGGATCTGACGGCCAATCTGCTGCAAATGCTGGCCGCGGGGCTTGGATTGGCCGCGATCATTGCGGCCTCGGGCACAGCGCTGGCGGTGATCAAATGGCTGGGCGTGGCCTATCTGGTGTTCCTTGGGGTCAAGATGATCGTAAAGGCGGACCGCAAGACCACGCAGACCGCGTCGCGCGCCAGCCGCAAGGCGCTGTGGATGCAGGGTTTCATCACCTCGGCCGCCAATCCCAAGGCTGTAGTTTTCTTCGCGGCCCTGTTCCCGCTGTTCATCGACGGCGCGCTGCCATTCTGGCCGCAATTCGCAATCCTGTCCGTCACCTATCTGACCATCGACGGGCTGTTTTTGACCGCCTATGGCGGCAGCGCCAGCTGGCTGGCTGCGCGGCTCAAGGGTTCAGCACGGCTGTGGCTGGATCGGGCGGGCGGCGGGTTCATGATAGTGGCCGCGCTTCTGCTGGGCCTAAAATCCTTGCGCGACGCGCAATAGATCAGACAAACAAGGATCACAGATGCCTTTGATGAAATCCTGGGTGGCCTCGGCCAATGACGCGGCCCACCCGTTTCCGCTGAACAACCTGCCCTATGGCGTGTTTTCTACCGGGGGCAACGAGCCCCGATGTGGTGTCGCCATCGGTGACATGATCCTGGATGTCACCTCAGCCGAATCCGAGGGTCTGATCGAGCTGTCCGATGAGCCGCTGTTTGATCTGCCCTTCTGGAATCCGCTGATGGAGCAAGGCCCCGCCGTCTGGGCCGCCTTGCGCGACCGGCTGATAGATTTGCTGACCGAAGGGTCGGAAGAGCAAGACAAGGTCGAACCCCTGCTTGTCGCGCAGGCAGAGGCTGAAATGCACATGCCGTTTGCCGTCAGCGAATACACCGATTTCTATGCGGGACGGCATCACGCCCAAAATGTCGGAACCATGTTCCGCGGCCCGGAAAACGCGCTGCCGCCGAACTGGCTGCACATTCCGATCGGCTATAACGGCCGGGCGTCGTCAGTTGTTGTCTCGGGTACGGGCATTCGCCGCCCGTGGGGTCAGCTGAAAGGGCCGAATGACGACAAGCCCCGCTTTGCCCCCTCTGCCCGGTTCGATATCGAACTGGAAATGGGCGCCATCGTCGGCACCCCGTCGGAGGGTCCGATCTCGGTGCAGGAGGCGGACGGCAACATCTTTGGCTACGTCCTGCTGAACGACTGGTCCGCGCGTGATATCCAGGCTTGGGAATACCAGCCCCTCGGCCCGTTTCAGGCAAAGGCCACGGCCACCTCGATCAGCCCTTGGATTGTCACCAAAGCGGCGTTGGAGCCATTCCGCTGTGACACCCCGGAACGTGAGGTCGAACTGCTGGATCACCTGAAAGATTGCGGCCCGATGCTGTATGACATCGATCTGTCGGTCACCATGGCTCCCAAAGGCAAGGCCGCCACAACCATCGCGCGGACCAATTACAAGGAAATGTACTATTCAGCCGCGCAACAACTGGCACATCACACCACATCCGGCTGCCCGATGAACACCGGCGATCTGCTGGGGTCTGGCACCATTTCGGGCCCAACCAAGCCCGAACGCGGCTCGCTGCTGGAGCTAAGCTGGGGGGGAAAGGAACCCCTGACAATGGACAGCGGCGAAACCCGCAGTTTCATAGAAGATGGGGACACGCTAGAGTTGAAGGGCGCTGCCAAAGGTGACGGTTACACGATTGGCTTCGGCAATTGCACCGGAACCGTTCTCGCCGCGCTCGACACCCCATATGCACGATGAAACGTGCCCAAAAGTGATTGGATCAAACGTGACACTGAAAACTCTTGTTGCTTCTCTGATACTGGCTATCGGGTTCAGCCATTCGGCCTTGGCCGCCGATAATCAAGCCTTGGCCGAGGAATATGTGAAGTTGTCGGATGTGCAATTGATGATGGACAACATGTTCTCACCCGAAGGTATGGCAGCGCAGGTTGCAGCCACTCTTCCGCCGGGCGTTACTGTGACGGAGGACCAGTTGCAGCGCATCGGTGTTGTGATGTCTGGCGCGATGCAAAGCCTGCGTCCGAAATTGGAACAGCAGATGATCGACAGCAGCGCTGACTTGTTCTCGGCCGAAGAACTGTCTGCATTGATCGATTTCTACGGATCAGAGCATGGCAGTGCCATCATGGGCAAAATGCAGCCGTTCATGCAGCAAACCATGGGAGCCCTGTCCGCTGACATGCAGCGCGTGACCTTGCAGATCACACCTGAGTTGGCAAAAATCCTGCAGGAAAAAAACTGATGACAAAGGCCTTCGCCTCACAATCGGATCTTTCAGAGAAGGCGATCTCGTTCACCGAAATTGGCGAGGGCCTATATGCCTTTACAGCGCAGGGCGATCCAAATTCAGGCGTGATTATCGGCGACGACAGCGTGATGATTATCGAAGCACAAGCCACACCGCGGCTGGCACGCAAGGTGATCGACTGCGTGCGTTCTGTCACGGATAAGCCGATTACACATTTGGCGCTGACGCATTACCACGCCGTCCGCGTACTCGGCGCCAGTGCCTATGGCACGCAGCAGATCATCATGTCGGACAAGGCCCGCGCCATGGTTGCCGAACGCGGGCAAGAGGATTGGGATAGCGAGTTTCAACGCTTTCCCCGCCTGTTTGAAGGACACGAAAGCATTCCCGGCCTGACGTGGCCCACGACTTCATTCCGCGACAGGATGACTGTTTACCTAGGCAATCGCAGGGTCGACCTCATGCATCTGGGTCGCGCCCACACTGCCGGGGACATCGTGATCCATGTGCCGGACCAGAACGTGATGTTCACCGGCGACATCGTCGAATATCATTCCGCCTGCTACTGCGGTGACGGGCATTTCGGCGACTGGGGCGGTACGCTGGACGCAATCAAGGCGTTTGATGTGAATGCCATTGCCCCGGGGCGCGGGGATGCGCTGATCGGGGCAGACATGGTGAACGCAGCGATAGAAAGCACCCGCGACTTCGTCAACAGCACCTACCGTCCGGCGGCACGGGTCGCTGCGTGTGGCGGCACCTTAAAACAGGCCTGGGATGCTGTGCGCGCTGAATGCGACCCCAAATTCGCCGACTATGCGATCTATGAACACTGTTTGCCCTTCAACGTCGCGCGCGCCTATGACGAGGCACGCGGCATTGACACACCACGCATCTGGACCGCCCAGCGCGACCTTGAGATGTGGTCGGATCTGCAAAGTTAAGGACATTCCGTCGCATTTGATCCAGATCGTTTTGCGTCGGAAAAATCAATGAAAGCATTGGGCAAGGTCTCGGGCGTGGCCGCGTCAGAGGACAGGAGATTTGCGTCTTGCGCGCATATGTATCGGGGGAGAACCCATGAACAAGATTTTCGAAGTCCCACTTTATGCCTACGAACGCAGCCCGGATCAGGACGCTGCCATCGCCATCCGGCACAAGGTCATTGTGGTTGGTGCCGGGCCGGTCGGGCTGGTCACTGCGATAGATCTGGCCCAGCAAGGTGTCCCGGTCGTGGTGTTGGATGACAATGACAAGGTCAGCTTCGGCAGCCGGGCCATCTGCTTTTCGCAACGTACACTGGATATTGCTGACCGTCTGGGCGCGGGTAGCCCCATGGTGGACAAGGGCGTGCAGTGGAATGTCGGCAAGGTCTATTTCGACAATCGCCAGGTCTATGAGTTCAATTTGCAACCCGACACGGGCTATGCAAACCCGGCCTTCATCAATCTTCAGCAATACTATTTCGAAAATGCTCTGGTCGACCGTGTGCGGCAATTGCAGGCTTCGGGCGCGCCCATCGAAATCCGTGGGCGCAACAAGGTCGAGGCCATCGGCACCCATGACACCCACGTGGTGCTTGAGGTCGAGACCCCTGAGGGGCCCTATAACGTAGAAGCCGAGTGGCTGATTGCCTGCGACGGTGCCAGCTCTCCTACCCGTCGAATGCTGGGGCTGGATTTTGATGGCCGCGTCTTCGAAGACAACTTCCTGATCGCTGACGTGGTGATGGAAGCCGATTTCCCCACCGAGCGCTGGTTCTGGTTCGATCCGCCGTTCAATCGCGGACAATCAGCGTTGCTGCATAAACAACCCGACAATGTCTGGCGTATTGACCTGCAACTGGGGTGGGACATCGACAAAGAGCGCGAAAAACGCCCCGAGAATGTCATCCCTCGCCTCAAGGCGATGCTGGGCGAGGATGTGGATTTCGATTTGGAATGGGTGTCGATCTATACGTTCCAGTGCCGCCGAATGGAGCGTTTCCGCTATGGGCGCGTTCTATTTGCCGGGGACAGCGCCCATCAGGTCAGCCCGTTCGGTGCGATGGGGGCTAATACAGGGATACAGGATGCAGATAACCTTTGCTGGAAGCTGAAACTGGTTCTGGACGGCAAAGCGCCCGAAATTCTGCTGGATAGCTACAGCCGCGAAAGAGTGCAGGCTGCGGACGAGAATATCGCGAAATCCAGCCGCTCGACCGATTTCATAACGCCGAAATCCCAGATGTCGCGCCTGTTGCGGGACGCGGTTCTGGATCTCAGCGAACATTTCGAATTCGCCCGCCCTCTGGTCAATTCCGGACGGTTGAGCACGCCCTGCACCTATCAGGGGTCTTCGCTCAGCTCAGCCGATGCACTTAACGGCCCGGATATCACGCGACCGGGCTCAGCCTGCCCGGATGCGCCCCTGGGCAATGAATTCCTGTTGCCAAAACTGGCGGGCAAGTTCACCCTGTTGACTATTGACGCCGACGCCCCCGAGTGGATCGAAGAAGACGGGGTCGAGGCCACCCGGCTTGCGTTGACGGTCAAGGATGACCTGACACTGGAACTGAAGCGTCGGTATCTGGGCGATGCCGCGGGCGCAGTCTATTTGATACGCCCTGACCAGCATGTTGCCGCGCGGCGTGACAGCTACGAAGAAAACGCATTCCGGCAGGCGATCCGCCGGGCCACCGGCAAGGAGTAAGCAAAATGGCTGATCTGATCCTCACCCCAAATCTCGACAATGCCGATGATTTCTATGCCGGGTTGCTGGCCGCCCATGACGGGTTGGACAAGTCCGCAAGCGACGCGTTGAACGCGCGTCTGGTGCTGGTGCTGGCGAACCATATCGGGGACTCCGACGTGCTGAACCAGGCGGTCGAGGCCGCGGCCCTTAGAGAGACCTGAAACTATGGGCGACGTGGTCCTTTTTGATTTCTGGCGCTCATCGGCCAGCTACCGGGTGCGTATCGCGCTGAACCTAGCGGGGATCGCCTATCGCCCTGTCTTTGTTGATCTAAAAGCCGGGGATCAGAAGTCACACGACCATCTGGCGCGCAACCCGCAGGGGCTGGTTCCGGTGCTGGATATTGACGGGCTGCGATTGACGCAATCTCTGGCAATCATCGATTATCTGGATCAAAGCCGGGGGTTGGGTTTATTGCCTGCTGAGCCTGCATTGCGCGCCAAGGCAGCGGCGCTGGCGCAGTCCATCGCGGTGGATATCCACCCGGTCTGCAACCTGTCGGTGGCGCAGTATGCCACAACGCTCAGCAAGGGAGCCGACGGGATGCCAGGCGATTGGATGCGCCATTTCATCCGTCCTGGACTGTTGGCGTTTGAAGCGCTGCTGGCGGGATTTGAACAGGCACCTTATTGCACTGGTAGCAGTCCAGGGCTGGCCGATCTGTGTCTGATGCCGCAACTGTACAACGCGCGGCGCTGGCAGGTTTATCTGTCAGACCTGCCCCGCATCCTTGCTGTTGAGACCGCCTGTGCCGACCATACCGCCTTTGCCGCCGCACATCCGGATGCGAATGCCCCGACCTAGCGCGGCGCACAGGGTATGTGTGCCGATGAGGATAGGAATGGTTACAAGTTCGGCCTAGGATTTCTGTGAAACAGATGGATGAGGTCACCATGCCCGAGATCACCGGCTATCACGCCCATGTCTATTTTGACGCGGACACAGTGGATGTCGCGCGACAGGTTTGCGAAACCGCCGCGCGTCTGTTCCCCGTTGAAATGGGCCGCGTGCATGAACGCAATGTCGGTCCGCACCCCCGCTGGAGCTGCCAGCTGGCCTTTGCGCCGGACGTGTTCGATCAGGTCATTCCGTGGCTGATGTTGAACCGGCAGGGCCTGACCATCTTCACCCACCCCGAAACCGGCCAACACCTTGAGGATCACCGGGACCGCGCCATCTGGATGGGTGAGATGCTTGAGCTGAACCTTTCGATCTTTGACAAGATGGGCGCTTAGGTCAGCGCACGCGCCTGATCCCTCAGCACGAACTTCTGAACCTTGCCGGTCGATGTTTTGGGCAAAGTTCCGAACACCACCGTCTTGGGCGCTTTGAAATGGGCCATGTTGTCCCGGCAGAACGCAATCAATTCGGCCTCGGTCGCTGTAGCATCTGGCTTTAGCTCGACAAAGGCGCATGGGGTTTCGCCCCATTTTTCGTCGGGCCGCGCCACAACAGCGGCCTCCATCACCGCCGGGTGTTTATACAGGATGCCTTCCACCTCGACGGACGAGATATTCTCACCCCCTGAAATGATGATGTCCTTGGACCGGTCCTTGAGCGCGATATAGCCATCGGGATGCATCACCCCCAGATCGCCCGAGGCAAACCAACCGCCGTTAAAGGCTTTGTCCGTTGCGTCGGGGTTTTTCAGATAGCCTTTCATCACCACGTTGCCCTGCATGAAGATCTCACCCATGGTTTCACCATCGGCAGGTACGGGTTCCAACGTTTCGGGGTCAGCCACCATCAGGCCCGACAGGGCCGAATAACGCACCCCCTGCCGTACTTTCAGCGCCGCGCGTTCCTGCGCGCCCTTGCTGTTCCATTCGTCTTTCCAGGCGCAGACAACTGACGGGCCATAGGTCTCGGTCAGACCATAAACGTGGGTCACCTCGACCCCCATGTCTTCCATTGCCTCGATCACGGCGGCAGGCGGCGGGGCACCCGCGGTCATCACCTTGATCTGATGGTCAAAGTCCTTCAGGTGATCCGGCGCGTGGGCCAGCATGTTCAGAACAATCGGCGCGCCGCAGAAATGCGTGACCTTCTCATCCCGGAAGGCCGCATAGATCGGTTCGGCCCGCACCGCACGCAGACAGACCGACACGCCCGCGTTCGCCGCCATGGCCCAGGGGAAACACCAGCCATTGCAATGAAACATCGGCAAGGTCCACAGATAGACCGCGTGTTTCGCCATATCCCAGTCCAGCAAATCCGACTGCGCATTCAGCGCCGCGCCCCGGTGGTGATAGACTACGCCTTTGGGATTGCCCGTGGTCCCTGACGTATAATTCAGGGTGATCGCGTCCCATTCATCTTTGGGCAAAGACCAGTCGAATTCCGGATCACCTTCGGTCAGTAACGCATCATAGGTCAGGTCGCCCAGCTTTTCCCCGCCCTCAAAGCTGGCGTCTTCGATATCAATGACCAGAAGGTCATGGTCGACCTGTTTCAGCGCGTCTTTCACCACGCCGGAAAATTCGGGATCGACCAGCAGCACCTTAGCTTCTGCGTGGTTCAGGATGAACGCGATGATTACTGCGTCCAGACGTGTGTTGATTGCGTTCAGAACCGCACCGGCCATGGGGACACCGAAATGCGCCTCGTACATCTCGGGGATATTGGCGGCGATGATAGACACTGTGTCGCCCTGGCCGATTCCACGTGCGGCCAATGCGCCCGCCAAACGGCGACACCGGGTATACGTCTCGACCCAGCTATACCGGCGATCGCCGTACACAACCGACGGATAGTCAGGGTAAATCTGCGCCGTGCGCTCAATAAAGCTCAACGGGGACAAAGGCACATAGTTGGCCCGGCATTTGCCCAGATGACGCTCGTAAATTTGTGTGGCTCCCATCCGCTGATCCTCCCAATCGCGATTTGCGCGAATTGAGCATAAAGTTGAGCGTCTGACAAACCCGTAAAAATACGTCTCAGGAATGGACTGGCAATACGGGATGGTGCAATCTGGCCCTATCTCCGACAGGCCATTCAAGGTGATCTGAGCCATCGAAAACATCTGCCGGTTCGGGATAGCCCCTGCAATCCGCGCAACGAGCTTTATTGAAAGGACATGTCATGGACGGCACGTTCAACGAAAACGATCTTTCCCGCGTAGTCGAGGCCGACCGCGCCCACATCTGGCACCACCTGATCCAGCATAAACCCTTTGAAACCAATGACCCACGCATCATCGTCGAAGGCAAGGGCATGCGCGTCTGGGATCAAAAGGGCAAAGAGCATCTGGACGCCGTGTCCGGTGGTGTCTGGACCGTCAACGTCGGCTATGGCCGCGAATCAATCTGTAAGGCGGTCTATGACCAGCTGATGAAGCTTTGCTATTTCGCCAATACAGCCGGTTCGATTCCTGGTTCGATCTTTGCCGAAATGCTGATCGACAAAATGCCGGGCATGAGCCGGGTGTACTACACCAACTCGGGCTCTGAGGCGAACGAGAAGGCCTTTAAAATGGTCCGTCAGATCGCACACAAGCGCTATGGCGGCAAGAAGACCAAAATCCTGTACCGCGACCGCGACTATCACGGCTCGACCCTAGCGACGATGTCGGCAGGTGGTCAGGACGAGCGTACCGCGCAGTACGGCCCCTTCGCGCCCGATTTCGTGCGTGTTCCCCACTGCATGGAATACCGCAAGCACGAGCTGGACGGCGCGCCCGAAGAGAACTTTGGAGTTTGGGCCGCAGATCAGATCGAAGAGGTCATCCTGCGCGAAGGTCCCGACACCGTTGGCGCCCTGTGCCTTGAGCCGGTAACCGCAGGCGGCGGCGTGATCGAAGCGCCCGAAGGCTACTGGCAGCGCGTGCAGGAAATCTGCAAGAAGTACGACGTGCTGCTGCATATCGACGAAGTGGTCTGCGGCGTCGGCCGTACCGGCACCTGGTTCGGTTATCAGCAATACGGCATCAAGCCGGACTTCGTGACCATGGCCAAAGGCGTTGCCTCCGGCTATGCGGCGATTGCCTGCATGGTCACCACCGAGGAAGTCTTTGACATGTTCAAGGACGACGCAGCTGATCCGATGAGCTACTTCCGCGACATCTCGACCTTTGGTGGCTGCACCGCCGGTCCGGCGGCTGCAGTTGAAAACATGCGCATCATTCAGGACGAGAACCTGCTGCAGAACTGCACCGACATGGGTGACCGCATGCTGGGCAACCTGCAAGCGCTGATGGAAAAGCACAAGGTCATCGGCGACGTGCGCGGCAAAGGCCTGTTCCTGGGGGCAGAACTGGTTGCAGATCGCTCGACCAAAGAGCCGATGGATGAGAAAAAAGTCCAGGCAGTTGTGGCCGATTGTATGGCGCAAGGTGTCATCATTGGTGCGACCAACCGCTCGATCCCAAGCCGTAACAACACGCTGTGCTTCTCGCCCGCGCTGATCGCAACGGCAGATGACATCGACCAGATCACCGACGCCGTCGACGGCGCGCTGGGTCGCGTGTTCGGCTAATTCGCTGTACAAAGCTTGTGAAAACCGGCGCTTTCGGCGCCGGTTTTTTTGTTTCTACACCATGGTTTGCCAATTTCCTGAACTGGGTTAGCCTGATGGCACCCTTTGCAGGAGATCGCCCCATGGTACTCAACCTTTTCCGCAGCATTGCCGCCGCCCTTGTGCTAGCCCTTGCAGCCCCTGCCAGCGCCGAAGATGGCAGCGGCTTCCCTCAGATCGTCGGCACATGGCATGGCACCTATCTAGTGGCCTTCGCCAAATCGAACCCCAACCACGAGAAAGGCCTGCTGCAGACCGAGATGGAGTTGGAAGTCACCAAGCTGGACGGCAACCTGATCACAGCCACCAACCGCTGGCGCCGCATTGGGGACAAAGAATGGATCGTCGAAGAGGCGATGGGCACCTTCAGCCTGGACGACCCCACCCGCTTTGTTCTGGCCGAAGCCGGGATATCGGGAGAGGACGTTTCGGCCGGTATTTTCAACGGGGTTTATCTGGATGACGTGATCATGGTCACTTATGCCGGGCCGGGCACGGGCGTGGCCTTTGCGGCGCAGTTGGTGAAGAAGGACGGCAAGTGACCCAACGCCCACGTTGAAAGTGAGAGACGTCCACCGCAGCCGCAATTCAGTTGCCGGCACGGGCAGGAAATTGAAAGGCATCCTTCCGTTTTCGCGAAACCGAAACCCACTGCTCCATTGAGCGACGCCCCCTTTGGTGCATTCTTTCAACGCTTATTGCGTGACTGGCAGGGCTTCGTTGCTTTTCTCGTTCCGGATGGCATTCAACGCGTCCTGATACGCAGGCTGTTCCCGTATCACATCCATGTAGGCATCACCCAGCACCTGTCCGGATTTGACGTCCATTGGATAGTGAACGCCTCCGATCACACGACCGTAGCCGATTTCACGCCCAAAAGCTTCAAGCTGTTCGGAATGCTCGGGGAAGATATCCGAAAGGACCGACGTATAGACTATTGCACGGATCGTGTGCCCGCTTGGATATGACGTCACGGGGAATGCCGTCGCGACGGGTTCAACCGCGTCGTTGATCACGAAAGGGCGCGGAATATCGTAATTCGCTTTGACCAGATTATAGTCGTCGCGAACTTCATCGATAATCTGCTCTAGCGTTTCACCCAATACTTGTGTGTCCACATCCAGCAACCCGGTTGCAACGATAGGTGCGAAGCGGTCCAGGTCGACGGACTTTTGAACAAACGCCACCTGTTCAGGGGTTCGGCTCTCCTGAAGCCACAGGACGGTGAACATTTCCTTGTCGAACTCAACTGATCCCGGCTCTGCCGGAGGTCCGATCAGTGCCACACTGTCAAGACTGTTCGCCGGATAGAACTGACTCGATATGGCAGGGCCAGCAAAAGCCACGAAAGCAACAACAGCAATAGCACTCTTAAGCATGGCGGTTTCCCTTTCAGATTATTCGACAGGCTCTGTCAAAAAGCTTCACGCTTCAGCGATCATCGTTCCCCAGCTGGAAAAGCCCCCATCCGTTTCGCAGATGATTGTCTCGGTGCCGGTCACCGCATCAGTTCCGAAGTAACAATCGGCAAGGGCTGGCCCACTCAGAACAGCCAGGTTCAGGGCAACGAGACCCAAAGCAGCAGTATATTTCATGGTACTCACTCCAATTAGGTGAGCTTCATGTGTTGTTGTTTCATAGCTGCGCATAGCGGGTTTGGATTAAGTTTTCTTAATTCGCCGGCAATCAAGATTCAGCCCGAGCGTTTGGTGTCGGAAATAATTGTCTGAATGAACACAAAACAAAAAAGGCCGCCCACATGGGACGGCCCTTCATTCACTGTCTCTCGAAAGAGGATCAGGCTGCCAGAGCGGCCTGTGCTTTGGCGACGATCGCGCCGAACGCTTCCGGTTCGTGCACGGCCAGGTCGGCCAGAACTTTGCGGTCCACTTCGATACCGGCCAGGTTCAGGCCGTTGATGAAGCGGGAATATGTCAGTGCTTCGTCATGCGAACGCACAGCAGCGTTGATACGCTGGATCCACAGCGCGCGGAAGTTGCGCTTGCGGTTCTTACGGTCGCGGGTTGCGTACTGATTGGCCTTGTCGACGGCCTGACGGGCAACCTTGAAGGTGCTCTTGCGGCGGCCATAGTAACCTTTGGCGGCCTTAATGACCTTCTTGTGACGGGCGTGAGTTACGGTTCCACCTTTAACGCGGGACATCTCTTAATCTCCTCTTAGCGGTCGTAGGGCATGTAGCCCTTGACGATCTTGGCGTCGGGGGCGGACAGGGTGGTGTTGCCACGGGCGTCGCGGATGAATTTCTTTGTCCGCTTGATCATGCCGTGACGTTTGCCGGCCTGGCCAGCAAGGACCTTACCGGTCGCAGTCACCTTAAAGCGCTTCTTGGCGCTCGACTTTGTCTTCATCTTAGGCATTTCCGTCTCCTTTCGGGGTTCGGTTTCAAACGCGACTCGGCATGCCATCTCGGCCGGTCACGCGATCAGAAGCGCCGTTTACGCAAGTTCTTCCATACTGGCAAGGGGGTTTTGACCAGAATCTGCGCTTTTCGCAGGGTGGTCAGGCACCGGGGCAGCGTTGGCCGCCCCGGTGGAGTGATTTAGTGCTCGAATTTGCGGATTTCGCCGCTTTTCAGGCGGGCTGCATAGCTGGCCAGCTCTTCGCGCACCACTTTCATCAGGAAGTAGAGCGCAAAGACGTTCACAACCGCCATTGCAAAGATCGCCGCATCCGAGAAGTCGATGACCGGACCAAGGTTGGCCGCCGCACCGATGACAACGAAGATGCAGAAGATGACCTTGAACACCAGCTCTTTGGTGTGTCCTTCGCCGAACAGATAAGTCCAGGCCTTGAGGCCATAATAGGACCAACTGATCATGGTCGAGAAGGCAAACAGAACCACCGCGATCGCCAGAACATAGGGGAACCAGCTGAACGCACTGCCAAACGCCGCGGACGTCAGGCTGACACCCGAATTACCGTCAACGGTGGCAATAGCCGAACCATCTTCGGTCAGCATGTAAAGGCCGGTTTCCGGGTCGATGATCAGCTGCTGAGTGATGATGATCACCAGTGCAGTCATTGTACAGATCACGACCGTATCGATGAACGGCTCAAGCAGCGACACGAAGCCCTCGGTGATCGGCTCTTTGGTCCGCACGGCCGAGTGGGCAATCGCCGCAGAACCAACGCCCGCCTCGTTCGAGAACGCCGCACGGCGGAAGCCCTGGATCAGCGCCCCAACCATACCGCCTGCGATGCCGAGGCCAGTGAAGGCACCCGCAAAGATCTGGCCGAAGGCCCAGCCGATCTGGTCTGCGTGCATGATGATGATCACTAGTGCTGCCGCCACGTACATAACACCCATGAACGGCACGACCTTTTCGGTGACGCGCGCGATGGATTTCAGGCCGCCCACGATCACTGCGAACACGATACCGGCAAAGACCAGGCCTGTAATCCAGCCCGGATAATCCCCGACAATGCCTGCAATCTGTTGGTGCGCCTGATTGGCCTGGAACATGTTGCCCCCGCCCAGCGCGCCAAGAATACAGAAGATCGAAAACAGAACAGCCAGGATCTTACCGCCCGGCAAGCCCAGCTCACTGAACCCTTTGGACATGTAATACATCGGGCCACCGGAAACGGTGCCGTCGTCGTATTCGTTGCGGTATTTCACGCCCAGCGTACACTCAGTGAATTTCGACGCCATGCCCAGCAGGCCCGCGACGATCATCCAGAACGTGGCACCCGGCCCGCCGATCCCGACAGCCACCGCCACACCGGCGA
Source organism: Ruegeria sp. ANG10 (assembly GCF_040705255.1). Taxonomy (NCBI): domain Bacteria; kingdom Pseudomonadati; phylum Pseudomonadota; class Alphaproteobacteria; order Rhodobacterales; family Roseobacteraceae; genus Ruegeria; species Ruegeria sp. ANG10. The sequence continues at coordinate 95,717 of NZ_JBFCVU010000006.1, forward strand.
TGTTGCCCAGACCGACGGTCCCGGAAAGCGCCGTGGCCAGCGCCTGAAAGTGGCTGACCTCACCCGCATCGTTGGGATCGGAATAGTCGCCTTTCACAAGGCTGATCGCGTGACTAAAGAACCGCAGCTGCACAAAGGCAAAATACAGCGTGAACACTGTGGCCGCTACGACCAGCCAACCCACGATCCAAGGGAAGCTAGTGCCTGGAAATGGGGCAAAGATAAAGCTAACGAACGGCCCGGTGAAATCAGCAAATGCCTGGTTGATCTTGTCGTCCAGACCCGGCGCATCCTGGGCCAGTGCGGGCGTGGCGAACAGGGCGGCCGCTGTGGCCATGCCCAGTTGTTTAATCCTATTCATTCTCGTCACTCCCCTCAGTTCACAACGGTGACCGGCACATCGGCATGCATGACCAGATTCTGGGTCGAGCTGCCAAAGATTCGTTTCTTGAACCCGTCCGCCGAAGCGCGCCCGACGACGATCTGAGTGCCGCCGTTTTCGACCGTGATCGCATTCAGCGTTTCGGCCACGTCACCGTGGCGCACAATACCATGCGCTGTGAAACCGGCCGCGTTCAATGCGTCCACCGCAGGGGTGACGATCCGTGTCGAGGCCAATTCGACCTCTTCCTCGCGCCGCTTATGGCGCAGGGCATTTTCTTCAGGTGTCTGAAAAGTAAATGGGGACCATTCGATCACATAAACCACAAGCAATTCGCATGAATCGATGCGCCCTGCCAAATCTTTGGCAAAGGCGATCGCGCGCTCCCCGGTCTCTGTCCCGTCCAGTCCTATGACAATTTTTGTTGTCATGTCGGTTCTCCAATTTTTTTCGTTGGGTCGAGGCCCGTGCCCTCGACAAGACAGCCAAACTTGGAACACATTGACGCAGCTGCCTTCAGATAAGTATCAGGAATAATCACTAGGAATTGGGGATTATTTTAGTCTATATTCAGTGAAAAATGTCGTCTTACGCTAAAATTTCAGGGATTTTTACTGATCGATAGAGAATTGGACAAAATAGACCAACGCATCCTGCAAGAGCTGGAAATCAACGGAAGGTTGTCGATCGTCGATCTTGCGGCACGTGTCAACCTGACCAATACCCCCTGCTCCGAGCGGGTCAAGCGCTTGGAAAAAAACGGGTACATCAAAGGCTATTGTGCCATCGTCGATAAAGAGCGAATGGGGCTAGCCTTGGTCACGGTTGTGCAGGTTTCACTGGCCGCGACGGCTGAGCAATCTCTTGGCAGGTTCAATGACGCTGTCCGCAATATTCCAGAAATTGAAAGCTGTTTAATGGTGGCAGGATCGTTTGATTATCTCCTGACGGTGCGCACCCGAGACATTACACACTTTCGCGATATCCTCGGTGAGAAAATAAATAAGCTGCCGGGAATTCACCAGACAAGCTCATTTACAGTTATGGAGATCGTGAAAAGCCCAATCTCCTGACAAAGGATCTTTCGGCCAAAAGGCGGATTGTACGTTGACGCGATTCAATCAGCCCGGATCTGTGTTGTAAATCAGGCGTTCGTCACAGGGCGCAATACGCAGAATATTGGTGGTTCCGGGCACGTTGAATGGCACCCCAGCGGTCACCACGATCTGATCAGTCTCGGTCGCAAACCCGCTCGCGCGGGCAGTGCGGGCTGCATTGACAACAGCGCCTTTGAAACGTTCCAACTCGGGCGTCATCACGCAATGACAGCCCCAGCTCAGGCACAGGCGCCGTGCGGTTCCGGTGGCGGGCGTCATGGCGATGATGGGCACTCCGGGACGTTCCCGCGCGGTCAACAGGGCCGTTGTGCCGCTTTGGGTAAAACAGCAGATAGCCTTGATGTCCGTCTTTTCGGCAATCTCACGTGCCGCAGCCACGATCCCGTCGGCAATCGTCGTGCCTTTGGCGGTGCGCGATGCCGAGATGATCTGGGTATAGGTCGGATCAGCCTCGACCTCGATGGCGACCTGGTTCATGGTTTGCACAGCTTCGATCGGATACGATCCCGCTGCCGATTCAGCGCTGAGCATGATGGCATCGGTGCCCTCGTAGATGGCAGTCGCCACGTCCGAAACCTCGGCCCGTGTGGGCATAGGACTTTCAATCATGCTTTCCAGCATCTGTGTGGCCACGATCACTGGTTTGGCTGCCGCGCGGCACCGCCTGACCAGACGTTTCTGGATCGGAGGCACCGCAGAGATCGGCAGTTCAACCCCCAGATCGCCACGTGCCACCATGATCCCGTCAGAAGCATCGAGGATTTCATCAAATGCCTCAACTGCCGCCGGTTTTTCGATCTTGGACAAGATCGAGGCCCGGCCATCAGCTAACCCACGTGCTTCAAACACATCCTTGGCGCGCTGAACAAAACTCAAACCCAGCCAATCGACGCCGAGTTGGCAAACGAACTCCAGATCGTCTCGATCTTTTTCAGACAGTGCGGCCAATGGAAGAACCACATCGGGGACGTTTACACCCTTCCGGTTCGATATCGTGCCTCCGACCTCTACCGTGCAATTGGCGAATTCCTTGCCACATTCCTGAACGATCAGGCGAATTTTACCGTCATTGACCAACAGCCGTGCACCCGGCTCAAGTGCAGCGAAAATCTCGGGATGCGGTAGGCAAACGCGGCCCCCATCCCCCGGCGCAGTGTCAAGGTCCAGCCGGAAGCTCGCGCCCTCAGTCAATTCTTCGGCGTCATTGGCGAATTCACCTACACGCAGCTTCGGCCCTTGCAGATCGGCCAGAATCGCAATCGGGCTTTCAAGATCCTTTTCCACCTGCCGGATGATCCGGTGACGTTCGCGAATCTCGTCATGGCTGCCATGGCTCATGTTCAGGCGAAACACATCCGCGCCAGCCTCGTGCAGCGCGCGAATGGTGTCATAGTCATTGGACGCCGGTCCCAGCGTCGCCACGATTTTTACATTTCTCAGGCGTCGCATTGGTCTTGCTCTCCTCACGTCTTCTTTCTGCATCGCGCAAATGTTACCGCAAACATTGCTTCAAGCTGCTTATTGCGCAATTCCCTTTCCGAAGCAACTGCCCTACACCTGCGACAAACTAGATGACAGGCTTATGACGTATTCCCCGTTTTTTATCCATGGCGCTGATCGCCCTTCGCGCTGGTTGATCACATGCGACCACGCAACCAACACGGTGCCACCCGAAATCAACGGCGGAGACCTCGGCCTGCCGCGCGAGGATATGGAGCGTCACATCGCCTATGACGTGGGCGCGTATGAGGTGTCAAAGCATTTGGGAGAGATCCTGAACGCGCCAGTTATTGCCGCAAATTTCTCCCGTCTGGTAATTGATCCCAACCGGGGTGAGGATGACCCAACCCTGCTGATGAAGCTGTATGACGGTTCGATCATTCCCGGCAACCGCCACGCAGACGCGGCCGAGCGCAAACGGCGTCTGAACATGTGCTACCGCCCCTATCACGAGGCGCTGGAACGTATGGCGGGCCTGCCGCATGCGGTGATCGTGTCGATGCATTCCTTCACCCGCCAACTGCGTGGCCGCGACCCACGCCCATGGCATATCGGAGTGCTGCACACCCCAGATGAACGGTTCTCGCGCCCGTTGATCGACCGTCTTCAGGCCGAAGCGGACCTGTGTGTTGGCGTCAACGAGCCCTATACCGGTGTACTGCCCGGTGACGCGATTGATCGACACTGCACAACACATGGCCGCCCTAACGCCCTGATCGAACTGCGCAATGATCTTATTTCGAATAATGCCGGACAGCGTGAATGGGCCGAACGTCTGGCCGTAATTCTACAGGACGCTTTGGGTGAAAGCGGTCTGTGACGTAAGGTCAAATAAGGTCGATTCCGGGCCTCACGTTATTGTGAGGATATCCCGAGCCCCCATATATAAGGGGAAAGGAGACGACCATGACTCAGGAATTCCTGACGACCGTCTTCGGTTGGATGACGGTCCTTAACTTTGCCCTTTTGGCGTTATCTACAATGTTGATCGTAGCCCTGCAGGACTGGGCCGCCGGGATACACGGCCGGATGTTCCAGATGGAACCGGGCGATGCAAAAAGGGCTTATTTCCGATACCTAGCCAACTACAAGATCCTGACCATCGTATTCTGCCTGATGCCGTGGCTGGCCCTGAAGCTGGCTTAATTTCGATATCCAATGGTGGGAAGGGCCGACTGGCCCTTCCTGTTTGTTGTAACGACGCTTTCGGATTGTTAGGTCAGGCACAAGACGCATGACACTCAGTGGGAGCCCGAAAATGGACAAGCAAACCGAAATCGAACTTCAGGCCGCCGCGTTCCGCCGGTTGCAAAAGCACCTTATGGAAGACCGCACTGACGTTCAGAACATCGACATGATGAATCTGGCCGGGTTCTGCCGCAACTGCCTGTCGCGCTGGTATCAGGAAGCCGCCAACGAAAAGGGCATCGAAATGGGCAAGGACGAAGCCCGCCAGATTTTCTACGGCATGACCATGGATGAGTGGAAGGCCAACTATCAGACCGATGCCAGCCCCGAGAAACAGGCCGCCTTTAAGGTCGCGTTTGAAGAAAATGTTGGGAAAAAAGACTAATCCCCTAAAACGAAAAAGGCCCGCCAATCCGGCGGGCCTTTTGTTTAGATCGCTGCCTTGCGGCTTTCGTCCAGATAAATCTCACGCAGCCGTTTGGCGATCGGGCCCGGTGTGCCATCCCCCAGCGTTACACCGTCAATTTCAACCACCGGCATGACGAACGCACTTGCCGAGGTGGTGAAGGCTTCGTCCGCCTCTTTCGCTTCGTCGATGGTGAACAGGCGTTCTTCAACTTCCATCTGCGCCTCAGCCGCCATGCGCAGCACGGCTTTACGCGTGATGCCGTGCAGAATGTCCGTCGACAGCGGGCGGGTGACGATCTTGCCGTCCTTCACGTAGTAGGCGTTGTTGCTGGTGCCCTCGGTGACATAGCCGTCTTCGATCAACCACGCGTCGTCACAACCCGCTTTCTTGGCCATCATCTTACCCATTGACGGGTACAGCAGCTGAACGGTTTTGATGTCGCGGCGACCCCAGCGGATATCCTCGATCGAGATGATCTTGGCGCCCTTTTTCGCCGCCGGGCTGTCGGCCAGGCCCGGCTTGTTCTGGGTGAACAGAACCAGGCTGGGCTTGGTATCTGCCGACGGGAACACAAAATCCCGGTCGCCATCTGATCCGCGGCTGACCTGCAGGTACACAAGACCTTCTTCGATGCCGTTCAGCTCAACCAGCTTGCGGTGAATGTCCAGCAGCTCACCCTTGGTGCAGGGCTCGGCCATTTCCAGCTCGTCCAGAGACCGCTTGAGGCGCACGGCATGCCCTTCGAAGTCAATCAGCTTGCCATCCAGAACGCTGGTGACTTCGTAAACGGCGTCTGCGAACAGGAAACCACGGTCAAAAATGGAAACCTTGGCTTCGGTTTCAGGCAGGTATTCGCCATTCACGTAAACGGTGCGGGTCATGTCATATCCTTTTCGTCTCAGGGCTTCGCCCGTTCCTTGCTGAAAATGATCCACCGGATCATTTTCCGGGCGTTCGTCACCCCCAGAGCGCCGCCAAAGGCGGATGCACTCCGGCATCATCAAAATTCAGCGGGTTGTCGCGGTCTTCGGCCAACAGAAGCGGGCCGTCAAGGTCTGTTACCATCGCACCCTGCGCCAGCAGTGTCGCGGGCGCCATAGCCAGCGAACTGCCGACCATGCATCCGACCATGACTTTGTAACCCTCGGCCAGCGCCTGTTCACGCAGGGCCAGCGCCTCGGTCAAACCGCCGGTCTTGTCGAGCTTGATGTTGACCACGTCATACTTGCCCTTCATCGCGGGCAGGCTACTGCGGTCATGGCACGATTCATCGGCACACACCGGCACCGGGCGGTCCATCCCGATAAGGGCGTCATCTTCCCCGGCTGGCAGAGGCTGTTCGACCAGCGCAACTCCCAGCCGCATCAGATGCGGCGCCAGATCGGCATAGACTTCGGCCGACCAGCCCTCATTGGCGTCGACGATGATCGTGGCGTCAGGCGCACCTGCGCGTACGGCTTCCAGACGAGGCATGTCGTCTGGCGTGCCCAGCTTGATCTTCAACAGCGGACGATACGCGTTCTCAGCCGCCTGTGCCTGCATCTTTTCCGGCGTGTCCAGCGACAAGGTGTATGCGGTGATCTCTGGGCCGGGCGCGGGCAGTCCGGCCAGTTCCCATGCACGTTGTCCGGCGCGCTTCGCCTCAAGATCCCACAGCGCACAGTCTACCGCATTGCGGGCGGCACCGGCGGGCAACAGATCCATCAACTGCGCTCGATCAAACGTCTGGGGCAAACCGGCAATTTCAGCCTCGACCGACTCCAGCGTCTCATTATAGCGGGCATAGGGTACACATTCGCCCCACCCCTGATGCGCGCCATCCGATACACGTACAGTCAGCACATTCGCTTCGGTCCTTGACCCGCGCGAGATCGTAAAGACCTGAGCCAACCGGAATACATCACGAGAGACATCAATCTGCACGCGCCCACTCCTTTATTCATTCAAGATTTCCCCGCCAGAGAGTCCTCTGGCGGGGTCTATTGATCACAACGTGGCCAGCGCGTCGACCAGTTTGCCCGGACCAAAGCGGAACGGGTCAGTGGCGGGCAGACCCATATCGGCCTCGACCTTCGCCAAATAGGCGGCAGCGTCCTCTTCGCTCATGTGCTGCGTATTGACCGAGACACCCACGACCTGACAATCAGGGTTTGCAACCTTGGCAAGCGCCAGCGCGGTGTCGCGCAGGTTTTCAAGCGTCGGCAAGGTATAGGTCGGCAGACCGCGCATATGCTCGCGAGTGGGTTCGTGGCTCAGGATCAGAGCGTCCGGCTGGCCGCCGTGGATCAGCGCCATGGTCACACCGGAATAGGACACGTGGAACAGCGATCCCTGCCCCTCGATCAGGTCCCAGTGGTCGTCATCATTGTCGGGTGTCAGCCATTCGACCGATCCGGCCATGAAGTCAGCGATCACAGCGTCCAGCGGCACACCGTCACCGGTGATCAGTATACCGGTCTGGCCGGTGGCACGGAAGGTAGATTTCATACCACGCTTGCGCATCTCGGCATCCATTGCCATCGCCGTGTACATCTTGCCAACCGAGCAATCCGTGCCAACTGCCAGACACCGCTTGCCCTTGCGTTTGATGCCGTTTGCGATCGGGTACTCGACCTCGGGGACACGCACATCATGCAGCTTGCGGCCTGTGGCCTCGGCAACGGCAACCAGATCAGGTTCATCACGCAGCAGGTTGTGCAGGCCTGACGCCAGATCAAAACCTTCCTCCAACGCCATCACCAGAACCTTTTTCCATTCCTGGCTGATCACGCCGCCACGGTTGGCCACACCGATGACCAGAGTCTTGGCGCCCGCCTCTTTTGCCTCGGTCAGAGTCATGTCAGTCAGGCCCAGATCGGCCTTGCAGCCGTCCATCCGGTACTGGCCCACAGCGTTTTCCGGGCGCCAGTCCTTGATGCCAACTGCCACTTTGGCCGCCAATTGGTCGGGCGCATCGCCCAAAAACAGCAGGTACGGTGTCTCGATCATTGCGGTTCACTCCTTTGATTCCGGCGCAGCCTATGGGACGTGCCTGACGAGTGCTTTGCGTTTTCGCCTGGCATAGTTGCCATTGGTGGGAAATTTTCGCGCGACTTCTTCATCTATTGAAATATTCTTTCAAGTTTTCACAGTGATTAAACTTTAATCACCAGTTTGATCGCTTTCCACGGCAAATGCTGCGAACGCAATGCCGCACCTGCATAAAGATGCTTGCGCATAAGCACGCAATTTAATACCTCAATGAGCAGGAAAATTGTAATTTCATTTCTCGCACGAGGTCCAGATGAGCTTTCGCCTTCAACCCGCCGCCCCCGCCCGCCCCAACCGTTGCCAGCTGTTCGGGCCCGGATCGAACACCAAGCTGTTTCCGAAAATGGCCGCGTCAGCGGCAGACGTGATCAACCTTGATCTTGAGGACTCGGTGGCGCCGTCGGACAAGGACGCGGCCCGCGCCAATGTGATCGAGGCGCTGAACACCGTGGATTGGGGCAGCAAGTACATGTCCGTGCGCATTAACGGTCTGGACACACCCTATTGGTATCGCGACGTTGTGGATCTGCTGGAACAGGCTGGCGACCGTCTGGATCAGATCATGATCCCCAAGGTCGGCTGCGCCGAAGATGTCTATGCCGTGGACGCGCTGGTGACCGCCATCGAGCGCGCCAAGGGCCGCACCAAACCAGTTTCGTTCGAGGTCATCATCGAATCCGCCGCTGGCATTGCACATGTCGAGGACATCGCGGCCTCGTCACCACGAATGCAGGCGATGAGCCTGGGTGCGGCGGATTTCGCGGCCTCGATGGGCATGCAGACCACCGGCATCGGCGGAACGCAGGAAAACTATTACATGCTGCGCGAAGGCGAAAAGCACTGGTCCGACCCATGGCACTGGGCACAAGCGGCCATCGTCGCCGCTTGCCGCACCCACGGCGTGCTGCCGGTGGATGGGCCGTTCGGTGATTTCTCGGATGATGAGGGATACATCGCACAGGCCAAACGCTCAGCCACGCTGGGTATGGTTGGCAAATGGGCGATCCACCCCAAGCAGATCGCACTGGCCAATCAGGTCTTTACCCCTTCGGACGACGCTGTTTCGGAAGCGCGCGAAATCCTGGCGGCAATGGAACAGGCCAAGGCCAATGGCGAAGGCGCGACCGTCTACAAAGGGCGTCTGGTCGATATCGCCTCGATCAAACAGGCCGAAGTGATTGTGGCGCAGGCGGAACTTATCGCCGCTGGCTAATGGCCAAAAAAGGCGCCCTGCGGGGCGCCTTCTTGTTACCGCCCGAAGATGTCGTTGGGCACCCAGGTTAGCTTTTCACCTTGCTTGCCCGACTTCATCATCAGGCAAGAGGATCCCAGTTTTTGGAAATAGATGATCTTCAACGGATACCAGCCCGCCTGGGGCACTTCTACTTCGGTACGTTGATTGGCTTCACAGCCTTGAATGCCAGTTACGTGGCCAATCTGTTGACCGCCAACCGAGGCTTCAATTCCGTCATTTGACCAAGTTTCCAACTCATAAATCCCCGGCGAGTCGAACCGCATATACCCCGTAACTTCGGCGGCAACGTTATAAGCGCCGTCGAACGTCATTACATCGTCACCCTTGCTGGTGTCCCTATAATCCAACCCCCGCAACGGTGTTCCGGGTTGCGCTTGAGACAGCAGGCTTTTTGCCTGGCTCAGATCTCGGATCTTCTTGTGTTGATTGCCCGTACCATAGTATTTCACATTCAACCCGGCCTGCGGGCTGGGTTGTGGATTTGCGGGTTGCAGCTTAAGCGGCGCTGACACTGCCGCTCCGGCAATCAACGCCATAGCTGCGGCAAGCGCACCGGCTTTGATAAGTTTCATGATCGTCTCCCTGTGACGGCATAAGCGGGGTTTGTCCCCATTTTGGTTTTCCCATTGCTGTGACACTAGGATGTGAGGATTTTCCCCGCAAGACGGTTAAAATTCACAATTTCCCTGTCAGGCGCGCAAATCCTTGGGTGAATCCATCACCACGTAGGAGGTGATCGACGTCACATGCGGCAGGGTCCCGAGAACCTCGGTGTGAAAGGTTTTGTACGCGGCTAGATCGGCGCATTCCACACGCAGCAAGTATTCGATGGTGCCAGTAATATTGTGGCATTCGATTACTTCAGGCGCATGCTGCACGGCCCGTTCAAAACCTTCCTGCGCGGCTTTGGTATGCTCTCCCAATCCAACGCCGATGTAACCCACGAACCCTATACCCAGCTCTTTCGGGCTTAATACCGCGCGGTAGGCGGTGATCACGCCTGCACGTTCAAGCTCTTGCACGCGACGCAAGCAGGCCGAGGGCGACAGGCCAACGCGGTCCGCCAGTTCCAGGTTGCTGATACGGCCGTCACGTGTCAGCGCGTGCAATATTTGTTGATTTATGTGATCAATTTTCGCCATTAATTGTGAAATTACCCCAAGCACGCACAAAAACGCAATTTCATTTGCTGTTTCGTCAGTGATTATCCGCGCCATGACCTATGATATCCTTCTGGCCTTGATCGTCTTTGCTTTCGTCTCGTCCATCACCCCGGGGCCAAACAACCTGATGCTGATGGCCTCGGGCGCTAATTTCGGGTTCCGCCGGACCATCCCGCATATGTTGGGAATTGGGTTGGGGTTTACAGTCATGGTGCTGCTGGTCGGTGCCGGGCTAGTGCAGGTGTTTGACCGATACCCGGTCAGCTACACGGTGCTGAAACTCGCCTCGGTCGTCTACCTGCTGTACCTGGCGTGGAAGATCGCACATGCGGCCCCGACAAAAGGCAAAGATGCCGAGGGTGACCCAATGACCTTTCTGCAAGCCGCCGCTTTTCAGTGGGTCAACCCAAAGGCCTGGGCGATGGCCTTGACGGCCACCACGGCCTATACGCCGGATCACACGTTGCAAGCCATCGTCATCGTGGCGTTGATTTTCGGGGCTGTGAACCTGCCGTCGGTCAGCACCTGGACGGTGCTGGGGCAGCAAATGGCGCGGATTTTGACAAACCCGCGCCGGTTGGTGGTGTTCAACTGGACCATGGCGGTGCTGCTGGTTGCCTCGCTCTACCCGGTTCTGTGGCCGAACTGACCTATTTCAGGGGCAGGCAGATTTCGGTCAGCAGCTCTTCGGGTGCAGTGTTGCGCGGATCGTTCAGATAGATCTCGTAGCACGGCTGGTCCGCGGGCTCCTCGCCCGACTCGGGCAGCCAATTGCCAAACAATGTGTGATACGCCGCGTGCAAACCCGAATATGGACCTTTGTATGTCAGAATAGCTGTTTTGCCACCTGGAATCTGCACGTCTTCCATACCCTCCGGCGTGTCACCGCCCTTGAATTCGGCCCCTGCATAGCTGCGTAGCTGGTCTTGTGACACATCATCAGGGCTGTCCAGATAAACACCGATGACCGGACCAAGCTGAGGCCACAGATTGCGGGATTCACATAGGGCACCAAATGCCTCAAACTTTTTGCCGATCACGGCGTAGTCCCCTTTATGAGCCAAGGCGATAACGCGGCGGGCGGGTTCTGTACGGGTCGTAACGGGATGCATGGGATATTCTCCGATTCTCAATTTGCGATTGAGCACCAGCCAACGCCCGGATTTTCTAAAGGCTGCCGGACTGGCGCTATAGGCCAGCGAAAAGGCCCGCACAAAGGAATTCAGATTGGGATAACCCACCGCCGACGCGATCTCTGCCACGGACCGGTCGGATTGCACCAGCCAACATGCAGCACGGTGCAACCGGAGTCGGCGAACCGCCTGTGCGCAGGTTTCGCCCGTTAGGGCGCGAAACACGCGATGCCAGTGAAACCGGGACATCGCAGCCACGTCAGCCAGCGCATCCAGCGACAGGTCCCCGGCAGGGTGATCGTGGATATAGGCCAACACGCGCAGAATGCGATCTTCGTAGCTGTTTGCCATCGGCAACCTTCCTTCTCTTTGCTTAACCGTGGTCGCATTTTCCGCATCCACAAATCTTGCTGAGTTGCATCCCGGGCAACCTCAGGTCATATAGCAAAGAACTTCCGCGTTGAGAGGCGTCATGACCCAGTATCTGGATTTCGAAAAACCGCTGGCCGAGATTGAAGGCAAGGCCGAGGAACTGCGCGCGCTGGCCCGTGCCAACGAAGAGATGGACGTGGCCGAAGAGGCCGCCGCCCTCGACGCCAAAGCTGCCAAGCTGTTGGAAGAGCTTTATGGCGATCTGACCCCCTGGCGGAAATGTCAGGTGGCGCGCCATCCGGACCGCCCCCACTGCAAGGATTATGTCGAGGCGCTGTTTACCGAGTTCACCCCGCTGGCGGGCGACCGCAACTTTGCAGACGATCTGGCGGTTATCGGTGGTTTAGCCCGGTTCAACGATCAGCCGGTGATGGTGATCGGTCATGAAAAAGGTTCGGACACCAAATCGCGGATTGAACGGAATTTCGGCATGGCCCGCCCCGAAGGCTACCGCAAGGCCGTGCGTTTGATGGAAATGGCTGGTCGCTTTGGCCTGCCTGTAATCACTCTGATCGACACGGCAGGTGCCTATCCCGGCAAAGGGGCCGAGGAACGCGGCCAGTCCGAGGCCATTGCCCGGTCGACCGAGATGTGCCTGAAGATCGGCGTGCCGCTGGTGTCGGTGATCATCGGTGAAGGTGGGTCCGGTGGGGCAGTGGCTTTTGCCACGGCGAACCGGGTCGCGATGCTGGAACATTCGGTCTATTCGGTGATTTCGCCCGAGGGCTGCGCCTCGATCCTATGGAAAGATGCCGAAAAGATGCGCGAGGCCGCCGAGGCGCTGCGCCTGACCGCGCAGGACCTGCACAAGCTGGGCGTCTGCGACCTTATCATCCAGGAACCCAAAGGCGGTGCCCATCGCGACCGTCCTGCCACCGTCGAATCCGTTCGGGATGCTATCACACTGATGCTGAAAGAGCTGGACGGCAAAGATGCGGCGGCCCTGATTCAGGACCGTCGTCAGAAATTCCTCGATATCGGCTCGAAAGGGCTGGCGGCGTAAACCGTCAGCCTCCCAGACTACGCAGCAACGCAACCGAGGGTTCCCCGGTGACCGGCATGCCACTGGCGCGCTGATAGGCGCTGATGGCGGATTTGGTGTTATTGCCGATTACCCCGTCCGCGCCCTGCGTGTCATATCCGGCCGATGTCAGTCGGCGCTGGAGCTCCTTGCGATCTTCCAGCGTCAGACCCGTTGCGTCTGGCCCGAATGAGGCCTGAAACGCCGCACCGCCCGCAATCCGGTCAGACAGGTGGCCAACGCCAATCGCGTAGCTGTCCGAGTTGTTATAGCGCTTGATGACCTGAAAATTGCGGAACACCGCAATGCGGGGGCCGGGTGTCTGCGGCTGCAAAACTGTAACCGGCGTGCCGGATACAGTGCCAGCCTCACCGCCCCAAGGCTGCCCGCGTACCCAGCCCGCGCGCGCCAGATAGGCCGCGGTCGAGGCCAGCGAATCCGTGGGATCCTCGGACCAGATATCCCGCCGTCCGTCGCCGGTGAAATCCACCGCATAGGCCAGATAAGATGTCGGAATGAACTGTGTGTGCCCCATTGCCCCGGCCCAGCTGCCGGTCATGTTGGCGGGGCTTGTGTCGCCCTCTTGTATGATCTTCAAGGCTGCGATCAGCTGCTTTTCAAAAAACGCGCCGCGCCTCCCGTCATAGGCCAGCGTTGACACAGCGGACACCACCGGCACATCCCCGCGCCGCGCGCCATAGCGGCTTTCCAAGCCCCAGACAGCAACGATCACTTCTTTGTCGACGCCATACTTGGCCTCGATCTGCGACAAGGTTCCGGCATGGCGCACCAGCATCTGCTTGCCGGTTGCGATCCGCTCATCTGATGCCGCGATGGCCAGGTAATCCTCGAGCGAGCGTTTGAATTCGACCTGATTGCGGTCCCGCTCGATCACATCGGGCAGGTACCCCGCCCCCTGAAAAGCCAGGTTTAGGGTTGTCTGCGATATCCCCTGAGACGCCGCGCGGCCCTTGAAACCGGCAACCCACGCATCCCACCCGGCGTTGGGCACAGGCCGCATCCGGGATGCCGGGGCGCTGTTGGGGGCACCTGTGGAACAGGCCGACAACAGGGCCGTCCCAAGCCCCAAAGAAAATATCCGTCGATTGATCATAACTGAAAACTGCTCTTGTTGTGATTTGGTCCAGACTAGCCCAGACCCAATCCCCAAACCAGAACGACGACGCCAATCAGATGCAAATTCTGGGCTTCGGCAACAAGCCGCTCAGCTGACCAGCAACCTCAGACCCTGAGTCACGTCCGAGCGGACGGCCAAGCGCAATCCTGGCTCGTCACCGGCCTGCAAAGCCGCGATGATCAGTTTGTGGTTATGCGGCGGGTCGGTCCGCCGCAGTCGGCCGTACAGCGCACGCATGGTGGGACCAAGTTGCAGCCAGACGGTTTCCGCAATCGCGAGCATGGCCGGAGCCTGCGCCCGCAAATACAGCGTGCGGTGAAATTCTAGATTCGAGCGGATGTAGCCTACGGCATCGCGTTTGGTGACCATCTCGGCCACGTTCATGTTGATGCTTTGCAACCGGTCAATAAGCGCCATATGTGCACGCGGCAGGGCCCGGCTGGCAAGTTCGACCTCAAGCAGCGCACGGAGCGCAGCCAACTCTTCGATCCGGTCATTAGTCAGCTCAGGCGTCGAAACCCGGCCCGATGTGGATAGAAACAGTGCTCCCTCGGCTGCCAGGCGGCGCACGGCCTCGCGCGCAGGGGTCATCGAGACGCCAAATTCCTTACCGATCCCGCGCAGGGTCAGCGCCTGCCCAGGCGCCATTTCACCGTGCATGATACGTGCGCGAAGGATGCGATAGACCCGATCATGCGTGGCGGTGTGGGATTCAGTGGGGCGCGCGGACAACATTCCCCCATGTGATCACAAATGACCCCGGGGTCAACTCGCCTTGGTATCAAATCTGTATTGATGCAGTTGCGCCCCGTTGTCGCGCAGCCAACGCCGCTGATCGCGATAGTCGCCGAAAATCCGCTCGACCTGCGCCCAAAAATCGGCCGAATGGTTCATCTCTACCAGATGCGCCACCTCATGCGCGGCGACATAATGCAGGATATCAGGCGGCGCGAGGATCAATCGCCAGGAAAACATCAGACCGCCAGCGGAACTGCACGACCCCCAACGCGACCGTGTATCGCGCATGGTCAGGCTGGAATAAGAACGTCCCAGCATCGCCGCGTAATCATCGCAGGCGCCGGTCAGGCGATCACGCGCCAATTCCTTGAGAAACCGCGCCAGACGCCGCGCCTCGGCCCCTTCGGGCACTGCAACCTCATCGCCCCGTAACAGCACACGCCGCCCATTGGCAGGTACGATTCGCCGCTCTGCGCCCTCAATCGGGATGGTCTGCCCGAATTGAACCACCGCAGGGTCAGGACGGTCCAGCAGGTGCTGACGTATCCACTCTTCTTTGGTGCGTGCGAAACTCAGCGCTTCGGCTTCTGGCACGCCTTGTGGATAGGTCAGCGTAACCCGACCATCCAACTGGGAAATCCGCAAACTGATCCGCCGCGCCCGCGCCGATTTGCGCAACGTCAGCGGTACCGGTGGCGTCCCGGGCAGTGCGTGATCTCCCATATGCCTGTTTCTCCTGCGCAAAGGCTTTGACAGTGCCCGCTGCATGTGGCACGTGACCTGAATCGTTGATACGACTCACCTGATATCAAGGGGATTTCACATGCCCAAGGAAGAATGGGGCGTAAAGCGCGTTTGCCCGACAACCGGCAAGCGGTTTTATGACCTAAACAAGGACCCGATCGTCAGCCCCTATACTGGCGAGATCGTGGAGCTTGAAACCGGCAAAAGCCGGATGATCGCCGCAGATGCGGAGGATGCCGCATCGGCCAAAGCGCGTGAGAACGCGTCGGATGAAGATATCGTTCTGGATGATGACGACAATGTCGACGTCGAACTGGACGACGATCTGCTGGACGACGATGATGACGACAACGACAAAGTCTCGTTGGACGATATCACCGACATGTCGTCGGAAGACGAAAACTAGAACCGGTCAGAGGCGGCCCCGAGTCGCCTCATGCCCACCCCGGACGCGGGTCGGAAACTTTTTGGCATTTTCCATTTTTGGTCTTGCGCTCACCGTCGCCGTCTCATAAACGTCCGTCCACTGCTTCGGCAGTACCTGGATGGGGCCTTAGCTCAGTTGGGAGAGCGCTTGCATGGCATGCAAGAGGTCAGGGGTTCGACTCCCCTAGGCTCCACCAAACCTCAACAAATGATACGCGCACCAAAGGTTTTCCTTTTTGGCAGCAGTACTTTCCTTTGCGGCCGAACTGGCCCTTTGTGCAGATCGCAGAGAAAGGCAGGGAAGAGCCCGTTTCAACCTATGCTGCACTGCGGATGATCGGCAGCTATCAAGCCTTTCTAACTTTGCGATCTGAGGTTGAGTTCAGATTGTTTTTTTGCCGCGCTATTCAAACGGGAAACTGTCCAGCCGTTCGGCCCCTGTTTCTGTGACCAGAACCTGTGTTTCCAGTTTAATGTTCTCCGAACCTTCCTCGGCGATCAGGCATTCCACACAGACAACTTGACCTGGTTCAAAACAGCCCGTCGCGGCACCGGGACCCCAGTCTACATGTAAAGGCACCACCGGCCATTCATCGGCCATGCCAACGCCGTGGACCGCCAGTGAATAGCGGTAGGGCACATGAGCCTCTGGGATACGCCAGCTTTCAGCGTTGAATTCGTCAAAGCTCATACCCGGGCGAACAAGGTCTAGATTGTGGTAAATCTGCTCTAGTGCCGTGTCGTATAAGCGACCTGTGCTACGCTAACTACCAATGTCGACTTTCAACCGCTGACCTCTTTTGCCAAGTCGATGAAGGCACGCAGGCGGCGGGTCATGTGTTTCTTGCTGCGATAGTTGAGCGAATATCGCGGTAACGGCGGAACCTGGCCTTGCATGACTTCAATCAGCCTACCTTCCTCAATCAACGGAGCGGCGACGTCAGTGTAGAGATACGCGAGGCCCAAGCCTGCTTCAGCATAGGTGAGCATCGACCGGAGATCATTGACGATCATGCGCGGTTTTGGTGCCACGCTATAGCGCCCTTCGGACCCTTCAAACTCCCAGGGGGCGAGACGGTCAGCAGAACCGATGGCGAAACAAATGCCGTCGTGATCGAGTATGTCTTCGGGGTTTTGCGGCACACCTTTAGCGACTGCATAGGTATCTGAGGCCACGATAGACATGTTCAAGGCCGGACCGACAGGGACCGCATGGGTATCGGGTTCAAGCAAGGTGTGAGAGCGGATCGCCGCGTCGATCTGCGATTCAACGAGATCAACTTTTTGATCGTCATAGACCAGCTCCACTTTCACATCGGGATACTGGCTTGCAAATCGGGTGATCAGTTCATCAAGGAACGAGGGCCCGGCTGTGTAAGGAGCCGAAAGGCGCAGCGTTCCATTCACTGTGTCCCTGTGTTCATCGAGGTCCAAAACGGCGGCTTCCAGATCGTTGATCGCCGGTAGACTGCGCTCATACAGGCGTTCACCAATCGGCGTGAGAGCCACTGATCGCGTTGAGCGCTCGAATAGTCGGACACCTAGACGCTCTTCGAAGCGCTGCACCGCCTCGCTGACCGATCCGGCTTTGAGTTTCAGGTTCTCTGCCGCTGCCCGGAAGCCGTTGGCTCGTGCGACTTCAACAAAGACGGTCATGTCGCTCAGCTGGTTGCGTTGCATTGTTCGATATTCCTAACGGACTGTAAGATTTTTCGTCATTTATCTTACAATTACAGTTCCCTACTTTCAATGACAGCAGAAAACTTCAGCGAAGAGGGCCGGTCGATGTCAGAAATTACCGAGATATTCGTTCTCAAAATGAAAGACGCTGATAGCGCTGCTCCCATCCGCGAACGCGCCCGGGCCGACTATCTGTCCCTCGGCGGTATCACCTCCGGGACGACCTTCGTGACTACAGACGAAGACCGGCCGACCCTCTTCACTGAAGTCTACACCTATCCCGACGTTGAAAGTGCCAAGCGAGTTACGGCGCAATTCTCAAAGCTGCCAGCAACGCAAGCGTTCCTGGCCGAGATCGAAGACGTGATCGTCGGCCAATGGTTCACCGAACTTACCCCGTAGAGGAGAAACAGAATGAGCGACATCGATGATGTAAAGCACGCCGTGAATGAATGGCTTCAGGGCCTCGACAGCGGCGATCTGGAACGCATGATTGCAACCTGCGACCCCGAGGTTGTGATCTGCAACGAGCGCCAGCAAACAACCGTTGGCATTCAGGCTGTACGGGACAAGTACGGCCCACGCATCGAAGCCTACACCTTCAAATCCACCTACGACATCGAACACATCCGGGTCTATTGCGACATGGCTATGATGATCGGCCGCTTCACCGTTTCGTTCACCAATAAAGAGTCCGGCCAGCAGGGCGGCGGCGAAGGTCGTCTGACCCTGTGCTATCGCCGCCATACGGACGGCTCCTGGAAGCTGGTGCTCGACGTCGACAACAACGACCACCGCGACGCAGCTTGAGGACGCCGACATGAGTAGCCTTCTTGATGATGTCCGCCACGAGATCGTTGATATCCACGAGTTCTTCGTGGCCTGGTTCAACGGAACAATCGACCGCGATCAATTGGAGCCGAGGCTGTTGTCCCGGTTCGATCCTGACGTGGTGTTCATCCCGCCCGAAGGGCGTGTGGTCGAGGGTGCCGGGCTGCAAGGCATGTTCGAGCGCGGCTACGGCACGAACAAGGATTTCAAAATCCAAATCCGTGACGTCACCATTCGCCGCCAGATCGGCAGCGTGGTTTTGGCGAATTACACTGAATGGCAGATCGGGGCGACCACCTCGAAGCCTTCGAACAATGCCCGCGTCACCAGCGCGATAATCGACATGGGGCCGCCACTCAAATGGCTGCACATCCACGAGACCTGGTTGCCGGAAGAGGTTCGCGCCGCTGGTTCCTTCGACTTCTAAGCCCTTGCCTCACTCACGCCACCAAAAAACAGAGACAAACTTATGACTGTCACTACCCAACATATCGCGAAGCGTCCCAGAGACATCGCCCATTGTGTGAGCGCTTACCTGCAGGAAGGCGACCTCGAAGGTATCGCCTCCATGTTCCACCCCGAATGCGTGATTTTCTTTCCGCCAGATCAGCCCCCAAAAACCGGCATCGAGGGCGTGCGCGAAGGCTTCAAGGAGATGCTGGACATCCGCCCGACCATCAACAGCCAAGTGATCAGCGAAGTCACCACCGGCGACACCGCCATGCTGCGCGCCAAATGGAGCGTCGTTGCGCCGGACGGATCGGTGATCGCCGAAGGGGAATCCACCGAAGTCGCCAAGAAACTCAAAAATGGTGGCTGGGGCTACCTGATCGACTGCCCTTACGGCCCGCCGGTCATCACTGACTAAGGCACCCTGAATGGACGTCCGACATGACCAGGCTCAATCACATAGTGGTTCCGATAGAAGAAACTACAGGTATATGACCAACTTTTTTTAGCACTCAATGCGACAGCAGCATCTGGATTCTGGAATCGAGGTCTTGCTGCATGCGTTCGCCACTCCAACCGGCGCGTCCTCTGAACATGTAACCTTGTCTCAGGTCATAAAGAAGCGCGGCCCGTTCACGGGACGGAAAATCTGCGGGCAACGTCCCCTTTTCGATCTCCCGGTCGAACCGAGCGGCAAGGCGTTTCTCGGTATCTTCAATCGCCGCCTCAACGCGTTCGGCCACGCCTTCGACCTGCCCGACCGTCGTGACCACGCTTGAGGCCAAAAAGCACCCTTTCGCGCCGCTTTCATGTTCGGTGGCATAGTGAACAACCTCGGACAGAAATCCCTTGATGGCCTTGGTGATGTCTTCTTCGGTTTCAAATGCCACAACGGGCGCACAGCCATCCACGTCTGCGTACAGATCAATGGTTTTAAGATACAGCTCTCGCTTGTCACCGAAGGCCGCATACAGACTGGGCCCGGTAATCCCCATCGCCTGCGTCAGATCACGCAGCGACGCACCGTCATATCCCTTGGTCCAGAAGACCGACATCGCCTGCATAAGGGCTTCGTCGTAATCGAAGGTTCTTGGGCGGCCTAATTTTTTTGTATCGGTCAATATATAAGTCCTTGACTCTCGCGTGGTCGCGATAGTTATGTATCAATCGATATATAATCAGAAAGGCTCCTCATGACCAGCCCCAAACCTGCCGTCGGAAAGGCATTTCCGGCGATCAATATACCTGTGCTTGGAGGTCGCACCCGAAGCCTGTCCACACCCCGGGACGGGTACGACTGGATGTTGACCGTCGTCTATCGCGGTAAACACTGCCCGCTTTGCACGACCTACTTGCGAGATTTGAACAGCGCGCTCCCTGACCTTAACGCTTTGGGCGTCGATGTCCTGGGGGTCTCGGCCGACAGCGCAGAGCGCGCCACCGCGCAGATGCAAGAGGTCTCACCAACCTTCGATATCGGCTTTGGTCTGAGCGTTGAGCAGATGAAGACGCTGGGTCTGTACATCTCCGGACCGCGCAATGGGATGGATGTCGCAGGGCCGTTTGCCGAGCCCGGTCTGTTTGTCATCAACGATCAGGGCGTACTGCAGATTGTCGATATTTCGAATGTTCCGTTCGCCCGCCCCAGCCTGACAAGCCTTGTGATGGGCATCCGGTTCCTGCGTGGGTTTTCAGGTGACTTCCCCGTCAACGGCACTCACGCTTGAAGGAGATCGACTATGACAGACAGAACAGAAACAGGCGTACGCGCCGCGATTGAGGACCTGATGAATGTCGCGGTCCACGGCGATGCCAGCGGCCTTGACCGCATTTACCACAATGACATGCAAATCCTGATGCTGGACATCAGTGGCGAATTGGCACGTTTTGACAAACCCGGTTTCATGGCGCTGATGGCCAACTCAGTCAAAGACACCAACCCGGATGATCACAAATGGGCACGCTTCAACACCGTTGAAGCCAATGGAGACCAAGGGCATGTCCTGATCACGCGACGCGTGCCAATCGGTGATGCCCGCAAAGTGCTTGAGCTCAGCATCGATCTGATTTTCGAAGACGACCGCTGGCAGGTCACGCGAGAGGTGATCTTCGCGCGCCCAGACCCAGAGCTGATTACCTGACACCTATCCACAAAAAAGGAACGCACTATGCGAATAATGACCACTACCGCAGCCGTCTTGTTGTCGGCGGGCGTAGCTGTAGCGGATGACGCAACCACCAGCCTGAACGCTGTCAACAACCAGTTCAACGCCTTCGCTGCCGACCACGACGCAGCCGGACTGGTCTCACTCTATTCCGAGGACACGCTTTGGATCGAACAGGGCAAGCCTGTGCGTCAAGGCTTGGAGGGCCCACGGGAGCTGTTCGAATTCGTCACCGCCAATAAAGGTGATGTTACTCATACGATTGACCACCTATATGTCTCAGACGACGAGACCCTGGCGGTCATGATCGGGTTCGTTGAGGCTAAAATCGAAACCGTCGGTATGGATGCCACGGGCACCTACCTGTTCGTCTTGCGCCCCGAAGACGATGGCTGGGAAATCGTCACCGATATGTGGCATCAGCACGCGCTCGGGGGGAACTAAAACCTACAGCACGGAACACTCGCCGGTGACGCAAGTTTGGTTGATCTCGACCCGCGCTGCACCGGCCCCTGATACTCCCGGTTGAACCCTTTGGCCAAATCTACGAACTTGATCGTACGCAACCAAAAGATGGCATCCGGTTGGGGCAAGCGAATGCAGATAGCGCCCCGGAGAGAGGCGCTATCAAACTCATTGGAAGGTCTGATTCCGTAGTAAGGTCGGGGTGCTTTCGCGGCGGTCGCCAATTTGGGGGATCCTCCCGTGCTATTTTTCGTTGCTGTCGCAAAGCGCGCAATGCGACCTTTCGTTTCGAGCGGGGTAACGGTTGCAAAGTCCGCTGAGCGACGCTCAGAAGGTGTTTGATCGCTGCTGTGCGGCTACTGGCGGCTTTGTCCACAGAGCAGACCATGAAGCCGCCAGAACCGGCTAACTGTCCTACCTAAAACTACAGATGACCGCTCTGAGCCCATTCCAACCGATGCTGCAACTTGGACGAATGTCTGCAACTGATAGACAGCTAAGTTAGGTCCCTAGCCTTGCGGCAGGCGGTAACCTTCTCTTGATGGCGATATAGGCGAACTTGCCGCTTCGACCGGCCCTGACGCGTTGTTGCACGAGATCGACCCGGCCTTGATAGAAGAGGTCGCGCGCCGCGCATGCGAGTGTTGCATCGGTCAGAAACCAACCGCGGGCATAGATGACATGCGCGCCGGGTGCGGCACGCTTAACGGCTCTGAGCAATGCCTGCGTCGGCTCAGCGCTGGTGGCGATGTCAACGATCTCCTTTGCCAAAGCCTGCATCGCATCAGATCCGTGGCAGCGGAAAGGCAGGGCGGAAGCTCTTATCCATCAAGGTTTCTTCGAATGGAAACTCTGACAGCAGCTCAATGCCGGTTTCCGTCACCAGGACTTGCTGTTCCAGTTTGACCCCTTCGTGGCCGCCGTCCTCACCGATGTAACTTTCGACGCAGATGGTCATGCCTGCTTCGATCACCCCGTCATAGCCGGCGTCCGGAAAATCGCCACGGTGATAGAGATAGGGGTATTCACCGGTCATCCCACAGCCATGCGAGGACAGGTAATAGCGGTTCGCATAGTATTGCCCGGGGATGTCCCAGGCTTGATCCGCATAATCGCGGAACGTCATACCGGCTTTCAGGATTCCCATGTTGTGATACACCTGTTCCAGCGCGGTCTGGTATAGTGTCTTTTGCAGGTTTGTCGGTTTTTCTGGTCCGGAATGGAAAGTGCGGGAGAAATCGCTGTAATACCCGTGACACCCCACCACATCTGTATCCAGTGCCACTAATTCGTTGGCGCCAATCAGATGGTGCGCGGTTTCCTGGAACCAAGGGTTAGTGCGCTCGCCAGCCGACAGCAGCCGGGTCTCGCAATAGTCACCGTTCTGTTCGATCACCGATTTGTGCAGCACGGACCAAAGCTCATTCTCGGTCAGACCGGGACGCAGGGCATCGCGTAGCTTACCCACGCCAATTTCAGTGGCGCGGAGCGAGGCGCGCACGCATTTCATCTCTTCTGCGGATTTGACTGCGCGGGCCATTTCAACCGGTTCCTGCGCATCGATCACGTTGAACCCGGCCTCCCTCAGGGCAATCGCCGCTCCTGCGTTCATCCGCTCCATGCCCACAGTCGCGCCGCGCCCGACAAGATCGGAGATCAGATCGCCCATCTCACGGGCCCAATCCCGTTCACGCCGGGCAATATGCGGTCCGGCGGCCACAAAGCTAGCAGTCTTGGCGGGACGCACTTCATCTACAGTCTCATAACCCTCGGCCAAATGCAGGCATCCGGTGAACTCGAACAGGATAGACCGGTTTTCGGTCAGCAGCAGGTAGCGAGACGGCCCATTGCGCATCGAGAAGATTTGCATGTTTCTCGTGCCGGTCGCGTAGCGGATATTGATCGGATCTGACAGGATCAGCACGCCGATGCCCCGCCTGGCCATTTCACTACGGACCCGCCCCAGGCGATAGCCGCGCACAGCCCTCAGATCGATGCCTTCGCTTTCGGGGGAGCGGTCCAGCAGGGCTATGCCAGAGAGATCGCTGCGTTCCGCGTGCCAGTCAAAGTTTGCCATGATTTTTCCAATGCCGCTTGATGCCAATCAGGATAGAAAATCATGTGAACTGGTGTAAAATTCCAAATAGTTTGAAGTTTGCCCAACAAAAAGTCATGAACAGATTTCGTCGTTCCTTACCCCCGCTTGATAGCCTGATCTTTTTAGAGGCCGCCGCGCGTCATCAGAATTTCTCTGATGCGGCCGAGGAATTGCTTGTGACTCAGACTGCGGTCAGCAAGCGCATTCGCCAGCTTGAAGACCATATTGGTGTTGCTCTGTTCTCTCGATCCGGAAGGGTCATCACTCTGACAGATCATGGTCGCAAGCTGGCTGAACAGAGCGCCATACTTCTCGACTTCGCGGAAAATGCACTGGCCAGCGTCACAGTTCGCCCCGACGCTCCCGTGCGGATCGCCGCCAACAGCGCGGTGTCGCTATTCTGGCTTACCCCGAAGTTGAAAGCCTTTGGCCTGTCCGATCAGGCGCATCCGGTGGAACTTGTTTCTTCGGACCAGCCCACCATCCTGCAGGATTCTGGCAACGACATTGCCATTCTACATGGAACCGGATCTTGGCAGGGGCTGACGGTACTGCCCCTCTTTCCCGACCTGTTGGTTCCAGTGGTTTCAACGCGGCTGGCTGACGCGATGGGCATTCGATCTGCCCAGGCTCTGTCGCTGATCGATCCCGGCGCGCGACCGCCCTTGCTAAACTTTACCCGGATCACGCCCGATTGGACCAATTGGGACAATTGGGGTAACCCCAATGAGGTCGAAGGGTGGGCGCGCATCGAATGCGAGACCTACGCCCGGTCAATAGGCGCTGCGCTTGAAGGCGAAGGCATTGCTTTGGCGAGCCCGCATGTCCTTGCTGCCGAATTGGGTGAGAGCCAACTGTTGCAACTGGCCCCCGTTGCACGATCCACGCGGCACGCCTATTTCCTGGCTTTCCCGGACACGCGCCCACTGCGTCCGGAAGTGCAGCGCCTCTTGGACTTCCTCTCCGCTGGGACAGCCTGAGCCCTCGTCGCAAGTTCGGCTCAACCGGCACAGGCGAATGACACCGCAACTTCCGACCGTGGCGTGTTCCGGACTTCGAGGTTTGCGCCATGTGCCTCTGCGATCCGTGCCACCAAGGGCAGGCCAAGGCCGGAGCCTTCTGTATTCTGCTTGCCCGCGCCGCGATAGAATGGCTCGAACACTTTGCGCTGGTCTTCAGGATTGATGCCGGGTCCAGCGTCCGAGACGGTAAGAACGACAGCATCGGATGATGTCTGAAGCTCGATTCTGATTGGCGGTGCGCCGTGTTTGCTTGCGTTGTCCAGCAGATTGCGAACCAGGTGTCGCAACATTCTGGCATCGCCGGGGATCTCCACCGTATCACCGCTCAAGGTGCAACCCTCTGTTCGGGCGCATTCTTCAGCTGCGATCGCTGTCAGATCGACCGTTTCGTAGGTCTCCAGTGCGGCGCCGGTGTCAAAACGCGTCATCAGGATCAGTTCGTCAATCAGCGCATCAAGTTCGCGTATTTCCCGTCGCAGATCCGCACGGCGTTGCGGTGTGTCGCGGGTCTCCAGCATTTCGATCCCCATACGGATACGCGCCAGAGGCGTGCGCAGCTCATGTGAGGCGTTGGCCAACAGCATGCGCTGGCGGTTTATCAGATCCTCAATGGTTTCGGCCGATCGGTTGAAGCTGATGGCGAGCTTGGCAACCTCATCACCGCCATCGACAGTGGCCCGGGCAGACAGGTCGCCGGCACCGATTTGCTCCACCTCGCTTTGCAGACGTTCAAGCCTGCGCGTGACGCGTCGGACGATGGGATACATCAGGACTGCGATGATCAGTGCGAGAAAAACGAAACTGACGGTCAAGGCGATGGCCTCGTTCGGAATGGAAAGCTGGCTGATGTCCAGAATGACGACCCGCCCATCCGGCAGAACCGTCATCCAGTGCGACAGGTGACGGATGGGCTCCCAGACGCCGGGGGCTTCGGTCGGTTCGACCCAGGAAGCTGGGGCATCGCTTGCGCCGATCAGCTGGCCGTCTGCTTCGTAGAGGGTGAAGTCAATCGATAGATGGTCTGCGAGCCTTTCAAGGGCCGCACCCTGCGCAGCGGCTGGCTCTTCAGCGTCGGGCAGCAGCAAGACCGAAAGTGAGGTGGCCTGGTCCTGCACCGCTCGGTTGAAGCGTGCGTTGACAAGTGCGTTCCAGGCCAGCGACATGATCAAGGCAAACAGCATCAGGCCGACCAGCATTACCGCGCAGACCTGAACGAAAAGGCGACGATCGAGCATCATCTTAATCCTGAACTTTGGCGAAGAGATAGCCTGACCCGCGCACGGTGATCAGCCGGCGGGGGTGCTTCGGGTCTTCCTCGATTGCGGCCCGGATACGCGAGACATGCACATCGATCGAGCGATCATAAGCGTCAAGATCATGGCCCTGCAGCTGGTTCATCAGGTGATCGCGGGTCATGACACGACCCGCGCCCGCCGCCAAAGCGCAAAGGATCTGGAACTGGTAATTGGTCAGATCGCAACGCGCACCATCCAGCCGCGCTTCAAATGCGTCCTGATCGATCTCAAGTCGTCCGAATGCGGTGATGTTGCCAATGTCGCGGCTTTGTCCACGTGGCCCGCGCCGGATGATGGATTTCAACCGCGCAAGCAACTCTCGTGGCTCAAAGGGCTTAGGCAGGTAATCGTCGGCCCCAAGTTCTAGGCCAAGAATACGGTCGAGCGGATCGCCCTTGGCGGTGAGCATGATGACAGGCAGAGCATGTTCGGCCGAGATATCCCTGAATACCTCCAGCCCATCTTTGTCTGGCAGCATCAGATCGAGAATGAGCGCGTGGTAACTCTGGGTTCTCAGGGCCGTCAGCCCGTCCTTGCCGGTGCCAGCAACTGTCACGTCGTAGCCAAACTCCTGCAGGTACTCCCTGATCATCTCCGCCAGCCGCGCGTCGTCATCAATCAGGAGGATATGGTCTGTCATGCGGTTGGTCCTGTTTCCAAATCTAAGCCCACAATGGCTGCTTTTTGCTTCGCTTGTTTTGCTGCCCTGTAAAGTTTTGTGAAGCAGACCGGCGTGTGGCATGCCCACGGGCAAGCTTAACAAAACTTTACCCCTGAGAAAAAACACAGAAACAGGCCGGTCTTAGTTGAGGTCGCATCGCTTTTTTCATGTCGAAGCGATTGAAGCCCAGATTCCGGGAGGGAAGCGATATGCGTCACAAGGCACCACAGACAACACCACCCTCGGAGAACATCAGCACCGTGCGCGACGAACCCGAAGCTTACACGGGGGTTGCACGATGGCTGCATTGGATCATGGCCGTTTTCATCCTCACGACTATGTTCATCGGGTTTGGGTTAGACGAGGCCGATCCCGTCGAAGTGGCTCCAACGCTCTCAAGGCATGCCAATTTTGGTGTCCTGACGCTCAGCTTTGCCGTCCTCCGGCTGTTTTGGCGCCTAGCCTTTCCGCCCCCGCGTCCGCATGCGGCGTCCAGGCTGCACCGGTTAGTAATCGAGGTCGTGCATCTGGCCCTCTACGCGCTGATGATCCTGGTCCCGGTCACCGGAATTCTTGCCGCAATCGCCCATGATTTGCCCACAGGATTGTTTTGGGCAATCGACCTGCGAGAGACCTTCAGTTTCCTCGACCGAAATGGCTATGAGACACGGGCGGCTCTACACGCCTTTCTGGTGCATATGCTTCAGGCGCTGCTGGTCCTTCACATTACAGGGGCGCTCACCCACCAATACTATCTTCGCGACAACATCATGCGGCGCATGAAGGTTTAAGGGTCTGCACCATGAGATTTACCGTGTTCAAATCGTCTGGTCTCGCCGCAATCCCGCTGATTGGCGCGCTTGCCGTCACTGGTTGCGATTTGGCCCGGTTGCAGGATGGGCTGGAAATCCCGTCCATGGGCTTTGTCCAACAGGTCAATGACAGTGAAGGGTTCCAAGCACCGCGCGCAATCACCGGGTATGACACCTTCGACGTTCCGGTTGAGGAAGATTTACGGGTGCGCGTCCATGCCCGTGAGACGCCCGGCGCGCGGGCCAATATCCTGCTGATCCACGGCGCCGGTGGTGGCGCATGGGTCTGGGAAGAGTTCTTTGAGACGATCCCGCGCAGCTACAACCTCTATGCGCTGAGCTGGCGGGGACATTTCGACAGCGCGCCGGTCGCCAACGCCGACAGCGCCGCCTATGTGCGAGACCAGATTGCGGTGCTGGCCGCCATCGCACAGCGCAACAATCTGCCGTTGCATGTCGTCGGCCATAGCTATGGTGATGCAACCGCCGTGCTGATGGCAGCTGACCCGCGTGTTGAGATCGCGTCGCTGCACCTGCTCGCGCCGGTGGCGCCACTGGACTATTCAACCACGCAGCGCCTGCTGGTGCCCGTGATCGCGCCTGCCTTCATCAAGTCGGAGAATGAGGCGGATGGCGTGTTCGGCGGCATGTTTCTGTCCGAGGCGCGCATGCAGCACTATTTTCAGCGCTACGCGGGACAGGATTTTTCCGATGAAAAGCGTGGCCTGATCGCAAAAGATGGTGTTTCGCCCGGTTGGCAGGCCCAGCTTGCGGAAAGCTACAGGACAGTTGGCGTGCGCGGCATCCCCACCCAGATTATGATCGCGCGCTACGACAATGTCGTGGTGCCGCGCAGGCAGAGGGACGCGGCCGCCCTCGCGAATGCCAGCGTTATCGCGTTCGAGAGCGGCCACTACCTGCCGCTCGATCGACAGACGGATCAGGTGATGTTGGCGATCACAGCAGAGCTTGACCGGCTGGAATAGGCCGGCAATCGCCCGCGCTTTACACAACTTTACGAACTAGCAACACAACCGAAAAACTCTCCCTCTAAAACCCAATCAAAGGACGCGGCATTGGCATGAGAGCGCCGGCATCAGCGTACATATCAAAGGACACTTGGCTTGACCTATTCGATCAGACCCCCCACAGCGGCCCTAGTGGCGTTGACCCTGGCCACGCCGGTCATCGCGCAGGAAGATGGGCCGAGCGATGGCTGGAGCCTTGGCGTCGTCGCAGCTATCGCCACCAACCCCTATCTTGATGAAGACACTGAAGTATTTCCCTATCCGGCGCTCACCTACCGGAACGGGCCGTTTTCCATCGGGACATTTGGAGTTGAATATGATTTCTACGCTACCGAACACCTGACCTTCTCAGCGGGGCTTGTGCCACGCTTTACTGGGCTGTTCTCGACCGACGCGCCCGAACTCGATGGGATCGACCGCAAGGTGACGGGTGACGTCGCCTTGGGGCTGGAATACGATCTGGGCAATGGCTTCGGCGCTGATCTCACCTTCCGGCAGGAATTCACCGGCAAGCATGACGGGCAGGAGCTGGTGCTGGATCTCGGCTACGGCACCCAGATCGGCAGGGTGGGGTTGGAGTTCAGCGCGGGCGCGGCCTGGCAAAGCGAAGATCTGAGCGCTTTCATCTGGGGGGTCTCTCCCTCGGAAGCGCGTGCTAGTCGACCGGCCTATGCCCCCGGTGACGTCATCATCCCTTATGCCGCGGTCAATGCTTTTGTGCCACTCAACGAGAACTGGACCCTGATCGGGACCGCGCGGGCGGACTTCCTGCCCAGCAATGTCTCAGACAGCCCCATTGTCGATGAGGATGATATCTACAGCCTCATTCTCGGCGTCACCTACAGTTTCTGATCCGAACTCAATTCTCCCCAAGACCAATAAGACACCACTCACTTACCTCCTGACCCGGACGCTTCCCCCTCGGCGTTCGGGTCATCTTTTTTGGCGCGCTGTTTGAAGCTCTCGCTACTGATCTTGGAAATGGGTCAGAGCTTTACGTATCTTTTCACGCGGTACAAACACCAGAAATGCGCGCGGTCTAGATAGGTTCTGTCTCAAGCATCCATCTGAAAAAGGACCTGACATGAAACACTATCTCGCACCCACGCTTGCCGCCTGTATCGCACTCGGTTTTGCAGTCGAAGCCAGCGGCGAAACTGGCACGCTGAACCACATCCGCTCAAGCTACGACACCTGTCAGAAGACCGGTGGCGACATGTCAGAATTTTTCGAATCCGCCAAGGTCAATGTTGATGGCGATACCGTCACCTTCGCAACAAAGACCAAGGAACACGGCGTCATCGAGATGGTCTGGGACGTAGACGGCATCGTGCGCCGCGGCGAAGATCACCATCATCTTGCCGATGGCACTGTGCTGCCCTTCCTGCCTGCCCACGAGGCCACGTTCTGGAAAGACGGGTCAATCGTGAGAGAGGAAGTCACTTTCCTGCCGGACAACACGTTTGTTCTGGAAACCAACACACTCACGATCGCCGAGGATGGCGCGTTGGACTACAAGCTGGAGCTGGATGAGACGCTTCTGCTGAGCGCAACCTGTTCGTAGTCGATAAGTGCTTTGCACCTCAATGGGCGCTACGCCAACCGCGGCGCCCGTTTTGCTTTGATGGCAAAAGCAGTGGTCGCTGCGACATTTGGTTTCGCGCCAATGCAGTGCGGAATAGGATAAACACCCGGAACACCGGCAACATGGGGGTAGCAGCTTGCTCAGCAATTCTGATCGTGTGGAACTGACCGAACTCCGCCGCGCATTGCATCGTCACCCCGAGCTGTCTGGTGAAGAGATCGAAACCGCCAAGACGATTGCCGGAGAGCTGACAGCGCTGGCTCCAACAACGATTTTGAGGTGCCTTGGTGGCCACGGCGTGGCGGCCGTGTTTGACAGTGGCAAGGAAGGCCCGACGGTTTTGTTTCGCGCAGAACTGGACGCGCTGCCCATTCATGAGAAATCCGCCAATCCCTGGGCATCTGAGGTTCCCGGCAAGGGGCATCTTTGCGGTCATGACGGCCACATGATGTTTTTAATGGGGCTCGGCCGTCTGCTCTCGCGCAGGCCGGTTGAAAAAGGTCGCGTGGTCCTGATGTTCCAGCCTGCCGAGGAAGACGGCAGCGGGGCCCGCGCCGTTGTAGCGGACCCGGCTTTTGAGGCGATCAGGCCCGATTGGGCATTTGCCATACACATCGAGCCCGGCCGGCCCTGGGGCTATGTCTCAAGCCGGGCTGGGCTGATCAACTGTGCATCCCAGGGGCTGCAGATCAGGTTGACAGGTAAGACAGCCCATGCCGCTGATCCGGAAGACGGTGTTTCTCCGGCGCGAACGGTGGTGAAACTCGTCCCAGAGCTTGACGACCTGGGACACGGCGGAAGACTCGATGATCACTTTCGCCTCGTCACTATAACGCACGTCCAAATAGGCGAACCGACCTTTGGCACGGCGCCGGGTGATGCGGTGATCTACGCGACATTGCGGACCGCGCGCGACGAGGCCATGGCAGATATGTCGAACGAAGCGCGCCGTCTGGCCAGCAAAGCCGCGCGAGAGGCTGGGCTAACGGTGAAATTCGAAGTGTTCGATGACTTCGCAGCTTCGATCAACCACCCCGAAGCGACCAATGTGGCAATTGAAGCAATGAATGCGCTTGGGATCGAGAATGGCGACTACGGGCTGCCAATGCGCGCGTCTGAGGATTTTGGAGTGTTCGGCTGGTGCGCAAAAGCGGCAATGCTCTGCTTGGGGCACGGCGAAGATTATGCCGGGCTTCACACGCCCGACTATGATTTTCCCGATGATCTGCTGCCGATGGGTGTCAAAATCTTTGAACGGATAGCGAGGGATCTCTTGGGAGGGTGAGCCTGCAATTTCGAAAAGCCGCCATTCGTCGCTTCTGGTCAAAGGCTCACTTTGTCCGCAGAACTACCGGATTGCATCACGGGACCGGACATTTTGGACTCCAAATCCCGGCATTTGTTCAGGATATAGAGAACAGCGGGAGAGAGCCCATTCTGTGAATTTGGTTTTTTCGCTGCGCACGCTTGCAGCGGATATTTTACTGCATGGGAATCGGCAGTTGTACCGCAGCGCGGCGAGAAAACCGGGCGTTCACACCTCGGTCGGCGTTGTTGACCTGCCCAATTTGGGATGGAGCGGACATTTAGAATGTTGAACTCCAATATCTACTTCAACAACCCATAGTGGCATGGGCGGAACACAAACGTCCCGGGAAAGCCTTTTTCAAAAGCAAGACATTCACTGGTTTGAGATAATCCGAACTGTTGCGATGAGACACATGCAGCGCAAGGCAACGCCAAAGACCATTCATGAATTTTGTTCACCATCTGAGCCGGTTTATTGAATTCTCAACACAAGACAATTGCGTTTTATTGGTGTTGTTGAGGGGCGTAGATGGTTAGACGCACGCGAATACAAGAGACATCAGAAACCGGATTGAAACCGGGCGCACCGCCTTCAATTCAGATTGGGGGTGCTTTGAAGCCGCTGTCGTCGTTGGAATTGGCAGCCATCGAGGCGCAAGCCTATGACATTCTTTCGACAGTGGGTATGGTCGGATTGCCAGCAGAGGCGACCGAACGGGCGCTTGCTGCAGGGGCGTGGCATCGCCCTGATGGCCGCCTTTGTTTTTCTAATGAGATGATCAGAAATGCACTGTCGCGCGCTCCAAGAAGGATCACGTTACCGGGTTTCACTGCAGACAGGGATTTGCAGGTCGGCGGCAGCCGGGTTCACATCGGGACCGGCGGAGCGGCAGTTCAGACTCTGGATGCCAAGACCAGCGCCTACAAGGACAGCTCGCTGAGCGACCTCTACGATCTGATGCGCGTATTGGATGCGTCGCCGAATATCCACTATGGTGTACGGCCCGTTGTTGCCAGGGATTTGACAGACCCGTTCGAGCTGGACATCAACACCGCGTTTACCTGCCTCAAAGCCACTTCGAAACCAATTGGCATCAGCTTTTGCGAGCCAGACCACGTCGACCCGATAGTCGAGATGTTCGATATAGCGCTCGGCCACAAACATGCATTTCGGGAAAGACCGTTTTGCATGGCAGTGATTGTCCATGTGGTTCCCCCGCTGACCTATAGCGCCGAAGGAATTCTGATGCTGGAGAAGGCCGTGAAGTCAGGCATGATCCCGCAGATTTGTTCGGCTGGCCAGGCAGGTGCGACAAGTCCGGTCACTTTGGCCGGCGCATTGGCACAGGGCTTGGCAGAGTCGCTCGCTGGCCTAGTGGTGGTTGACGGTATCCAGGCGGGTAGCCCGTGCATTTATGCGCTGATGCCCTTCATTTCCGATTTACGCACCGGAGCCATGAGCGGTGGCAGCGGTGAAGCAGCGATCGCCAATGCTGCCGCGGCCCAGCTTCTGGCTCATATCGGCCTACCATCCACAGTCTCGGCGGGCATGACGGATTCCAAGATGGTGGATGCCCAAGCGGGCTATGAAAAAGGCTACACCGTCGCCCTGGCCGGGCATGGTGGGGCCGACATGATCAACCTTTCCGTGGGGATGCTGGGCTCGATCATGGTGGCCAGCCCCGAAGCGATGGTGATCGATGACGACATGTGTGGGGCAATCCTGCGCAGCATCAGGGGGATTGAAGTGAGTGTGGCGACACTCGATCTGGACGCGGTGGAACGCGTCGTCACCCAGGACGGGCATTATCTGGGGGAAATAGAAACGCTCAAGCGCATGAAGTCAGATTATCATTATCCGGCTCTTGCCGATCGCCAAAGTGTCGATGATTGGGTTGCGGCAGGCCGTCTTTCAATCTGGGATCAGGCAAGGGCCCGCGTGGCCGAGATTCTGGCAGCAGAACCTTCAGCGCATCTTGATGCAGAGGCTGAAGCGCGTATTCGCGCCAGCTATCCTATCCATCTTCAGCCCTAAAGAGGAGCCGACATGCACGTTTTCAGAAGTATGGTCATCGACGGTGACATAAGCAGAGTCTGGGCCGCCGTCCGCGCCTTTGACGGTGTAGTGCATTGGAATCCGGGCGTGGTAGGTGCAAGCTTGGAGAATGGACCCCCGACTGCCATCGGAACCATCCGCAAGCTGGACATCGCCGATGGCACAGTGTTCCGGGAAACCTTGTTGGCCCATTCCGATACCGATCATTCTTATACCTATAACATCCTCGAAAGTGCGCTTCCCGTGACCAGGTACGTGTCCACGCATCGGTTCATTCCGATCACCCATACACGCCAAACTATGGGCATCTGGGAAAGCCAATTCGACTGCGCTCCCGGGGTCGCTGATGAAATGGAAAAGACCGTCGGCGACGAGATCTATATCGGTGGCATGATCGGACTGAACCAATTCCTGAAGGAGACTGAGAATGGCTGACACACTTGCCCCTCGCGCCGTGATTGGCGTCATGACGCCTGCGATGAATACTGTCGTCCAGCCCGAGCTGGAATTGCTGCGACCGAAGGGTGTGACTAACCAGATGCAGCGCTTTCGTTTGGGGGGCGAGGCGGTGTCGGATGACCTGCCCGACGAAGCGGCCAAGTTGATGGACTGTGCGCCTTCGGCAATCGCCGTCGGTCTGACAACCGACGCAGGGCCCGGCGGGCCGGACAAACTGAAGGCACGGTGCGAAGATATCGCACAGCAGGTCGGCGTGCCGGTGATTGGCGCTTCGCAGGCCGATTATGCGGGGCTGCGCGCTTTGGGGGCGACGCGCGTTGGCATTGTCACGCCGTTCAACGCTGAAGTCGATGCTGTGGTGAAAGCGAACACTGAAGACGCCGGGTTCGAGGTGGTCGCGATCAAGGGCACCGAAGCACCCTCGCTTCCTGCCATCTGTGAAACTCCATTGGACGATATCCGGTCCGTCTTTGCTGAGGTCGCTGCCTCGGATTGCGACGTTATCCTTCAAGTCGGGACCGCGCTACCCGTGGTGGCCATGATCGGCGCGTTGGAAGCAACCCACGGCAAACCAATCGTGGCCTGCAATGCGGCGGTCTATTGGCAAGCGCTGCGCACCGTCGGCATAACCGATCCGATCACTGGTTTTGGAAGACTGTTGGAGTCGCACTGAATGCAAAGCCATGCAGAGGTTGTTGTTATTGGCGGAGGCGCAGTTGGTGCGGCCATCCTGTATCATCTGGCCAAGGCGGGTATCACCGATGCCGTTCTACTTGAAAAGAATGAACTGACTGCGGGGTCGACCTGGCATGCTGCGGGCAATATTCCCACCTACGCTAACTCGTGGTTGGGCATGCGCGCCGGAAACTATGCCTGGCAGCTTTACAAGGAGCTTGCCAAAGACCCGGTCGCACCGATCACCTATCGGCATACATCCGCTATCTGGCCTGCTCACACGCCTGAGCGGATGCAACTATTCCAACACCTGTGTGGTGTGTCTCGATCGGCGGGGTTTGAGCTGTCGATGCTGACTCCGTCAGAGATCGAACAGATGCATCCTTATTGGCAGGCGGATGATACAATCCATGGGGGGATTTTTGATCCCTATGAAGGCGACATCGACCCCAGTCAGTTGACCCAGGCACTGGCCAAACACGCCCGTGACTTAGGTGCAAAGGTTCATCGGTTCACGCCGGTCACCGGATTGCGTCAGCGCGCGTCGGGGGAATGGGTGGTTGAAACATCAACTGGCACCGTTGTCGCGGGAACCGTGATAAATGCGGCGGGCTCAAGCGGCGGACGGATTGCGGCAATGGCGGGCATGCACGTGCCCGTCGTCACCCTTGAACACCAATATTTGGTGACATCGCCTCTTGCGGTTCTCGGGAAGGACACCGACACGTTTCCATTGATCCGAGACCCCGACTTGCGCTTTTATCTCCGACGCGAACGAAACGCTTTGTTACTCGGGTCCTATGCCCACGAAGGCCGCCCTGTCTGGCAAGATGGGGTGCCCCAGGACTTTGACCATCAGTTGTTTGCAGATGATATCGACGGGATGATGGCGGTGTTCGAAGCGGCCTCTGCCCATGTATCGTTGCTTGCTGAAGCTGGGGCTCAGCGTTTCGTGAATGGCCCGATCCCATATGCACCGGACGCGCTTCCCCTGGTTGGCCCTGCTGGCGGTACCTGCAATTTCTATCACGCGACGGGCGTACAGATTGGCATCACCCATTCGGCGGCCATCGGCAAGGCCATGGCGGAATGGCTGACGACGGGCGAAACCGAATGGGATCTGTCCGCCTGGGATCCCCGCCGGTTTGGCGCATGGGCCACGCAAGACTACGCGGCGGCCCGCGCGTCCGAGCACTATGACCTGCAATATGCGATCCCCTATCCGCACCGGATCATGGAGTCCGGGCGACCGCTCAACCAGACGCCGCTATACGCGCAACTTGTCGAACAGGGCGCGGTCATGGGACAAATCGGCGGCTGGGAACGGGCGTTCTGGTTCGATCTGGGCAAGACAAACGATCCAGGCGCTTTGAGCTTCGGCCACGAGCCCTGGCGGGATGCCGTGCGGATTGAATGTGAAACGGTTCGCGATCGAGTCGGGGTCATGGACCATGGCGGCTTCACAAAATTTACCCTGGACGGGCCCGACGCGGCCAAGGTGCTTGATAAAGTAGTCTGCGGAACGTTGCCGCCCGTCGGTCGGGTGCGTCTGTCCTATATGCTGACACCCAAGGGACATATATGGTCAGAAGCGACAATTTCCCGCTTGGCCGACGACAGATTTCTGCTGTGTGGCCCTACCCTGGCTGGTGATCGCGACTTCGACTGGATTGAGACCGCTTGCGGCGATGCCGACGTTCGGTTGACCAAGGGTTACGCTCGCGATGGCGCGCTTTTGGTGATGGGTCCCAAATCCCGCGATCTGTTGCAGGGACTCACCGCCTATGACCTGAGCGCGGCCAATGCTCCCTGGATGAGCCTGGCCGAAATCGAGATCGCAGGTATGCAGGTCACGGCCATGCGGATCAGCTTCGTGGGCGAGTTGGGTT
This sequence comes from Ruegeria sp. ANG10, assembly GCF_040705255.1. Taxonomy (NCBI): domain Bacteria; kingdom Pseudomonadati; phylum Pseudomonadota; class Alphaproteobacteria; order Rhodobacterales; family Roseobacteraceae; genus Ruegeria; species Ruegeria sp. ANG10. Next base: position 131,873 of record NZ_JBFCVU010000006.1, read on the forward strand.
GGGAGCTTCATGTCGCCTCGTCAGATCTGGTCGCCCTTTACGACGCGATCTGGGCGGCGGGCAGGCCGCATGGCATCTGCAATTTCGGTTCTTACGCGCTGAATGCCATGCGCGTCGAAAAGGGGTATCACGGTTGGGGCGCGGACTTTGGCGTTGAATACACGCTGTTCGATGCCGGTCTTTCCAAGTTTGCGAACATGTCCAAGCCTTTTACCGGTCGGCAGGCCGTTGAAGAACAGGCAATGCAGGAAGCTTCATGGGCCTTCATCGGGTTAGAGATCACCGATCCCGGGCCAGAGCCATTGCCATCCGACCCGATCATCCGAGAGGGGCGGGTCATCGGTTATCTGACGTCGGTCTCGATGGGCTATCGAACAGGCAAGTTGTTGGCGCTTGGCTATGTCGAAAATGGTTCGCTCGAGATGGGAGAGGACTGTTTGGTTCAGGCCTTCGGCGAGTTGCGCTCGGCAACGTGCCATTCTCACCATGTGTACGATCCAAAAAACGAGAGGCTTCGGTCCTAACCGAACCCGCCGTTTGCCGAAGACCACCGCGCAAGAGCTTGGGTGACTTCCAGAATGGGGCCTGTGCCCCTGTCTTCGGATCGTATCATTGCGACCCAAGCCACTTCGATTCCGTCCTTGCCGACGCGCAGGCCGACTATACGTCCGGCTTCGATGGCCGGGCGCACGGCCCAGCCAGCAAGCACGCTGCTGCCCTGACCAGCGGCCACAAGTTCGACAATGGCTTCAGGCATCTCTACCGTTGTGGTCCAGCGTGGATAGCGCCCGGATGGGCGGAACAGCCGGGCAAATTCACGATCCGGCTCAGGGGTCAGGGCGTAGGTGATGAAGTCTTCCCCTTCGATGTCGCTGCCTTCGATATGAGTTTTTGCGGCAAGGGGGTGATCTGGTGCGAAGATGAACAGCAACTCGTCCCTAAACAATGGAACGCAATGCGTTCCAATGGGCGTTGCGTCCTCTGACGTAATAACGATGTCGGCATGCCTGTTTGCAAGTGCGCCGGCAGGTTTGCGCGTCACGCTTGCCATGACCTGAAGCTCAATTCCAGGTAGCCGAGTTTGCAGATAGCGGGTGAAATCGGGCAACCAATGCGACGCGCTGTAGGTTTCGACCGCGATGCGCACGACATGCTCCACACCGCGGTCCATTCGCCGAACATCGCGCTCGGCCCGGTCCATTTCGGTCAGAACGCGATCCGCGACATCGGCAAGATATTCTGCCGCCGGGGTCATGCGCAGGCGCTTGTGGATGCGTGTAAACAGAACCAGATCCAACCGTCGCTCGGCTTCTTTGATGCGATGCGAAAGAGCCGACGAAGTGACCCCTAAAGCCTCGGCCGCATCATTGACACGCCCGTGTTCGGCAATCGCGCGGATCATCTTAAGATGACGCAAATCAAGAAAGGGGCCTTCTGCCATTTGAACCTGAGTAGATTTCACATAACAGGTGATTTTCTTTATTGCTATTCATCACAGGTCAAGTCGAAACTTTGATCGAGTGAGACTGCCCGGCTTAAGCCTCGGGCAAAGATTCCAGCATCAACACGCTTGCGCCCTTTTCGCGGGCTGCATGCGCGGCACAAAAAGCCGTGTTACCAGCGTCGATGATGATGGAGCCCAGGCGCTCATGCCTTTGCCCCTTTCTGCGGTGCCTTGAACAGGTCCTTGCGCAGCGTCATAAGCGCGGCGGGGTCGATCTTGGCTTGGATAACAGTGGTTTGGTCCGATGCGATAGCCTTTTGCAGGGCGGGGCCCATACCGCCGGGGCCGTCAACCCAGATGCCTTTGCCACCGCAGAGTTCGGCGAATTTGTCAAAGCGGGGGCTTTCAATTTCCGCGCCCAGAAGACGCCTGCCGTAAAACTCTTGCTGATAGGCTTTCTCAGCGCCCCATGCCTCGTTGTCGAGCACCACGACGGTAATCGGAAGCCTATGCGAAATGGCGGTTTGAATCTCGATCATAGTGTAACCAACAGCACCGTCGCCCATGATCGCAACAACCGGACGCTCAGGGGCCGCGGCTTTTGCGCCGATCGCTGCGGCAAGACCAAAGCCGACTAGACCAAAATCCAGCGGTGTGATCAGTGACATTGGTTCGTAATGGGCCAGGCGATCCGCGGCCTGAAGGCAGGTGTTGCCGGTATCAAGCGTAACAATGGCGTCTTCAGGCAAGGCATTGCGCAGCTCCGCCAAAGCGCGGCGAGGGTGCAAGGGCAGCGTTTCGATTACAGCCTCTTCGGCCCGTTCAGCCCAAAGACTGTCCATATCCGCCTTGAAGCTCTCGCGCCATGCGTCGCAATTTGGCTTCCGGCCTGCCTCGGTCAGCGCTTCGGCCGTAAGGCGCGCGTCACCTTGAGCCGCGATTTCAGCAGGGAAATATCGACCAACGGCAGAGCCTTCGACATCAACATGCGCGATGCGGGTATCTGCACCAACGTAGTCGTTGGAATGGAAGGTTGAATTGAAGCCAAGACGAGCGCCAATCACGACCATCACATCTGCCTCTTTCGTCAGACGACTGGCCACGCGGTTGCCGCGCGGTCCGGCTTGTCCGGCAAACCAGGGGTGGCCATGGCGCATCACATCTGCATGGCCGGTCGAGGCCACAACGGGCACTTCAAGTGTTTCTACCAGCGCGGTCAGCGCATCACGACCCGCGCCCCATTTGAAACCACCTCCGGCAAAGATCACCGGGCGTTCCGCCCCGGCCAGCAACGCGGCAATGGTGGTGACGTCAGCAGGAGCGGCTGGCCCCGGGCGCGCAATCCTTAGCGGTTTGGGATCAATGGCGGGGATTTCTTCAGCAAAAAGGTCGCGTGGGACATGCAGCACAACGGGGCCTCGGCGACCGGTGTTGGCCAAACGAATGGCATCCTCAAGCATCGGAGCCAGCCTCGAAGGATCAGTTACCATCACCGACCGCTTGCAGATCGGCGCAAAGAGGGCGACCTGATCGACCTCTTGAAAAGTGTCCTTGCATTGATCTGCACGGGTGATCGCGCCCGCAATGACAACCATCGGAGAATAGGCTAGATGCGCCTCGGCCACGGCAGTCACGATATTCACCACGCCGGGACCGGCCTGCGCGCCTAAAACCACGCCTGGCTTGCCGGTCATACGCGCCCAAGCATCGGCCATGTGACCCGCCGCGCGTTCATCGCGCGCACCGACATAGGCAATCTCTCCGCCCTCATACATCGCGTCATAAAGCTCGAGCATCGATCCACCTAAGAGGCCGAACACAGTGTCGATCCCATTGGCCTTCAAAACGCGATAGACGGCCTCACCGCCGGATATATAAATCATCTCTCAGTCCTCGGCTCTTGGGCGCAGGTTGTCGGCATCAAACATCGGGGCGTCATGTATCGTCACCGGATAAGCCTTATTCAAAATCTCAATTGAGATTTCCGACCGTGGCGTCCCCTTTTTTACAAAGAGCCACCCGAGCGATTTGCCGACCGTATAGCCATAGCCGCCCGATGTGGTCAGCCCAACGATCTGGCCATTCTGTACAACCGGCTCCCCTCCGTGAATATCGATATCATCGCTATGGAGTTCCGCGTAAAAGAGTTCCCATTCCTGGTTGCGCTGTTGCAGCGCTTTTTTTCCGATGAAGTCGCGATCCCTGGTCACGACGAACCGCTCCAGACCCACATCCAGCGGCCCAACATCCGTAGTGAGTTCTCCGCTGGCGCGATAGGCTTTTTCCATACGCAACCCGTTGAAGGCGTAAGAGCCAAGATCGGTCAGCCTATGGGCAGTGCCCGCATCAAACAGGGCGTCATAAAGTTCGGGAATTCGGTTCAGCGGGGCGTGCAACTCCCAGCCCAATTCGCCCACAAACGAGACCCGCAACACATAGCAGGGCACATCAGCAACAGTGATTTCCTGCCCTGAAAGCCACGGGAAGGCGGCATTGGACAGATCTGCGTCGGTCAGTTGGCTCAGAATCTTCCGCGAAGAAGGACCAGACATTGCCAGCATTCCCCAATCGGCACTGCGATTTACCACCTGTACGTCTTCACCGGCCTGGATATGGCTTTTGATCCAGGCGAAATCCGGGTTGGCGCGGGCAATGGGGGAGCCGGAGAAATAGCGATCCTTATCAATACGCCAAATGGTAATCTCGGTCTCAAAGCGGCCCTTGTCGGTCAACAGATGGTTGAGGCTCATCCGCCCGTCTTTGCGGGGGATGCGGTTGGCAGACAAGCGATCCAGCAGTTTGCCCGCATCCTTGCCGGTGATCTCGAATTGGGCGAATGCGCAAAGGTCGATCACACCAGCGGCTTCACGGGTGGCTTTTGCCTCGCGCATGGCATTTTCATGCCAGGACTGATGGCCCCAGCCGATTTGTTCAACTTCACCGACATCCCCGAAGTAACGCGGACGTTCCCATCCTGCGATCTCACCAAACACGGCACCTTTGGCAGCCAGCCGATCATAGAGAGGGTGCCGGTTCACCGGGCGCAGGCTGCGGAATTGTTTTCCGGGACATGGCGTGTCATGTCGGCGCATAAATTCGTCTTTGGTGCGCTCAACGATGTAATGATCCGATGCGAAATCGCCGTAACGACGGGGATCAAGGCTACGTGTGTTGATCGAGGTTTCGCCATGCACCATCCAGTCGGCCAGCACCTTGCCAGCACCGCCGCCCCAGGCAAGGCCGATGGATGAGCCGCAAGAAAGCCAGACATTGGGCGCACCCGAAGGCCCGACCAGCATACCGCCATCCGGCGTATGGGTGATCGCGCCGCGCACAACGCGTTTGATCCCAAGCTCGGCGAGGATTGGCATCTTGTCGAAAGCGACCATCAGGAAATCGCCAATCGAGTCGTAATCCGCCGCAAACAGCTCATTCTCGACGGCCCATGGCGCGCCTTCAGGCATTTCCCAAACGGTCGGGCACACATGGCCCTCGTAAATACCAATCAACCCGGATTTCTGTTCCTGCCGGATATAACCCCCGTAGGAGTTGTCGCGCATCACGGGCAGTTCCGGGCGACCTTCGAATTCGCGCACTGTGTCGGTGACAAGGTAGTGATGCAGGCAAGAGACCGAGGGGATCTTGAGCCCGAACCATTCGCCGACCTGATTGGCGTAGGATCCGGCAGCAATCACAATATGCTCGGCCAATACACCGCCCTTTTGGGTCTTGAGCAGCCACATATCACCCCTGCGACTGGCACCCAGAACCTGATTGTGTCTCTCGATCTTTGCCCCATGCGCACGAGCAGCGGCGGCCAGTGCCATGGTCACACCAGACGGGTCAATATGCCCGTCCTCATAGGTGCGCACGGCGGCTTTGATGTTATCCACGTTGTAGAAAGGGTTGCCTTTGGCAACTTCCTCGGGCCCAACCAAATCCATCGGCAAGTCCAGCAATTTACCAACGCCCATGATCGACTTCATCCAGTCGACTTCATCATCGGTTGTGGCAATGCGGAAACCGCCGACCTCATGCCAGCCGATGCTTTGCCCGGTTTCCTGCTCGACGCGCTTGTAGGTCTCGATCGAGGTCTTGTTGATCCAGCCTGCAACACGGCTGCCCACAGCATGGGCAATCTGCCCTGCTGCGTGCCATGTGGACCCGCTGGTCAGTTCGGCCTTTTCAAACAGAATCGTGTCGGTCCAGCCGTTTTCAACGAGTTGGAACTGGGTTGCGACGCCCATAATGCCGCCGCCAATGATCGCAACGCGGGTGGTGCGTGTGGTCTGCGACATCAAAACGCCTCCTTGGCGGGTTTGAGCGAACATTTTGCTCCATAGCGGGTACAGGCGATTTCAACCTCGAACCCCGTCACAACGTCTTGTCCCGCAATCAGGTCCAGCGGCGCGTTGATCATCGCCAGCGCAGCAGAGCGGCCAAAACGATAGCTCCACGCCGCAGAGGAGATCTGTCCAACGACGCGGCCATCATAGTAAATCGGTTCATCATGGATCGGGATCGCGTTCGGGTCATCGAACAGAAGCGAAACGATCTGATGCTTGGGTGGATCCGCTTTAATCAGCGCCATCTCACCCACGAAGCCGGTGCCAAAGGCGCAGAACGCACCCAACCCGGCCTCTTGCGGCGTTGTGCCCGGTGTCAATTCATGACCGAAGGCACGAAACCCACTTTCGATCCGCAAGCTGCCGCTGGCAAAGAGGCCCGCATGAGAGGCACCTGCCGCGACAAGCGCCTCATGCGCGGCCATGGCCATGTCAGCAGGAACATAAAGTTCATACCCTTCTTCACCGGTAAAGCTCAGACGACCGGCCCAACCGCGCGCCAACCCGATCTCGACCGGCGCAAAACCAAAGCGTTTGAGGTCAGGTACTGGCGCATTGCTGGTGGCCTGCAACACGTCGCGCGCTTTGGCCCCGGCGAGGCCAATCACGGCATAGCCGCTTGTCACATCGGCAAACTCGACACGGAAGTCACCTTTGGTGTCGCGCATACGTTTCATGACTCGCACAACTTCGCCCGCGCCGACGATCATCAGATAGGTCTCTGGCCCATGACGTTGCACGGTCAGATCGCTTTCAACACCGCCGCGCGCATTCAGGATTTGGGTATAGGCGATGCGCCCTTCGACGATGTCCATCTGCGCGGCACATAGCCGGTTGAGAAAGGCGCAGGCGTCCGGCCCCTGCACCATGATCTTGCCAAAAGCGGATTGATCCAGAATGGCCGCGCCATTGCGGCAGGCGTCTACTTCGCGCCCCACCTGACCGCGCCATTTCGGTGCGGCGAAGGTGAGCGGCAAATGCGCTGCATCGCCGCCGAAATGCACGGCGCGTTCCCAGCCTCCGCGCACCTCAAAACGCGCGCCTGCAGCAGCCAGCCCCTGGTGAATGGGCGAGCGGCGCTGACCGCGTGCCGTGTCCATCGACCGACCCGGATAGGGGTTTTCATAGTGGCGACCCAGCACCTCGGGGATGCGGGCCTCCAATGCGCCGAGTACATTCATTTCTGGACTGAAACGGCGGATATCGGCTTCGTTCAGTTCCATCGTCGGCTCGCCCGCGATGATCCATTCTGCCATCGCCTTGCCCGCGCCACCTGCCAACGCGATCCCGGTAGAATTCATGCCGCCCATCAGGAACAGGCCCGACACCTCAGGGCTTTCACCCAACATGAACTGGCTGTCGAGCGTAAAGCTTTCGGGGCCGTTCAGCAGCATCCGCACCTCGGCAGTTTCCAGCGCGGGAATGCGGCGCAGCGCATTCTCCATCATCGGCATGAAGTGATCCCAATCCTCATCCAGCAGATCGAACGAGAAATCTGCGGGCAGATCGCGCGTGGAAATGCCCTTGGCATGGGGTTCAAACGAGCCGACCAGCAAGCCCTCAACATCGTCGCGGGCATAAAGATAGGCGTCCTGATCGTTCAGTGTTGGCAGATGCACACCTTTGCCAAGCGCCTGCACCTCGGCCAGGGGCTTCGTCAGGATGTAGAAATGCTCGCAGGCATAAAGCGGCATATGCGCACCAGCCATTTCGGCCACTTCGCGAGACCAGAGACCGCTGGCGATCACGACCTCTTCGGCCTTAATCAAGTACTCACCGATTTCGACGCCCGAGATGCTACCATCTTTCTTTTGCATTCCGGTCACACGGGTGTCTTCGAAGAATTTCACACCGCGCGCTTTGGCTCCTTTAGACAACGCAAGCGCCACATCAGACGGGTTCACGCGCCCATCAGCAGGCGACCAAACGGCGCCTATCACGTCATCGACCTTGATCAGCGGCCAAAGCGCTTGCGCACGGGCTGCATCGACTACCTCGGACTCCAGTCCAAAGGCGCGGCCAAGCGACACCTGCCGCTTAATATTGGTCAGCCGGTCGGGGTTCGTGGCCAGCGTCAAGCTGCCCGTTTGGGTCCAGCCGGTGGCCTGTCCGGTCTCAATTTCCAGCTCGCTATAAAGGTCAATCGAGTAGTTGATCAGCTTCGTCAGAGTCGCCGACGGGCGCAGACGGCGCACCAGACCGGCGGCATGCCATGTGGTGCCTGACGTCAGTTTTGAGCGTTCCAGCACCACGATATCTTTGCGTCCTTCGCGGGCGAGGTGATAGGCGATGGAACAGCCGATGACGCCACCGCCAATGATAACGGTACGGGCAGTGGATGGGAGGGTCATTGCAATGCTCCGTCGCGGATCATGTCCGACAAGGTGTCGTCAAAGGCCAAAAGGGCTTCGTCCACCAGTTCGGGTGTATGCGCGGCTGAAGTCAAACCAGAGGTATAGGCCATCATATCCACGCCACGCAACAGCATGCCGTCCCGATAGGCTTTGACCATGGGTTTCGGCAGCCCCCTAATTTCGGCAGGGCCAAGTCCATCCAGGTTGTCACGGCCGAAAAACACGTGGAAAATCGAACTGTCGCCATAGGCAATACCCGCGACGCCCTGCCTGGCCATCGCGGTATTCATCCCATCGCGCATGCGGGCGGCCATAGCATCGGCCTGCGCCTGCGCTTCGCCGCTGGCCAAGAGCGGCATCGCAGCGCAGGCTGCAGCCGCAATCAGAGGCGAGCCGTTAAAGGTGCCTTTGTGGCTGACAGCCGGGCCAATCCCGCCCCGGACGGTTTTATTGTTCAACAGCTCCATAATTTCGGCGCGACCACAAATCGCGCCACCGGGCAAACCGCCTGTGACGACCTTGGCCAGAGTGGTCAGGTCAGGCACGATCCCGTCACGTGCCTGACGCCCACCGGGAGACCAGCGAAATCCTGTGATGATCTCATCAAAGATCAGCACAACACCGGCAGCTCGCACCACGTCGTACAGTGCCCTCAAGGTATCGGTGGCCAAGGGGACGCAGCCATAATTCGCACCCGAGGCTTCAATAATTACCGTGCCGATGCGGTCGTCCCGTAGTGCGTTTTCCATTGCTTGAGTATCGGCCGCGCAGATATGGATCAGATCGTTGATGGCATCCGGGATACCCAAAGACGGCGCCTGATCGCTGCCCGGCTTTGCCCCTTTCAATGCGTGATCATGCCAACCGTGGAAATGGCCTTCCACGCGCAGAACATGGTTTTTGCCAGAAAAAGCGCGTCCCAGTCGCAGCGCCAGCATCGTGGATTCCGTACCCGATGCGGTGAAACGTGTGCGTTCAGCAGAAGGGTACAGCTGGTTGACCCACTCGGCCCACTCGATTTCCTGGGCGTGGCAATCTGCGCTAAAAATCGAGCGTTCGGCCTGTTTTCGCACCGCCTCGACAATTGCCGGGTGACAATGCCCCAACATCTGACTGGCGCTGCCCATCTTGAAATCAATATAGCGGCATCCTTCGACGTCCCATTTTTCGGCACCCAGCGCGCGTTCAATGAAAACCGGGTGCGGATCGCGATATCGCAACTCATGGCTGACACCGCCTGGCAAGCTCGCGCGGGCGCGGATGCTAAGATCTTGGTTCATCATTCAGGCCGTCCGATTTGTGCCCGTGTCAGGCGGATGTCAAAATTCGTCCTCAGCGTGCGATCCACTTCGTCCGGCAGGTGGCTTGGGAAATACCCGCTCAGGATTTCGCGCGTCTTGTCGCGAGCAACATCGCCGATCCGTTGCGCGCCATCATCCTGCCAGTCGCGGGGCGCACGCCGGTCACCAATCTCGGGGTAGAAATAGTCTGACTTCATGCGGCTGAACGTGTGTTGCTCACCTAAATAATGGCCTTCTCCCCGACAGACGTCTGCGATGACATCCACGGCGATGTTCTCAGGCGTTGCCTCGATGCCGCGTACAGTGCGTAGGATGTTGCCCAAAAGGTCGTTGTCGCTGACATAGGCCGCGTGGCTCACACCCAAAAGGCTCGACATCATACCAGCGGCCTGAGTGATGATATTTGACCCGGCGTGCGCCGCCATTGTCACCGCCAGTGATTTCTCGGCCCCGTATTGGGCATCCAACCGCTTTGCATCAGTGATCCCGGCAATCGAACTGGTTGGTAAATTCCATCGCCGCCCCATCTGCGCAGCACCCGCCATCAAGATGGCCTGTTCTCCGCCACCGCCGCTCATCGATCCAGTGCGCAGGTCCGCCACAAGGGGTTTAGGGGCAAAGATCGCCCTGACCTCTGGATCGACCAAGCGCGCAAATACCAAACCTGCCAGCGTTTCCGCCACCGCCTGTACCAGCGATCCGGCAATCGCTGCCGGGCTCGTGGCCCCGGCCTGCCCGGCGCTGATCAGTTGCACCGGGAACCCTGCCTTGATGGCCAGCTCCAGCACCTCACAAGCTTCTTCGGCAAAGCGCATGGGCGGGACCACATGGCAAACCATGACAGTCAGGAAGGGCCGGGCGCGAAACGCTGCATCACCACCAGCGATTTCATAACAAAGCTCCGCAATTTCAGCGACGTTCTGCGGCTCGGTCACCGAGATCGAAACGTGTTTGGAGGTACCCGCCAGACAGGCGTAGGCCGTGTTCAGGTCCATCGACGCGTTGTCTTCGACATCACGTGCCACAACCGGTCGGCTAAAGTGGTGGATGTTGTCCATCCGGTCCACGATCCGCGCCGCGTCGTAGAGGTCCTGTAATGTCGACTCTCGATATTCATGAGTGTCGAGATCAAACACGCCAGGCGCCGCGCCGCCGGTAGACATATGCACGCGGGCGGCTTCAATCTCCAGGTCATTCTCGGGGCGCTGGCCACATAGGGTGAACCCGCGCTGCGCTCCGTCTATCGCCCATTTCACAAGCGCGCGCGGGAACAACAGCCGACCATCATCCGTCATGGACCCGCCGGCAGCGGTGACTTTTTCGATCATCGTGGGAATGGCCTGGCTGAGCCCCAAGTCTTCAAGAAGCTTAAATGCGGCTTCTTCGACCATACTCTCTTCATCAGATAATAGCGGTTTCAGACGCCCACCAACCACCCCCGGCCAAACCGGTGGCTGCGGGTTACGTTCCGAGACTTGCTTTAGGCGGTCATTGCGACCGCGCCGACGGTTTGCCTTGGTCATCGATTCATGAGCTCAAGTTAATGCAACCTTATCCTGCGCAGGAAATAGCAGAGTTTACAAAAGCAACATTCTCAGCAATGAATGAGAATAACTCATCATTCGGATTACCGTGGTAGCCTCTCTTACAGCCTTACGTGCCTTTGACGCCGCCGCCCGGAACGGTAGTTTTCGGGCAGCCGCGGTGGACCTTACTGTGACCCCGACAGCGATCAGTCATCATATTCGCGGATTGGAGGAGCAGCTTGGTGTCAAGCTTTTCAGGCGCGAGGGTCGTGATGTCGCCCTGACAGAAGAAGGCAGGCGTTTGGCCCATGCGACCAAACAAGCCTTTGGCCTGTTGGATAATGCGGTTCTATCCCTGCGGCGAAGCGCGCGCAAAGCGGTGCGGGTTTCGGCGGGACCAATCTTTACCGCGCGCTGGCTCATGCCGCGGATCAGCGATTTTTGGGAAGCCCATCGCGAGATCGAATTGGAAGTGGTGCCAGCTCTTCATCCCGGCGCGCACGAACGCGAGAATGTCGATATCATAATCCGCTGGGACCGCATCGCCGACATGGCAGAAGATGCAGTCAAGTTGCTTGAGCTTAGCCCGGTCGCCATAGCATCCGAAAAATTTGTAACCACACGGGGTCCCATCGATCATCCCAAGGATCTGTTGACCCAGCCCCTGTTGCATCAAAGAAATCACTGGGGATGGCGCGACTGGTTTGAGGCAATGGACGTTTCAACAACCAACCTGCTCTACGGGCCGATCTTCGAGGACGCAAACGTACTGCTGCGCGGCGCTGCCGAAGGTCAGGGGGCAATCATCGGCTGGCTTCCGTTGATCGACCAGGATCTAGCAGAAAACAGAGTCGTACGGATTTTTGACGAGCGTATCGCCCCGACCCATGGCTATTTTATCGACGTCCAACACACCAGCAGGACCCGTTCTGAGGTTCGAGAAGTTGAGGAATGGCTTGTCACACAATCATGATTGACACGTGCATCAGTTGTTGAGCGAGAGGCCAGAGTGTTTTCATGAAGCTGCCGATCCATAAGTTGTGTCGCGCACTTTAGAGCGGCGTGACACATTGTTGTGGCACAAAATGAAACTGCATGCGTATTTCGCGCAGTACAGGCTCGGCGTTCCTTTCATTTGTTGGATGCTTTAGCGCTTCGAACCCCAATTTGCCGCGTCTCGGTCGATTCCATTGCAGGCGGTGAATTTCACCGGGTAATTTGACAGATCACATAACCGATGCTTACCTGAGCGCGACGCAACACAGGTAATCTAAATTTCCAAGCATTATCAGCGCCCTGAAGCACCAATCGTGGCGCCGTTAAAGCCAGACTTGAACCCTGGAGAACTTAAGATGGAATTGATCACTGAACAGCTCCGCGCCTTTCCGATCATGGCGCTATTTCTCTGTCTGGGCCTGGGATACGGCGTCGGCAAGTTCCGGGTGGGCAAGTTCGAACTGGGTGGCATCGCCGGAACCTTGCTGGTGGCCGTTTTCGTGGGCCAGATCGGCGGTATCAACCTGAGTACGGATGTTCAGAACGTCTTTTTCTCGCTGTTCATTTTCATGGTCGGCTACAATGGCGGGCCGCAGTTTTTTGCGGCCCTGAACCGAACTGCTCTGACCAAGCTGCTGGCAGCGTTCATGATGACGCTATGGGGGCTGTTCTTCGTCATCGTCGTGGCCCGGCTGGCGGGGTTGGACAAAGGGCTGGCGGCAGGGCTAGCGGCCGGCGGGTTGACGCAGTCAGCGATTATCGGCACCGCTGGCAATGCCATCGACTTGCTGGGGCTGGCTGCGGATGAGGCGGAAAAGCTGAAAACCAATATCGCGGTGGGGTATTCGGTTACGTATATCTTTGGCTCAATCGGCCCAATCCTTGCGGTCAGTGTCATCCCGATCATCATGCGTGTCGACCTTCGGCAAGAGGCGATCAAGCTGGCCCAGAAACTCAGCGGTGGTGGTCGCAAGCTGGAGGAAGGTGAGTTCCTTCCGATGAACCGATTTGATGCCCGCGCCTATCAGGTGAACGCAGACGCTGCGATTGCAGGCCAATCGGTCATTTCCATCGAGGGCATCTATGACGGTGATCTGGTTGTTGAAAAACTGCTGCAGGACGGCGTCCCAGTGGATCCGACGCCGGATATTTTAATCAGTGCAGGGGACGTGATCGTGGTTTCCGGCTTGGTCGGAACCCTGACTCAGTTCGAAGGTACAGCCAGCGGTGAAATCGGAGAATACCCCCCCGAACTGACCGTTGTGGAAGAGCGTCGCAATGTCGTGGTCACCAACCGCAAACTGGCCGGCAAGACACTGGCGGAATTGCGCGAGGCGTTGACGGCGGATCAGCGGCGGGGGGTTCATATTTCAAAAATCACCCGCATGGGCCATGAGGTGCCAGTGCTGCACAACACCGAAATCCACGCGGGCGATGAGGTCAGTATCGTCGGTCACAAGGATGATCTGAACCGGGTGGCCAAAATGGCGGGCTATGTACCGCCCGCGGCCTCGGTCACCAACTTCATTGCATTGGGGATCGGTGTGGCAGTTGGTTACCTGATCGGTGAGATCAGCTTTGTCATTGCTGGCACGAAAGTGGCGCTTGGGTCCGGTCTTGGTTGCTTGGTAACCGGGCTGATCATCGGGTACCTGCGCATCCGGCGGCCCAAGATCGGTGGCATCAATCGTGGGGCTGCGAACTTCCTGCAAAGCTTTGGTTTGGCCGTGTTCGTCGGGGTCGTCGGGCTGAACGCGGGTAAGCCCGCGCTTGAAGCCATTCAACAATACGGGATCACCTTGCTGTTGCTGGGCGTCGTGGTCACGCTGATGCCGATGATCGTGCAGTTCCCGATCAATTATTTCGTCTTGCGTATCAAGAATCCGGTCGAGGCTTGTGCGGTGGTGACGGGGTCGCGGTCGGGCAATCCGGGCTTTGCAACGCTGCTGGAAAAAGCCGGGAACGCGACACCAACACCCGCATTTACCATGACTTATGCGGTGGCAAACATCTTCCTGACACTCTGGGGTCCGTTGGTTGTGGCATTCGTGCCGTAAGCTACATCAATACAATAACGACGACCGAACCCCACAAGGCCAGCAAGACGTTGCCCACGGCATAGCCGAGGCCATAGCCCAGCGTAGGAACCTGACTCTGGGCCGCTTCCTGCACGGCGGCCAGACCGGGGGCCGAGGTGCCTGCTCCACAGCAGGTGCCCGCCAGAACGCCCTCGTTTATGCCAAAAACCTTGCACCCGACAACGACCGCCGATCCATGAGCGAGCAGCACGATGGCCACCGACCCAAAGATCAAAGATGGCCCGCTTTCGATTACCCCGGTCACAAAGCTCGGCCCCGAAGTGATGCCCACGCAGGCCACAAACACGCACAGACCCAACGAGTCGAAAATCCACAGCGTTGCCTCGGGCACAAAGCCGAATGTGCGATGGACCGAGCGCAACCACCCCGCCACCAAACCGCCAAGCAGCACGCCGACAGACGTCCCAAGCCCCAACTCAATCGCGCCGTATTTCAGCGCGGGGATACCGATCAACCCACCCATCAGGATGAAAAAGGCGACAAAAACCATGTCGGTCTTGCTGGTTTCGCGGTCCAGATAACCCAGGCGCGCGGCGGCATCCTCAATATGACTGCGAGTGCCCGAGACGGTCAGCACGTCACCCTTGTGCAGGGTCACGCCGCGAAAGATCGGCAAACGCTCGCCACTGCGCATGATGCCGCGCAGGTAAATTGTGCGCGCTTCGGGCCGGGCGGACAGTTCAGCCAGGGTCTTGTTGACCACCTCGTTGTTGGTCACGACAATGTCGTTGGTTTGCACCGGTAGGTCCAAAAGTTCGGGGTCTTCAACCTCCTCCCCCAGTAAGGCGGTGTGTTCGATCAGGTAGGATCGCACGCCGGCGATGGCGGCAATGTCACCCTCTTGCAGCACCATATCGCGCGTAGTGGGCAGGATCTTATTGCCCCGGCGGATACGATCGAAGAATGCGCGGACATGTTCGGGCACGCGGGCCTCAAGCTCGGAAATCTTGTGGCCGACGAATTCGGGGTTGATACGATATGCGCGGGCTTCGAAATCGCGGTGTTCGGACACCATAGGGGCATCGTTGCTGTTCAGCCCGGCCTCGTACTCTGCGCAGGCCTCTTTCAGCGACCTGCCATAGAGCCTGGGCGCCAGTTGTGTGTGGAAAAAGATGGTCGCAATGACCCCGACGAAGTAAGCCACGGCAAAACCGGTGGCAATCTCACCGTCGAAAATGGCTTGCGCGGCCTCGTCGGCGCCAGCTTTGGCAAAGGCGTCGATGGCAACACCCAAGGTCGCGCTTTCCGTGACACCGCCCGCTAAAAGCCCCGCAGCAATTCCAACGGACAGCCCCATAAGTGGGGCCAACAGCACCGCGACCAACAGCGCCACAACACAAAGCAACACTGTGATGGCAATCTGCGGCAACGCACCAAAGTTCAAAGACCGGAAAAACTGCGGCCCGGTTCGGTACCCAATGGAGAACAGAAACAGTAAAAAAAACGCCTGTTTCAAGTCATCTGAAACGACCACTCCGGTCTGGCCGACCAGAACACCGGCCAGAAGACAGCCCGCCACCGATCCAACTGTAAACGAGCCGATGGTGATCTTGCCCAGTGCATAGCCAAGGGCAAGGCTGCAGAACAAGGCCAGCGCAGGATGAGGGCCCAGGATCGACCCGATCAATTCCATGATAAGCTCCCCTTCCCTGCGGCTCTGCCTCAGCCGTGTAGCGGCAATCCTTTCGAGGCCCGATAAGCCTGTACATAGCCCACAGCCACCGCCCGCACGGCACGTCCAATCTGGCGATAGGCGCTATCGTCCAGATTGGCGAAAGAAACCCGCGCCGACCAGTTCGGTGCATCAAAGCCCGACCCATTCAACAGCACGATCCCGTGGTCCTGCGCCAGCTTGAACGAGATATCCAGCGGGTGGACGTTTTCCTTGATCCACGCCACCACCTCTTCGCCAACATATTTTCGCAGCCAGAATTCAAAATCAATGATGCCGTAATATTTGTCGAACAATGGGTTATCGGGCACGTCGATACCCATCCCCTCGACCAGTTCATCAAAACGATGCTTCAGGATACCCCAGCAGAACTTCTGATATCCCTTGTCCTCGTCCATCAATTCAACCAGCGAAAACAGCGTCATCATTACCTGCTGCGGCAGCGACAGGCCTGCAGTGTGGTTCAGTGCAACATCGCGGCTGTCGGCGACGATCCGGTCGATGAACTTGAACGACGAAGGATCGGGGGTCAGCGTCTCGTACCGCGCATTGACGACGGCCTTGGTTTCCTCCGGAGCCTCGGCAATCATCTTGTCGAAGATGTTGTTTTCGGCCACCAGAATGGCCCCCAAACGCCACCCCGTGCAGCCAAAATATTTAGAGTAAGAATAAACCCCGATGGTGTTCTCGGGCAGATGACCCATCACCGACTGAAAATTTGGAACAAAGGTGCCATAAACATCATCGGTCAGGATAATCAGGTTGGGCCGCCGGGTTTTGACGAACTCGACCAGTCGGGCCATGACCTCGGGACTGATGGCGACCGAGGACGGGTTGCCCGGGTTGACCAGGAACAACGCTTTAACTTTTGGATCGGCTAGCTGTTCAAGATCGTCATCCGTTAGTTGGAAATGGTCCTCTTCTTCCGAGGATACGTCCACCACGTTCAGCCCGTAATCTTCAAGCACCGGCATTTCCAGATAGGGTGTGAAAATCGGCGTGCCCAGCGCAATAGTATCGCCCGCATTCAGCAGCCTTTGGTTCTTGAGAGCTTTGAAAATATAGCACATCGCGGCGGTGCCGCCTTCGACCGCGTAAATGTCAAACTTGGCATCAGGCCGGTGCCCGGCGCACATCGCCCACATCACGTATTCATGGACGATGGCTTCGTTATGCGCCATGCACCGGTCCGGCATCGGATAGTGATCACCGACAATGCCATCGGTCAGCTCCAGCACGAAATCGTCTGGGGTGAAGCCGAATTTCTCAATCGCGAAATCCACCACAGCGGCCAGAGTATCCGCGCCCGGAGGGCCGTTCTTCGCGATCGAGTCCGCGCAATATGCTTTGAGACGATCATAGCAGCCCGGTCCCTGCGGCATCCCTGCCAGACCGACCTGCGCTTCGTTGCGATGGCGCTGTGCTTCGGTCATGGCGAACTGACCCAGTAGGAAAAACGCCTCGCGCGCTTTGGAGGCGATCCAGTTCGGATTTCCGCGCCCCGCGTTCAAATAGGGCAGCGCCATCTGACGTGACTCTTTCTGCGCCAGTTTGATCAGTTCATCTTTGATTTGAAAAGGACTTAGGTTTTCGAACTTATGCAGGTCCAGTGTTTCTGACATGGCATCAAACCCTTGCGTTAAAACAATCGGAAAAATTCTATCGGATCGTACGCAAGGATTCGCATGTGTGTAAACTGTGTAGTCAGTCTCTGACGTTGGGGTAACTGCGCAGCTGTCAGTTGATCCGGGCCGACGCCGCCAGCGCACCGGCCAGCGCATTCTGAATCTCGCCAGGGAATTCCCGCCCCTTTTCATGCAGGCCTGCGGCAACCCAGCCCACAGTATGCCCCCGGCTGCCAATGTCATTCGCCCGAACTACCGTTGGCGACATATGCTCGACACTGACCAAAGCCATCGACCGCTCAATCTCACTTTCGGTCAGCACCATTTTGACAGCACTGAAAATATCCATCGAAACCTGCAAGGTCTGATGCTCAAGCCGATGCGCCGCACCGGTCAGCACGCGGGTGCAAAAGGCTGAAAGGAAATACCAGCGAAAAATGGAAAAGACACGGTCCTGCAACTCGCCATGTACTGCGGCACCATCTTTGGCTGCGCGAGCGACCCGTTCAAACGCGGCCTCGGCGGCTTTGGATGCCCGAAATATCTCGCGCTCGCGCTTTGCGATCGAGATGACGCGTGGTGCAATCTCTGTTGCGGCTTCGTGGGATTCCAAATTCATAGATGTCCTCCAGCATTAAAGTCTAATGAGGACATGGAAATTCTTAAGGAAATCCGAATGCGATTTAACGCCATTTTTTCAAAAAAACATCCCTTTGTTGGCTAAACTAAAATGTCACGACCGGCTATTTAACACAAACATAACTGGCCGAAAGGATACAATTTCCGGCAGGTTTGTTGAAATCTTGCACGTTGGAATTGGGGCAAATCGCGCGGTTTCGACCGAAAGATACATAGAACTGACATGATCTTGTAATAGTTATGCCCATTTCCGCATCTATGAATACTTAATCCTGCTGATCAGTTTACGAGTTTGAATTTAACGAGGGGGTACGAGCGGGACCAGGGGGTGAGCGCCTGACCAACCGGGCTCGCCTATGGGCAGAGCAGCTCCCCCCGCCGCTTACGGCCACATTTCACTGCGCCCATCCAGAAAATTGACCGACACACAATTTTGCTATGCCCACGGTTCTGGCCTTCATCGATAAAAAGCCCAATACTCGGATGAAGAGAACTCATCTGAAATCAGACAATGCTTCCCAGATCATCATGTCCAGACGCCACTATAACCTGCCGCCCCTGACCACCTTGTCCGCCTTCGAGGCCGCCGCGCGGCATCTGAGCTTTAAGAACGCAGCCGAAGAACTGTCGGTCACGCCGGGCGCGGTCAGCCACCAGATCAAGGCGTTGGAGGGCGATCTGGAAACCACGCTGTTCCAGCGCAAGCATCGCGGCGTTGATCTGACCGAAGACGGCAAGGCGCTTTACGAGGCGCTGTCGTCCTCATTCTGGCGTATCTCGAAAGTTCTGGCAACGATCCGTGACCGCAAATCTGGCGGCAAGGTCACGGTCGGATCGACCACGGCAGTGGCGGCGTTGTGGCTGTCACCCGCCGTGATCCGATTTTGGCGCGAAATGCCGGACGTCAACGTGGATCAGCTGTCGCAGGATCGCCCATTTCGGGACCGACCGGATGTGGACTTCTTTATTCGCTACGGGCGCGATCCCGACCCGAACTTGACGCACACACCCCTGTTCCGCGATCACCTGATTCCCGTCGCAAGCCCCGAGGTCGCGGACCGATTGGCTGGTGCTGACCTCGACGCGCTGGCAGCCGAACGCTTGATCCACATGGCCTCGGAAGACCGCACTTGGACCACCTGGCCGGAATGGTTCAAACAACTGGGATATGTGGGCACCATCCCGATTGACTCCAGGGTGAACAGCTATTCGGTTGCCCTGCAACTGGCGCGCAAGGGGGCTGGGCTGACGCTGGGTTGGCAACGGCTGATCCAGCCGATGCTGCAATCGGGAAAGCTGGTCGCCATTGGCCCGCACTATCTGACGGCGCCCAACCAATTCTACATTGTTGGCCGCCCGGACGAAGACCTCTCGGACAGCGCCCGCGCCCTAAAATCATGGATCATTCAAGAGGTTCAAGACGGTTCAGTTTAGATCAGGTCACCCAGGGGTGAGGTTTTCTGATATTGAGAAAGGGCCACACCATCCGCCAATACGGAAAGGTACGCATCCAGCAACCCACAGGAGAGCCCGATGAACAAGCACAGCGCGCTGTCATCCGTTCTGAACGATGTGACCATCGCAAATGGCCTGCCGAATGAACACTATATCGACCCGGTTGTTTTTGCCGAAGAAAAGCGCTCGGTCCTCTTTGCCAATTGGTCCGGGATCGGGTTTGGTCTGGATGTCCCCGAGGTAGGCGATGCCAAGCCGGTTGACTTTCTGGGCATGCCACTACTGATCGTCCGTGATCGTGATGGAGAGATCGGTGTATTCCAGAACACTTGCCGTCATCGCGGTATGATCCTTGTGGACACGCCCCGCAAGATCGAAGGCGCGATCCGCTGCCCCTATCACAGCTGGTGTTACAGCCTGAAAGGTGAGCTGCGCGCCACCCCGCATGTGGGCGGCCCCGGTCAGAACAAGCACGAAAACGTCAATCACAAGGATCTGGGGCTGGTGCGCGTCCGGTCGTATGTCTGGCGCGATGTGATCTTTGTGAACGTAGACGGCAACGCGCCGGAGTTTCAGGACGCTCATGGCGCTCTGCTGGAGCGGTGGAAGGAATTCGAACATCCCCTGCATGACGGAGGCGAGATGGCCTCATTCAAGCTCGAGGTCAAAACCAATTGGAAACTGGCGGTCGAGAACTATTGCGAAAGCTATCACCTGCCTTGGGTGCATCCCGGCCTGAACAGCTATTCCCGGCTGGAAGATCACTATAACATCGAAGCCCGCGGGCATTACTCCGGTCAGGGTACGCTGGTCTATCGGCAGCTAAAGGATCAGGACGGCGCGACCTTCCCCGATTTCGAAGACCTGAGTGACAAGTGGGATGAAGGCGCGGAATACGTAGCCTTATACCCAAATGTCCTGTTGGGGGTGCAGCGCGACCATGCCTTTGCCATCTTGCTTGAGCCGGTCGACCACGAAAACACCGTCGAACATATCCGGCTGTACTATGCCAAAAGTGTTGAGGACACGCCGCATCTGGACGGACTACGCACCACAAACGCACAACAGTGGCGAGCTATTTTCGAAGAAGATGTCTTTGTTGTCGAGGGCATGCAAAAGGGCCGCCACGGGGTAATGTTCGATGGCGGACGGTTTTCACCCGCAATGGACGGGCCAACCCATAACTTCCATCACTGGGTCGCAACGCAGATCGAAAACGGACGGGCGGAATAACCTCTCAGCCGGCCCCTTTTGGCAGGAGGTCCAATGGAAAAAGACGAATTGGATCGCCTGCTGTTAAAGGCTCATGAGCAGAGCGATCATGCTGCCCTTATCCACTATTACACAATGGCTGCGGATGAGTGCGAGGCGGCGCAGGATATAGATGCCGCCTGTTTTTACCTGACCCATGCCTTTGTCTTCGCGCTGGAATCCGGTGCGCCCGAGGCCGAGGCACTTAATGCACGCCTTGTCGCGCATGGTCGGGCGCATCGTCTGGAGTTTTAGGTCAATGCCACGTCAGGGCGAATGCAAACCAGGCCATCCAAACTTTATATGACCCCACGGGAACCTGTTCAGACGTCTCAGGCCCCCTATAGTCAAATGCAACCGTCACGGTCGCTTTGGGAGGGGCAGGTGCATGACGCACAGCGCGGAAATGCTGATTATTGGTGCTGGGTTCTCGGGGCTGACCATGGCAATCGAGGCGCGAAAGCGTGGGATCAGCGATATAGCCATTCTTGAAAAAGCGGGCGATATTGGCGGTACGTGGCGCGAAAACACCTATCCCGGTGTCGCATGCGATATCCCCTCGCATCTGTATTCAATGGCCACGCACCTGAACCCGGATTGGAGCCGCGCCTATGCTGGCGGGGCCGAGATTCAGGCGTATCTGCAAAAAATCTGCCGGGATGAGGGCCTTTACGACCTGTGCCATTTCCACCAGCAACTGAAATCCGCGCGCTGGGAAGGGGACCAATGGCAGGTTGAAACCGAGGGCGGGCAGCACTGGACGGCGCGCTTTTTGGTCTCGGCCATCGGGGCACTGCATCTACCGGATGTGCCCGACATACCCGATGCTGACAGCTTTCCCGGGCCCAAGTTCCATTCTGCCGAATGGGATCACGACGTGGATCTTGCGGGCAAACGCATCGGTGTGGTTGGAACCGGCGCCTCAGCCGTTCAATTCGTACCTGAAATTGCGAAAACGGCGGCCCACATCACCATCTTCCAACGGACCGCACCCTATGTCCTGCCCCGCCCTGACGGGCCAATTGCACCTTGGGTTCGCCGCCTCTATGGGCACATCCCGATCCTGCCCCGGATACGCCGCAAACTGATCTACTGGATTTTTGAGTACCGCCACCGTGTGTTTCGGGGTGAAGATCGGATGGTCAACTTTGCCATGAAGATGTGGCGAAGTGGGTTGGAGAAAGCGATCACTGACCCCGAAGAACGCAAACGCCTGACCCCTGGCTACAGGATCGGATGCAAACGTATCCTCAGTTCGAATGACTGGTACACGGCCCTTGCGCGGGACAATGTGACAGTAATTCCGCACGGGGTGGCGACGATCGAGGGGGATCAGATCATCGCCGTGGATGGCAGCCGGTCTCAGGCCGACGTGCTGATCTGGGGAACAGGTTTTCGTGTGACCGACGTGGTCGAGCGTCTGGATGTCACCGGAACCGATGGCCGAACCCTGCGCCAAACGTGGGCCGATGGGATGCAGGCCAATCTGGGCACTGCCATCGCAGGTTTTCCGAACTTCTTTATCTTGTTGGGACCACATACCGGATTGGGCCATAACTCGGTCGTGCTGATGATCGAAGCACAGGTCCGCCATATAGGTCGGGTGCTGGATCAGATGCAGCGCAACGGCTTACAGGCCATCACACCTGACGCCGCGAAACAAGAAGCCTTTACGCAGGAAATGCAGGACCGCCACTCAGACAGCGTCTGGCAAGCGGGCGGCTGCACCTCGTGGTATCAGGATGCCCAAGGCCGCAATACCACGCTTTGGCCCGGCACCGTATCCGAGTATGAAAAGCGCATGGCCCAATCCGGGCTGGAACAGTATCACCCTGCCCCTCCCCAAGCCGGAGACCGTTGACATGACCACTCTTCTGACCATCGCCCTGCTAATCGTCGCATTTCTTGTCGGCATGAATCTGTGGACCCGCAAACTGACTCGCCAAGGCCAAATCCGAGTTCCGCAGCTTGGGACCATCTCGCCGGTGAACGGTGGCAGCATCCATTATGTCGAAAAAGGCGATCCGTCGAAGCAGACCCTTGTCATGATTCACGGGCTGGCTGGGCAGTTGCAGCATTTCACCTATGCCTTGGTCGATATGCTGGCCGATGACTATCACGTCATCGCTGTGGACCGGCCCGGCTGTGGTTATTCGACCCGCGACAGGGCCGATCTGGGCCGTCTGCCCGAACAGGCGCGCATGATACAAGAGTTTCTGGACAGCAAGAACGTCACCGACGCTGTCCTTGTGGGCCATTCCTTGGGGGGCGCGGTGTCGTTGGCCATGGCGCTGGACCACCCAGAAAAGATCAAGGCCCT
Source organism: Ruegeria sp. ANG10 (assembly GCF_040705255.1). Lineage (NCBI taxonomy): Bacteria > Pseudomonadati > Pseudomonadota > Alphaproteobacteria > Rhodobacterales > Roseobacteraceae > Ruegeria > Ruegeria sp. ANG10. Next base: position 154,901 of record NZ_JBFCVU010000006.1, read on the forward strand.
GGCTCTGCTGGCCCCCCTGACGCAAGTTCTGCCTGCGACACCCCAGGTTTTCAAACCACTGGAAATCCGCACGGAATGGCTGCGCAGCCTGATCGGCACCACAATCGCCGTACCAGTGGCCGCCAAAACTGCACCACACACTCTGGACGTCGTTTTCGCCCCCGACCCTGCGCCTGCGGACTTTCTGGATCGTGCTGGCGGCGCGCTTGGACTGCGCCCGTCGGCCTTTATCACCGGGTCGCAGGACGTTGTGGGGATTGATGACAGCATGGCGGCGCAGGTCGCCCGCTATGATGAGTTAGCCGTACCCGGCGGCATTCTATACGGCACACAGGACGCGATACTTGCAGCCCACGCGCACGGCGATCCAATGATCCAGTTCGGCCTGTCAAACGAGTGGATTGACGGGGCAGGTCATATGATCCTGATCACGGCACCGGACACATGCGCCGCATTCATCCGCCGGATCGCAGAAACCAAGTATTCCGAAATCAAGACAGCGCCCGAGACGGTTTGAACGGCGTGGAAAAGAATCCGGCTTTGACCGTGTTTTCCCTCTTGACCCGCCACAGCCCCTCGCTTAAATCGCCTCTCACTCATGGCGGAGTAGCTCAGTTGGTTAGAGCAGCGGAATCATAATCCGCGTGTCGGGGGTTCAAGTCCCTCCTCCGCTACCAAAACCTCCCTGATAAATCAGATGGATGCGCGAATATTACGTCGCTCGCACGTGCTCCAAATGTGCTTTGGGTGACATTTTGGGTAACAGCAGACGAATTTTGCGTCACGCACCGGTTCGCTGTCTGCCGAGATGAATTGCACAGTTCGATGGGTTTATTGGGACTGGCGGTCCAAAAACTCCTTAACAATTTGATAATCGAAGGCTGCGGGTCTGCCGATCAGGAAACGCGAAGCGAAATAATCAACAACAGACTGATCCGGTTTCAATGCCGCCTTGATGTCTTGTCTGATTTGCCTAAGTTGATCGGCAGTTGGTTCGCTGATGCCATCTCTTTCTAAGGCTGCTGACACCATACGCTCGAGACGCTCACCTTTCGCACGACCTTTACAATGTTGCTTTATGTATCTGAGTAGGGTTTGAAAAAAAACTCCTTGGCAATGGAAGAATTGCATCTGATCCTTCAGCGTTGCTTCAAATGAGGTTGTCACGTTGGCGTTCTCATTGACCGCTCGGTAAAACTCAAGTGTCTGCTGCTCTAGAAAACCAACGGTGACCTTTTTTTCAGGCGCAATGAAGAAATAGGCCGGTACAGGCTGCGAGAGTGAGACTTCGCGATACAAGTGCAGGCCATAGCAAAGCGCGAACACGCAGACGAGATTGTTTTCGGTCGCGACGTTCAGTTGCCGCATATGATCTATAATATTCGACCAAGAAATACGGTCACCACTGGGAGCGAGAAGCAGACCCTCCTCCGCTGTACCGTGCGCGTCGACGTGTAGAATTGGCCTGAGACCCTCGCTTCTGGCCCGTGCAGTTATCTCGTCAAAAACAGCCTCCAACTCAGCGGTGTCATGCACCGAATATTGAATGACAGGAAAACCGGCAGCGGTACTAAGGTCTTCTAGGATTCGTCTTGTCGGACCGGTCTCCTCCTCCGGCAATGACTGCACCCAAACGACAGTGTTGACTTGCAGAGGCTCAGAAATGGCCAGACCCGAAGATGATTTGGTAAGCATGCTGATAGACTAATTCCTTCATGCCCGTTCATCTATGGCGCAGCAGCGGTCTTTGCAGCCAAATGCGAAGAGTAGTGCTTTAGGACGTTCTCAACCCTTGTAAGAAAGTCCTCGAAGCCCGAGAAATCGACCCCGCCCGCATTTGCCCTGACAACGGCTTCGGCAAAGACGACCTTGCCATACTCAGAATGATCCGCGTGTTCCTTCTTGGGGTTGAACGTTTTGCCGCCCAAGACCGTCTTGAGAAGGGTCGGGTCAAACAGGGATTCGATATCCTTAACTGCTGGCGGTGTCCCTTCGGGGACTTTCACCAGATAAAGATTGAGCCCGAGATGGTAGAAGGGGTCGGTCGTCGTCGTAGAGACAGTTTTCCCGATCTTGGATTTCGCGTTTTTGATGACAGCTTTTAGACCGTCATCGTTGTCACATAGGATGATGACCGGATGCGCCATGGGCTTGTGCGGAAATTTCTTGAGCATATTTGCGTATTGGGAAATCAGTGAGCCTTGCCCGGCTGCGCCATGACCAAGGTTCAGAATATCGCGTGATGTGCCCGATGGCTTCAGGAAATTGATTAACCGTATAACCTTGCCGTCATCTTCCTTTGCGAGCAGAGGGAACTTCTTCACCAAGGCCCGGATTGCGCATTGCAGATAGGTAATATCAGAGACACCCTCTGTCACAATCAACGGAGCATTCGGTGCAGCGAAGTATTTGTAAAATAATAACTTCCTATAGAGCTCTTCCGGCGCTCGCGGCGGGTTAAATTCGCCTGCTGATACGGCAAGCTTATTCACCTTAGGTTTCCGGTCGCGCCGCGATTTCACAAAGTAGATGTGGGAGAGTGTGCCTTCCAGCGGGTTGAGGTTGTCGGTCACGTTAGCCGGGTCGTCGCCCGGCTTGAAGTAATACCCGGTCTGGAACACAGAATTGCACATCGCACGTGCTGCTCGGTAGTAGTCCTGATTGATATTGGCCTTTTCGTTTACAACAAGCCCGGTGACGGTCTGACGGGAGCGTCGCAACGACATTCGGGTCTTTGTTGGATTAATGAAAAACCCCGATTTCTCTATCGTCTTTTTGAGCTTTGCGCCCACATCCCAGTCAGCGCCATGCACATTTACAGCGATCTCGGTAGGGAAGAGCTTTTCATTGGTCGAGAAGGTCAGATCATCCGCATAGCGAGTATAGGTGCAACGCGCATCGCGGGCGAGCGCAAGCAGCCTCGAGTCCAGAATATTCCCTATCAGGTTGGAAATGACCGGAGAGCAGGAGCTTCCTTGCGGCAGCGCGTTTTCATGACAGGCAATCTGGGCGATGATCGTTGCGACCTTCGGCTCCAAGGCGAACATTGAATCGTTTATGAAGAAGCCACGCACTCGCCCGAAATTTATGGTGCCGAAAAAGTCCTCCAGGTCAAGATTGAAGACAAAGCGCCGCCGCCTGTGTACCTCAGCGTTAGAGACGATGGTACGGCCCTGATGGAAACCGTGAGAGGCAAACCAGAAACGGGAATGGTCCTTTTTACGCTCATTAACGCATTCATAGAGTAATTCCGCCAAGCGGCGTTGTAACAAGGCAAGCTGTGCTTCGGGAGCATGGATGACGCGGGCCCCGCCGGATTTCTTGGGAACCTCGAAGGTGCGATATTTCTTGGCTGCATCCAACTTATAGAGGACGTAGCTGGCCCCTTTGGGCGTGAAGCCGAGCAATGTAGCCAGATCGGTGAGGCTTTCCGACTTCTGTAATTTTCCAAGTGAACTCAATTGCCTGTACTCTAGTTTTTGGTGCTTACGGGCACTCTTAAGCGAGCGTAAGCGATACACGGGAAAGCCGATGATACCGCAAGGGAACCTGAAGGTAAGCAGCATGCCTACCATTGTTGTCATTTGCCGCGATGCGCAGCAGGAAGTCTGCCCGTAAGCCCTTTTGCTATAGAAAAAAAATGGCCTGCGTTGCAAGGGGCATATACAACTACTTGTGGCTTTTAAGTTATGTGCAGCTGTTAAGTTCGCTTATGCGAGACGAACGCGCTGATACTGTGCACGATGCCAAGACAAAGTCCGTGTGATATACCCGAAACTATACTTTGTTTCTGGATAGTAATTCGACCTCAAACTCCTCTCCAATTCGAAGGTGGCTTGGCTTCCAATCAGCATCTGAGGGGCGAATTTCAGCGGCTTCTGTCCAACGGAAACCTTGTTTCTCGACTGGTGCAATGTCGACGAGCGAATGACTAGCCAGTTCGCGTATCCTCTCCACGTCTCCAGCGGTCGCGCGCCCATTTGCTATAACCCGCGATGAAAAAGTCACTTGGACTAGTTTCCATCGTTCGCCCATCCGTTTGGCGACTTCGAATTCATTGCGGGAGATGAGTATGCGGGCGGCCGTGGCATTTACGGCGGCTTTTATCTCCAGTCCTAGGGTTCGAGACTCTTCGTTGTACTCTATGTCATAGCCAAAACGATCGGATATTAGCGAAACATGTCGTGCATGTTGACCAACCCGACGCAACGCAGACATTATCGCAAGTTCTCCGGCGTCGCCTAGCAGCTTTCGTAAGTGTTCATCTGTCTCACCATACACCTGCTGATGCGCAGTCATTACGATCTCTTCAAGATCGTCTCCTAACCAGGCAATCGCATCAAAGTCTTGTTTCGGGATGAACTCAGGTGCCAAACGACCTTCATTTACAACTGCTCTGAGCCAATCTGGAGGTCGGCTTCGCAGGAGCAACCGAGCAATACCTTTTAGAGTGGTCAGGTCAGCTTCCCGATCCAATCTGGCCAGGCCTCTTCCTATCACGACACAAGATTCAATTCTGGCTAGGCCGGCGTCCAAAAGTAGATTTGCTGTTCCGGATAGATCTAGCGAGGCGGCCATGTGCGTTGGCTTGTCCAGCGCTGCCACAATCCATGCGTCGACGTCTGAGCAGTTCCTTACCCTTGCGCTATACGCCAAGAGAAAAACTGCATGACACCTACCTCTGGTAGGGAGGTCACGCATTTTCAGCTGTGATATGCGTGGCAATTGCTTGAAAGTCGTCATCAAATGCGGGGGTGCCTCCCGCGCCTTCGTCGGCTGACGGCAACGCAATTTGGACAAGGCCAGGATCGTCCATTAGCAATGAAAGCGCGCTCACTTTCTCGACCAATCTCCCATCTACTGAGTCGTCGATTGAACCCGCGCTTATAAGCAATGTGAAACGTGTAACTACATCATCATCCAGCCCAAGCCGATGAATGCGATCTTGACTCTGCAGAAAGTGCCCAGCGTTGAATGTTCTGTCCAAATAAACCGCATGATGGCACCAATAGTGTAAGCTAACACCTTCACCACAAGCTGCGGGATTTGCTAGGAGTACAGAACAAGCCGGGTCGTGCCGAAATCGTTCGAATTCACGTTCGCGAGTAATGACCTCGGCTGGTGCCATTTCGTCAGAGGGCACACCACCATGAACAATAGCTGGTTGATACTGGTCCAATAGACGGGCAAGGGCCTTAAGGTTTTTTACAAAACTGGACCAGATCAGTATTTTCTCGCCCTTTTGAACTGCTTCTTTCACGATTGAACAAACTCGCTCGTACTTCCATGGCTGTTCGAAGCTACTGTAACGGGCGAGCAAATCGGCTAAGGGTTCATGTCCTTGAAGTTCCAACGGCGGATGCAAAAATGCCGGATCATCACCTTCGTCCGAACCAGCCGTAAGCAACATTGGATTCGTTGCAGCCTCCAAAAGGTACATTACGATCCGCCCCAACCTTTGCATCTCGTGACGGCCTCGATCAGGAAGGGAAAAAGTCGACCTATATTGACCTAGCAGAGCGTCGTAAATCGCCGCTTGAATTGGCGGCATAGGTTCTCGCACTACTTCAAAACTCGTCGGAGGTAGATCTAACTCGGCCTTCGCCGTACGTACGAAGTATCGTCTTATCGCGCTGTTCGTTTCTATGAGAACGTCTTCATCTCGGCCTTTACGTTCAAAGTACGCAGCGTCTGGAAGCACCTGCCTGTCTTGCCCCGGGAAAAGGAAACTTATCAATGCAACTAAGTCGAAAGCGCCCTGGGGTGCCGGAGTTCCTGTAAGTACGTCCCGACGACGAGCTGCGTAGGCAAGGTCTAGGACGGCTCTCCCATGCACGCCAGCCGCACCGCGCTTTACCCGATGTGCTTCGTCTAGAACCACTTGCGTTGGTTCTGCAGCAACGAAGGATCGGACTGTATCATAGTCGCTAGCAGTTCGATTATAGTTAGATAGCAAGACCTCGGTGTTAGTCGGTATGACGGTTCCTGCACCAGCGTGGATCAAAAGAAGCGGTGGCTCTTCAAAGCATTCAACAAGTTCCTCCTTCCATGCACCGAAGGCGGCGATTGGCCCAATGACGGCCAAGCGTCGGACTACGCCACGAGCGCGCAAAACAGCGTAGGCAGCTAGTGCGACGGTAGTCTTTCCTGCTCCCGGCACAGAAAAATCTGCCCCATGAGGAAGGCTAACAAGCCTAAACAGATTTCTTGTCTGGAAGCGTCTGAGCTTTCGTTTGAACCCAGCTTGCGAGAGCTCAAATTCTAAAGCATCAAGCGTGGCGTCGTCGGCTGCTCCCGCTTCGACGACGCCTTCCCGTGCAATGCGGTCTGACGCCATGGAACGGAGTTGATCGGACAGAGTTGGGCCCGGTTGGACACGTTCACCGAAAACATCTCTGAGCTCACGTAGGACGCTCAATTCCGAAAGGAAGACGTCCGCGTGAACAACCGTCCGACGAGAAGAGCCAGAGTCGATACCACGCGCCAAAGCCTCTTGAAGACGCGCCCAAGCACCTGGGTTCGCCGCGTCATCGCGTTCGACTATGACAGTAGGGCGGCCTTCGCGATACAATTCAGCGGTGATCATTACAGTGTCTCTATTTGGCCTATGGCTGCCTTGACCTCTGCAATTTTTTCTTTGAACGCATTCTCATCCCACTCACTATGTGATCTTGCTTTCGCTAGCGCCGCTCCGGCTCGATTGATGTTTTCTTTCGCCAGGTCCAACTTCTTGGTTGGTGCTACAACTGCCTTAGCGTCCTTAACATTTTCACTCGCTTCCTTTGCTGCCGCATCAACCGCGCTTTTTACGGAAGTCAATAGCTGCTCAACTGCGACCTGTTCACCAGTTGGCAAGGTGGCAATTTCTTCCGGCTGTTGAGCGGCTAGAAAAGATAGAACAGGACTAAGGTCTGCTGTGCTTGATCCATTGCCTTCACCAAGAACATCGTCCCACAAGTCAAAAGAAGTCTCAATGCTGCTATCGTTGGCGTTGTTAAGAAGAGATTTTAAAAACAAATCGTTAGAGAACTCCTCTTGGACAAATTCAACGGCATCACTCCTTCTAAGATGCCTTAAGTCGCGGTAATTTGTCCCCGCAAGTGTTCCAAGAAAATATACGCTGCGAACGGATGCGGCTTCCTGCGGTGACTTACCACGAATATGGATTGCCAATTCTCGAAAAGCAGAGTTATTGCCTACAAAGTCCGCATGAAACTTTTTCCCATGAGATAGTGCAACTAACTGGTGAAGTTGCTGAAGTTTTTCGTACTGCTCTTGAACTTCATCCTTCTCAAGGCGCATTCTTTTCGCAACTTTCTCCCAATTCTTGTTCGATGATTCAAAAATCTCCTCTATCAGAAGGGCTTCATTGACCCATGAATATTCTTCCCGAAAATCCTTTGAAACTTGAAGCTCTGTCTCCAGATCAATCAATTCGTCCTTTGTCGCATCTGCGGGCAGAACAAACGCACGAATATAACGAGCGTTTTCAACATGATTATCCAACCACAATTTTCTCAACGCGGCTGCCCGGCGATTACCATTTATAAGAATTCCTTCGGCGGTCACGACCGCAGGTTCTTGCTGCCCTCTGTCTTCCAAATCACTCTTAAGTTCGTCGAAACCACCTTGGTCCGACAAAATTTTCAGCTGAATGGCTTGAGCCTGATCTCCGAGCGGATCCCCCGTAAACAATTCAGCATTGCCGCTCTTACGTATTTCGCGGTCCTGTTCGGCGCGTGTCCTGTGATTCAGGGTTGAAAAACGCACCCATTCAATCGGCAAAGTTACGACAGGCAACTCCTTTTCCGGCCGAACCCATTGTGGCAAAAGCTGTTTGCTAGCTTTTTGTGCTCGAAGGGATAAAAAACCTGCTCGCTCTTGGTCAATTACTGGGTTCAACGTGAATCACTCCTGTACGTTGTTGATGCACCTGCGCCATATCTGGTTGAGATAGTAGTTCGGGTTCCTCGTCCTCCCTTAAGGAAGCCAATGTGTCCGGTAAAGTGTGGCACTTCTTGCTCTTTAATCCCAAAAGCGGACAGAAGAGCGACAGGGAACCGACGAGTTCGCTCACCTGACCAGTTCCAACTTGTGGCGTCAGGATTATCTAGACTGTTCCGTTCCGGCATCACCCATATACACGGGGGCGGGATAACTCGCCCCTTTACATCAATGGTTCTCATTGTTTTGGGACAAGGTCGAAGCGGGCTGCCGCACATCGCATTGTGGAAGATAACGCCGTCGATAGAGTCGCTATAGGCATCGGAGAAGAAGCGTTTTCGAAGGCGATTGACGCCTTTAGAGACGTGCTCACCTGGTTCATATTGTAGACTGTCACAAAGCCACCATAGGTAGGTTTCTTTAGCCCATTCCGGTGTGGACCAAGCAACGCTGCTATGGGCTCCGTCAGGACATCCTTTTTGAATAATTGCTACACTGCCAACGCCAGGAACTTGAAGGCGGTATACCGTCTCCTTTCCATATTCTGGCTTTTCAAAATCACTGATGGCTCCCGAGGCTACCATATAATTGAAAAGGTCAGTTAGAAACTCTCGGCGATCCGCATTACCAGCCGCAGCACTTCCCCGAATCCGCTGGATTGCAGCAGGTAGCGCGAGTTCGAAATCCTGAACAGTTAGACCATGCCCTTGTAGAAAAGCTTCGTCGCGAGCTATTGCTTTTACAGCCTCCGCCACAAGTTCGATAACCTCGTCGGGAGGCGCGCCTGGATGGTTGCACGGGGTCGCGGTTTCGCCGGCCAAAGAATTTTCCCTTAAGGTTGAATAAGTTGTTTTGCGAATTCGGTTTGAAGTAACCTGGTAGCGGGGGGATTACACGGGCTTTCCGTCTGATTTATTGATCGGAGAAAGCTTTCAATTGCCTGCTTCATTCTTTCTTGCTTCGTTTCACACTCCCACACTACCAGAACTTCCCATCCAAGGGCACGCAACTTTTCTATGTTGGACGCGTCGCGCTCTCGGTTCTTTTGAATCTTTTCCCTCCAGTAATGGGCGTTGTTCTTGGGTTGGCGATTTCCGCGCTTGCAAGTATGACCATGCCAAAAACAACCATTTACGAAAATAAGTTTTCGTCTTGGTCCGAATACCAGATCGGGTTTGCCAGGCAGATCGGAGCGGTGCAGTCGATATCTATATCCGAGAGAGTAAACGAAGCGACGGACAATCATTTCTGGAGCCGTGTCTTTGTTTTTCACAGAGCGCATTATCCGTGAACGATGGCAATCAACTTTAGTCAGCAACGCTGCCCCCGTTCTCTGTCTCGACAGAAGCTGCTCCCCCCAACGCTTGGTAGCGTCGCTGAGCCAGCCATTGGAGCCGCTTGGCCTGCGTCAGCATCACTCGACGCAGTCCCCCTTGAACTTTACGCTCCGATATTACTTGCGCTAGTCGAGAGATGATTAACGCTCGGCGCGCGATCCTGAAATCAGGGTGCGATCTGATTTTATATACTTCATTCGACACGATCCGGTAGCGCCGTGATGGAGGAGCGATTATCTGGACGCTAGGTGTCGGCGGGTCTTTCTCATTTAAAACAGCTTTGAAGGTGCTGTGTTCGATAGCTTGCTGATAAATGAGGTCTTCGAGGGCGTCGAGGTGCGCTTTGGCGTCCGCGTCGCCTGAGCTAGTGTCCTGAAATTCAGGTAACGGCCACACTTCTATTTCGTATACTTCGAAAGGGTCGAGGACCGACATAGCAACAGCGTCAGTCCGTTGATTGGTCAAATGGCGACGAATTCGAGTGCTAATCTTTTCTTTCGTTTGGCCGACATAGATCGGCTCACCATCGTAGTCAAAAAACGCATAAACACCCCACTTAAATTGACCAATGGGCCGATCAATTCCAGCTATGGGGTCACGGAATGGCTCTGCTATGAAAGCTGCAAGATTCTCTCGCAGGTCCTCTGTCTCGAAGGGAGGAAAATTGGTATTGTCCTGGTTCCGATCATTCATGAACGGAACCTACTAACTTCAAGCTACTAGCGCGAGTCGGTTTCTTATCAGAATCGGCTCAAAGATGTTTTCGGCCAAGTGCCTAACCACAGGGACCGCCACGCCGTCTCCTGCCAGCTTATAGGCATCGTTGTAGCGAGAAGGCAGAACATAAGTATCAGGCAGCCCCATGAGGGCAGCTGCCTCACGCGGTGATAAAAGGCGAGAGCGAACTTTTTTCCCCTCGACTAACATGATCGTCTGACGGCTCGAACCACCAGCTGGTGTTCGTAGGCAACCCGCGATCTCGTCAAATCTCACTTCTGCACGTTGGCGCTTAATCCCAGCTTCGTCCGGTCGAGTTCGGCGATAGATAGTGCCCACGACCTTAGCATTTAGTTCCTTGGCTGCCTCAACCTTCTTTCGGTTGTGGTCGGTCATCATGTCCAAGAGATGTTTTGTCTCTGCCTTTGTGTGCCACTTCACACCGGTTGGCCTTTCCTCGATCAGGCTGGACAGATTAATATTTCTCAACACGGGCGTGGGTAGGTTCCACCACACCCAACGCTCGGCGGCAGTTTTCGAGAGCAAGCGATGCCCTTCCAGAAGCGCAGGAGGATGCCAAAGCGACGAGGGGTCTTTTTGCATACGTTCATTTGGAATTCGGATATCGCCACGGACCCCGATCATGAAAAACCGAGGTCGTGATTGGGGAAGAAAATGAACAGCATCAACCACAACCGCCCCAAAGCGATATCCAAGTCCCGAGAAGGCAGCGGCTAGAGTAGCAAAATCACGACCGCCATTGCTCCTGATCGCGCCGTAGACGTTCTCAAGGGCTATTATCTTTGGCCCGCGACCCAACGCGTGCAGCTGCCTTACCAACTTCCAGAACGGCTTGAACATGCCGCTACGTTTTCCGGCTAGCCCTGCACCTTTGCCTGCAAGTGACAAATCTTGGCATGGGAACGAAGCCCACAGAAGGTCGGCCTTGCCGGGAATCTCATCCACTGTGACACTTGAAACATCCTTTAGCAGAAGTTGTTCGCCGCCATGGTGGTTCGCGCGATAACTCTCAGCTTTTTTGATATCGATGTCGTTAGCGAAAAGGCACTCCCAACCTGCATCAAGTCCGATGCCCGCCATGCCTCCACCAGCAAAGAAATCATAATATGTGTGCTTCATGTCGCCCTCACCACTATATTTAGTTTATCGCAGCGGATTGGGTTTCTTGCAAGCATAACGACCATTCAACTTGACGCGCGAGCGACCGATTTTGGGATCTGATTTAGGCCCCTAAGCGAGACAATAGCGGGGTTGCTTCAAAGGCTACTTTTGGAAACTCATACAAGGTCAGAACTCAAAATTCAGAAATCCCTTCCCGCACCTGTGGCAACCTACCGAGGCAAGGTGGCTGGACTTTTAGAGCCCTTTGGGAGCGAACTTTTTTGGCGTGCGGATTGCTTCGACTTACGTCAGCATTACAGGCAGAAATGAACTCATCTTGTACGCTCAAAGACCTAGTTTCAGCCGAAATTCGAAGTACTTTTCAGCGCTAAAAGTAAAAATACCAGGTGAATTCCAAAGACTGTCACCCATGTATCACCCAGACTTGTTGGCGCGCACCCGCACGCTGTCTTTAAGTTATTGATCTTGAAGAGAGATAAAAGATGAAGCACCGATCGACACGCGGATACGGAGTTTACGTGTCATTGGACACTCAATGCTTCGAACATTGGCCAATGGCGTTCTTGATTGGCGCTGCCAGGATGCCCCCTGGACCGCCGGAGCCCTGTTTCGCGGGGGTAACGTCGTCAAATTGCATAGAAGCGCCCCAGCGGCGATCTCAGCGTGTCCGGCGGCGTTTGTAGGGGTACACGAACGCTTGCCAGCAACCATCAACGCGAAGAAAGCAACCGTCTAGCACTGCTTGGTGTCCGAACCAATTGACCACCTGGATCTCTTCTAACTCGCGGTCGAGCTCCTCAAACCGTTCGATACAAGCGGACATGTCCGGACTACGGTCACCGAAAGTGGACAACACACCAACGCCAGTATCTGGGCATATGCTAATGTCGCGCACAAAGCAGTCGAGTGCGGCGTCGTAGGTCTGCATCAGTTCATCTTCTCGGATATGTAGTTTCATGGTCAGTGCCTCCGCCCAACAACAGTTTCTAGTTTCACACGAAGATCGGCACGCTCCAGATCGGACAACTTTGAGAAGTCGTACGCCTGCTGTTCTGTCTTCTGTTCGATCTCCACCGTCTGGCCTTCTTTCCACCCTGCGCGTGTTTTTAACCAAAAGATCGTCGCTGGCGTTGACCCCTGTTCGATCAGCCTAAAGAGCCGACGCACTACTTTGGCGTTGGCCAATTCAAGCCCTGTTTCTAGTTCATCTGCATAGTGCCGCTGCAAGGTCTTCATACCGATGCCCAATGCCTTTGCGATGATCGTCTTCGGAGTGCCGCCTGCCACCAGAACCTCAACAATGTGCCGTTGGTCTTCTGTTGGTTGGTGCGTTGGCATCGCCATTTCCCGCGTGTCCTTATTTTGTGATCACATTGGGATATCGCTGGCAACATACGTGAAACGCCGCATTTTCTAAATGGCGCGCTAAACGATATGATGGCATTTTTGAAGTCATCATAAATATTCATACACACATATTTTTATTTTAATCATAGATAGTTAACCATGTTTCATGGTCATTCATGATTGGTCGTAATAAAAATATGTGTGTGGTGTTCATTATGATGATTCATCATTTGGTTTCGTTTGCACGTTTCCATTTTGCCTTCGGTCCCTTGCCGACTTGAACGATAAAACCGTCTTTCGCCATTTCTGCGCGGACTGCATTGAACGTCGCCTCAGAAGCGATGTTCCTGTTGTCGCCTGATTGCCATATTTGTGACCAGGGTTTTGGCTCGTTGCCGAGTTCCTTCATGATGTGCGCGCGAGCTGCTTCACTTTGCATAGACGGGCGGCCCGGGTCGCGTTTTTGCGGGGCGCAGATTTCTATGTAGTCCGCATCAATTTCGCCAACTGCCATCAGCTTTGGAACGTCTTCTCGCCCGCCGCCGTAGCGTTCGAAGGCGATTGTGGGTCCCAGAGCACTTGCGCTTGCTTTGCCGTGGCCGAGGGCAAGACGGTCAGGGTCAGCCGGATCAACACCAAGGAATATCGCCGATCGAACGGTTGCAACGAAGCCTATGGATCCGACAATACGAAACAAGGGATTGTCGTTTGTCTGCTTGTTTAAGTGCCCGAGACCAAGGATACAGGCACCGGTGGCCTCCGCTACTTCGTTCAATCGGCCCAGAAATTCGCCGACTTCGTTTTGGCGATGCATGTCCCTGCCGCCACCCATAAAAAACGACAGAGTATCGATGACGATGAGCGCTGGCTTCTTTTCAAACACATACTCAATCAATGTTTCTAGCCGCTCCGGCGTCAAGGCTCGAGGGCTGTGCATAATGTCGAGATAGTTAATGTCGAAGCTGGTTTTCTCCAATCTCTTAAGTGTGACGCGAGAAAAGCTGTCCTCCGCGGATAACAACAACACGCGACCGCGCTTGCACCGTTCTCCAGAAAGTGGCCAAAGTTCTCCCGTGGTTACGATTGCGACAAGCAAGGCGATTAGCATCGATTTTCCTCGACCAGGATCACCCGCCAGTATCGTTACGCCGAATTTCGGGAGGTAAGGATACCAGAGCCACTCCACGGGAAGTGATTGCCGATGCGCAGGAGGGCCAAACATCTCGTCCGGGGGCTCTGAGTAACGCCCGCTGCTCCTAAGGAGACTATCTATTTCTGCGTCGGAGAGTGGTTCGTCGCAAGCGTCCTTGTTCAACGCATGGATTGCGGAAGAGATAGCGTCGTCTTGGTCCACGTAGTGTCGGAGCATTCGCGCGACTCTGAACAGGGTATCATTTCGCTTTCCCTCTGGAATCTTTGGACCACCCGCAGCCCCGTGCGTTATCTTTTTTCGCTGTTCTTTTTCGGTATCGCCCCGTCGAGCAGATGGTCGGAGCGCCTCAATCGGCGATACATCGCGAGACGCTAAAGTCCCTGGTGGACAATCCCAAGCGTACCTGTGCCCAGAGACGTGGCGGCTTGGAGGTACCACCGTCATTCGCGTTTTGCCGGTCAATACGTCCAACTGGTCAAGTTTAAAGGAGCCGTTCTGGAGTGATTTGTTAAAATAGTGGTGTGATCCGCGGGATGTCTTGACTTTGGCGGTCGGCGGTAGCCCAAGTGCTTCGAAAACCTGTTCACCTGACTTGCCATCTATATCAACAACGGTCTGCGCCCAAAGGGTTACGGCGATGTTGGCGTTCGGGTATTTTTTGATGGCTCGCTCGACCAACTTGCCGTCACGTGTAGCGCTCTTGGTCCCCTCCGGAAAAAACTCGGAAATGGGATGTTTTCCTGGACTATTGCATTGCGAGTTCCCGCATGTGCAGCGGCGCCGGCGCCTCGTGCCATGAAGCAGAACGACCCGAAAGCCGGCGTTTATATAAGCTACTGCAGCCGTGCAGAGGTCCTTTGAACACATAGCCTTGGTAATTCGAAGCTCACGTTGGCGCATGCTCAGAGTCTCCTATGATTTGACAAAAAAGCCGGAATCGAAACAGTTGCAGGAAATGAAGGCGAGCTAAGCGCGTAGCTATAGGTTCGGCGGCTTGCGCTAACCACTCATCTGGGCGTGCGCAGTCGTTCATGCGAGTTCGCATGTTGTTTCTCCTTAAATTTACCGATGATTTTGCCGGATTTCAGTCCAACATCAGTGTCGTCACGTCGTCAGAACGATATTTGTCGACGATCAACCACTCAACTCGCTCGCGTTGGGAAATGCCATCTAGTGCCACCAAAAGATGCGTGTTGATTAGGCGAGTTAGGTTATTGCGGCGTTCCTTTGAAGACGTCGGGTCGTTCGAGCGGGTTTTCTTCGTAGTACTCACGAAATTGCTCACGATAGCGCGAAATTATCTCCGCCATTAGCTCAGTAAGTGTAGTTGTTGGCACCGACGGATATAGTGAATGTATATCGCCCAGAACCATACAAACGGCATACGCGTTGTCTGCGGGATCGAGCTCCACGATATTCGTCTTATCATCAGTGAAGTAATTCCTGATGGCGTCCGTTAGGATCTCTGCGAGCGGCTCTACGTCGTCATACATGATTTCGCCTTCCGCGATTGTTGATTGCCCGTACCAATGCTGCGCACTTGGGCGCGCTCGTTGATCCAGGCCATAACTTCGCTGAACATCCAGGCCACGCGTGCAGGGCTTAACCTAACCCGGCTCGGGAACTGCCTGGCTTCTTCAAGGCGGCGCAGATGCTCCTTGCTGTAGGTGATCCCAAGTTCATGGAGATCGTCGAATGAGATCAACACAGAATGAATACTTGACGCCTGTAGTGTCGTCTTTTCGACGGGCGACGCGCGATTGGTTTGAGATGAGTCACTGCTAAGATACATCGATCACTTTCCTTCTTTGCGACAGCGACATTGCTGCTATAGGAAGCATCGCAAAAAAGGAAAAATAATTAAAAACAATGCAGTGGAAGAGTCTTAAGAAATTATTTGGAGACTTTTCCACACTGTTTCTGCCGAAACTTGTCGATTTCCGTCCTGATGTTCGAGTTCTGGTTATCTACGAACTCCCTCACCAGGCTGGTGAATCCATCCCGATCAAGTTCACGACCAAAGATCGGGCCTGCCAGCAGACGAACGACGCTCAAAAACCAAGAGTTGGCATCATCTGCAAGTCTAGACGGCAAAATGGGACACCCCATGGCCTCGAGCAGCGCATCTGTAAGGTGCACGTGGTAGTATTTCAAATCGTTGTCGTAGGCTTTGCCTGATTTTGATGTCGCTTTGATCAACTCGATCTGTTCCGCGGCTGTCTCCAAAAAGGCATCGATCGCTTCCTTCAATTCGTCCCGATGTTGAGGGCGAAAAGCCATCTCATCTTGAACGAACTCGAGCTGAACGTCGCGATCGTCTAGCGCCTCGCATGCTTTCCTGAGAGGAGTTAACAGGCCTCGTTTTAAGTCGCTCACACGATCGCTTGCTCGCTTTTTAATGAGGCGCATGCGCTTCCAGCCTATACGCACGACAAAAAGGTCGAGGGCATTGATGAGATCTTCGTCTGTGGGGGTAGCCAGTTCCGCCAACGTTCTGAGCTGATTAACATCTCTTTTCGAGAAAGCATGCCCGTCATGGAGAACTTCATCCGCGTGGATAATTTTCTCGAGAAAAAACGTCAGGTCACCTCCCTGAACGTCGGCTATGGTGCTCTCTATTTCGTCCTCCCACTCGAAGCGCGGTTCTTTATCTTCAGGTTCTCCGCTGCCCATTGCTCCAATGCCTCGCGTTTCTCATCTGCATATGAGTAACGGTTATACACTGCGGCGACGCCGGAGATGATCCCTGATTTGTGGTTCAGCACTTTTTCTATGACATGCGGAGACACGCCGAGCCGCGCCATGCCTGACACAGCGGTGCGACGCAAGTCGTGAAACCACCAGTCGTTCGAACCAATTGCTTGGTCGAAACGGTCCTTTGCGCGGCCAAAGCCTGAAACAGGTGTTGTTCCAGTGGTAGTGAACACAAGGTCGGAACCGGCAAAGCGCGGCATGCCGCTCAGGATGTCGATGACTGCAGGAGACAATGGAACATCATGCGCAATACCGTTCTTCGCACGCTCGGCGGGGATCGTCCATGTCGCCGTTGCAAAATCGACCTGTGACCAGCGCATCTCGG
Source organism: Ruegeria sp. ANG10 (assembly GCF_040705255.1). Classification (NCBI taxonomy): domain Bacteria; kingdom Pseudomonadati; phylum Pseudomonadota; class Alphaproteobacteria; order Rhodobacterales; family Roseobacteraceae; genus Ruegeria; species Ruegeria sp. ANG10. The sequence goes on from NZ_JBFCVU010000006.1 coordinate 171,621, forward strand.
AAACCTCGCCACGGCGTTGTCCGGTTAGGACCAAAATCTGCGTCAACGTACCGAAAGGATACCCTTCGTCTTCAGCAGTCGACCAAAGCGCACTCAGCTCTGCGTCGGTTAGAATGCGATCCCGTGCCTTCGGTTTAGTAGGAGGATTGAGACCAGCGATCGGGTTGGCTTTGATTATCCCGCGATCCAGGCACCAGTTCAAAAGTTTCTTCAGTGCGGCCAGTGCGTGATTGGCCCTGCCCGGCGTTCCGTTCGCGACGATCTCATCCAAGATGCGAACAACTTCACTGCGTTCGATATCTTCCAGCGATTTGTCGAACAGCCGGACCCATTTCTGATTGAGCAGACGTTCCTGTTCCTTCCAGCCGCGATTGCGTGGCTTTGCCCAAAGCTCAATAAATTGTGGGACGACCTCACCCAGAGTGGTGGGTTTGTTAGCAGGAGCGACGCCGAGCTGTATGTCGCGTAGCAACTCTCTCGCACGGTCGCGCGCTTCTGAGAGCGCCAGCGCAGGGTAAGTTCCGATCTTGATCCGCTTGATGCACCCGTTGACACGCGGTGAACAAAACCAGGTCTTGCCGCCAGAGGTCGACACACGAATGCCAAACCCCGGCAAGGTCTGATCGTAGACCTCAAGACGTTTTGGGCCGGGGGCAGTCACGGTGTCGACGTAGCGTGATGTGAGTTTCTTTTTCATACAAGATATATAATCCGACAGTCGCCCAATCTCATGGGTGGTAACCGAAATTATCGCAGAAAATCATAAGTTTGTCTGCGTCACAGATGTGGCAGAATGTGTGAGTATGTGGCGGTTTGTTGGAGCGGTCAGACTTCGGGTGCCTTTGGTGACATCCGCTCACTTATGCGACTAGGCCACCGTGATTCTCAAAGTATGGAAACTCCTTCAGACGCCAATGGAGAAGTCGACAGGCTCTCCTCATTGGACTTTCTGGGTTTCCAGATCAGCCCTAAAAACTCCGAAAGCGGACATTCAAGGCAGCGGAACCGAACGCCTGCTCTGCGGACTAAGCAACACTCGGCCTTGCGGAAACGAAGGTCTGCTCCGATCTGAGGCGTTAACGGACGATCGCAACACATCGGCAAACGTCACTGCCGGTGTTTCGTGGCGCACGGTATTTCACGGGCGAACGTTAAGCGGCTTTCTCATCAAGACGAATGGTCCCTCCGGGTATGATTGCAATTCCACAATTTCATAGCCAAGAGCCGTGTAAAACTCCCGCGCTGTTAGTGAGGAATGAAGCATCATCTCCGGGATTGCTTTCTGTCGCGCTTCTTCTTCAATTCTTGCAGTCAGCACTTTACCTAGCCCTTGCCCCTGAAACGCCGGGTCCACGAACAATGATCGCAGAAAGTCACCTTTCAGCCCCACCGTTCCAACAAGATTGGCGCCCGCGAAACACAAAAAAATAGCCTCATTTTCGATTCTTTCGGTGAGCGGCTCCGGTTCAAAAATCGCGCACAGCATATCAATTGATTTTTCATCATAGTCCTTGGCATTTGAAACGCGGATTGTGCGCTGGATCAGCGCGCTGAGCGGAACCACATCGGCAACGGTAGCCTTTCGGAATTTGAGCGACTTCATCGCGCCAACCCTATTCCGGGACATGCGACATCAACAAGCTATCAATGATGGCGAAATGGCAGGCGTCTTCGGATAGCTCTTTGTCTTTTACAAAGAGGGCGGATTCATAATCTTCATGGCGTGTCCTGCCGGCTATCGGATCAGATGACGCCATCGCGATTGCAGACGTTTGCGCGCGGCGCAACATTTGTCACATTGGGCTCAAGGCGGTCATTCGCTACGGGATGCATGAACTTCCGCTTTCGGGAATGGGTGGCGTATGGGTGACAAACACCTGTGTGGTTAAGTGTGGGGGCATGTGGTCAGATGTGGCGGTATGCTCGCCTGAAACTCAACGTGACCAATAAGTTGATGTGGTCGGATGTGGCGGTTTATGGTCTCTCGTGGCGATACTGAGACTCAATCATAATCCGCGTGTCGGGGGTTCAAGTCCCTCCTCCGCTACCAAAATCCTCTAAATAATCAGCCGATTGCGATCAGCATCCAAAATCCTCCCTGCGGGTTTAAGGCACGCTACCAGCTTTGAGACAGATTTGCTTTAGCTTTGCGAGACCAAATATGTATTTCTAACGGTCTTGGCTCGTCCGATTTACCAGCAAGATTAGATGCTGAGATCGTCAAGTTTCTTTATAAGCTCTTCTCGAGAGGTATCGCCGTGAGTTAAATACCGCTCGGCGAGGGCAGCACAAACTATCTCCTCCATGCTCCTTCGCAATTCTTGCAATTTGTCCGCATCAGCAAATTTATTTTTGGGGTGTGGGTTGCCTAGGGCACTTTCGAGAAAATCAGTCTCCTGCCTACCACCATGCACGAAGTCGCTTCGCGTGCTGTATGCACTCTCCACGGCATCATGAATTTTCTTCCGTTGAATACGATCTGATGGGTGCAAGAGATGAGCTAAACGATTACACAACCTGTATTTTTCCCCTTTTTCTTTATTGAGAAAAGCCTCCAAGGCGATCATTAAATCTAAAATACCGTCATCACTCTGCAAACGATTGATCGACCTCATCAGTCGGAGGGTAGCCAAATAAGCTTCCGGGTGCTGCCGCTCAAAAACGAAGTTAAAAATCTTCTTGAGGTTGTAGATATCACTGGTTGTACATTCAAAAGTCAGATCAGTACTAATCAGACGCCGGGGCCTCATTCTTTGCGATGAGAATGTGCAGGTATATCCTCGTTGTTTAGGCTGCTTGACAACTTTAAAAGCTGGAATGCTGCGAATGGAAGCCTTCGACACTATGGTCAACGCAGCGAAGGCAGACCGTAACCCGTGTTCAAACTTTGCTTGATCCTTGTAGGATTTTCCGAAGTCCGGCCAACTAGACTGTTGTTCAATATAATATCTGGTCGTTTGCCAATTGCATTGAAAATCGAAACTACTGGCGTTCTCGTAGCTAGACCCATTGTATGCATTGATTAGCTGACGCGATTTCCCGTCATTCACAGCCATATGAGCATTTACCTTAGCGTCCGCCCAACATCTGTCACCCTTAACCTTCTGACCAATTTTGCTCTCAATACGATCTTCTCTGACGATGGAGATTTCGTCAGAAAGTTGGATAATGGGCTCCTCTGCTTAAAAGAGCTCCAGACGGGAATCAGATACATAAGGCCCTCGCCATGAGCCTCTTTAACTTCGGGGATAGCTAAATCGGGTGTCCACATTCCGCCGACATGTGCAAACACCGTTTACACGTCAATCCGCATAAGGATGACTACTTGCATGCAGTCATTTCAAGAACTTCCATGATCGCCAAGTGTTCCCGGCGATCCGTTTTTAGCGATCTTAGCAGCCCAGTGGGCTTTCTTGCGCTTGAAGCGTTCACACTCTCTGTAGTCGCCGCCAAGTGGCTGTAGTCGTGCAGGTGTCGGCATGTGCATGGCCCTTGGTGTCAGTACAGAACATAGCATTCGCGACCGAGCAATTTTTTTTAGCACTGCCCGCCATACCACTCGCAGAACGCGCCAGTTAATAGTCTGCGCCATATGTGCAGCGGGTATTTCTGTGCCGCTTCCGGTATTGCGTCACCAGGACCGGTGCAGCAGGTCGAATGTTTCAGCGATCATCGGGCTATCTTTGCGCCGTTCTAACGCCACGAAACACAGGCACGCAGGAACTGACACGGAATTGCAGACGGCAAGCCCGAAGGATTGTTTTTGGTGGAGCGCGATGGAATCGCGACAGAGGCTCAGGCCAATGCCGGATCTCACCATCTCGAGCATCGAAGCCTCTTGATCGACTAAAGCAACCACGTTCGGGCGGCTGTCCTGATCTTCGAAGATCCTGGCCAGAAGGCGATGGTGGACAGAGGCTTCGGGAGTGCCAATCCAAGGCAGGGATGCAAGCGAAGTCCAGTCGGACTCTTCCACCTGCTTCTGCCAACCATCCGGCCCGATCACGCGATAGGTGAAATCGGCGAGTTTTATGGCGTGTATCTTGTCTCCGCCGTCCGACCCGATGCCGGAGAGATCATCGGGGCCACACAGATAGAATCCGGCATCGATCCGACCCCGTTTGAGCCATGTCAGGATGTCTCCGCTGACCCCGTGTATCAGTTCGGTTTCGATACCAGGATGCTCTGCGCGCAGATGCGCCAAAAGACGACCTAATCGAATGAACTCTGGATCGACAATCGTGCCGATTGTCAGCTTTCCACTCACACGTCCCACACGCTGCCGAGCGCTGCGTTGGAAATCACTCATTGCATCAAGAACTTGTTGTGCCTTCGCTAATACCGCAACTCCGTCCTGGGTGATTTGCAAACCCGTTGCCGTTCGGTTGAACAGCCTGAGCCCCGTCTCTTCGCCCAACCGCTTGATCTGATGGCTGATGGCCGGCTGGGTCAGGTTCAACACCTCAGCCGCGCGTGAAACGCTGCCTTCGCGCGCCACCGTCACAAAAGCCAAAATGGTGTTAATATTTGAAAATCGGTCCATATAAAATTTTCTAATATGGCATTGTGCGATTTGTCATTAGCTTTTTGCCCACGCGTCCTTCAGAGATCAGTGTGACCGGAGGCAGCGGGAACAAAGACAGTTCATCGCTTCAACCCCCGGCGCATCTGGCAACGAAACAATAGGTGGAACACGAACATGTCTGACGGCGCAAACAGGTTCGACTATATCGTGATTGGTGGCGGATCAGCCGGGTGCCTGATGGCCAACAGGCTGAGCGCTGATCCCAAGAACCGGGTGCTGCTGCTTGAAGCGGGCAAACCTGACACCTATCCCTGGATACACATCCCGGTTGGCTATCTCTATTGCATCGGCAACCCGCGTGCCGACTGGATGTACCAAACCCAGCCAGCTAAGGGCCTGAACGGGCGCAGCCTTTTATACCCGCGCGGTAAGACGCTCGGCGGATGCTCATCAATCAATGGGATGATCTATATGCGGGGTCAGGCCCGCGACTATGACAATTGGGCCAAGCTTACCGGCGAAGAGGCCTGGAGCTGGGAAAACTCGCTGGCAGACTTTAAGGCTCATGAAAACCATTACAGGCTGGATGATGGTGCCGACCCGCGCACCGGTGACAATAGCCGGTTTTCCGATCTGCACGGCCATGGCGGTGAATGGCGGGTCGAAAAACAGCGTCTGCGCTGGGATGTTCTGGACAGTTTTGCTGATGCCGCGGTTGAAAACGGCATTCCCAAGACAGAAGACTTCAACTCTGGCGACAATGCCGGGGTTGGCTATTTCGACGTCAACCAGCGCTCGGGCTGGCGTTGGAACACGTCCAAGGCCTTTCTGCGCCCCGCCAAATCGCGTCCGAACCTGACGATCTGGACCGAAGCACAGGTCGAGAGGTTGACCTTCGACAAAGGCGACGGCGCTGCGTTGCGTTGCACCGGCGCGGTTGTCCACCGCAAGGGGCAGCATGTTTCGGTCCAGGCCGCAAAGGAATTGGTCCTGTCAGCAGGTGCCGTGAACTCTCCGCAAATCCTGCAACTATCGGGGATAGGTCCGGCGGCGCTTCTGAAAGAGCATGGAATAGATGTGGTGATGGATGCGCCCTATGTGGGCGAAAACCTTCAGGATCACTTGCAAATTCGTGCAGTCTACAAGGTTAGGGACACCAAGACGCTGAACACACTGGCCAATTCGATGGTGGGCAAGGCTAAAATCGGATTGGAATATGTGCTGAAACGTTCGGGTCCGATGAGCATGTCGCCCAGCCAGTTGGGTGCTTTTACCAGATCGGATCCAGAACGCCCGCACGCCAATCTCGAATACCACGTCCAGCCGTTGAGCCTTGAGGCGTTTGGCGAAGACCTGCATAACTTCCCTGCCATTACGGTCAGTGTCTGCAACCTGAATCCGACCAGCCGCGGGCATGTCCGCATCGCGTCTTCTGATTTCCGTCAAGCGCCCGATATTACACCCAACTACCTGGACACAGACGAAGATCGGAAAGTGGCCGCCCAAAGCCTTCGGCAGGTGCGCGAGATTATGGCTCAGCCCGCAATGGAGGCTTACGAGCCTGAAGAATTCAAACCGGGCGTCGAATATCAAACCGACGAAGAATTGGCCCGGTTGGCAGGCGACATCGCCAGTACGATCTTTCACCCGGTTGGTACGATCAAGATGGGCCGCGAGGACGATGAAACCGCTGTTCTCGGCCCGCATCTGCGCATGAAGGGTGTCGCTGGCCTGCGCGTTGTTGATGCCTCGGTCATGCCCGAAATCACCAGCGGCAATACCAATTCACCCACAATCATGATCGCAGAAAAGGCCGCGGGCTGGATGCTGGCGGGCCAATAAAACCTGTCAGCACGCAGACATAAGAGTTTCTGGGAGGAACCATGCGCAAGTCATTTTCCAATCTTCCGCTGACCGGTGTGAAGGTCGTTGATTTCGGCCAGTACATTGCGGGTCCCGCTGTCGCGATGTCGCTGGGCGATCTGGGCGCAACCGTGGTTCACATCGACCCCCCTGACGGCCCGATGTGGGACAGCCCGGCAAACGCTGCGCTGAACCGAAACAAGGTGATCGTAAACCTTGATCTAAAAACCCCGGATGGGCTGGAGCGAGCCAAGACACTCTGCGCCGAGGCCGACATCATCGTCGAGAACTTCCGCCCCGGTAAGCTGACCGCGCTTGGAATAGACTTTGCCGCAATGCGCGAAGAAAGGCCCGAGCTGATTACCATCTCGGTCCCCGGTTTTGCCTCGAACGACGAAGAACGGCGCGAGTTGCGCGCCTATGAAAGTATCGTCGCAGCAAGTTCGGGCGTGTTCACCGACATGGGGCTGAACCGGGTGCTGATGGGGCTGAACCCGTCTTTTTCACCACTACCGTTGGCCTCGGCCTATGCCTCGCAGATCGCTGCTTCGGCTACGGTGCTGGCTTTGCAGTCCCGGCAAGTGACTGGCCTTGGCGACCAGATCGAAGTTCCGCTGGCCGCCGCCGTGATGGAGGGGCTCTGCTACAACTCGATCAAGGTTGATAACATGCCCGAGCGTTATCTGACCCAGCGCGAGGTTGAGATTGAACGCCGGCGCATCGAAGGCCTGCCAATGAACGTTGCGTATGACGATCTGCAGGAACTGTTGGACCCATTCTTCCGCAGTTACATGTGCAAAGACGGACGCATGTTCTACGTGGTTTGTCCAAGCCACAAGAACCACGCCCGTCGGTGCTTGGAAGTGCTGGGCATTTACGATGAACTGGTCGCCGACGGGCTGACATCGGAAGAAGACACCTACAAGCCTTGGTCGGAATGGAAACATGATACCTCGCTCGGAGTTTATCCGATGCCGAAATTCTGGGCCGACAAGATCGCCGCGCGGATGAAAGAGGTCTTCATGACCCGCACATCGCATGAATGGAAAAAGATGTTCGGTCGGGGCCTAATTCCCGGCGCACCGCAGCGCTGGCTGCAGGAATGGGTCCACGACGAGTATGCCGAAACATCCGGGCTGATGATCGATGTCTGGGACCCGGTTTACGGCGACATGACGCAACCCGGCCCGGTGGTCTGGATGGAAGAGAGCGGCGAAGAAGCCCTGCAGCCCGAACCGCGCCGGTGGGTCGCGTTTGACGAAGCGCTGGGGCTCCTCAAAGCGCATCGAACCGAGGTACCAACGCCGTCCGACAAAACCACAAGGGAAGGCTGGCTGTCCGGCGTGCGGGTTCTGGACCTGTGCAATGTGATCGCGGGCCCGCATTCGGCCAGCTATCTGGCACGTTTCGGGGCCGAGGTGATCAAGCTCGATCCGTCCGTGCCGATGTATGACAGTTGGAACACCGTCATCTATGGCATGTCGCAGATGCGCGGCAAACGCTCCGTTCTGGCAGACATCACCTCGCATCACGGACGCCGGGTCTTTGAGGACCTTGTGAAATCCGTCGATGTCATTGTTTGGAACGCACCAGACAATCAGATCAAGAAAATGGGTCTTGATGCCGACAGCCTGCGCAAGCTCAACCCCGGCGCGTTGTTCTGCAAGCTTGACTGTTTCAGCGGTGTGCGTCGGGGCACGCGGACCGATTACATCGGCTACGATGACCTGGTTCAGGCGACAACCGGCATCATGCTGCGCTTTGGTGGTGCCATGGACCGACCAGAGGAACACGCCCATGTGGGTACGATCGACGTCATGTGCGGATTTGGCGGCGCACTTGGCGTGGCAGCGGCGCTTTATCAAAAATACCGGTTCGGTCGGATCGGGCGCGGTCGTACCTCGCTCAGTTCCAATAGCGGCCTTTTGCAAATCCCCTTTGCTTTTGATTACAAGGGCCGCGGGCTGTTTAGTGAGCCGACAGGCCCCGAGGCAAACGGCTATGATGCACTGACCCGGTTTTATAGCACTGCATCGGGTCGCTATATCCTGCTCAGTGCCTATGAATCTGATCTGCCACTGTTCCGAGAGGTTGAAGGCTTGGAGGATCTGCCTGATCAGCCAGAAGAAGATCGCGCCGCCTACCTTGCGACTGCATTCCAAGCCCTGCCTGCGTCGGATTGGGTGGAAAAGCTGAACGCAGCCGATATCGGTGCGGCAATTTGCGAAAACCTGGACGCATTGCGCGCGCGGAATTCACGCGAAGCGGATGGCACACCGGGCACTGAAAATGGCAGCTACTCATTCTCGATTTACACCGATCACCCCAGCGGGCACGAGGTGACACAGCTTGATCCCTATGCGGTGCGCCCTGCCCGCGCAATGGTGTTTGCGGTCGAACCATCCGAGAAGTTCGGAACATCCACCCGCGCAATCCTAAGAGAGCTCGGCTATGCGGATGAGGCCATCGAAGTGATGATCAAATCTGGCGATGTTGCCCTGTCCTGGAGTGCGGAATACCTACCGAGCTAAAGGCCCGCCCCTGTCACTTTGCAAAGGTGGCAGGGACATACCTGCTTTTGACCGCTAACGCGCGGGTGGCTGATTTCAGAAAGTTGGTCGGAAACGCTTGAGTCTTCGCAATCCCCGCGCCGCGTATTGGGCCGTTTGCGAACGTAGAGTTACTGTCGTGCTAAAGCCATTGGCTGCGAAAAGCTTCACGCGTCCTGCCTATAATGTGCCAGAAACATCGCGACACAATCATCCAGTACGTCTTTGATGGCCGAGCTTCGGTTCATCATTTGCAGCACGGACTACGCATGAGTGTTCCGCTCAAAGGTGTCGTGCCTTTACCTCTGCCACGCAGCACACCTTTGATGGCTTTTGCCACGCATCCATAGAATTCGGGACCACGAAAAATGGGCCAATCGCTGCGCGCCCAATGTCAGCGTTTTTGACGAAAAACCGAATGCGCTGGCATGCGGAAAACTGTTGTCGGTGATAATTTTTTCAAAATAAGCTATCCTTTAGTCGCAATGTTAAGCGTTGGGAGGGGTGAGTGCGTCTGGGGAAGAAAATTTTAGGTAACAGCCGGGATGCACGCCACGTTCTATCGTTTTGCCTGCTACTCCTCCTTACTGGCTGCTTCGACAAGGCGGCGGATGAAACAAAAACCACCGCGCCCAAAGTTGTCGTCGCGCAAGCAACGACAGAAGTGGTACCACTTTATCTTGAGCTGACCGGGCGTACAGTATCCCCCAACACAGTTTCCATTCGGTCGCGCGTCGATGGTCACGTCGAATCCCGCTCCTTCAAAGAGGGTACAGATATCGCCAAAGGCGACACCCTGTTCGTAATCGACCAACGTCCCTACGCAACCGAACTCCGCCGCCTCAAAGGTGAGCGAGACAAAAATCAGGCCGGTTTGGAGTTCGCAAACAGGGAGAAAGAGCGTTTTACCGCTTTGGCGGATGACGGGGCGGTCGCGCAAGAGAAATTGGACAAATCAACCACCGAGGCCGCCCAAGCAAAAGGTGATCTCGACAGCAGCCAGGGTGCTGTGGACTCAGCACAAGTCAACCTTGACTATGCCACGGTGTCTGCACCAATCGGTGGGCGGATCGGACGCGTCTATCAGGATGTTGGCAATGTCGTTTCGGCAAATGACACCATCCTGACCGAACTGGTCCAAATGGATCCGTTGTTCGTCTATGTAAGCCCCAGCGAAACGCAATTTCTGGAGCTGGAAAAATACAGATCGAAAAATCCTGATCTGAAGGTGGCGATAACATTGGTCGACGGCAGCGCGCATCCACATGCAGGTACGCTTGATTTTTCTGACCCAGGGATCAATCCAACAACGGGCACCATTGCTGTACGTGCCGTGTTTCCCAATCCCGAAAAAACCCTGCGCCCCGGTCAATATGCCAAAGTGAACATCCAGCTTACCGAACAAGCGGACCAGATAACCGTCCCTTCTGAGGCCGTCGCACAGGATCAAGCAGGTTCTTTTGTTTTTGTTGTCGACAACAACGACAAGGCAACAATGCGCCGGGTGACTGTTGGCCGCAACTATCAAGGTCGCCGCATCCTGACGACGGGGCTTAAGGACGGCGAAAAGGTAGTTGTGCAAGGTCAGCAACGGGTGCGATCTGGTATGACCGTGGATGTCCAAAAACCATCCGGCGGTTCGAACACTGACAAGGCTGATGGCTGAATGCTGAGCCGGTTTTTCATCTTCAGACCCGTCTTTGCTTCGGTTATCGCGTTGGTCATCGTAATCGCCGGGTTGATTTCAATCCCGCTGCTTCCTGTTGGCGAATTCCCAGAAGTCGTGCCGCCGACAGTTGTCGTCAGTGCCACCTATACCGGCGGCAGCGCCGAGGTTGTCGAAGAAGCAGTGACCATTCCCCTGGAAGAGCAAATCAACGGTGTTCAGGGCATGGTTTACATGTCGTCCACCAGCTCCAATGACGGCACGTCAAACATAACCGTTACTTTTGAGGAAGGTTACGATCTGAGTATCGCAGCCGTAGATACGCAAAACAGGGTTTCCACGGCGATGGCGCAACTTCCGGATGAAGTTGTCGCATCTGGCGTGACAGTCACTAAGGAGTCGGTTGACCTGACCATGGGGGTCAATCTGATTTCGCCAAACGGCCAGTTTGATGAGCTTTTCATCTCAAATTACGCGGACATTCACATAACCGACCGCCTGAAACGTATTCCTGGCGTCGGAACGGTGATGGTTTGGGGTGAACGGGTCTATGCCATGCGCATCTGGCTTGATCCCGAAAAAATGGCGAGCCTCGGCCTGACAGCATCCGATGTATATGACGCCATCACCGCGCAAAACCAACAAGTCGCCGCTGGGGCCTTGGGGGCGCCACCGATTGGCGACAATCAGAAATTCCAACTGACACTGACGGCAAAGGGAAGGCTGCAAAGCAAGGAAGAGTTTGAGGATATCGTTCTTGGCATCGGCGATGACAGTGCTGTCATAAGATTAAAGGACGTGGCGCGAGTGGAACTGGGCGCCGAGGATTATTCGTTCAGCTCAACTTTGGACAGCAGTCCAACGGTGGGTCTTGGGGTCATGCAACTGCCGGGGGCTAATGCCCTGCAACTGGCGTCGCAGGTTCGCGAAACCATGGCAGTGCTATCTCAGGATTTCCCGGATGGCCTTGAATACACGGTCATCTACGACACGACGAACTTTGATCGCGAAGCTATTCGGGATGTTCTTCTCACGCTCGGACAAGCAATCCTGCTAGTCGTCTTTGTCATCGTTATTTTCCTGCCCAATCTGCGGGCGGCACTTATTCCGGTGATTACCATTCCGGTCTGCCTGATTGGTACATTTGCTTTGATGCTGGCCCTTGGCTTTTCTATCAACCTTTTGACGTTGTTTGGCCTCGTTCTAGCAGTCGGATTGGTTGTCGATGACGCAATTGTCGTGGTCGAGAACGTATCGCGACACATCGAAAACGGTGAGACTGACGCCAAGGTTGCGGCCCGCCGCGCAATGGACGAGGTCACCAGCCCGATCGTGGCCACATCGCTGGTTCTGATGGCCGTATTCATACCTGTCGCCCTGATGCCGGGATTGGCTGGAAAGCTGTACCAGCAATTCGCACTGACGATTGCGTCGGCAGTTGCAATTTCTGCGATCAATGCCTTGACGCTCAGCCCTGCCCTATGTGGCCTGTTGCTTGGTGGCGCGCGGCCAAAAGCCAAGATAATCCAAAAATTTGACGCAGGCTTTGCCTGGTTCACGCAACGCTATGAGGCTGTGGTCGGTTGGTTCATCCGGGTCTGGCAACCTGTGGCGTTGGGGTTCGCTGCGCTGCTGGCAGGAACTGTATACATGTTCACCGTCGTGCCCGCGGGTTTCATTCCAAATGAAGACCAGGGCTATTTCATCATTAGCTTAGAAACGCCAGAAGGCACTGCGCTGGGCCAGACCCAAAAGGTTGTCGACGAAGCCTACGAGATTCTGCATGGCCTGCCCGGTGTAAAAGGGGTGATTACCTTCACCGGCTTCAGCATCTTGACCAACACGTCGGCACCGAATCAAGGAAACCTGTTCGCGATCCTGGAACCTTGGAACCAGAGGAAGGGTTCAGATGAAAGCGTGACCGCTTTGATAGCCAAAGCGCAGGCGCAATTCGATCAATTGCCGGGTGGCGTACTTGCCACTTTCAATCCACCACCCATCTTCGGACTTTCGCCAACCGGTGGGTTCCAATTCGAATTGCAGGACACGACGGGCGGCTCGCTTCAGGATTTGGAACAGGTGACCCGGGATATGGTCACGGCTGGCAATGCGCGACCTGAACTATCCGGCCTATACAGCCCGTTTTCCGCAAGCACACCGCAGCTGCATATCGAGTTGGACCGAACCAAGGCGCTGACCGAAGGGATATCAATCGAAGATGTGTTTGATGCGCTACAAACGTTTTTGGGTGGCGTTTATGTGAATGATTTCAACGTCTACGGCAGAGTGTACAAAGTCTATTTGCAAGCCGATGTAGATGCGCGACAGGCCGAAGAAGATATCGGCCGGCTTTATGTACGCAACGACAAAGGCAATATGGTCCCGCTCAGTGCGCTGGTGAAGCTAAAGCCCCAGATCGGCGCACGCACCATCAATCACTACAACCTGTTCCGCTCGACCAGCATCAGCGGCACTGCAGGCGACGGGCATAGTTCAAGCCAGGCGATCACAGCCATGGATGCCTTGGCGAAACAAACGCTCCCGCGAGGGTACAGCTTTGAATGGACTGGTAACGCATATCAGGAAATCAAGGCAGGGAATGTGGCCCCGATCCTTTTCGCGCTGGCAGTAATCTTCGCCTTTCTGTTTCTGGCCGCCCAGTATGAAAGCTTTGTTATGCCCCTGATGGTTTTGTTGGCGGTTCCGCTTGCGATATTCGGGGCCCTGGTTGCGCAATGGCTGCGCGGCTACGACAACAACATCTATTGCCAGATCGGGCTGGTGATGTTGATCGGTCTCGCAAGCAAGGGGGCCATCCTGATCGTCGAATTCGCCCGCCGTCGACGCCAAGAGGGTCTTTCGATCGAAGAGTCGGCCATGGAGGCCGCGCGCATCCGAATTAGGCCCTTGCTGATGACTGCGTTCGCTTTCATTCTGGGCGTTGTGCCACTGGTAATCGCTAGCGGCGCCGGATCTGCGGCCCGAAGATCTCTTGGAACCGCAGTCTTTGGCGGGATGATTGTCGCTACAGTCCTGAGCCTCGTTCTTGTACCGGTTTTGTACGTCGTCATTGAACGACTACGAGAGCGTTTAACTAAAAGCCGCACACTTTCTAGCTGAGATCACGAGATCCGGCTGTTCGGATTGCTTCGCCCAAAATACGTTTGTCCAGAAAACTCCCTCAATGGATCGAAACAATGAATGCCGTTCTTGTCGAACGAAAAGGGGACCGATTTGTCATACGCCATGTCCTGCACCTGCGTTGTTTTACTAAGAAACTGAGGGCAATCAATATGTTGGCGCTGGGAATGGTGCCCGGGGGCGGAATCGAACCACCGACACGAGGATTTTCAATCCACTGCTCTACCCCTGAGCTACCCGGGCACGGGAACGATGTTCATCGTTGGGTGGAGGCCTTCTATGACTTGCCACAGGCAGTGTCCAGAGGCTTTTTCAGATTTTTTTAGTGTGGGCGCGATTGCTCGGTTTGACCTTCGGATCCATCCGTATCCAAGTCCTCTTCCCGCTGCGACGGAACCGCATATGAGCCGTTCAACCACTTGGCCAGATCAATGTCAGCACAGCGTTTTGAACAGAAGGGGCGGAACTTGGTTAACGTGTCTTCACCACAGATCGGGCAGCTCATTTCAACACCTCCGTCAGTGGAATACGGCCGCGTTTGCGTTGCAGTTCGTAGTGGCCCAGTGGGGTCCAACCCGCCAGGGTGGTTTCAATTCCATCTGCCTTGAACGCCGCGCGCAGGGTTGATTCAAAACCGCGCCGGTCCTTCTTAGGCATTGGGGCAAGGTCCAAGGTGATTTGCCCGCCCAGACCCCGCACGCGCAACGCACGCGCCAACACCTTGGCGCAGGCGAAGTTCGCCTTGGTTCCGGCAGCCATAGAGGTGTCGGATCCTGTATTCACATCCACCGCAACCAGCGCGCGTGTGGGCTGAATATACAAGTACCCTCCGCCTGGAAGCGGTTCGGAAATACCGCGCACGTCATCCAACGCATCCAACACGCCCTGCGCCTCAAAGCTTCCGTCCTGCGTCACCACTTCGGCCGGGTCAGTCCAGTCGCGCCAGGCCAGAACGTGAGGGCCATCGCCCTCCAACAACAGCTCGGGTTCGGTTCCCGGATCATTCAAAACCTGATCGGCATGGGCCAACATGGCGTTGATGTCCTCGGCGATCTCGCCCGCATCTTCGCCCAAACAGCAAGAGCGCAAAATCAGGCCGTAAGTGCTGCCGTCCATGCAGTCATGCGCAATCTCTAGCAGACGGTCGCGTTCGTCCTCGTCGCGGATTGAGCGTGAAATATTCAGACCCGGCGCGTCAGGTGTGACAATCGCATAGCGGCTTTTGAACAGGATGCGATCTGTAACCGGTAGTGCCTTGCCCGGCTCCGCATAGCCAGTGATCTGCACCAGCATCAGGGCGCCCGGCGCCAATCCTTTCACCTGCCGCAAGAAGGCCGGACCGTCGGGGGTTGTCAGGAACATGCCGCCCTGCCCTTTGACGGGGCGGTCGGCACGGGCGCGGTAGATCGTGCCCGGTGCGGGGGCATCCCCTGCGATCAGGAAATCATCCAGCTTGCCATCCACCATCAAGGCGGCAGCTTCGCGGTTGTCGATATGATCTAGCACGATGGTGCGGCCCTTCATGACACCTCACGATACAAGGGATAGCCGATGCCCTGCAAAAGGGCGGCAGTTTCAGACAGGGGTAGGCCCACGATGCCGGTGAACGAACCTGAAATCCAGGGAATGAACGCCCCGGCCGGACCTTGAATGGCGTAAGCACCTGCTTTGCCCTGCCAGTCTCCAGTTGCCAGATAGGCATTGATCTCGACGTCCGACAGGCGCTTGACCTTGACCTGCGAGACCACATCACGTTGCAATACGCGATCCCCACGCCGCACAGCGACCGAAGTGATCACGCGATGCCGCCGACCGGACAGCGCATGTAGGAATTCGGCCGCCTGCCCCGTATCTTCGGGCTTGCCCAGAATGCGGCGGCCAAGCGCGACGGTCGTATCCGCACATAGGGTGACATCATCAATATCCGCCTGAACTGCCTGCACTTTTGCCCGCGTGATGCGGTTGCAATAAGGCACCGGCAATTCGGCTTTAAAAGGCGTCTCGTCTATGTCGGGGGCGCGAATTGCATCAGGCTGCACGCCAAGCTGGGCCAGCAGGTCCAGCCGCCTTGGGCTGCCCGATCCTAAGATAAACGCCATTGCGGCAGGCGTTACTTGAAGCGGTAGTTGATCCGACCCTTGGTCAGATCATAGGGGGTCATCTCGACCTGAACCTTGTCGCCGGCCAGAACACGGATGCGGTTCTTGCGCATCTTGCCTGCCGTATGTGCGATGATCTCATGGCCGTTTTCCAGCTCGACCCGAAACGTCGCATTAGGCAGGAGTTCCTTCACGACACCGGGAAATTCGAGCGTATCTTCCTTGGCCATGTTGTCTCCATCATTACGTTGCACCCGCAGAATCTACGGGGATGTGCGCTTAAATGAGCCCATTTTGGGCTTATTTCAAGGCCAGAATCACCTAAAGGCGCGATAATGTGACGGAATCGACTCTGAGCGACTGCTCCTCCCAATGAGTGCGGTTCAGAACGTGCCCATCAGCGCGAACTTCGGCAATTGCTGAAAGGTCGATATCCGCATAGGTCCAGCCCGGTTGGTTCAAAGCACCTTCGGCCAGCACCCCGGTAGCAGGAAACCCCTTGTCGGGCGGGCCGAAAATGCCGCCGGTGCCGGTGTTCCTGTCCACGGCCTCGGACCACTCATTATCCCCGACCAGAGACGCCATCACCGTAACGCATTGATTTTCCAGCGCCCGTGACATCGCGCCGATCCGAACCCGCCAATAGCCTGCCAACGCCTCGGTACATGAGGGGACCAGGATCAGATCGGCCTCTCTCAGCGCACGGCCCAGTAGGGGAAATTCGCTGTCATAGCAGATCAGTACGCCGATCTTACCCAGCGCGGTATTGAAAAGCTTCAGCGGCCCGCCCGGTGCGATATCCCAGTCTTCGCGCTCGAACCGGGTCATGATCTGCTTGTCCTGATGATCCTGCCCACCATCAGGCGCATAGAATGCTGCACGGTTCACCGGTCGGCCCGGCCCATCCACGACGGGGGCCGACGCGCCCAATATGTAGGTCTTGTATTCCTGTGCAAGGCGCTGATGCAGGGCCTGCGCCGCCTCCATCCGATCAGACACTGCGTGGATCGAGCGTTCCAGATCACCCGCCACCTCAACCCCGTCCAGCGTCGACAGTTCCATCGCGCCGTATTCAGGGAACACCAACAACTCGGCACCCTGCCCCGCGGCCTGGGACACCCAGCGGTCCAGCTTGTCTTCGTACTGTGCCCAGCTGTCGAGCCAATCGAGGTTATAGGCGGCAGTTGCGACTTTCATTTCTGGTTCCTCAGACCTGATTAGGCGAGACATTAATTGAGGGTGACTCAATCTGTACAGACGCTTTGTTCGCCTCTGCCTTCATCGACGGGAAAGTGAATTGGCAGGTGACCCCGGAAATGGTTCTATAAGCGCAGGAGGATGGCCATGCAAAACCCGGAAAGCTTCGAAAAGTTCTACTATGCTAAGGTGGGCATGGGCGAAGCCTGCGGCTGTGCAGAACGCGTGATTGACGTGTTCGAATTCAATCGGCAGGGCGGCGCGCAAGAAAAAAAAGCGATGAAATCGGAAAAGCGCCGCAACCGAAGCTTCAGAGGATGGGCCGTTAAATACGGTTTACTCAGCCGTAAACGTTAAGCTTGAAGCGCAGCGGTGAGTTACGACTACAAATCCCGCATCCAAAACTGCAACGGCTTCAGCGTCTCACCTTCCTCGCCGATATCCTTCCACGAGAATTGTGCGATCACACCCGGCAGCGGCTCGTATCCGCGGGCGCGCCAGAAGGCGTCCAGCGGTCGGTAATTGTCGGGTCGCATTGGGTGATCCACCGAGCGCTGAACGCCGCAGAAGGCGCATTTGCTGAAACCCAACGCGCGGGCATGCTCCTCACGCAGATCGAAAAACTTATGGCCAACGCCCTGACCTCGATAGCCGGACAGCAAAACGGATTCCGCGCAGTAGAAAATTTGTGACAGATCCAGACCGGTGCCCTCAAACGCCGCCGCGAAATCGTCCGCGTGGTCGGTCAGAGGTGCCCCGGTTGACGCGCCAATCAAATGATCGCCGTCAAAAGCGCCGACGACAAATGCTTTGTCGCTGTCACGGTAAGATTGCAGGTATTTCCGCTCGTATTCCAGATCACCATCATAAAGGTAGGGCCACGCCCGAAACACTTCGATCCTCAAACGCGCGACATCATCCAGAGCAGCCTCCAGCGCCGCTCCGGTCAAGGGGCGGACGGCGGTGACCTCAGCCACCGGACACCTGTTTGGTCCAGTCTGCGAGATTGTAGAAGGTGGTGACGCGAGTAATCTTGCCGTCGTTGAGGTCAAAGAACGACCCCGCAGGCAGGCGATAGGTCTGGCCATGGGCGTCGGGCAGGCCCGCATCGGTTTCCAGATAGGTGCCGTTCACGATAAACTCGGCCGCCGCACGAGTGCCGCCTTTGGCCTCAAACACCACGATATCGGTCAGGTTCTCGCGATAGCAACGGTTCATGTGATCGCAAAAGGCCGCGAATTTCTCTTTGCCGACACGAATTTGGCCCTCGTTCACGTGATGGGCCACATCGTCTGATAAGCAGGCCAACATGCCCTCTACATCGCCGGCGTTGAAGGCATCGAAATAGGTTTGGACGGTCTGGTTCATGGTCACTCCGTTGGTTCGCCCCAGCGGTCTTTCAGATGCTTGATGATCTGATCGCGGGTCTGTCGGTAGTGATGTAGCTTTTGTTCGCGATTCTCGCCCAGTCCGGTAGGGTCCATTATTGGCCAATAATCGACATCCAGATGAAAAACTCGGGTAAGTTCCAACGCCTGACGCTGACTGGCGGGCGACAAAGCCACGACCAGGTCGAATGAACTAAGATCGTCGCCCCATTCCTGCATCTCATCAAAGGACCGCGAGCGATGCCGGGACAGCTCGACGCCGATCTCGTGACAAACCGAAATGCAAAACCCGTCAATCTCAAGGTCATTATGGACGCCAGCAGACTGTACATAGGTGCCGGTACCATAGAATTTCTTCATGATACCTTCGGCCATCGGAGACCGGACCGAGTTGTGGTCGCAACAAAACAGGACCGACTGCGGCAGAGGCTTCACGCGTCAGCCCCCAAAATGCAACACGCAAATCAGCGTGAACAGACGACGGGCTGTGTCGGTGTCAATATCCGCCTTTCCTTCCAGACGCTCCTGCAACACGCGGCTGCCTTCGTTGTGAATTCCGCGCCGGGCCATATCAATGGTTTCGATCTGGCTGGGCGGCAGGTTCTTGACCGCGTTGAAATAGCTTTCACAGATTTGAAAATAGTCTTTGACCACCTGCTTGAACGGGCCTAGCGAAAGATGGAACTCGGCGGCTTTTTCCTCGGCCTCGGTGGCAATGTCAAAGACCAGACGTTTTTCACGGATCGACAGTTGTACATGATACGGCCCGTCTGGTGCCGTGCGCCCATCCCGTTGCGGAAGGGTAAAA
Source organism: Ruegeria sp. ANG10 (assembly GCF_040705255.1). Lineage (NCBI taxonomy): Bacteria > Pseudomonadati > Pseudomonadota > Alphaproteobacteria > Rhodobacterales > Roseobacteraceae > Ruegeria > Ruegeria sp. ANG10. The sequence continues at coordinate 190,857 of NZ_JBFCVU010000006.1, forward strand.
CTGTTGTCTTCCAGCAGATCATAGATGGCGACCTTGCGCTCTTGCTCGATCTCGGGGGTCGGCGGCGGCAGGTTTCGATCATCCAGTTCGATATGTGAAATGCGGGTCATGTCGCGTGTGGTCCGTTCAGTTCAGCACAGACCTATAGCAATGGTTTTCATTGAGCAACGCACAGAAACGCCATGTGCCATGGGTCTTTGCGTCAATTCAGCCCGTTGAGGCGGGCCGTCACCGACAGACCGTGCGCCTCAAGGCTTTCGGATTGCGCCAGTTGTTCTGCCGCAGGGCCAATGGCGCGCAGCGCGTCGGGCGTCATCTGGCTGAGCGTGGTACGTTTTAGAAAATCCATCACGCTGAGACCGGATGAGAACCTGGCTGAACGCGCGGTGGGTAGCACGTGATTTGGACCGCCAACATAATCGCCAATGGCCTCGGGCGTGTATTGGCCCAGGAAAATCGCACCCGCATGGATGGTTTTGTCACTCAGCGCGACCGGATCGGCGACGCACAGCTCCAGATGCTCGGGCGCAATGCGATTGGACAGGGCGGCGGCCTCATCCAAATCGCGCACGGTGATAATGGCCCCAAAATCGCGCCAGCTGGCCCCGGCGATGGCGCGGCGTTGCAAGGTTTCAAGCCGCTTTTCAACCGCTTGCGCCACAGCCTGCCCAAAGGCGGCATCATCGGTGACAAGGATCGACTGGGCGCTTTCGTCATGTTCGGCCTGGCTGAGCAGATCCAACGCGATCCAATCGGGGTCATTGTCCTTGTCCGCGATCACGAGGATTTCGGACGGACCGGCAATCATGTCGATCCCGACCTTGCCGAACACCCGACGCTTGGCCGCCGCGACAAAGGCATTGCCGGGCCCGGTGATCTTGTCCACCGGCGCGATGGATGCGGTGCCATAGGCCAGCGCTGCAATCGCTTGCGCACCACCGATGCGATATATTTCATCCACGCCGGAAAGCCGCGCGGCCTGCAGGACCAACGGGTTCACCTGCCCGTCCGGCGTTGGCACCGTAATGGCCAATCGCTGGACCCCTGCAACCTTGGCCGGAATTGCATTCATCAGAACTGACGAGGGGTACGAGGCCAACCCGCCCGGCACATAAAGCCCCGCGGCCGACACGGCCGACCAGCGCCAGCCCAGTGTCGCCCCGGCTTCGTCGGTCCATTGATGATCCTCGGGCATCTGTTTTTCGTGATAGGCGCGGATGCGCTTGGCGGCCAGTTCCAGCGCGGTGCGGTCCGCATCCGAAACCTGCGCAACCGCGGTGTCGATCTCTTCGGCAGAAAAGGCCAACGTACCGGGCGTCAGCTCAAGCCGGTCGAACTTGGCGGTCAACTCGATCACAGCCGCGTCGCCACGACTGCGCACATCATCGATGATTTGCGCCACGGTGGCATCCACATCCGGGCTGTCCTCGCGCTTGGCCGACAACAGCGCCTGAAAGGCGGTTTCGAATTCAGACGTCGTGGTATCAAGGAAAACGGGCATGATTAGGCACTCCGGGGCGTTTGATGGGGACATATCGCCGGGATGAGTTGGCCTCAACCCTTAGTCCTTGGGGTGCAGCGATTTGCGCATCGCGAAACAGGACACGTCGCCACGCGCACCACATTGCCCAGTGGCCTGCCAGCCGTGCCGCCGGTAAAAGTCCTGCGCGGTTTTTGTCGCCTCTAATCTGGCATCGAATTGACCCGAGGCAATCAGGTCTTTCTCAAGCCGGTGCAACAAGGCCGTCCCGATGCCGTGACCCGTGTAATCCGGGTCGATGTACAGCAGCGTGATTTCATCGTCGTGCAAACCGCCCACGGCGGCAACCTGCCCTGCATGCTCGGCCAGCCAGATGTGCGCTCCTGCTACGATCCAGCCACGGATTGATGCAGGGTCCTTATTTGCGGTCCAATATGCGATGGCCTGCCGGTCACCTTGATGATCCGCGACACAAAGCTGGGTGATCGATCGGGTCAGCACCCGGCTCAGATCAAACACATCAAAAACGGTTGCGCGGCGCAGGGATACTCCAGCCGGAATCTGCGAGAATGCCTGTGAAATGCCGCGCTTGTTCTGCATCTATTCGGGGTGATGCGGTACCTGACCCGAAGGGGCCTTGTACGGCCGCGTCACATCCTTGAGCGTGGCGTCAAGTGCTTCAACCTTCAGCCGGATGGCACCATCCCCTGCCAGCGTCAGCAAAACCTGACCGGCCCCGTCTTCACCTGCCTCAAAATCAATCGACAGCAGGGACATCACCATGTCCTTGTCGCTGCGATCGATGCCCTGGCTGGCCACTGACAGCACCGAATTAAACACCAGAACCGCCTGAACCCGCTCAAACGGACGATCGCGGCGGGTGGCGGCATCCTTATCCTCCCACCGAAAACGGTTCAACAGCAGGCCGAACCGGCGCTGCGAGGGCTGCCATGTCATCTCGGTTACCGGGAATACCGCGTCCTGCGCCAGGGTCGAGATGACCTGCAGATCCTCTGCATCCTCGGCACCCAGATTCAGAGGGGCCTCGCGCCCGTCGTGGAAACTTGCGTCTGTCATTGACCCTTGATCCGTTCTATTTTTGCACCCACGCCTTCCAGCTTGCGCACCACATGCTCATATCCGCGGTCCAGATGATAGACCCGGCTGACCGTGGTCTCGCCTTCTGCTGCCAGACCCGCCAGAATCAACGAGACCGAGGCCCGCAGATCCGTTGCCATCACCGGCGCGCCTTTCAGCTGGTCCACACCTGTAACCGTAGCCGTGCCGCCATGAACTTCGATATTTGCCCCCATGCGCACCAGTTCAGGGGCGTGCATAAAGCGATTCTCGAAGATACGTTCTTCCAATACCGCGGTGCCTTCGGCCGTACACATCAACGCCATCATCTGCGCCTGCAGGTCGGTCGGGAACCCCGGAAAAGGCTCGGTCACCACATCCACCGATGTCACGCGCCCGTTCTTGCGCGCCACTTTCAAACCCTTTTCGGTCTGCGTGACGCTGACACCCGCCGCGTCCAGCTTGGCAGCAAAGGAATCAACCAGCGACATGCGGCCGCCCAGCAACTCTACCTCACCACCGCAAATGGCCGGGGCCAGCATATAGGTGCCCAGTTCAATCCGGTCGGTCACAACCTGGTGGGTCGCACCATGCAAGCGATCAACGCCCTGAATCTCGATGGTCGAGGTCCCCTCGCCCGAGATTTGCGCGCCCATCTTACGCAGGCACTCAACCAGGTCGACGATCTCAGGCTCGCGCGCGGCATTCTTCAGAACCGTGGTGCCCTTGGCCAAGGTGGCCGCCATGACGATGTTTTCGGTCGCACCCACGGATGCAAAGCGCATCTCATGCACCGCGCCTTTCAACCCGCCGGATGCTTTGGCGTGCAGATAGCCGTCCTTCAGCTCGATCTCAGCGCCCAGCGCCTCAAGCCCCTCAACGTGCAGGTCCATGGGTCGCGCGCCAATCGCACAACCGCCAGGCAGCGAAACCACCGCCTGCCCCAACCGCGCCAGCATCGGACCCAACACCAAATTGGACGCACGCATCTTGCGCACGATTTCATAATCCGCAGTGTGGCTGGTCAGATCATGGCTCGACATCGCGATCACCTGCCCGCCCTGCAGCGACGACACCTCAGCCCCCAAAGACTGCAGCAATTGCGTCATGGTCTTGATGTCGCTCAGCCGCGGCGCATTGGTCAGCGTCAGCGGTTCTTCGCTCAGCAAGGTTGCGGGCATCAGCGTCAAACACGCGTTCTTGGCCCCCGCAATCGGTATTTGACCGTTTAGCGGTCCATTGCCTGTCACCAGAATCGAATCCATCTGCTCTTATCCCTCGTCCTTTTCGGCATCGTTATCCGAGCTTGCGCGCGCCTTGGCCTGCGCCTTGCGCCGCGCCATATTCGCCTTTAGCGCCGCCTTCAGCCGCTCTTCCCGAGCGTCCGCGGATTTGCCATGTTTTTTGGGTGTATTTCTATCTGCCATAATCTTTCTCTACAGGAGGTGAAAAAAACCGTCCAGAGACCCTTGCGCCCTGTTTCGTTTGCGTCTAATCACCCGCCCACAGCGCTGCTGTAGCTCAGAGGTAGAGCACTCCCTTGGTAAGGGAGAGGTCGAGAGTTCAATTCTCTCCAGCAGCACCATCCAAACATCCTTGTTTTTTGATTGTCCCGGTATCAAGGGGCGCAACGCAGCCCTGTCTGCTTTTACCGGTTGGAAATTCCGGATCACGGGCCGGGTTGTCGCAACCTATCCGCGGCAATACGGGGGCACAAAACCTCAGTCAGACATTGACCAGTACCCTCAGCCCCCGCGGAAAACCTGAAACAACCGTCGGGCTGGTCATTTGTCCGACGGATCGCTTTCAGCATAATCCCGCAGACGCTCGATATCAGAGATTACGGCGTGGTTGCGGTTGATTTGCACACCAACCGTTTTTAACCGCGAAAACGCCCGACTAAGGCTTTCCGGTTTCATCCCCAGACGCCCGGCGATCAGCATCTTATCATATGGTAACTCTACATCGCAGCCATCGGGTTTGGCGTCACACAGGTTCAGAAGAAACTCTGCCACCCGCTGCGCGCCCGTCTGCGCCTTGAGCTGCTCCAGCTGTGCCACCAGCGAATGCAGGTGCGTGAACGTGGACGCCAGAATGGAAACACCGATCTCGGGGTCTTCTTTCATCAACGACAGCAGCAACGGACTGGGGATATGCATCACCTCGCAGGCCGACACGGCCTCGGCAGAAACGGGGTAAGGGACATTTCGCAGCGCGACCGCCTCGCCAAAACTTTCGCCGCGGGTAAAGACGCTGACCACTGCCTCGGCCCCGGTTGGGGACATGCGGAACAACTTGACCCAACCGGCTAGAACTACGTGGACGGCCTTGGCCTCTTCTTCCTGTAGAAAGATCGTTTCGCCTCGATCATAACTGCGCCATATTGCGTGGCTCAGCAGTGTATCGACATGCTGGTCCGGCAAACTCTTGAGCAAAAGCGATTGCCGCGCGATCGCTTTTTGTGCTTCGTGTGCCACGGAGTTTCCCCTTTTCCCTAGTCGATCGTCCGACCGGTACGTCCTTCTTTGCAAGGCTATGCCAAAGCTCTGCCCGGCGCGCCAGCCTTTTCCTGCTTCAACTTGACTATTGTCATGTTGCAAGCGTCGTCATGCGCATAAATTCGGCTCAAAGCCAGCAATCCGGGGAGCCAGTATAATGGACTACGAGCGATTTTTCACCCAGAGCCTGGAAGATCTGCGGGACGAAGGAAACTATCGTGTTTTTATCGACCTGCAACGCCGCTGCGGGTCATTCCCAAATGCGCGTCAAACCGACGGGGCGGTGCAGCGCGATGTGCGTATCTGGTGTTCGAACGACTATCTGGGCATGGGTCAGCACCCAAAAGTGACCGAGGCCATGCATGACGCGCTGGAACGGTGTGGTGCAGGTGCTGGCGGCACCCGGAACATCTCGGGCACCACGCACGATCATGTCCTGCTTGAGGCCGAACTGGCCGATCTGCACCGTAAAGAGGCAGCGCTTCTGTTCACCTCTGGCTATGTTTCGAACTGGGCGGCCCTTGGCACCCTTGCTGCGAAAATCCCTGGCCTTATCGTTTTCTCGGACGCACTGAACCATGCCTCGATGATCGAAGGCATCCGTCATTCGCGCGCGCAAAAGGTAATCTGGAAGCACAACGACCTTGAAGACCTTGAGGCGAAGCTGGCTGCTGCCGATCCTGACGCCCCCAAGATGATCGCCTTTGAATCCGTCTATTCGATGGACGGAGATATCGCGCCTATCCAAGAGATTTGCGATCTGGCCGACAAATACGGCGCGATGACCTATCTGGATGAGGTTCACGCCGTCGGCCTCTATGGCCCGCGCGGCGGCGGCATTGCCGAACGCGAAGGTCTGATGGATCGACTGACCGTGATCGAGGGCACGCTGGGCAAAGCCTTTGGTGTGGTTGGTGGCTATATCGCGGCCTCAACCGCGCTGTGTGATTTCGTGCGCAGCTTTGCCAGCGGGTTTATCTTTACCACCGCTCTGCCCCCATCGATTGCGGCGGGCGCTGCGGCCTCGATCCGACACCTGAAACAGTCAAACGCCGAACGCGATCTGCAAAAGACACGCGTGGCGCAGGTGCGTGCCCGTTTGGATGCCGAAGGCATTCCGCATTTGCCCAATCCCAGCCACATCATCCCGGTGATGGTGGGTGATCCGGTGAAATGCAAATTCATCTCGGACACGTTGCTTGAGGAATTCGGCATTTACATCCAGCCGATTAATTACCCTACCGTCCCCAAAGGGACCGAGCGCCTGCGGATCACCCCGTCTCCGGTGCATACGGACGAAGATATCGAACATCTAGTCGGCGCGCTGTCGACCCTGTGGCAACGGTGTCAGATTGCGCGGATGCCGATGGCCGCCCAATAAACAAAGCGCTCCTTGCTTGAAAAACTGCCGCCCAGATCGGGCGGCTTTTTTCTGCTTCAAATTAGATAAAGGGCAAAGATCAGCACCGAAAACCCGGTTAGAACCGTGGTGAATCCGCGCAACCAGGCTGGGCTGTTAGCAAGGTCCAGATACTGCGCAAGGATTACCCGCGTCTTGATCAGCGCAAGCAACAGAATGCCCCCACCCATGACCGCAGCCGGCACCGGCAACAAGGTCAGTACCGCTGAGCCGACGCTTAGACCCAAAAGGGCAAGCCAGGCCCGTGTCAGAGTGTTGCCCCCCATCGCCCTCATCCCAACAGGTAGATCACTGGAAACAGCATGATCCAAACCAGATCGACCATGTGCCAGAACTGCGCGCCCGCCTCAATATTGCGTGCGGCATCCCGCCAAGACACCAAAAGCAGAATTCCGACCCCGGCCAGAACATGGGCCGCGTGAAAACCGGTCAGAAGGTAGTAGAATAGGAAGAAGGGATGCGTTTCATAATTGATCCCCTGCGCCGCTTTATCCGTGTATTCCATGCCTTTGATGATCAGGAAAACAACGCCCAGAAGGGCCGCGCCAATCAAAGCCATGCGCGCCATTGCCCGCCGCGCGACCAGTCGCCAGTGCAGCGCCTTTGCGGCCAGATACCCCGACGTGACCAGAACCGCTGTGTTAAACGCCGCTCCCGTGCGGTGTAGATGTGACTGCGCCTCGGCAAAACCCGCCGGGTCGGTCAGACGCACACCCATAAAGGCGATCATCCCGGCGCCGAACACCAGCAGTTCCGAGACGATCAGAACCCACATCAGCAACTCGCCCGGAAGTTCGTCGATCAGAGAAGCATCGCTCATGCGCCGACCAGTTGGCGATAGATTTGCGGCAGGGCCATCGTCAGGCGATGTGGGTCGGAGATAACAGCGAAACCACCCTGCCCGAACATGCGCGGGAACCAACTTTTGCCGGTTCTGTCGATGGTGACACCAAAGACCGATTGCCCAGCGCGACGCGCTTCGCGGACGGCCATACACGTATCTTCGATGCCGTGGCGACCCTCATAGTGATCCAGGTCGTTCGGCTTGCCATCGGTGATCACCAGCAGCAGCCGGCGCTTGCGCGATTGATCCGCCAGATCGGCCGAGCAATGCCGGATTGCCGCCCCAAGCCGTGTGTAATGCCCTGGGCGCAGTGACGCGATGCGTTGTTCGACCGTTCCGCCCATTGGTTCATCAAAACGTTTGCAGCGCTGCACATAGACGCGCTGGCGTTTCAGCGAACTGAAGGCGTGGATCGCAAAGTCATCCCCACAAGCATTCAACCCCCAGGCCAACGCGGCCAGTGCCTCGCGTTCGATATCGATCACGGCGCGGCCTGTGACGGCGCTTTCGGTGGATCGACTAACATCCAGCAGGATCGACACCGCCAGATCGCGGGCCTCGGGGCGGGATTGCTGCCAGACACGCTCGTTGCCTTCGCCACAAGCCCGACGTTCAGTCTCGGCACGCACGGCGGCTTCGATATCCAACTGGTCGCCGTCCAGATGGCCGCGCGTCATCACCCGACCGGGGCGCAACGCCTCGAACTGGCGTTTGACGGCACGGATGCGGCGGGCGGTGGCGGGATCTTTGCCAAACTCAGCCGCGGCTTCGCGGATATCGGCATCCGACAGTAAAACATTCACGTGGTCCGGCAGATACTGCCCGGTCCGCACGTCCCATTCGGGGTATAGGATACGACCCGACAGTCGCTCTCGGTTCACATCTTCGGGTGCCAGATCGAGATGCAGTTTCAGCTTGGTGGGCGGTGCTTTGGATATCTGACCCAACCCGATCTCTTCCTGATCGTCTGCGGCCTTTTTTGCATTGTCGGGATCGTCATCATCGACCCTGCGGTTCAGGTTCAGAAACTCAGCCCAGCTGAGGATCGCCTCAAATTTGTGCAAGATCAGGCTGTCTTTCCGTTCGGCCTGATCAGATTTACGGCGGCGGGCGCGGTGGGTTTTCTCTCCCGATTCCTCGGGCGGGCCTTCGGTATCGGGGTTTTCCACCTCGTTATGTTCAGAAAAGCCAACTGCGCGCAGTTCAGGCCACAGGGGGACTGGCCGGAAACGCTGATACCCGCGCGGGGCGGACAATTCTTCACCCAAAGCAAGCAGCTGTTCCGCCTTGTCAGACAGCAGTGCCGGATCGCCCAGCATGTGCCGGACCAATTCTTCCAGCGCCGCCTCGACCGGGGGCAGGTTTGGGATGTCTCGTTGGTGCAATAGACCCTTGCAAAGCTCAGTGTAGAGCGGGCGCAGACCGGGCGCGTTTTCCAACGTGGCCTCGACCATCGACCGCGCTGCTTTTAGCGCGCGCAAATCGGCCCGCAGGGGATCTTCTTCGTCAATTCGGGTACCGGCATGGGCCGCTGCTGCGGCCAGCCAGACAAACAGTGCGCCATTGGCCTCGCGCGCCGGGAAAACAGCCAGACGGTCGGGCAGACGCAATATCTCTCCATCGAACGAGGCACGCGGCATCAGCTCGACCTCGGTTCCCAATCGGCGTCGCCAGCTTAGGCGGTGGCGCGATACCTCGGGTGAGACCGGGCGCAATTCAACGCCCGGACTACCCCCAAGCCCCCGAAAGAGGACTGCCAGCCGCCCCGCGACCTCTGAGAGGTCGACCGCGGCTCCAACATGCACCTCAGGTGCATCGAGACGGCTGGCAAGGGTGTGCCACAGTTTCCCGATCGTTTCTTCGGGTTCCCATGGCTCAAAATCGATCTTGACCATCGGCCGGCCTCACCCAAAGACAGCCGTGACAAGATCGAGGAGCCCGCGTTTGATATCCTCGTCATCAGTCAGAGGTTCGATCATTGCGGCAAGAATGGCGCGGTCCGTCGACATACCCTGTGCGATCAGCGTCGCAGCATAAACAACCAGTCGGGTAGAAACGCCTTCCTCAAGATCCTGACCCTTGAGCCCCCGCAGTTTGTTCGCCAACCGGATCAGCGGTTTGCAGCGCTCAAGCGCCAGGCCACTTTCCTGGGCGACAACCTCAGCCTCCATCTCAGGCGACGGAAAGTCGAATTCCAGCGAGATAAACCTTTGCCGGGTCGAAGGTTTCAGGGTTTTCAGGATATTCTGGTAGCCGGGATTGTAGGATGCCACCAGCATGAAGCCGGGCGCGGCCTCAAGCTCTTCGCCGGTGCGGTCGATCGGCAGGATGCGCCGGTCGTCGGTCAGCGGGTGCAGCACGACGGTCACGTCCTTGCGCGCTTCAACCACCTCATCCAGATAACAGATCGCGCCTTCGCGCACCGCGCGGGTCAGCGGGCCATCGACCCAGACGGTTTCGCCACCCTTTAGCAGATAGCGACCGATCAGGTCGGCGGCGGCCAGATCGTCATGGCAGGCCACGGTGTAGAGCGGGCGGCCAAGTTTCGCGGCCATATGGGCCACAAAGCGGGTCTTGCCGCAGCCTGTCGGCCCTTTCAGCAGAACCGGCAGATCGTTGTTAAAGGCGGCGGTGAACACATCGCATTCATCGCCCTGGGGCAGGTAGAAGGGGGCGTTTGCCGCCCCCGTTCCCATTTGTATGGAGCCATCCATTTGCATTACTCCGCAGGGGTTTCGGCTGCGCCGGGTTCAATGACCTCTTTCCGGGGCACCCAGATCGAGTAGACGAACAACAGCGCACCAAGGACCACGACCACACCGGACCCAAAGCGCATCCAGTAGAAGATCGCGATTTGGTCTTGCACGTCCATGAAGTAGTCACCGATCACACGTTGCATATGTGTCTGCACGGTCCCACCGAAGGTCAACACAAAGGTCATGAAGACCATACCGCTGGTCATCAGCCAGAACGAACCCATGTTCAGCACCTGATTATACGGATCGCGGTTTTTCAGGATCGGCATGGCATAGGTGAAGATCGCCAGGTTGAGGCAGACATAGGCGCCGTAAAAGGCCAGGTGACCGTGGGCGGCTGTGATCTGCGTGCCGTGGGTGTAATAGTTCACCCCGTGCAGCGTATGCAGGAAGCCCCAGACACCGGCACCAAAGAAGGCCAGCGTGGCACAGCCCAGCGACCACAACAGCGCGGCCTTGTTGGGGTGGTCCCGGCGACCTTTCCAGACCATGACGAAGGCAAAGGCCATCATCGCGAAGAACGGGATCACCTCAAGGCTCGAGAAGATCGAGCCGATCCACTGCCAGTAGGCCGGTGTCCCGATCCAGTAGTAGTGGTGACCTGTCCCTAGGATACCCGAGAACAGCGCAGCAGCAACGATGACATAAAGCCATTTTTCGACAATCTCACGGTCGACACCGGTTAGCTTCAGCATCAGATAGGCCAGGATCGAGGCCATGATCAGCTCCCACACGCCTTCAACCCACAGGTGAACAACATACCACCAGTATTGCTTGTCCAAGGCCAGGTTTCCGGGGTTGTAGAAAGCAAACAGGAACAGCAGTGCCAGCCCCCACAGACCCAACAGAAGGATGTTGGAAATGGCAGTCTTCTTGCCCTTCAGAACGGTCATCGACACGTTGTAGAGGAAGATCAGGGCCGCCACGACGATGCCCGCTTTGACCCATTTGGGTTGCTCTAGGAATTCGCGCCCCTCTTTGCCCAGCAGCCAATTGCCCTCGAACAGGTTGAAGGTATAGGTCAGCACCACACCCAATGTCCCGACCACAAGAATGATCAGTTGCAGATAGGCCAGTTTGGGTGAGTGGATCTCACGCTCGGCCTCTTCCGGGATCAGGAAATAGGCCGCGCCGAAGAAGCCAAGGATCAACCAGACGATCAGCGCATTGGTGTGCAGCATCCGCACGATGTTGAACGGCAGAAGCTCGCTCAGGAAGTTTGGCGATACATAGATTAGACCGGCCAGCAGGCCGCCCAGAACCTGTATCACGAACAGGGCCATGGCCACCGCAAAGTAGGCGTAGGCGATTTTTTGGGATTCGTATTTCATTGCTCCGTTCCCTTTCTCAGCCAGCCTCGTTGGGCGGCCAGTCCTGAGCGTCGATATTGTCCGTCCAGATCAGGAAGTTGGTCAGATCACGGATTTCTTCGTCGCTGAGGTTGAAATTGGGCATCTGCCGACGACCGGGAATGCCGGTCGGCTGCGCCTCCATCCAGCCCTTGAGGGATTCAAAGGCTGATTCCGGGTCGTCCAGCACACCCCAACGGGTCATCACGTTGCCGACTTCGGGGGCGAAATAGGCCCCTTCACCCAAGATCGTGTGACAGTTGATGCACGCGTGTTTTTCCCAGACGTGTTTGCCCCGGACCACACTCTCATCAAGTTTCGCTGAATTCTCGGAATTCACGATATACCAGTGGGAATGGGCCGACAGGGCCAGAAAGATAAGGATAAAGAACAGTGATCCGCCATAGAATATATTGCGGGCCATGCTCTTGGTCATGACTTCTCGCATTGCGCTCTCCTTTGCGCAGTTTAGCTAGTCTGCTCAAAATGGCGGGCGGGCCTTGGGGGTTCCTTAACGAAAGTCAAGACTGGGGGAAGTAAATGAAAATCATCCCTCCCGGCGCGCGCGGGGCCCTGTCAGCGCAGGCCACATGGCGATCAGGTAAAGCGCAAAGGCGCAGACCCACAGGCCGTCTGACAACAGCATCGCAACCATGTAGCCCGCATTCAGTTCGGCACCGATCCAGCGCGATAGGGCAGCAACCGCCATCAGACCATAGGCCACAACCATCGGCGCGGGCGCTATCAACGCCCGGCCACTGTGGCCCAACGCGGCGCGGCTCATGACCGCCAGGGTCATGCCGCCCACACACCCAATGCCCAATACATGCAAGGCGGCGATTTCATTGCCCAATCCCAGCACGGCCAGCCCCCACAGGATCAACCCCACCGCCAACATGCCTAGACCCAAATGCAGCGCCAGAAGAATAGGCTGCCGTGCCGCCCAGCGGCTGCGCCAGCGGGTCATGCGCAGAATCTGAACCAGCCCAAGAGCAAGCGCCCCAACCCCGGCCACCCGTCCTGCACCCAGCACCAGAACGCCCAGCGGCAGGATCAGGGCTAGGACCATACCCGTCTTGTCGAACAAGGCGACCGAAACCGGCCAGTCCGCCTCTGGGACCCCGGCACGTTTCATGGAATTGCGGGTAAACGCCGGAGTGATCCGACCACCCAAAATGGCGATCATCGCACACAAAGCCAGCAATCCCGCGCGCAGCCCGGTTTGCAGGGTGCCTTCGGTGATTCCCATCCATTGCAGATGCGTCATCAAATCCGCGACCCAGATCAGGCTCAGCAACAGCAGGAAGATCATGTTCTGCGGTTTGGGACGGCGGATCAGCTGCGTGGCTATTTTGGCCGCCAGAACTGGCACAAAGGCCAGATCAACCACCGCGACCAGGACTGGCGGCAATACCCCTGAAAACCACATCGCCATCCGACCGGCCAACCACAGCCCGGCAGCCAGAGTGATAAAATGCGCCCGCGCCTCGGGGGCGCCGGTCCAGTTCGGCACTGCGGTCAGAAAGAACCCGCCCAGCGCGGCCGTCGCATAGCCGAATATCATCTCATGCGCGTGCCACATCGGCGGCGTCATACCGTAATCCGGCGCCATGTAAGGCACTATCAGCCACAGCCCCCAGACCACACCGACAAACAGGCCGTAGAGACCGGCAGACAGAAAGAAAACACGAAATCCTTCACCGAGAATGCGGGTGATGATTGTGGGCATGGCTGCTCTCCTCAACCGTTTTTTTCAGCCCTAGCAGCCCACCCGCGCAGCGGACTTAACAAAAATCAATCCTCACGGAAAACATGCCTCTAAAACACAGATTATTTGACGGTTTTTTCGCCATTTTTTCCTACCGAACCCTTGAAATGGGCCCCTGGCGTTGACTTTCGTCAAGGAGCCGTCGGGCGCGATGTCTCACCCTTGGGCCTGCCTCACCACGCAAATGGAGAGTGATCATGTCACTTGGAATCAGCTACAACAAAACTGGCCGCGCCTTTGGGGTCGGTTTGGCGATGCTGCTGGGCAGCGTCGCTGCGCCAGCCTTCGCCGAAGAGCCAACTCTTAGCGAGGAAGCCTTTGAATCCTCCAAACAACTTTATTTCGAGCAATGCGCAGGCTGTCACGGCGTTCTGCGAAAAGGTGCCACCGGTAAAAGTCTTGAACCGATGGTCGAAACCAAAAACGACGATGGCACCGTAACCGAATCCGGCACCCTGAAACTGGGTCAGGAACGGCTTGAAAAGATCATCGCCTGGGGTACCGAAGGCGGTATGAACAACTTCTCGGACATCATGACCGAGCAGGAAATCAAGGACATGGCGACATACATCATGATGGAGCCGCCAAAGCCGCCTGAAATGTCGCTTGAACAGATGATGGCGACCCGCAAGGTCTATGTCGAAGAAGCCGATTATCCGACCGAGCCTTTGCATGGCCGCAACTGGGAAAACTTCTTTGTCGTCATCGAACGCGATGTGGGCAAGGTGGCGGTGATCGACGGCGACACCAAAGAGGTTCTGACACACATCCCGACCGGCTATGCCGTTCACGTTCTGAAAGCATCCGAACACCACGCTCTGGAAGAGCCTGAACAGCCCGGGCGTTTCTGGTACACCATGGGCCGTGACGGCAAGATGACCAAGATCGACCTCTGGCAGACGCCGGACAAGATGTTGGTATCCGAGGTCAAGATTGCCTATGACGCCCGCGACGTTGCTGTTTCTGGCGATGGCAAATACGTCATCGGTGGGGGCTATTGGCCGCCGCATTTCGCAATCGTCGACGCCCAGACCATGGAACCGGTCAAGGTCGTATCAACCCGCGGTGTGAACGTGGACGGGGATTATGTGGAGGAGGCCCGTGTGGCCGCAATCTACACAACTCCGAACGAGCCCACCTGGATCGTTGCTGTGAAGGAGCTGGGGCAGTTGTGGCAGGTCGATTACACCGATCTGGACAACCTGCGGATCGACAAGATCGACAGCGCCAAGTTCCTGCATGACGGGTTCTTTGACCCGACAGGCCGCTATTTCCAGATCGCAGCGAACGCGTCGAACAAGATGGTGGTTGTCGATACCGAAACCCACAAGCTGGAAGCGATGATCGACACAGCCGCGTTGCCGCACCCCGGTCCGGGCGCCAACTGGGTCGACCCAAATTGCGGCCCGGTTGCCGGTACAACTCACCTTGGTGTCGGTACCGTGACCGTCTGGGGTAACGATCCCGAAAACCGCCCGGATGATGCTTGGAAGATCTGCTACGAAGTGGAAACCGACGGCCCCGGACTGTTTGTCCGTACGCACCCGAATTCGGACTACATCTGGGCTGACCAGACTAAGCACCCGGAACCTGAGGTTCAGCAATCGGTTCAGGTCATCTCGAAAGAAACCGGCGAGATCGTGAAAACCATCCAGATCACCGAAGACGAAGGCAGCGCCGCTGTTCACTTTGAATTCAACGCGGATGGCACTGAGGTCTGGGTTTCCAAGTGGAACCTGTCGGACTCGCTGGAACCCAACGGCCAGATCGTGATCTTCGACGCCAAGACGCTGGAAGAGATCGGTCGCATCGACGGGCTTTTCGCTCCGACCGGCAAGTTCAACGTCTACAACCGCTCGAACCACGTCACCTGACGGGTTTGCGACCAACACCAGAAAGGGCGGGCCCCTCGCCCGCCCTTTCCTCGTTTGACCAAACAGCCAAATCCACCGGCCTGCCACCCAAGGCCAGACAAGACAGCCAAAACGGAGCCCGGATATGACTTCCGAACCGGAAAAGAAAAAACCGATCTGGCGCCGGTATTTCCTGTGGGGAATGCCCGTGGCCGGTATTGCTGCAGCCTTTGTCGGCGGCATTATCTTCTGGGGTGGGTTCAACACCGCCATGGAAGCGACGAACACAAAGGAATTCTGTATCTCGTGCCACGAAATGCGCGATTTCGTTTATGAGGAATACACTGGCACGATCCATGACGTTAACCGGTCTGGCGTGGGCGCGGTCTGTTCCGACTGTCACGTGCCTAAGGACTGGACCCACAAGATGATCCGCAAGATCAAGGCGTCCAAAGAGCTGTATGGTAAATTGGTCGGCACCATCAACACCCGCGAAAAGTTTGAAGCCAAGCGCGTGCACCTGGCCATGAACGAATGGGAGCGGATGAAGGCCACTGACTCGCGTGAATGCCGCAACTGCCACGATTTTGAATCGATGATGCCCGAATTCCAGAAACCGCGCGCGCGTCAGCAGCACCTGAACGCGATGGAGATCGGCCAGACCTGTATCGACTGCCACAAGGGAATTGCGCACTCGGACGCCCGAGACCGGGCCGATGAGGATTATCTGGAAAAGCTTGAGGCGCCCAACCCGGCCTTCATTCGTGAAATCCCCCAAGAATACCTGACAAGCCTTGCGAAGATCGAAGCCAAGGAAGCTGCCGAGGCCGAGACTGAAAAAGCAGCCAAAGCCGCCCAGCAAGAGGCCGTTCAGGCACAGATCGCGGCCGCCGTAGACGCCGCTGTTGCAGAAGAGCGCGCCAAAGCAAATGGCGAAGAAGCCACAGCACCGGCAGGCGGCGGCAGTGATGTCGGTGGCGATATCGACTGGAATGCCGTTGCAAGCGCGGATTTGAAGCTGTTCTACCCTGGTCAAGCCTCGTTTGAGTGGGTGCAAAACGGCAAGTTCCACGGCGGGGCCCGTCCCCTGACCAAGGGCGGCGATCAATGCTCGACCTGTCACGCCAAGGAACTGGATACGATCGGCAACAAGATCGTAGCAGGCGGTGATCTGGAACCAACCCCGATACCCGGAAAACGTGGTGTGATCGATGCCACCGTGCAGGCAACGCATGATAATGAGAACCTTTATATCCGCATGCAATGGCCGGATGCGGGTCACAACCCTGCCCCCTTCGTCGATGGCGGCAAGATGGACCCTAACAACCAGATCAAGGTTGCCATGATGATCACTGGCACCGGGATCGAGCTGGGCGAACAGGTGGGTTGCTGGGCCTCATGCCACGCCGACAACAGCTATATGCCCTTTGATCCGGGCGCTGATGCGATTGCCGCCAATGTGGATGTCGCAGGTCGCCTGAACACTCAGGACACAGTGACCAAGTATATCAGCGAAAGCCGGACCGAGGTCGAAGTCAAAGGTCGCCGCGGCAAGGCATTGGGTGGCTGGGACAAGCTGGAAGCCGAAGCGCAGATCCAGCAATATCTGGCCGATGGCACGTATCTGGACTTGATGCGCGTTTATGCCGACGGCAGTGCCTCCAACGGTTATCTGTTGGAACAGCGCGTGGTCAATGACGGAGAGATTGCCGCCTCAGCCAATCTGTCCGGTGGCGTGTGGACCGTCGTCTTCTCGCGGCCGCTGAACTCGGATGCACCCGGCGACGTGCCGCTGGAACCGGGTCAGACCTATACGGTGGGTTTTGCCATCCACGATGACTTTGCCGCCGCGCGATTCCACCACGTTACGCTGAACACCAGCCTGGCGCTGGACGACGACAGCGCCAACATCAACGTGGTCAAACAATAACGGATAGGGGTCGGAAAACCCGGCCCCTGCCCTTTTTTGGAAAGGAGAGATGGATCATGAAACCCCACTGCCTTCTTCCTGTACTTCTACTTCTGGCCACACCCGTCTTGGCGGCTGAAACCGCTGAGATTTGCGCCGAGGCCGAGCAGCGATATGTCGACCTGTACGGTCAACCGTCGTCAGCCGTCGAAGACGCCGAAGTGGTGCTGATGTACAAATACAGCTTCTGCCCCGGTCAGTTGTCCGTGAAAGCAGGAACGACAGTGCGCTGGGTGAACGTGGACAAACGCACCAGCCACAGTGTGCTGCTGAAAGATGGAAGCGAACCCGAAAGCGACCGTTTGTTTCCCGAGGAATCCGTTGATCTGACATTCCTCACCCCAGGCCCACAGGAATACCTGTGCGGGCCGCATTGGGAAACGCAGAACATGATCGGAATGATCACCGTAGAACCCTGAGCCGAGGCAAAAACACAGGCAAGTCAAAGGAGCGCGGGCGCAAATCCCGCGTTCCTTAACTTTAGTCAAGGAAGCCGCGCGCAGAATCCGTCAACCTGCCCTCATGACACGCCCGGTTCGCCCAGCAACGTCCCTTTTCGCAGGCAAACCCGGGCTCGGAAGACATTCAGACCAAGCGAGTTTGCACATGAGCGGTAAGGTTTTTCTGATTGGCGCCGGCCCCGGCGACCCCGAACTCATGACCCTGCGTGCCTTGCGTATGCTGCAAGAGGCCGACGTGGTGGTCTATGACCGGCTGGTCTCGGACGACATCCTAGCCCTGCATGATGACAAGGCGCGACTGATCCCGGTCGGCAAGGCCCCCAAATGCCATACAGTACCGCAAGACCGCATCAATGAGATTTTGCTGGAAGAAGCCCGCGCCGGTCACACCGTTGCACGGCTGAAGGGCGGCGATCCGATGATCTTTGGCCGCGGCTCGGAAGAGGCGGCGTTTCTTAAGGCCCATGGCGTCACGGTCGAGTACGCGCCCGGCATCACGGCCGCGCAGGGAGCATCCTGTTCGACCGGCGTGCCGTTGACCCATCGCGGGCTAGCAACTTCGGTCCAATATGTCACCGGCCACCGGCAGGCGGACAAGGTGCTG
Source organism: Ruegeria sp. ANG10 (assembly GCF_040705255.1). Lineage (NCBI taxonomy): Bacteria > Pseudomonadati > Pseudomonadota > Alphaproteobacteria > Rhodobacterales > Roseobacteraceae > Ruegeria > Ruegeria sp. ANG10. The sequence continues at coordinate 208,936 of NZ_JBFCVU010000006.1, forward strand.
GACCTAGATTGGAAGCGGCTGGCCGATCCCGACTCGACGTTGGTGGTCTACATGGGCGTAGCCAACATCGGCCAAATCGCTATGGGGCTGATGACCGAGAACCTGCCCGGATCGACCCCCGTTCTGGCTGTCAGCAAAGCTACCACACGGGCCGAACGTCGCATCGTGTCCCGGTTGGACAGGCTGGCCACCGACGTGCGCAGCGCCGCGCTTGAAGCACCCACTTTGTTCATCATCGGACAGGTGGTTTCGCTGTATGCCGAACGTTCGGTGGCCGAATTGATGGAACAAGCCCATGGCTAGGCTAGGTCATCGATCTGTTGCACCTGGCAGGCAGAGCAGCCAACCGTTGACGTCGGTTCTGCTGGCCGGCGCGGTTGTGATCGCCACCTCGGCATTTGCCGCCGACACCTTGAACCCCGACGCCCTGAAACGGCTTGTCCATCAGGATTGCGGGTCGTGCCATGGGCTGTCGCTGAAAGGTGGCCTTGGTCCCGATCTGCGGTCCCAAACGCTGCAACACTATGATCAGGACGTGCTGACCGGGGTCATTCTCGACGGAATTCCCGACACGGCAATGCCCCCCTGGCGCCCCCTCATTACCGAAGAAGAGGCCGAATGGATCGCCCGTTACCTGCTGCAACAGGAGGCACAATGAAACAGCTTATTCTTGGCCTTGCCGCCACCCTGATGATGACCTCGGCGCATGCTGAACCCACCGCCACCGGTGATCTGGGCCTGGTGATTGAACGCGCCAAGGGCTCGGTCCTGTTGGTAGATCAATCCGACCGGGCCGCGCTGGCGCGGATCGAAGGGCTGGGCGATCTGTCCCATGCCTCGTTGGTCTATTCGCCCGACGAGCGCTTTGCCTATGTGTTCGGGCGTGATGGCGGCTTGACCAAAGTCGATATCGTCACCCGACAGATCGTGAACCGTGTCGTGCAAGCGGGTAATGCAATCGGTGGTGCCATCTCGGACGACGGACAGCTAGTCGCCGTGTCGAACTATGAACCCGGCGGCGTCCGCGTGTTCGACTCCAATACGCTTGAGTTGGTCGCGGATATCCCTACGGGTAGCAAAACCATCGGTCTGGTCGACGCGCCGGGCCGCAGGTTCGTCTTCACCATGTGGGACTCTGGCGAAACCTGGATTGCCGATTTCGCGACAGGCACGCCCGAGATCACCAAGATCCCCGATATGGGCAAAAACCCCTATGACGCGCTGATCACCGCCAATGGCCGCACCTATATCACTGGCCTTTTTGGCGAGGACGGGCTGACCGCGCTGGATCTCTGGGCCGAGGCCCCGGAACCGATCCGCGTCCTACCGGATTACGGGCGCGGGCAGGAAGAAATGCCTGTCTACAAGATGCCCCATCTGGAAGGTTGGGCGCTGACAGGCCGCGAATTCGTCCTACCCGCTGTGGGCCATCACGAGGTTCTTTGGATTGACGCCGATACTCTGACCGAAACCGGGCGCACACAGACCCACGGTCAGCCGGTCTTTGCCATGGCCCGGCCCGACGGGCGGCAGGTCTGGGTGAATTTCGCCCATCCGCTGAACGATACGATTCAAGTGATCGACAGCGTCACCAAGGACATCATCCACGAATTCAAACCCGGTCCAGCCGTACTGCATATGGAATTCACCCCGCGTGGGCACGAGGTCTGGATCAGCGTGCGCGATGCCAACAAGGTCATGGTTTATGACACGCAAACCTTTGAAAAGCTGCGCGAGATTGAAGCGGACAGCCCATCAGGCATCTTCTTCACGGCACGTGCGCACAGAACGGGGCTTTGAGACGATGGATCACATCACTGACCCGATCGACTGTCGCTTGCTGGACGAGTTTCAGCGCGATTTTCCCATAACCGACCATCCGTTTGAGGTACTTGGCGCAGCATTGGGTCTGGACGAGGCCGAGGTCATCGATCGCCTGACCCGAATGCGCGCAACCGGTCGGATCACGCGGGTGGGTGCGACGATTGCACCGGGGGCAGTATCGGCCAGCACCCTGGCCGCCGTAGCCGCCCCCGAGGAACAGTTGGAAGAAATCGCTGCCGTGATCGACGCGGAGCCCGGAGTGAACCACAATTACCAGCGCGAGGATACGTGGAACCTGTGGTTCGTTGCCACCGGGCCGGACAGGACGCATGTGAATGATACGCTAGCCCGGATCGCCCGGCGTACCGGGCTGCGGGTATTGGACCTGCGGCTGGTACGCCCATTCAACGTCGATCTTGGTTTTCGAATGTCGGGCAATTCCCGCAGTGTGCCTGGCCCCCGCAAGGTGGATCGCTCGGCCATGCGGGACGGCGACCGCGCCCTGCTACAGGCGCTCAGTTCCGGCCTAGAACTGGTCGCGGAACCCTATACCGCGCTGGCCCGATCAATGAACCGATCCACGCCCGAGGTTCTGGCGCGGATCAAGGCGCTGCACGATGCCGGCATCATCTCGCGCCTCGGTGTCATCGTACGTCACCGGGCGCTGGGTTGGTCGGCCAATGCGATGGTGGTTTGGGACATGCCCGCCAGTCAGATCGACACCGCCGGCCCGGCGCTGGCCGCACATCCCGGCGTGACCCTGTGCTATGAACGTAACCCGGTCGAAGACGTCTGGCCTTACCGCCTGTATTCCATGATCCACGCCCGCTCGCGCAGCGAGGCGCAAGAAGTTCTGTCCGGCGCCGTTGCCCTGCCGGAACTGGCCGGTGCGCGCCACAAAGTTTTGTTTTCGACCCGCTGTTTCAAACAGACCGGCGCATTGATCCAACCGAAAGAGGCCGCCGCATGAGACTGGACGAAACCGACCGTGCAATCCTGAACCGAATGCAGGACGACCTGCCGTTGATCCCTCATCCCTATGCCGCGATTGCCACCGAACTTGGCATTCCGGAAAGCGAATTGCTACACCGCCTCAGCCGCATGAAAGAGGAACGCATCATCACCCGCTTCGGCCCGTTTTTCGACGCTGCCGCCATGGGGGGTGCGTTCTGTCTGTGCGCCATGGCGGTGCCGGTCGAAAATTTCGAAACCGTCCTGACCAAAGTCAATGCGCACGCGGAGGTTGCCCATAATTATGAACGTACGCACCGGCTGAACATGTGGTTCGTACTGGCCACCGAAACGCCCGAGGGGATCGAGGCCACCACCGATGCGATCGAACGGGAAACGGGGATCGAAGTTCTCCGTTTCCCCAAATTGCAGGAATTCTTCATCGGCTTCCGGGTGGCGGCATGATCGACGCGAAAGACAGAGAGATTATCGAGGCGTTGCAAGGTGGTCTGCCCCTTGTATCAGCGCCTTATCGCCAAGTGGCTGAAACGCTTGGGCTGGATGAAGACGCGCTGCTGTTCCGTCTGGCCGAGCTGAAATCGCGCGGCGTGATCCGGCGCATCGCCGCCGCACCGAACCACTACAAACTGGGCATGACCTCGAACGGAATGACCGTTTGGGACGTGGATGACGACCAAGTTACCGAACTTGGCACCCGGATCGGACAGTTGCCCTTTGTCACCCATTGCTACGAACGCCCCCGCGCCCTGCCGGATTGGCCCTATAATCTGTTCGCCATGGTCCATGGCGCCGACCGCAACGAGGTCGAAGAAAAGCGTGCCGAAATCGCCGCTATTTTGGGCGAGGCCTGCCGGGCCAAGGATATCCTCTATTCCACGCGCATTCTGAAAAAGACCGGGCTGCGCCTGAAAGCGAAAGGCTGAAACATGTTCCGCCTGACCGAATACATGCACCAACTGGTCAAACCGACGCCGGTGCGCAAACGCCGCCCCGGACCGGTGAAACCAGTGGTGATCTGGAACCTGACACGGCGCTGCAATCTGAAATGCCGCCATTGCTATACCGTCTCGGCGGATGTTGCGTTCCCCGGTGAGCTCAGTCACGAGCAAGCCATGGTAACCCTTGAGGATCTGGGCCAATTTCGCGTCCCGGCCCTGATCCTCTCGGGTGGGGAACCGCTGGACCGGTTCGATTTCTTCGACATTGCCAAACGCGCCCGCGATCTGGTGCCGATGCTAGCGCTGTCGACTAACGGCACGCGGATTTATGATGAAACCGCTGATATGATTGCCGATGTGGGATTCAACTATGTCGGCATCTCGCTGGACGGGATCGGGGCCACAAATGACTGGTTCCGCGGCGTTGAAGGTGCCTTTGCCGACGCTTTGCGCGGTGTGCGCGAGTGTAAGAAACGCGGGATCAAAGTGGGCCTGCGATTCTGTCTGACCGAGGGCACGCAACACCACCTGCACGACCTGCTGCAATTGTGCGATGACGAAGGTGTCGACAAGTTCTACCTGTCCCATTTAGTCTATGCCGGTCGTGGGGACAAGAACCGGGGCGAAGATGCTGAACATCTGCGCACACGGAACGGGCTGGACCTGCTGCTGGACCGCGCGTGGGAGGCTGCCTCGGGCGGGCGCCCGCTGGACATTGTGACCGGCAATAATGATGCAGACGCGGGGTACTTCCTGAACTGGGTTCGTATGCATTTCGATGCCGACAAGACCGCTCATGTGCGCGAACATCTAGCCGCGTGGGGCGGGAATTCCAGCGGCTTGGGCGTCGCCAATATCGACAATCTGGGGCGCGTGCATCCCGATACGTACTGGTCCGACTACACGGTCGGCAACGTGAAGACCAAACCGTTCTCAGAGCTATGGGCCAGCGAGGACCAGATGCTCTCTATGCTGCGCACCCGACCACGTCCGCTGAAAGGGCGTTGCGGGGCCTGCCAATTAAAGGACGTCTGTGGCGGCAATACTCGTATCCGGGCTTTGCAGGTGACCGGCGATCCCTGGGCCGAAGATCCGGCCTGCTATCTTTCCAATCAAGAAATCGGCGTGGATGACGCGGGCGAACGCCTGAAGGTCACGCCGTTCCGGGGGAAACGTCATGATCCGGCACATCAGTTCTTTTGATACGTTAAAAATAGGCACGCTCTGCTCGCTTCTGCTGGCTGGTTCAGCATGGGCCGACGCCCCGTCGGACTATGCCGAACACTGCGCCTCGTGCCATGGCGAGAACCGTTTGGGCGGTGTTGGCCCGGCCCTGATCCCCGAGACGCTGAAACGCATGCGCGGCCCGCGGGTGGCCGCCGTGATCGCCGAGGGGCGTACAGCCACCCAGATGCCCGCCTTCTCGCATGAACTTGACGCCTTGCAGATCGAAGAACTGGCGGGTTGGCTGAAATCCCCGCTGGAAACCAACCCCGAATGGGGCGAGGCCGAGATCATGGCCAGCCGTACGTTGGACGCAGATTACAGCCCGGTCGATGCCCCCGTTTGGGACAGCGACCCGATGAACATCACCCTCGCCGTCGAAACCGGCGATCACCATGTCAGCGTGTTGGACGGTGATACGTTTGAAATATTGGATCGGTTCGAAACCCCATTCGCCGTCCACGGAGGCCCGAAGTTCAGCCCCGACGGGCGCTTTGTCTTCATCATGTCCCGCGACGGTTGGGTTCAAAAATACGATATCTGGGCTCTGAAACAGGTGGGCCGCGTGCGTGCGGGGCTGAACAGCCGCAACATTGCCATGTCGGGTGATGGAAAATGGGTCGCCGTCGCCAATTACCTGCCCAACAGCCTGACCCTGCTGTCGACCAGCGACCTTTCGGTCGCCAAGGTCATCGAGATCAAAAGCAAAAAGGGCAATCCTAGCCGCGTTTCTGCCGTTTATCAGGCCCCGCCACGCGAAAGCTTTGTGCTAGCCCTGAAAGATGTTCCCGAGATTTGGGAGGTTTTTTACGGCGACAACCCGCCTCAGTTCGGACTGGGTCATGACTTCCGTATCGAAGGGCAGTTCAAGAACCCAAATCCCTTCCCGGTCCGCAAGATCACCACTCCTGACTATCTGGACGATTTCTTTTTCGACCAAAGCTATGAATACGTCATGGGTGCCTCGCGCGACGGCAAGGGCGGGCAGGTTATTGATCTGGTCATCGGTCAGAAAGTGGCCGATCTGGACCTGCCAGGCATGCCGCATCTGGGTTCAGGCATCACGTGGCGGTACGGCGATACAACCGTGATGGCCACGCCGCACCTGACCGACGGCACCGTGTCTGTGATCGACATGCAGACATGGGAAACGGTCAAACGGATCAAGACCGAAGGGCCGGGTTTCTTCATGCGCAGTCATGAGAATTCTCCTTACGTCTGGGCCGATGTGTTCTTTGGACCCAACAAGGACGCGATGCACGTAATCGACAAGCAAAGCCTGGAAATCGTGAAGACTTTACGCCCTGCCCCTGGCAAAACCGTGGCCCATGTCGAATTCACCAAGGATGGCCGCCACGCGCTGGTGTCGATCTGGGAGGATGATGGCGCGGTGATCGTCTATGACGCACAAACGCTGGAAGAAGTCCGCCGTCTGCCAATGCGCAAACCCTCGGGGAAATATAATGTCTGGAACAAAATCACCTTCTCGGAAGGTACCAGCCACTGAGGGCAAATGGCCGGTCTGGAAACTGGCCATCCTGCTCTACCCCGCCACGGCATTGACCGTGGCCATCAACCTGTTTCTGGCGGGTCTGGTTGCCAATGGCATGGGGCTTGGCGTGATCGAACCAGTAAGCGCAATCCTGTGGTCGATCCCGCTGGGCTTGCCCGCATCCTGGCTGGCCGGGCGCTGGTTGCGCGGGTTGATGGATGAAGCCGACGATTAGTCACAAATTTCGGATACCTGACCTAAGTCAAGTATCCGTCTGAGAGAATCCCGTAGGACAAAGGAAAGAACGCCGAGTTGGATTCTCCATGTCTGCCCCAGTCCCACTGCACACACTGTCTGTCCGCGCTTTACGCGCGGCGTGCGCCATGGCAGGCACCCTTCTTTTGCTGTTGCAACTGCTTAGTCCGGCGCTGGCGAGTCCCGGACAAAGCATGTGGGTTGAGATCTGCTCGGAGGCAGGCGCGGTCTGGGTTCAAGTGGACCTCGAAGAAGGAACCGAAGACCCAACCGCGCCCTGCCCGAAATGCGCCGACTGTGCCCTGTGTGCCGTCACCGCTGCGGCACCACTGCCAAACCTGCCGGAACTGAAGTCGGACGGGATTGTTCAGGTCGCTCGCTGCGATGACCACAATCTAGTCAATTACTACCAAGTTAGGCGGTTATGGCCCGAAACCAGAGGCCCCCCGCACGCGCCCCAAGAAACATCCGAACGCGCCCCGCGCGCGTCCATGGCGTCAATCCAAGTAACCGGAGGTGCGCCGTGGTCGTAAGTCGCGCAACCCATATCCTGCTGGCCTTTGTCCTGTCCTGCCTGATGGCGATCAGCGCCCATGCCGACAGCCTTGCCAGCTTCCTGCCCGAGATTGAGCCCGCCGAACTGGCCCCCGGTGCCGATGCCTTTGGCCCGGTGCGCGATGACGTGCCCGTTGCCCCGGTTTTGAAGGGCGGCGAGACCGTCGCCTGGGCCTTCCTGACCTCGGATTTCGTAGGCACCACCGGCTATTCGGGCAAACCTATCCATGTGGTCGCTGCCATCGACGACGATGCCGTGCTGACCGGGGTGAAACTGGTCAAACACTCCGAACCTATCGTGCTGATCGGCATCCCCAATTCGCGCATGGTCGAGCTGACCGAAGGCTACACCGGTCTGGACCTGAAACACGAGACCGCAACCGGGGGTGAGGGGCATGACCTCGACATCATCTCGGGCGCGACGGTCACAATCATGGTGATCGACGACAGCCTAGTGCGCGGCGGTATCAAAGTGGCGCGCGCGCTGGGTTTGGGTGGATTGTCTCCGCTGCAGGCCGATGGCCCGAAACGCGAAGTCGATATGGCGCAGGACGCCGTTTACGACTGGACCATCCTGTCGGGCAACGGCTCGATCCGGCGACTGACGCTGGACGTCGGTCAGGTCAACGCCGCCTTTGAGGCCACCGGCGATCAGCGCGCCATCAAACGCCCGGAACCGGGCGAGCCGGATGATACGTTCATCGATATGCATATGGCGTTGGTCTCGGTTCCCTCGATCGGGAAATCCCTGCTGGGTGAAGCCGAGTATCAAAACCTGGTCGAGTGGCTGGACGACGGCGAACAGGCCATTCTGGTGCTGGGGCGCGGGGCCTACAGCTTCAAGGGTTCGGGCTATGTGCGCGGCGGGATCTTCGACCGGATTCAGCTGATCCAGGGCGACAGCTCGGTCCGGTTCTTTGACAAGCAGCAAGAGCGCCTTGGCAAGGTTGCGGCCGCTGATGCGCCCAGTTTCACCGAGTTGGACATCTTTAAAATCCCGGCCGAGGCCGAGTTCGACCCGGCAGAACCGTTCCGCCTGCAACTGCTGGTACAGCGGGCCGTGGGCGCGGTCGAGAAAACCTTCCTGACCTTCGACATGGGCTACACACTGCCCGAGCAATATCTGCTGCCGGTGGCCACACCCACAGTGGTTGACGACGCCACTGGTGAGGCCGCTGCCAAAGCCGCCCTTTGGAAGCGTATCTGGAAAGACCGCACGGTCGAGATCGCCGGCTTGGGCGTCATGCTGCTGGTACTGACCGCGACCTTCTTCTTCCAATTCCACGCCACGATGAATGCGCGGGTCTTTTACTGGTTCCGTATCGGTTATCTGACCCTGACCCTGTTCTTCATCGGTTGGTACGCCAATGCACAGCTGAGCGTTGTGAACCTGATGGCGCTGGCGGGTAGCCTGCGGACCGGATTTAGTTGGGATGCCTTCCTGCTGGACCCGCTGGTGTTCATCCAATGGTTCGCCGTTGCCGCTGCTCTGCTGTTTTGGGGCCGAGGCGCCTATTGCGGTTGGCTGTGTCCGTTCGGCGCGCTGCAGGAGTTGACCAACAAGATCGCACGCGCGCTGAAGGTGCCGCAATGGACCCTGCCCTGGGGCCTGAACGAACGCCTGTGGCCTGCGAAATACATGATCTTCCTCGGGTTGTTCGGCCTCAGCTTCGTCTCGATCCCGCTGGCCGAGAAATATGCCGAGGTAGAGCCGTTTAAAACCGCGATCATTCTGAAATTCATGCGCGACTGGCCATTCGTGGTCTTTGCGCTGACCTTGCTGGGGATCGGGCTGTTCATCGAACGGTTCTACTGCCGCTACCTCTGCCCGCTGGGCGGAGCACTGGCGATCCCTGCCCGTATTCGCATGTTCGACTGGCTGCGCCGCTACAAGGAATGCGGCACCCCCTGTCAGACCTGCGCCAACGAATGCCCCGTTCAAGCCATCCACCCCACCGGTGAGATCAATCCGAACGAGTGCGTCACCTGCCTGCATTGTCAGGTGCTCTACCAGTCCGAGGACAAATGTCCCGTCGTTATCCGCCAACTGAAACGGCGGGCCAAGACAGGGTCGGTCGACCTCAAGACCCCCCTCGGGCAACCACCGGCGAACCATCCGAACGCCAAACCGCAATCCGTTTCCTAAAAAAGGAGGAACGATCATGTCGGACAATGAAAACAAACTGAACATCACACGCCGTGGGATGCTGGGTGCGACCGCAACCGGCGCTGTGCTGGCCGGAACCGGTCTGGGCTCAACCCTGATGACCGCGAAACAGGCCAGTGCTGCGGCCAATGCCAACCTGCAGCCTGGTGAGCTGGACGAATATTACGGCTTCTGGTCCTCGGGTCAGACCGGTGAACTGCGCATCCTGGGCTTCCCGTCCATGCGCGAGTTAATGCGGGTGCCAGTGTTCAACCGCTGCTCGGCCACCGGGTGGGGTCAGACTAATGAATCGCTGAAGATCATGACCGACGGCCTGCTGCCGGAGACCAAAGAGTTTCTCGCCAAGCGCGGCATGAAAACCTATGACAACGGCGACCTGCACCACCCGCATATGTCGTTCACCGATGGCACCTATGACGGCCGTTACCTGTTCATGAACGACAAGGCCAACACCCGCGTCGCCCGCGTGCGCTGTGACGTGATGAAATGCGACAAGATCACCGAGATCCCGAATGCCAAGGCGATCCACGGTCTGCGTCCTCAGAAATTCCCGCGCACCGGCTATGTCTTTGCCAATGGTGAGGATGAAACCCCGCTGGTCAATGACGGCACAGTGCTGGACGATCCATCGCAATACGTGAACATCTTCACCGCGCTGGACGGCGACACCATGGAGGTGGCATGGCAGGTGATGGTTTCGGGTAACCTCGACAACACCGACTGCGACTATCAGGGCAAATACGCCTATTCGACCTCGTACAACTCGGAAATGGGTATGAACCTGGCCGAGATGACCGAGAACGAGCTGGACCACGTCGTTGTCTTCAACATCGCTGAAATCGAGGCGGGGATCGAGGCTGGTGACTATCAGGAGCTGAAAGGCGTCAAAGTTCTGGACGGCCGTAAGGGTCAAAACAAGAAATACACCCGTTACATTCCGATCCCGAACTCGCCGCATGGCATCAACACCGCGCCTGACGGCAAGCACGTCTGCATCAATGGCAAGCTGTCGCCAACCGTTTCGATCATGGACGTTTCCAAGCTGGACGCCCTGTTCGAAAGCGATGCCGATCCACGGTCCTGCATCGTGGGTGAGCCGCAGCTGGGTCTTGGCCCGCTTCACACCGCTTATGACGGTCAGGGCAACGCGTTCACCACGCTGTTCCTGGACAGCCAGATCGTGAAGTGGAACATCGACAAGGCAATCGAGGCTTACGGCGGTGCCGATGTGGACCCGATCATCTCGAAGGTCGACGTGCATTATCAGCCGGGTCACAACTCGACATCGATGGGCGAAACGAAGGACGCCGACGGCAAGTGGCTGATTTCGATGAACAAGTTCTCGAAAGACCGATTCCTGAACGTCGGCCCTCTGAAGCCCGAGAACGAGCAGCTCATCGACATCTCAACCAACGAGATGAAAGTGGTTCACGACGGCCCGACCTTTGCGGAACCGCATGACTCGATCATCGTCCGCAGCGACATCGTCAATCCGGTCAACGTCTGGGATCGCGCCGACGTCACCTGGGAAGATGCCCGCAAACAGGCCGAGGCTGATGGCATCGATCTGGAAGAAGGTGCCGAGGAACCCATCCGCGATGGCAACAAGGTGCGGGTCTACATGACATCGCAGGCGCCGACCTTCAGCCTTGAGAAGTTCACCGTCAAACAGGGCGACGAGGTAACAATCTACGTCACCAATCTGGATGACGTGGACGACGTAACCCATGGCTTCTGCCTGGGTAACTACGGCATCGCCTTCGAGATCGGGCCAATGGCAACCGCGTCGATCACCTTCACTGCGGACCGTCCGGGCGTGCACTGGTTCTATTGCCAGTGGTTCTGCCACGCGCTGCACATGGAAATGCGCGGCCGGATGCTGGTCGAACCGCAGGGAGCATAACCCATGCGTTGGCCCCTGCTCATACCGCTCCTGCTTGGCTCGCCCCTTTGGGCGGCGGACTGGGATGTGCCCAACCGGGCGGGGGCCATCAATGAAACACTGGCGCAGGCAGCGGATGGAGACACCCTCCGCCTGCGCCCCGGTATCTATACCGAAACGCTTGTGCTAGACCGGCCCGTCACCATCGACGGGCTGGGACAGGCCACCATCGACGGACAAGGCGCAGGCAGTGTCATCACCGTGACCGGACCGGGCGTAACGGTGCGCGGTCTGACGGTGATTGGCTCGGGCTCGAGCCATGACGGGATCGACAGCGGCATCCAACTGACCAAAACAGCCAAGGCGCCGGTGGTCGAGGATAACGTGCTGCTGGGCAATCTCTATGGCGTTGACATTCACGGCGCCAGGGACAGCATCGTACGTGGCAATCGGATCGAAGGTCGGCAGGACCGGCGGATGAATGACCGCGGAAATGGCGTCTATGTCTGGAACGCCCCCGGTGCGCGGGTTGAAGACAACGACATCCGCTATGGCCGTGATGGGATCTTTGTGAACTCGTCGAAAAAGAACACCTTCACCGGCAACCTGTTCCGCGATCTGCGATTTGCCGTGCATTATATGTATGCCGATGACTCGGTGGTCAGTGACAATGTCTCGATCGGCAACGATCTGGGCTATGCGGTGATGTTCACAACCAATGTGACCGTGGCCAACAATGTCTCGATCGGTGACCGCGAACATGGCGTGATGCTGAACTACGCCAATAAAAGCACCATCACCGGCAATGTGGTGAAAGGTGCCAAGGAAAAGTGCACCTTCCTGTATAATTCCAACAAGAACGAATTCACTGACAACTGGTTCCAAGGCTGTGGCATCGGCATCCACTTTACCGCTGGCAGCGAACGCAACCGCATCGTTGGCAATTCATTCATCGGGAACCGGACGCAGGTGAAATATGTCTCGACCAAATGGGTCGAGTGGTCCGAGGACGGGCGCGGCAACTATTGGTCCGATTTTGCCGCCTATGATGTGGATGGCGACGGCGTGGCCGATGCCCCCTATCGCCCCAACGATTCAATGGACCATGTGCTGTGGACCCAACCCGCAGCCAAGTTACTGCTCGGCTCCCCTGCCGTACAACTGGTACGCTGGTCACAATCGGCCTTTCCGGCACTGCTGCCGGGCGGCGTGATGGACAGCAACCCATTGATGCAAGCCCCTGAACCCCCAGCTATGAAAAAGGTGCCTCATGACGGATAAGGCCCTGTCTATTGACCATGTATTCAAGGACCGAGGGAAAACCCGCGTTCTTGACGATATCACCCTGTCTCTTGCCCCCGGTCAGCGCGTGGCGCTGCTGGGCCATAACGGCGCAGGCAAGTCGACCCTGATCAAATCCATCCTCGGCCTGACGCCGATCCATGGCGGAGCCATCCGGATCGGCGACGCCACCCCCGGCAGCGCAAAAGCGCGGCGCGAAACGGCGTATCTTCCCGAAGCGGTGTCGTTTCACCCCGCTCTAACCGGGCGGGAACAGCTGACCCTGTTCGCGAAATTGTCAGGAACCAAAGCCGATGTGCCCGGACTGCTGAACCGTGTTGGCCTTGCCGAAGCACTGGACCGCCGGATCGGAACCTATTCCAAAGGGATGCGGCAACGTCTGGGATTGGCGCAGGTCCTGCTGGGCCAGCCAAAAGTGGCGCTGTTGGACGAGCCGACTTCGGGGCTGGACCCGATTTCGCGGCAGGATCTATACGCCATCATTGACGAACTGGCGGCCCAAGGCACCGCCGTCCTGATCGCCAGCCATGCGCTGACCGAGGTTGAAGCGCGCACCGACCGCATCGCCATCATGCGAAAGGGCCGGATGGTCGCCGATGACACTCTTACGAACCTGTCAGCTCTGGCCGGTCTGCCGATCCGCCTGCGCGTGCGCGCCAGCATGAACTCTGAAGAGCTGGCCGTGGCACTAGGCGGCAACAGAATCAACGGCGCATCCGTTGAGCTGCTGTGTTCCCCCGACGACAAAATGGAGGCCCTGCGCCGGATCGCCGGAATGGGCGACGCCGTGGCGGATGTGGAAATGACCCCACCCAAGCTTGAAGACCTCTATCGCCACTACGCACAGGAGGAGATGCAATGACCCGCTTCCTTGCTATCACCCGCACCGAAATGCTGATCCTGCGCCGCAACCGCTGGCTGCTGGTGGCGACGCTGATCATGGTGCTGTTCGCCTTGGCGTTGACCTTTGCGGGCAGCGCACCCACCGGCACGCTGGGCGTCGATATGCTGACCGTCTCGGTCGCTTCGATGACCACGCTGTCGGTTTATCTTACCCCCCTGCTGGCGCTGATGATTGCCTTCGACGCCATTGCGGGAGACGTGGACCGGGGCAGCCTGTCGCTGCTGCTGTCCTATCCGGCGGGACGTGGCGAAATCCTATTGGGCAAATTCACCGCCCATCTGGCCGCGCTGGCCTTTGCCATGACCGTTGGCTTTGGCACCGCTGGCGCGGTGGCCGCGTGGTTCGGCGGCGCGGGGCCGGACAGCCTGATGGCGCTGGCCCGTCTTATTCTCACATCCATCCTGCTGGGCGCCGTGTTTCTGGCGCTGGGTTACTTGCTGTCTGCCCTGGCTAGGGGCGCCACGGCAGCAGCAGGTTTGTCGGCCGGGCTCTGGCTGGTTTTTGTCGTCCTTTATGATCTGGGCTTGTTGGGAGCCGTCGTCATGGACAAGGGCGGCACCTTCACTCAATCCGTCTTTCCGTGGGTGATGGTAGCCAACCCGGCCGACGCATTTCGTTTGTGGAACATCGCCGCGACCGAGGGCGTTGCCATGGCCTCGGGCATGACCGGCGCCGCGCAGGCACTGCCGGTCTGGGCCGCTCCTGCCTCCCTGTTAATCTGGCCGGTATTGGGCTTTGCTCTCGCCCGCCTCGCTTTCCGGAGGGTCGAGCCATGAAACGTCTTGCTTTGATCGCGTTTGTCGCGCTGGCGGCCTGCAAGGAAGAAGTCGCCGAGGCCCCGGACCCAGTGGACCTGACCCCCGATGCGCTCAGCTTTTTCTGCCAGATGAACATCGCTGAACATGGTGGCCCCAAAGGTCAGATCCATCTGGAAGGCTACCCCACACCACTGTTCTTTGCCCAAGTGCGCGACATGATCGCCTATCTGAAAAGTCCCGAGCGTGATGCCCCCATTACCGCCGTCTATGTCAGTGACATGGGGGTTGCGCCCAACTGGCAACAGCCGGGCGTTTCCAACTGGATCGCCGCCGATGGCGCAAGCTTTGTTGTCGGGGCCAATGTTGCCGGCGGCATGGGAGCGCGCGAGGTAGTGCCCTTTGCAGACCCCGCTGCCGCCGAAACCTTTATTGGCCAGTACGGTGGCAACTTGCTGCCTCTGTCCGACATCCCCGACACCGAGGTTCTGGGCCCCGTTGATCTGGACTTGAAACTGGAGACCCCCTCATGACCGCCCTCTCCCGCCGTCGGTTTCTGACCATGTCCGCCGCTTGTGCCGTCTTTCCCGCAGGTGCCAAATCTGCCCCAACGGCCCACTGGCGCGGGGTCGCGCTGGGGGCCTCGGCAAGCTTGCGACTTGAGGGGCTGACCGACACACAGGCCGCGCCAATCATCGCCGCGGTCGAAGCCGAAGTGAACCGGCTTGAGAACACCTTCAGCCTGTACCGACCGCAATCCGAACTCAGCCGCCTAAACCGCGACGGCCACCTTTCAACACCGGCGCCCGAGTTACTGAACGTTCTCAGCTTGTGTTCGGCCTTGCACGAGGCCACAGACGGCGTTTTCGATCCTTCAGTTCAACCGCTCTGGTCCGCGTTGGCCAACGGGGCCACCTCACAAGAGATCCATTCCGCCCGAAAATCCATTGGATGGTCTCGCGTTTTTATCGGGGCCGAAATGATCCGCCTGCCCCGCCCCGGTCTTTCAGCCCTAACGCTGAACGGGATCGCTCAGGGCGCCATCACTGATCGCATTGCGGCTTTGCTGGCCGTACACGGTCTACGCGATGTACTTGTAAATATGGGGGAAATCTCCGCCCGTGGCCATCGCCAAGACGGGCAAGCCTGGCAAGTCGGTATGGCCGGACCCGGCAGAGAAGTTCTCAAATCCATCGAATTAAGCGATCGCGCCGTTGCCACTTCGGACGCAGGCAACTTCATGCTGACCGATGATCAAGGCCACATCCTGAATCCGCAAGACGAGACAGCAGCGAGCCACATGGTATCGGTCTCAGCCCCCAGCGCAGCCATTGCCGACGGGCTGTCTACGGCCTTGTGCGCGTTGCCTGAAACGCGCGTTGACGCCGTGGTCAGGTCATTCCCCGAGGCGCGCATAGAGATGTACATCTGAAAAAACTTCGGTGGTAATCTTAGTAAGCGAGGCCATTGGCTTTCCAATAAGCCAAACCATAAAGTGCCCGCAATAGCTTACAACATAAGCCGTTGTTCCGTCCGCATCAAAAAATGGTAGGTGGCGGAGACGAAGTCAGCGCAACAAAGCTCGCAGGCTTTTGTTAAATATACAATAAAATGAGCCACAAAGAGTAAATACCACAATAGATACCACACTAGGCTGGATATTAAGCCAGGCATAGCGCAAGGTGTCATGTTACAGAACGTTGGTTAAACACTTATAACAGACACTCACGCGGGTTGCAGCAAACGACTGCTTTGAGCCCTAGCCGTTTTTCATATCAGCGCACTTACAAGTGGCGGTTCAAAACGAAATTGAGCTTACTGGTTGTTGTTGGACAGGAGCGGTCTCGACTTAGAACCGCAGACCGAAGCCTATCGAAAAACCGGAAAATTCTTCAGCAACTACACCGTTTAACATTAAACGTCCCGCTTGAACGGCCGGTAGCCCGGTCAAGCGAGTATCAATCTCAAGTCCGATACCGGCAGTTGCTAGCCAATCGGTATCAAGAACGGTTGCACTGTCACCGTGATACAGCACTACGCCAGCATCCAGAACAAGTTGCGTTGGGAGTTCGAAGATTTTGACGTCTTCCAGCGGATAGCGATGACGTGAGAACAGGGTTGTTTGATTAGAACTCGCGCTTGCGTTCCCAGCCTGCGGCTCGTTGATCGGGTCAAACTCCAGGAAAGTTTGACGGATGCGATATTCTACCTGCCACGGTCCAAATTGCGCCTCTCTGAAAATGCTAAGCGAAGCGCCAACGCCCAATGCATTCAAATTTCCATCAATCAATTCGTTGGAGCTGGATCCCGCTCGCAGCAATGGAAAGTCGCCAAGAATGGCATCAGCAGTTACTTGGCCAAGTGAGGCATGTCCGACCGGTCGGATCTTCCACTCATTAACCAAAGGAAACTCCCAGCCGATGCCTACAGTTGCTGCCACACTGGACCAAGTTACATCCAACTCAGTACCGGGGGCGATCTCTGGGAAAAAGAGTACTGGATTATACTTTTGATAGGCAACAAGACCCTCTAAATACAGCCCGTTTCCAAATGGCTTGTAGCCTCCTCGCAGCTGCGTCGAGCGGAGACTCTTGGTACCTCCGGAAGCATCAAGAAAAGAAAACGAGGATAAAGTCTCGTTTGGGGTGGCAGCGATACTCAAGACAGACAAAGCCGCTCGTGCAGCAGCCTCGGAGGCATCAGGATTTACGCTTTGAGCAAGGGATGGATTGGTCGAATTTGCTGCCGATAACGCAGCGAAAGCAAGGATTCGTCTCAATGTATGGGCTCATTAACCAAAAAAAGGAAGGCTAAGCGATGTCTCGCAATCCTAGCATTTCACGGACAAGAATGCCGCGCCTTTTTCCACATTTGTTTTGCTGTTAGTCAAATTGGTCTCGGTTGTGACGTTCTAAGAAAAACCGTTCCAGTTCTTTATTGGTTTATAAGCCGATTTCACCGATCGATGGTGCCCGAGGCAAACGACAGCTTTGTCCGCATAGCAGACGTCGGCGCTCCCTATTGTTGACTTTCGACCGTCCGCTTAGAGCCCGTAGCGAACACTGCTTTTGGCTAGGTGCAGCGCTCGAATTGACCGAATTTACGCGGCGGTTACACTACTGGCGATTTATTGGATTCAACATCAGAAGAAATGCGGGGGATAAGTTCCATGGGTATTCACAGATTAAATCCTGCGGGAGATCAGCTTGAACCTTCTGATCTTGTTCCGACAGAGGCGTTTACAACAAGCGACGCGACGGAACTTATCCACTACGACCATCTTGATGAAAACTCGGGAATTTCGTCAGGGGTTTGGAAATGCGCCCCGTGCCGGGAAGAAATTGATGCCTATCCGGTGAACGAGATGATGACGGTTATTTCCGGTTCTGTAACGATCACCGATGATGAAGGTACACCGCACACATTTTCTGGTGGGGATACATTTTTTATCTCCAAGGGAACAAAATGTATCTGGGAGATCACGGATACGTTGCACAAATTTTTTATGATCGCCGAGTAATCCATATAACCAACGGCAGCTCCGTCCGCGTTGCTGACCTTGATGCCCTCTGAAGCGACCCGATGACCTACCGAAACCGTCAGATGACCGGTTTGAGCCCAAAGCAGACGTCGGACTTTGGACTGATATAATTTAGTTGTAACATAGATTGCGTCAGCAAGTCGGAGGAAGCTGTGCGTCTAAGATTATTACCGGCATTGAGTTTTGTATTTGCATCGATTTGCTGCGGCGCTGCTTCAGCTGGTTCATCCGGAGAGAGAAAGTTCTATTATCCAAACACAGAGCCGCTCGGTGAAGCGGAGATGCGAGTTATCTCGCTGGGAACTGGAACACCTAATTTTCGACATTCCCAAGCGTCAGCGTCGTGGTTGGTTGAACTTGGCAATGGCGACAAGTTTCTCTTCGATGTCGGAACCGGTTCGTTAGCAAACTTAGCCGCTTTGGAAATCCCATACACTTATCTCGACAAAGTGTTCATCAGCCACTTGCACGTAGATCATATAGGAGACCTCGATGCACTTTTTGTGGGTGGCTGGGTGTCAAACCGAACGGTTCCACTGCAAGTTTGGGGGCCAAGTGGCTTAAAGCCAGAATACGGGACCGCTGCGGCCATGGATGGCCTCCAGAAAATGTTGGCCTGGGACGTGGCAGGCCGGCGCGGGAATATGCCCTCCGCTGGTGGACACCTTTCGGTGACTGAGTTCGACTATTCTCAGACACAAGTAGTTTATGAAAGCGACGGTGTTGTCATTCGATCCTGGCCCGCGATTCACGGCATAGACGGTTCAGTGTCCTACAGCTTGGAGTGGAAAGGACTAAAATTCGTCTATTCAGGTGACACCAACCCGAACAAGTGGTTCGTGGAGAACGCTAAAGAAGCGGATCTTGTCATTCACGAATGCTACTTAACGATCCAACAATTCATCGATATCAAAAACTACGACCCTGAACGCGCCCGATTAGTGGCAACCGTGGTTCACACGCCACCAGACGCGTGCGGAAAACTATTCTCGATGATCGAGCCGCGGCACGCGATTGCCTACCATACATTTGCCGATTTCGATATTGCTCCCGAAACAATAGCTGCAATCCGAAAGACCTATGACGGACCGCTCACTTTGGCTCAGGACATGCTCGTTTGGAATGTTTCGGAAGATACCGTGAGTGTTCGAGAGATCGTCGGATCAGAGAGTCCGTTGCCTGTTGACCCCCCAAAACCTGCTGGCCCACCTGACCCCAGTGAAAGAACAGAGTTGTCAGATTGGCTTAATGCAGGTCGCCTTAAATTTAGCGGAGACTAGCCTGCAATCCGCTTCAGTGGATTTAGCGGCTGCTTTGTCCGCAACGCGGTCATTCAGGCAGAGTGCAGCGAATGACTGATCAGAGCCCAAAGCAGGCGTTCATTGCGTTACCCGGAACAACCAGTTTGCGCGAAAAACTGAATTTGCATAGGAGCGCACAACGATAAAGAGAATGACTGTTTAAAGAACCTATCAGGCGTTTGGACTGATCACGGCTGAAACCTCGTGATAACAGCGGTTCCTGGGGAAGTTGGTCCATTCATTGCTCGAAGTTCATTGCTAGCCTCTTCCAATCGGACCTCCCGGGCGACCATTGGCTGGATATCCACTTGACCACGTTCGATCAGTCCTAGAAGGCGTGGGTATTTCCATGAAGGCATACCACGAGTGCCGAAAAACGAGAGTTGTTTGGAATAGATTGCCCGCATGTTCACGCGCATCTGGCCGTCGCCCGACGGCATACCAATTTGCACGTGTCGACCAAGGATGGCGAGACACTCTAAGGATGCGTTCGTCGTTTTTTCGATGCCCAGTGCTTCTATGGAAACCTGTGCTCCTCCATCCGTGATATCTCGGATCGCTGCCGCGGCGTCTTGTTTGCTTGCATTTACTGTGGCGTCTGCACCAATGAGCTTTGCATGCTCAAGTTTCTCTTCAACCACATCCACTACGACAACTCGGCATCCAAGCATTTTTGCCAATAGAAGAACGGACAAGCCAATCCCTCCCGTTCCGTGGACAGCCACCCATTCACCAGCTGCGACATCTGCACGGTCAGTCAAAGCATGCCAAGCCGTGGTTACACGACACCCGAGCCCTGCCGCCAAGGCAGGAGACAGCGTTTCTGGCAAGTGAACCAAGTTGTGGTCAAAAGGCACGGCAACGTATTCTGCGTAAGCACCTGGCGTTCCAAATCCAGGAACGATTTGGTTAGCACAAGTGTTTGATACACCTGTTTGACAAGCGTTGCAGCTACCGCACCCCAAGATGAATGGCGCTATAAGGCGGTCACCAACACTGTGCTTCGATTGAGGCCCGGCCTCTACTACAGTTCCACAATATTCGTGCCCTAAAATGGAGCCATTTTTTACTTTGGGGTGTGCGCCAGACCATCCATGATAATCTGAGCGGCATACGCCACAGGCAGCGACCTCCAGGACCACTCCATTGTCTGGGCAGGTTGGATCCGGGACCGTCTCAATCGAAAGATCTTCACAAAACTTTCTTACGACTGCAGCTCGCACTTATCGCTCCTAAAGATTTGGCTTCTTTGATCCAGCAATTCGGTTCGGTCGAGTCTAAACAGGTCTATCGCCTTTCACGGTCACACGTCGCCCTTTTCGCTCTGCGGGCCAATAGTCCCAGATAGCGCGATGCATACAACACCGGTTGTCCCAAAAGGCCATGTCGTTAAGCGACCACCTGAACCGGATTTGATAGTTGATCTGTTCAGCATGCTCGAAAAGCATGTTGAGGATCGCGTCGCTTTCCTTTTCCGACAAGCCCAAAACCTTTGTTGTAAATGTTCGATTCACAAACAGCGATTTCCGGCCCGTTTCCGGATGAGTCCTAACGATCGGATGAACAGCTTCGGGACAGTCAATTTCGCTGTCTTTTTGCCCCCGGTCGCTATAGCGGCCTTTGTAGATATGCTCGGAACTATGAAGTGCAGATAACCCGCCGATCATACCTTTTATCGGTTCAGAAAGATCGTCGTAGGCCGCATACATATCACTGAACATAGTGTCCCCGCCACAAGGAGGGGCGATATGGATTTGTAGCATAGTTCCAAGGGGGGGTGTCTCATCGCAAGAGACGTCAGAGTGCCAGAACTCACCGTTTGCTACCTTGGAATTCTTAGTTGCATGTATTTCGAATATCTCCGGATACCCGTCCATCGTTGGGGCTGCGGGGTGTGCGTGAAGCGGCCCAAAGCGTTTCCCAAATTCAATGTGCTGCGCAGGTGGTATTTCCTTCTGCTCTTTGAAGAACAGCACCTGGTAGGTGTGAAAAGCGTCGCAGATCTCCGCAAACTGATCGTCAGGTACAGGCCGGCTTAGATCGACTCCGTAGATCTCAGCCCCGAGATTTGGAGCGAAGGGTTTGGCGACGATGGAAGTATAGGTGTTGGATTTAGGAGCAACCATAAGCACCTCTGGGTTTGGTTTCATAGGGCGGGCTATGCGCAAGGTACACATCAGTAAAAATGAACAAAAACGAAAAATCTTTGACTAATTAGTGAAAAAAATTCACATAATGATCACGGTTTTAGCGGTAGCGAGGTTATCGGAATGAGCATTCGGGCACTGCGAACTCTAATCGCAGTTCATCGACATGGTAGCTTCCGTGCCGCGTCAGAGGCGGAGCATCTAACTCCGTCGGCGGTCAGTCACCAGATGCGAAATCTGGAGGTCGCGTTGGGGCTCGAACTATTTGACCGATCAGCCAAGTCGCCCAAACTTACTCATACCGGGCTAACGTTCGTCGGAGAGGCTGCTGCGGTGGTGGCCGCATATGACGGTTTGGCGGAAAGGGTGAAGTCGAACAACGAACTCTCTGGTGAAATAACTTTGGGTGCCGTTCCAACGACCCTGACTGGATTAGTTCCGACTGCGCTGGCGCGGCTAAAGTCCGTGCATCCGGATATCCTTGTACGGATTGTTCCAGGTTTGACCAATCAGCTTTTGCTACAGTTGGACCGCGGGCAGATTCAAGCGGCAATCATCTCCCGACCAGATGTTCTGCCAAACACATTGGAATTCTCAGAAATTGTATCTGAAAAATTGGTCCTGCTTGTCTCGGAAAACACCCCAGATTTACCTTCGAGAGAACTGCTTGCTGCGTCACCGTTTATTCGCTTTACGCGTGATGCGGTTGTAGGAAGGCAAATCGAGACTTGGCTGCAAAGAAAGGGCATTGAAGTCAAAGACGCCATGGAGCTTGAGAGTCTTGAAGCAATCTCAAGTATGGTGGCCGCTGAACTTGGCGTATCAATCATACCAGACAACCGTTTAGCTGCATATGACCATCTGCGGCTCAAAAGGATCCCCCTTGAACAGAAGGGACCAGAACGCATTGTTGGCTTGGCAAGTATGACGGCATCGCCTCAAACCAAAATGATCGACGCAGTTACAGCGGCGCTATTGGAAGCAGCAGATAGTCAACGGGTTTGTCTGTGAGTTGGCACTACGATAGGTATCCACAAGATGTTTTTGATCATTAGAAGTAAGACAACTGGAAGTCAAAATTGGGCTTGGTTCTGTGACTGGCATGCAACGTGGAGAAAAACAGCTTCAAGCCCATAGCGAAAAATCATCCGATGTCCTTGTGCCCTTCTACAAAGTATCTCTGCCACTAGCCAAAGCAAACTTCAGAGATGGTGAGGCAACGTACGGCCGGAAAAACAGTATTGACGCTCTAAATCTGCAGTCTAATTCCTTTGCTACCCTTGCAAAAAGCAGACTGCGTTTGTGATCTAACAATTTACCTTTACGGTCACTTGCGGTCCAAGAGTAAGGTACCCACGTTGCTGGTTCGTCGGTAGTGAGTGACGTTGAGCCAGCTTAGTCTGCACGGCTTTAAACGCTGTCTGAGTGGGGCCTCGCTTGCGCTAAACTATCCCCAACTCGGCCTCGCGAGGTTTCAGACACCGCTTGAGGGGTTCCCGATGGAACATAGCACCAGCCATCCAACCAACGCTGTCCGACGTCTGTTTCGAGCCCGAATTGAACTTGAGCTCCGACGTTTTCTGCTGATGAAACGTCCAAAAGTATCCATCTAAAAAACACCAGATTCTTATGCTTCGGGAGGTTAGGAGAAAAAAAGAATGGCGACTCGTGGGTATTGTCTGTGTAAAAAAACAAGTTGGGTCTACCACGGTGACCAAACATGGTCATGCTATTGCCACTGCGATGACTGCCGTCGGAATTGCGCCGCGCCGGTGGTTGCTTGGTTCGGTGTGCCGATAGAAAACTTTGAATGGACCGGTGCTAAACCCCGCACTTATGAAAGCTCCAAAGGCGTTTTCAGGCACTTTTGTGGAACTTGCGGGTCACCAATTGGGTTTGAAGCCGATCACTATCCAGGTGGTATGCACCTCTATGCTGCGTCGCTCGAAAACCCGGAAAATTTCGAACCGACTTTTCACGTTAACAAGCAAAGCAAGTTGCCTTGGCTTCAAATGACTGATGATCTCGACGCGTTTGAAGGCACATTATTACACACCCCTAACGACCCAGACGGATATCAGTAGATTGCGAAGCCACCGAATTTTCAAATGGCGGGTTCGTCCGCAACTCTGCTATTCAGAAGATTTCAGCGAACCTCCGCTGCCGTTCAGTGCAAACCTTCAGACGAAATTTCTCGGAATGACCACCAACAATGACCGCTATCCGTTCCTAAGCCGTCTTCTGACCAAAAGACGCAGATGACTGCTTTGAACCCAACTTGCTCATTCGAAGGCGCTTAGCTAACATCTGTTCTCTTCCTTCAAGCAAAGGACATCAGCTCACGTAAACGCTTGATGATCACGTTGACTTCCCCATCTGTGAGCTGGACGAGTTCAAAAACGATTTCCGATTGCTCAACAAGGTGATCCATGACCCAGATTGAGGGTGATCCGGTGCGTAAATCGCCTGCTATTTTGGCTGCATTGATAGAATCGGATGTTGATACGAGGCGCAGGTGCGCTCGCTCAAAGGGGAGGTTAGTGGGGTCTGGGCGCGTTTGGGCAGTAACATTTTCGATTTCGTTGGCTGCAGCCACAAACCGCGATACTTTTGCTCTTTGCTCTAATACCCAGTTGTCCACGTTTAAGTGCTTTCGCAACTCTACGGCGGCGCTGACACCGAGAAGCGCTTCTTTAGAAGCTTTCATTCCCCGCCCAATCCCATTTTCTTGAGCTCGGACTGCACTGATGAGATCAGGTTGTCCTAAGACCAACCCCGAAGTTGGCGCACCCAGATATTTCTGACCGCTGATCAATACTGCGTCTGCTCCTGTATCGAGCAGTTCAGTTAATCGAAAATCTTGTGCGGCTCCGTCGATAATGGCTGGAACACCATGTCTGTGCGCTGCCGAGACTGCCTTTTCAAAGTCGATCGCCTTCGTTGTGGTAAGACGCGATGACACCAGCAGAAGGCAACAGGTGTTGGGCCTTGAACAAGCCTCATCAATGTCGATTTCGCTACAAGATGTTAGGGTGCCGGTTAGGACGGGTTCCGCACCGGCGAGCTTGACAGCCTGTTCGATCGGCTGCCCGTAGTTGACTGCGTGAGGTCGCGGAAGGACAACTCGGTTTTTCAATCCGCTCGTGAATGGAAGTCGCTCAATTAGCTTTTTGTTGGTACCAGTTATACAAGCTGCAACCGCCAGCGTAATTGCAGAGGCAACGCAATGCACAACTGTTGCCGCCGGTGCGCCGGTGGAGTCTGCAATGTGTTGTCCAACGGCGTCATGAAGCTCTCCCATCACGAAATATCGGCTCAGTGCTTCAGCCGCAGCATCGGAAACTTCTTTAGGGGAACGGGACACACCAAGCGGTGTGAAAACACCGCGGGCATTAATGATTTCCGAAAAGGACCTGTCGGCGGGCGTTGGCATTCTTCAACGATAGATCATTTCGGATCTTGCGCATAGAAAACAGACCTTGAACACATGTCCGTTTTGTCCGCGTAGCGGTCATTCTAGGAAGTTCGCACAATGTCTGCTCCGCGGACAAACCAGCTATTGAGATACTGATTGCCGACGGCCGCTTTGCGCGGAACGCGGCAACGATCACAAGTAGCCAAAGTTGAATATTAATCCATCGGAGTTAGCCATACGTACCCTCACAATAAACCCTATGGAGATATTGTGCAGGTTGTCTGGTTTAAACGCGATCTGCGGGTGGAAGATCATCCAGCATTGACGCAAGCAGCGCGCGTTGGTCCGATTTTGCCGTTGTATGTCGTGGAACGCGAACTTTGGATGCAGCCCGATATGTCAGCGCGCCAGTGGGGGTTTGTTGCGGAAACCCTTGCCCAATTGCGCGCAGATCTCGGCAGACTGGGCCAACCTCTTGTTTTGCGAACGGGACAAGTTACGGCGGTACTCTCCGAGTTGCGCGACAAGGGACTTGTCGAAGGGCTGTGGTCACATGAGGAGACTGGAAACAACTGGGCGTATCAGCGGGACATACAGGTTTCTGCCTGGTGCAGGGACAATGGCATACGATGGCATGAAGCTCAAAATCATGGCGTGTTTCGCAGGCTCAAATCGCGCGATGGGTGGGCGGAGAGTTGGGACATTCTCATGCGACAGCCGATGTCTGCTCCGGTCGCATTGGAACCTATCGAGATAGAACTTGGTGCTGTTCCAACCGCTCGCGACCTCGGCTTGCAGACCGATCCATGCGGGGCGCGGCAACTGGGCGGGCGGCGTGCAGGACTGGAACGGTTAGACAGCTTTTTGACTCATCGCGGGGAACACTATCAACGCGAAATGTCCAGTCCTGTTGCCGGGGCCGTCGCGTGTTCGCGCCTTTCGCCCTATCTTGCCTGGGGCGCTCTGTCGATGCGCGAGGTCTCGCAAGCGACCGAGAAACAACGAGCGAGCTTGCCACCCCAGGCCAAGGATTGGCGTAAGTCCCTTCGGTCATTTTCGGGTCGATTGCACTGGCATTGCCACTTTATCCAAAAGCTCGAAGACGAACCGCGTATCGAGTTTGAGAATTTGCACCGCCTCTACGATGGACTTCGGCCCAAAGAACCGGATGCCGCGCTGCTGGCCGATTGGACCAACGGTGAAACAGGATATCCGTTTCTGGACGCCTGCATGCGGTCCTTACGTGCCTCGGGATGGCTCAACTTCCGCATGCGCGCGATGATGATGGCCACGGCGAGTTACCATCTCTGGCTCGATTGGCGGGAACCGGGATTGCATTTGGCGCGCATGTTCACGGACTATGAACCGGGCATTCATTGGAGCCAGGTGCAGATGCAATCGGGAACCACCGGCATCAACACCGTGCGCATCTATAATCCCGTCAAACAGGGGTACGATCAGGATCCCCGAGGTGTGTTTATTCGAAAATGGATACCGGAACTGGCTGCAATCCCGGATCAACATATCCACGAGCCCTGGACGGCAACCAATGCGCCCGAGGTCATTGGCACCCTCTATCCAGAGCGGGTCTTTGACCATCTGGCCGCGGCCAAATTAGCGCGCGAGCGCGTTTGGGGCATTCGGCGTGGGCCTGAGTTTCGCAAGCAGGCGCAAGCGATTTCTGCAAAACACGCCAGCCGAAAGAACAGACGGGGGCCGCACAAGCGGGCGCCAGGCACGGATAATCCAGCACAGCTAAGTCTGCCCTTTGGAGATCCATCATGAAGAATCGCAAGAAAGCCGACCTGCCGCAGAAAATCTGCCCTGTCTGCCAACGCCCGTTCACCTGGCGCAAGAAATGGGCAAAGGATTGGGATGGGGTGAAATACTGCTCGAAAAAATGCAGGTCGGCCGCATGACCGAGGTATTTCCTGAGCTTGCGGACACGGCGGAACCGATCACGTTCCAGCCCACCCGCGCCGATGGCCTCAAAAGGCTGGAGCAGTTTTCGGCGCGTACCGGGCGGCACTATGCCCGAACACGCAACTATGATTTCGGAGCTGCACGGCGCAGCAACGTCTCGGGCCTATCGCCTTGGCTGCGGCACCGCTTGATCACCGAAGAAGAGGTGCTTGAACGGGTTCTGGCCGCGCATGGCAGCAGCGCCGCAGAAAAGTTCATCCAAGAAGTGTTTTGGCGCACTTACTTCAAGGGTTGGCTGGAGCAACGGCCAAGCGTTTGGTCGCACTACCAAAGGGATCTTATGCGCGCGCTCGAAAGGCTGGAGCGTGACGCCGCATTGGCGACCAGTTTCAAAGATGCCGTCGCCGGGAATACCGGCATAGACTGTTTTGATCATTGGGCGCGCGAACTGGTGGCAACCGGCTATCTGCACAACCATGCCCGCATGTGGTTTGCGTCAATTTGGGCCTTCACGCTACGCCTGCCGTGGCAGCTTGGCGCTGATTTCTTTCTGCGGCATCTGCTGGATGGCGATCCTGCGTCAAACACGCTGAGCTGGCGGTGGGTTGGGGGCCTGCATACCAAAGGTAAAACATATCTGGCGCGCCCCGATAACATCGCCAAATACACCGAAGGCCAGTTTCGGCCCCAGGGTTTGGCGGCCTTTGCCGAACCGCTGACAGAAATGACAGATCACATGCGGGTCCCTCTGGCCTTGCCTGACAGGCTGCCCGACACCCCATATCTTCTGCTCTTGACCGAAGAGGATCTGTCGGGCGCGGCACTAATGTCGTCTGTGCCCGCTGGCGCGATCGGTCTCAGCGCGACACATGGTCGTTCCCCAAATCCGATAGGCGCGACGGCACAGGCATTTGCCCTCGGCGCAATGAACGACGCTCTGGCTCCCTTCTCGCAGCATGCGGAAACGGCCGAGGATTGGGCGACCTCACTGATCAAAGCGGCAAAGGCCGCCGGCGTGTCGACCATTGCAACGGCCTACGCGCCCATAGGTCCCGTAAGGTCCCGATTGGATCGCGCAGAACCTGGCTTGAAAGAAGCTGGTATTTCTGTGCGCCGGGTTGTTCGAACATATGACGCTGTGGCTTGGCCGCACGCCAAAGCCGGTTTCTTCGGCCTGAGAAAGAAGATCCCATCCATCTTGAGCCAATTGAATTTGGCCACCTGACCAAGTCACGCGAACGCCCGATGCCCTCTGCCACCATCCTTCTGCCAAACCAGCTTTTTGCCGACCACCCAGGTCTTTCTACGTCGCCCGACCACGTCGTGCTGTTTGAGGATCCACTGTTCTTCGGCGATGCGATCTATCCTGCCAAAATGCACAAGCAAAAGCTGTGGCTGCACCGGGCCTCGATGGCACGGTATCGCGACGATCTGGTGGCGCAGGGCTTCAAAGCCACGGTCTGGACGTACGAGACAGAGGCCGGGGCGTGTATGCGGTTGTTTGAAGACCTGCGGCAGTGCGGTGTTGGTCAAGTCATCATGGCGGACCCGGTTGATTATATATGCGAAAAGCGGCTGCGAAGGGCGGCAGAAGCCACGAACATCACGCTTGATCTCCGGCCATCGCCTGGCTTTTTGAACGCGCGCGCCGACAATCTTGCATGGTCGGCAGGTCGCAAACGCTGGTTTATGGCCGAGTTCTACAAAAGCCAGCGCCGCCGTTTGAAGGTGTTGATGGAGGGCGATCAACCACGTGGCGGTCAGTGGAGCTTTGACGAAGACAACCGTAAAAAGGTCCCCAAAAGCCAACTGGCCAGTTTGCCTTGGATCGACTGGCCTGCCCATGATGCGGTGGATGAAAGCGCAAAGGCGCAAGTTCTGGCCGAGTTTCCAGAGGCTTTGGGCGATCTAGACACGCTCTATTATCCCACATCTCACAAGGCTGCGGCCGATTGGCTTGCCCAGTTTCTGGAAAGGCGTTTCGATCTTTTCGGCGACTACGAAGATGCCATCGTCGAAGGCGAAAGCTGGCTTTGGCACGCCGTGGTGACACCCGTTTTGAACATCGGGCTTTTGACACCTCAACAAGTGTTGGATGGAGCCTTGATGCATGCTGATCGTAGGGGTATCCCACTTAACTCGGTCGAAGGGTTCATCCGCCAGCTCATCGGCTGGCGCGAGTTCATGCGCGCCACGTACGAAGACCTTGGCGTACAGATGCGGACGACCAACCACTGGGGCCATACCCGTCCGATGCCGGATGCATTCTACCAGGGCACCACGGGAATTGATCCCTTGGATGATACAATCCAAAGGGTGCTCAAAACCGGATATTGTCACCATATCGAGCGGCTCATGGTTCTGGGCGGCTTCATGTTTCTGTGTGAGATCGACCCAGACGCGGTCTATCGCTGGTTTATGGAGATGTTCGTGGACAGCTACGATTGGGTTATGGTGCCCAACGCCTATGCGATGAGCCAACACGCCGATGGCGGGTTGATCACCACAAAGCCCTATTTTTCCGGATCAAATTACATTCGCAAAATGAGCCATTGGGGGAAAGGGCCCTGGGCGGATGTATGGGATGGTTTGTACTGGCGCTTTATCCTGAAGCACGCTGATAGACTTTCCAGCAATCCACGATGGGCCATGATGTGCCGCACGGCACAGCGCATGCCGCCGGACGTCAAAGAGCAACACGTCACGGCTGCTGAATCCTTTTTGGAACGCATGATATGACAAAAGGATCCACAACAAGGTACAGGCCAGAACCGTCGCCATGCCGACCCGTACCAAGATTCTCTACCAGCTTCCTGCTGAGCGCAGCCATGAAAATACCACAAAACATACCACTCAACGCAATACATTAAGGACCACTCAACAAAACTCAAGATAATACTATGAGATGGGAAGTGCTGATTATTTAAAGGAATATGGCATGATAGACAGGCCATGCCAATTCACCGAAATAGGTTGATGGCGGAGACGAAGGGATTCGAACCCTCGAGACCCTTCCGGGCCTACTCCCTTAGCAGGGGAGCGCCTTCGACCACTCGGCCACGTCTCCGCTGGCGGGTATATCCTTGCCTGTCACCCGGATACAAGGCGATTTTCTGTACCTCGTTCACTTTTCTCACATTCGTCACAATCACACCCACAATCAGCGGGAATTCGACGCCTTTGAGGGCCAAAAAGGGCAGTCGAATCTTCGCGAAGGAAATCTTCAAACAGCCCAATATGACACGCTCTGAACTGAAAACTTGCCAAATACACAGGCTATAAGGCATATTTGTATGGATTTATTAGCGCATAATTCAAAAATACGAATTTATTGAGGAGCAAACCGAGCGGTGAGCGCGATGCGCTCAGTACCTATCTGTGGGGGAAGGACGTTAGGTTGGCTTGGTTGAAATCGTTACTCATTGTTTGTTGTGTTTTGCTTCTGCCGTCACAGGCCTTAGCCAACATAGGAAAAGTCATCGGCGTCGAACAAGGCGCTGAATTAACGCGCGCAGGGAAATCGCAGCCCCTGCGCGCAGGGATGGAAGTTGCGTCAGGCGATTCCATATCCACCGACGGCAGCGGTCTGGTTCAGTTGGTTTTCGTTGATGAAACCAAGATCGCGATTGGCCCGAATGCTCGGATGACACTGGATGTGACAATGCTGCGCGGCAACAAAAAGGCCAAGAACTTCGCGGTTCAGGCCCTTGGCGGCAGTTTCCGCTTTATCTCTGGTAAAAGCAAAAAGCGCGCCTACTCGATTCAAACGCCCACTGCGACTATGGCCGTACGCGGAACGACTTTTGACATATGGGTCGCGCCCGGTGCGCAAAGTGCAATGCTGATCTTACAGGGCCGGGTAGAAATGTGTGGTCAGAACGGCACTTGCCAAGAGTCCGGGCGCAAATGCAACCTTCTCGCCACCACACAGAGTGGACGTATCGGGCGCTCTGTCGATCAGGAAAGTTACGAACAAGCGGTGAAAGAAGGGTTCCCCTTTGTTCAGTCACAAGAGCAATTGCTGATTCCATTGCAAACGGATGTGACGGGCTGCGGAAGGGACGCCGTGCCACCTCTGCCGCAACGATCAGAGGTCCCCGCATCCGACTCGGACTGGGGACCGCGTGAGGTTCAAAGCGCTGGGGCCTTCGGGTCGTCCCCGTCAAACAGCGGCGGCGTCGGCAGCGGCAATGGCGGCAGCGTCGGCAGCAGCACTGGCAGCAGCAACGGCAGTGGCGGCAATGTCGGAAACGGTAGCGGCAGTGGCGATGGCAGTGGCGGCTCGATCGGCGGCGGTTCCGGCAGCGGCGGGCCAGGCAGCGGTGGCACGATTGGGGGTGGCGGAACAGGGGGATTTGGCGGCGGCAGCGGCAGTGGCACCACTGGTGGTAACGGCGGCAATAGCGGCGGTTGAGCAAACACAGGCCCCGCTGCATGACATCAGATCAGTCGTTGTCGCAGAAAAATGCGCACATCCCGTTTAGGTCCGTCCGGGCTGACCACGATATTCGGAGGCAAACGTGACCGGGAAGCCCAAAGAACGAACAGGGCGGCGGCGGGCCTTCCAGCTGGTCGGGCTGGGCCTGATCCTTTTCGGGTGCTTTGTCCGTGTTCTCGATCCGTATCCGGTGCGGATGACACGGCTGATCTATTTCGACATTCT
Source organism: Ruegeria sp. ANG10 (assembly GCF_040705255.1). Lineage (NCBI taxonomy): Bacteria > Pseudomonadati > Pseudomonadota > Alphaproteobacteria > Rhodobacterales > Roseobacteraceae > Ruegeria > Ruegeria sp. ANG10. Next base: position 240,196 of record NZ_JBFCVU010000006.1, read on the forward strand.
CCAACGCATCTCACCCCGCGAATACAACCCTGATTTGCCGGTCCGCGTGGTGGATATCGACGAACAGTCGCTGGCAAACTGGGGGCAATGGCCCTGGCCCCGAACCCTTTTGGCACAGATGGTCCAGAACCTGGGTGAATATGGGGCCGCCGCTATCGCCTTTGACATTCTGTTCGTCGAACCTGACAGGTTCTCGCCTGCACGTTTGCTGGAAGAACCCTCGCTTTCTGGGGTGTTGTCAGTTGAGCGCCACGCCGAGAAGCTGGACCATGACGTGCTGTTCGGAATGGAGATCGCCAATTGGCCGGTTGTATTAGGCGCAGCTGCCCGGCAATCCAGCGACGGTAGGCACGTCACGCCGATGGTCGGGATCATCGAAATTGGGGAATCGCCGACCTCGGGGCTGGTTACCGTTCCTCATTGGACCCCACCCGCCCCACCGCTGGATCGGACAGCGGCAGGCATCGGAGGGGTCAATGTCTCACCCCTTGGCGGTATGGGCATCGTGCGCCGCGTGCCTATCTTGTGGGGCGGGCCGGATGGTGCGCTGCCGGGGCTGGGGGTTGAGGCGCTAAGGGTTGCCATAGACGAACCCGTCATCATTGCCGAAGGCATGCCGGATGAGGCCGGTATCATGCTGGCGGTCGAGATCGGCCAGTTCCGCCTGCCAACCACCGAAAACGGCGAGGTCTGGGTCAGGTACAGGCGCGATAATCCGGACCTGTATCTGTCGGCTGATGATATCATGCAGCCACAGGATAATCCCGATCTGCGCGCCGAAATCGAAGGGCGGATCATTCTGGTCGGCACGTCGGCCGCCGGATTGTTCGATATGCACCAGACACCTTTGGGCGAATCCGTTCCGGGCGTCTCGATCCATGCGCAAATTCTTGAACAGGTCCTGACCGACGAAATGCTAAGCCGCTCGGATGTGACGTCGGCGCTTGAACTGCTGTCTTTCGTCATTCTTGGCGTAGTGGTCACGGCCGTTATGGCGCGGTTCGGGGCGGTTGCGTCATTTGTTGCAGGTGGCGTGGCGGCGGCGGTTGTCCTTGGCATCAGTTGGCTGGCATTCCAGCACCAACTGGTTCTGTTCGACGTTACCTTTCCGCTAATGGGGGGCATGGCAAATTTCGGCCTGCTGGCGGGCTATCTGTTCATCTCGACCGAGCGCGAAAAACGTGTGATCCGACAGATTTTTTCCCACTATGTCGCGCCCGAGATTCTGGATGAAATTGAGGTGTCGGGGCATCAGCTTCAACTGGGCGGTGAGACACAAGAGATCACCGTCATGTTCTCGGATATCCGGGGCTTTACACCTTTGTCCGAGTCGGTTTCGGCCACCGATCTCGTCACCTTGTTGAATCAACTGTTTTCTCAGATCGGCGACCAGATATTGCTGGAACGGGGCACCATAGACAAATTCATCGGTGACGCGGTGATGGCCTTTTGGAACGCCCCCCTGCCGGTCGAAGATCACCCGTGCCGTGCCGCAAAGGCGGCGCTGTTGATGCGACGGGCGCTGGTAGAGTTCAACGCCTCGGACGTCATGCAGGGGCGGCCGCCTATTGCGCTGGCGACTGGTTGTGCCACGGGTCGGGCCTGCGTCGGCAATATCGGATCAAAGCGCAGGTTTAACTATACCGTCATCGGGGATGTGGTGAACGTCGCCGCGCGGATCGAACAAAGCTGCCGCCATGTGGACTATGACATCGTTGTCTCAAGTTCGGTGTATGAGAAAACGCGGCACGAAATGGCGATGCTTGAGGCCGGATATGTCGACCTTAAGGGACGAACCGACCTGGAACCCGTATTCGTGCTGGTTGGCAATCAAGACGTACTGGAAACCCCTGAATTTCAGAAATTGGAAGCAACCCACCAAAGGCTGATCGCGGCCATTCGGGACCGGCACCCTCAGGACCGGATTGAACGAATATGCGAGGATTGCATCGAACAAGCCCACCATATCGAACCCGGATTGATGAAGTTCTATTACGCGCTGTCCGGCAGGGCCGCCGATTTCCGGTCGGATTTCCAATCCAATCAGTTGATCTTCAGCCACCAAAGACGCGCCCGAAAACCCTCAGCCTGAGCAATTTGAATAGAAAGGCTATGCCAATTCCGCCAGCGCCGTATCAATGCGTGTCAGCATCGGAGATCGCCCTGCAGACTCGACGATGACGCGGGCCCGGCTTAGATGCTCGATAGCCTGCGCCTTCTTTTTCTTCGCCTTGTACAACAGCCCCATGATCATATCACAGCGCGCGATATAGTGGCCCTTTTGGTCGAATTGAGGGTTCTTGCGCACCTGCTCGACCATCGCGATCAGACGTTTTTTTCCAAACAGCATAACCCAAAGGATCGACCGGAAATTTCGAAACAGAACCCCCAGCGAACCGCCGCCTTCACCAGTTAGGATGGCCAGGTACATCTCGCACAGAAACAGACGGGCCCAGTCAGCGGAAATCTGGGTGCCCTCGTCGGTACGTTTCTGAATGGCGCATTCAATCTGGCGCAACCCGTCCGTGATCCGACCGTTTAGCGCGTAGGCCACCCCCAGCATCGCCGCGGGCCCGAAGGTGAACAGCGTCCACCCCTTTTCGTCGCACGCCTTGATGTGGTTTTGAACCAACTCGGTCACGCCCTGCACTTCCTGCGGCACCATGGCCCCTACTCTGGCTGCTTCGGCTATGGCCAGCTCAAACTGGACCTTTGACGCTTTGCGCGCCTTCTCAGCCATTTCAAGCGCCAGTTCGTGATCATCGGTGACCATCGCGATCAGCGCCTTCATGGCGGTTCCATAACCCAGCGCACGCGGGTCGTTTTTGGCTTTTCCCAAGGCGATCATTCGATCCGATGCGGCATGCGCCCGCGCCACCCGCCCCCGCGTCAGTTCGTTCCAACCAACAGTGGCCTGATAAAAATTGTGGATATAGGCGTCGTCGATCTGTTCCAGCACAGCCTCGACATCGCGTTTTCGCGCCTCGAAACGGTCATTGTCGATCGACGCGTGATATATCGAGACCGACAGCTCATTCACCATGGCATACGCCTTGGAGGCCGGGTCATTCAGACGACCGGCCATGTCTGTCAGTTCCTGTTGAACCCAATGCGCCTTGTGGTACTTGCCATTGCAGACCAGACAAGAGACATAGTGGTGCAGGAACAGCGCGTGATCCTGACTGTCACCGATCTTTTGCAGGATCGGACGCACTGTCCCGGCTAGTTCGATAATCTTTTTGACCCGCAGTGAGATATTGGAACACAGTGCGAAACTGGCCATGAACCCGGCGAATTCGGCATCTGTGGCGCAGCTTGGGTCGTTTTGGTACAGCTCAAGAGCGTCAACAAAATAACGATTGGCTTCGTCCAGCGAATAAACGCCCAGGCATTTATCACCAGCCATTGCACTGTAGTGAAACGCCTGATCTGCCCGATCTGTCTGTCCATAGTGAAAAGCCAGCACCTCAGCGGCCTCGTGCAACCGGTTGGCGTTGCGCACCTCCAATGCCTCGGCAACGGCAAGATGCAGGTCGGATCGGCGGGACAGAACCAGGCTTTGATAGACCGAATCCCGCAGTAGCACATGTTTGAAGATGTAATCCGACGAGTTCGGCTCGCGGTACAGCACATCCTGTGCTTGCAGACGTTGCAGGGCGCCACCGGTTGCTTCGACCGTCTCGCTGATCTGGGACAACAGGCCGGGATCAAAGCGGCGACCAATCACGGCCGCGGCCTGCAGCAAGGCGCGATCTTCGGGATCAAGCCGTTCAATTCTGGCTGTCAAAAGGCTGCGCATGGTGACGGGCAACCCGCTGTCGCTGATATCCGCTTCGATATGGGCGCGGCCATTTTTGACGCGCAAAACTCCCTGATCCAGCAGAAAGCTCAGGATTTCTTCGCCAAACAGTGGATTTCCGCCGGCACGGTCCGCGAGCTGTTCGGCCAACCCCTCGGGCAGAGCGTCCACTCCAAGACGGTTTTGCGCCAGGGTGGCAAGGTCTTCGACCCTCAGCGGGCGTAGCGCCACGGTTGTCACCCCGGCCATGTTTTGCCAATCCGGCGTATATTCGGGTCGCCGTGTCTGGATGATCAGCAAGTTCGACAGACCCGGAGCCTCGACCATATTCGCCAGCAAATCCTTTGACGCGCTGTCGATCCAATGGCCATCTTCGATCAGCAGAACAACCTGGCTCCGGATGCATTTCAGGCGCAGCAACTCGGTCAGCAACTCGCGAATGCGCAGGCCGATCAGAACTCCGTCGAGACCGTCCAGAGCCCCCTCGGGCGGCGTGAGCCCCAGGAAATTCATCATCAACCCAAGGTTCTGTTGCGTGAACAACCCGGATTTTTTCAGCCCCGCCTCAAGCTTGGCCCGAACCCGCAGCGGGTTGTCGGCATCAGTGATGAGAAATGAGTTTCGCGTGATTTCCAGAAACGGCAGAAACGGAACCTGCTGGCCATCGGCAAAGCAGTTTCCCGTCAGGACCGAGACCTCTTCCGTGGGTAGACGATGAAGAAACTCGAACACCAGCCGCGTTTTGCCCAACCCCGGCTCGGCAACCAAATCAATCACGGACCGGGTTTCTTTCGCACGTTCAAGCGCGCTGGACATCCTGCTTAGTTCGTCGGTTCGGCCGACGTAGCCGCTCAACCCTTGCGCCACTGATGCGTCGAACCGGGTTGCGTCGGGGTGAACGGCCTGCAACTGCCACAGCTTTTGCGGCGCGGACAAACCCTTGATCTGATGTTTGCCGAAAAAGCCAAGCTCGGTCACCCATTCGACAAGCCCCCGCGTGGTGTCACAGATCAGGCTGCTGCCCGACGGGGCAAGATTTTCAAGCCTCGCGGCCAGATTCACCGTACTGCCCACAGCGGTCGTCGGGCCGCTCTCGCCCTGGACCGTCGCCATCAGAACCGTGCCGGAACTGATCCCAACACGCACCTTCGGGCGGACACCAAATCGCGCTTCGATATCTGCAGCGGACGCTTCGAATGCCGCATGGATCGACATGGCAGCCCGGCAAGCCCGCAGTGCGGTATCTTCGGCCGCGTCGGGGATGCCGAACAGCGCCATGATGCTGTCGCCAGCAAAATCGCGCACCGTTCCACCGTGGGCCTCGACCGCCCGGACCAGCGTATCGTAAGTCAGCCGAACAAAGCCCAACGCCTGTTCTTCCCCAAGCGATGCAACAATTGCGGTATAGCCGACCATATCCGCAAACAGCACCGTGACCTGACGCCGTTGCTCGCTATCTGCTTGTTCCCGCTTAGGTTTATCCGCAATCTTCCCCATACCTGCAAAGGTGTACTACAGCCAATCCAGGCTCGCCAGTATTTGCAGATGAATTGCCGCAAAGGCTTATTCAAATAGCAGTGAAAATGTCACGCCAAAAGCCGGGTGAGACCATGGTCGGCGTCACCTGTCTGCTTCAGACAGTTTCCACCCGCAGATCATCTGCCTGAGGGATACTGCAAACCCCAAGATACCGGCGAACCGTCTCAGCCACTCCAAAGGTTAGGGAATCGCAGAACAAAGCGTGCCCGATGGACACTTCGGCAATCGACGGAATCCGGGCGATCAGTTTGCGCGTGCTACTGACCGTCAGATCGTGGCCCGCATTGACCTTGAGCCCTTGCGCCGCGGCCGCTGTCGATGCGGCGGCCAGACGGTCAAGTTCCCGCGTCTCAGCGACTGGGTCGTCATAAGATCCGCCGAACGGGCCGGTATAAAGTTCAACCCGATCTGTTCCGGTCATCGCGGCATGGGGCATGTGCGCTGCCTCCGGGTCGCAGAACAGCGACACGCGGCGACCGTTCGCCTGTAACCCGGCAACCACATCCGCAAGCATCGCGCCCTGTGCCGGGAAATCCCAACCATGATCACTTGTCGCCTGACCCGGATCATCGGGCACCAACGTCACTTGATCCGCGCGCACCTGCTGCACCAGCGACAGAAACCGCACATCTGGATAGCCTTCGACATTCAACTCTCGATCTGGGAATTCCGCGTCAAGCATGGCGCGCAACCCGCGCACGTCATCGGCACGGGTGTGACGCTCATCCGGTCGGGGATGCACCGTCACGCCCGCCGCGCCCGCGTTCAAGGCGATCCTGGCCAGACCGATCAAATCCGGCCAGGGGTGTTCACGCCGGTTGCGCAAAAGGGCCGCAACATTCAGATTTACCGAGAGCTCCGTCATCACCCTGCCCTACAGTCGAAAGGTTTGCACATGTTCGGGCACCGGCACGCCGTCGATGTTCCGCGGATCGGGGATCGGATCACCGACCGAGGTATGGACGGGAATGACCCCGGCCCAGATGGGCAGATCATAATCCTCTTCCTCGTCATTTGGGCCGCCCGTGCGGACCTTGGCGCTGCCTTCCGATATATCCATGCCCAGCACCATTGTTGCCTTCAAGTCCTGCGCGTGATCGGGCCGCAGGCTTTCATAACGCCCCGGGAACAGGCCGTTCACGAACCGGCCCAACTTGTCCAGCTTTTCAGTCGGGTCTTCAACCTTGACAGCGGTGCCAAACAACGTGACCGACCGCGAGTTGACGGAATGATGCATACCTGACCGAGCCAAGACAAACCCATCCAGAATTGCGACCGACAGACAAACCTGCGCATCGCGGGAATTGCGCAGCGCACGACTGGCCGAGGAGCCATGCCAATAGATGCGATTGCCTTCGCGCCATTGCAGGGTCGGCGTGACAAAGGGTTTTCCATCAATCACATAACCCACGCTGCACATGGGTTGGGCATCCAGAATGCTGTTGATGGTGGCACGGTCGAAATGCCCCCGCTCATGCGATCGGCGCAGGCGGGATCTGTCGGTGATGTTTAAAGTCTGGTTCATGGTCATAGCTCAGGTTTGATCTTGCTATGACTGTAGTGCCCGGGTATTGGATATTTTCAAATGTCCAATTTTGAAACTTTTTCTAAGGCCAATTTAAATCGCGATCTTTTTGCGATCTCGTTGGATGCATCGCTGAAGACCTCGCTGCAGGCACAGCTGCTTGAGGCGCTGCGCGGTCTCATATCCTCGTCCCCTGATCTGGTTGGGGCGCGGCTGCCAGCCAGCCGCACACTGGCATCCGAGTTGTCGATATCCAGAACAACGGTTCAGGCCGTCTATGACCAGATGATCAGCGAAGGGTATCTGGTCACCCGACAAGGCAGCGGCACCTATGTCGCCAGCGAGATCACCCACTTGTCACAACCGCAGCCCATCCCCCGCCCGGCGGGTCCAAAGACCCAGAAATGGCAGCCCTTTCAAACCGGTCTGCCGGATCAATCCCTGCTGCCGCACAAACAATGGGCCCGCCACCTTGAACGCGCATGGCGCAGCCCAACGCCCGAGCTTTTGGCGCGAGCGGACCCTTTGGGTTGGTATCCGCTGCGCGCGGCCATCTCGGACCACCTTGCCGCGTGGCGACACTTGTCCTGTGATCCGGGGCAGGTTGTGATCACTTCGGGTGCACGCGAAGCCTTCGAGGTGATTTTCCACGGGCTGCTTGGTGCGGGCAAACAGGTCGCGATCGAAGACCCATGCTGGCCGAAACTGCGCACGATCCTGACGGATACAGGAAACGTAGCTTGCCCCGTGCGTATCGATCAGGACGGGCTGGATGTGACGCGCCTTCCCCAAAAGGCCCATGCCACAATCGTCACGCCCTCGCGGCATTATCCAACAGGGGTCAGCTTGCCCTTGCCCCGCCGGGTCGCCTTGCTGGATTGGGCCAGACAAACCGGTGCGGTGGTGATCGAGGACGACTACGACAGCGAATTCCGCTATCGGGGGCAACCTTTGCCATCGCTTTCGGGGTTGGATGGCCTCAAAGACACGATCTACCTTGGCAGCTTTTCAAAACTCGTCAGCCCGGCGCTTAGGATCGGGTATCTGGTTGTGCCCAAACGCATGCTGCAAAGCACGCGAGCCTATCTTGATCGTGTGGGGCCACGCGCCTCGCTGATCCCGCAACCCGCCTTGGCGACATTCATGAACAGCGGTGAATTTGCCATGCATTTGAGACGCATGCGCCGCGTCTACGCGCGACGTCAGGGCCATCTGCTCAGCAAGCTCGCCCTCGTCTGTGACTTGCTGGAACTTCAGCCCGACTCGTCGGGCATGCATCTTTGCGTTGCACTTCGCACGGCCCTGGCGGCCCGAATGTCCGACATTGAAATCAGCCAGAGGGCCGGGGAAAATGGACTGCGTATCAGCGCGCTGTCAGACCAATGTGTGTTGCCGCAAAAGATGCAGGGCCTTCTGCTAGGTTACGCGGCGTTTGACGAAGATACCCTGTCAGACGCGTCGGATCGGCTGGTTTCTCTTATACAGTCGCCACTTTGAAACAGGCCACGCCGCCTGCTGGGTAATGGCCAAAAAAGTTTTTCACACGTGAAGCACTCAACATGATATCGTCAAATTAGAATATATAATACCAACATTTCATAGGATAATTCCGCGAACTCTGTGAATGGGGAGGTTCACATGCTTCGACTGTCTATCTGCTTACTTACTTTGGTCTCAGCCCCAGCAACCGCCATTGCTGATGCAGTTCCCTCCAAGGAAGCTGCCGAGGGGATGTTTGCCGAGCGCCCCTTTTCACCCTACGCCAATCGCACTTTCCCCGAGCGCCCGCTTTGGGGCGACACCCATTTGCATACTGGGTTGTCGCTGGATGCCGGCGCATTCGGCAACACGCTGCTGCCTGACGACGCATGGCGATTTGCCAAGGGCGAGCAGGTGATTTCCTCAACCGGGCAACCGGTCAGACTGGCCAGACCGCTGGATTGGATGGTTCTGACCGATCATACTGACCTGATGGGTTTTGCGCCCGATCTGCAAGCGGGCAAACCCGGTGTGATCTCAGACCCGAAAGGGTTGGAATGGTACGAAGGATACAAGGCCGGTGGCGAAGAAGCCGGTAAAGCAGCCTTCGACATCATCACAAACTTCTCTCAGATGACGTTGCCGGAGATTTTGCTGGAGTCCTACAGTCCGGGGGCAGATGCCTTTGCGTTCACTTGGGAACATATCGTCTTGGCCGCGGAACGGCACAACGATCCCGGTCAATTCACCGCATTTATTGGCTTCGAATGGACCTCGGTGCCCAAGGGCTTCAACCTACACCGGAATGTTATGTTGCGCGACGGACCAATCCGAGCATTGCAGGTTGTTCCGCCAGTGACACAGCCACCCTACGGTAACACCGATCCCAAGGCACTTTATTCTTGGCTGGAGGATTACGAGGCAAAAACCGGCGGCCGGGCGGTGGCTTTCGCCCATAACGGCAACCTGTCGAACGGCTGGATGTTCCCAACAGAAGACACGTATCACGGCGGCAAGGTTGACGAAGAATACGTCCAGAACCGCGCAAGGTGGGAGCCTCATTACGAGGTCACGCAAATCAAAGGAGACGGCGAGGCCCACCCGTATCTCAGCCCGGATGACCCCTTTGCCGACTATGAGAACTGGGATGTCGGTAACCTCGATATCACCGAGTTGAAAACTGAGGACATGCTGGCGGGTGAGTATGCGCGCGAAGCCCTCAAGCGCGGCCTGATGCTTGAAGAGAAGTTCGGCGTGAATCCTTATAAATTCGGGATGGGCGGCGCGACTGACAGCCATACCTCGCTGGCAACCGCCGAAGAAGACAACTTTTTTGGAAAATCCGTCAGTGTGGAGCCGTCGGCCACCCGGATACAACATCCCTTTATTGCCAATGAACTGGGCGAGATACCGGGCGATCTGCTGGTCGCCTCGGGCTACACGGCTGTCTGGGCCACTGAAAACACACGCTCGGCCATTTTCGATGCGTTCAAGCGCCGCGAAACCTACGCGACCACCGGTCCTCGGATCGGCTTGCGATTCTTTGGCGGCTGGGCGTTTGATGAGGGCGACCTTGAGACGCGCTTTCTGGCGGATGTCGGTTACACGAAGGGTGTCCCCATGGGAGGTGACCTGCGCCCGCGCGAAGGCGATGGCGCACCGAATTTCTTGATCGGTGCTCTGCGCGACCCGATCGGTGCAAATCTGGATCGGGTTCAGGTCGTCAAGGGATGGCTAGATGCAGACGGAGCGATGCAGGAAAAGGTCTATAATGTCGCCTGGTCTGATGATCGGGCACAGGATGCAGACGGCAACCTGCCCGAGGTCGGTAACACTGTGGATGTGGAAACCGCAAGCTGGAGCAATACAATCGGCGCGTCCGAGTTGATCACCGTTTGGTCCGACCCGGATTTCGACCCGAATGAACGGGCCTTTTATTATGTCAGGGTTCTGGAAATTCCGACCCCGCGTTGGTTGTTATACGACAAGTTGCGGTTTGGCATTGAGCTGCCTGAAAACGCGCAACTGATCCATCAGGAACGCGCCTATTCCTCGCCGATATGGTACACCCCCGGGTGAATGGCCATTTTTGAAGAACCACCACTGCTTTGGAATATAAGAGTAATTTCTCAGCAGCCTGTTTGACTTGTTACTAGACCCGCCACTACTATTGAGGCGGGTCTGAAAGCGTCTTCGGAACTAAGCATGCATATTTTTAAAGAACCCCTGTTCCACTTTATTCTGATCGGAGCAGCCATCTTTGGCTGGTTTGCCATTGTGGGCCCAAAGGACGAAGACGTTGAACGGGGCGATGCAATTGTTATCGACGACACTGATATCGCGCTTTTGGTCAGCCGCTTTGAAACAACCTGGAAACGCCCACCCAATGACACCGAGTTGCAGGCGTTGATCGACGCCTTGGTGCGTGAGGAAATTCTGGTGCGCGAGGCGCGCAATCTGGGGTTGGATCGCGGGGATCAGGTAATCCGGGCAAGGTTGGCACAAAAGATGGATTTCCTGTCGGATGCAATCGCCGCCTCGGTAGACCCCGAAGATGCTGTGCTTGAAGCTTATGTCGCGGCAAACCCGGCACGCTTCACTAAACCTCGGCAGATGGCATTCGATCAGGTGTATCTGGGCGATCAGCCGATGCCCGAGGATGTGGACACCGCGCTTACCGCACTAACAGCGGGCGGGGAATGGTCAGAGATTGGTGTACGATCCCTGATGCCTCGATCAATGCTGCTGTCGCCCCCCAGCGCCGTCGATGCCGCATTTGGCCCGGGGTTTTCGGCTGCGCTGGTCCCTTTAGAACCGGGCGTCTGGGCCGGGCCGATTCAATCGGGATATGGGATGCATCTGGTCCGTGTCACCGAAACGCGCCCCGAATATCTGCCGCCACTTACGGACATTCGCGATGCGGTTCTGATAGCGTGGCGTCGGGACACGGCCGAGGAGCTGGCGCAGGCGCAATACGAAATCCTTGCCGCGCAGTACCGGGTTGAAACACCGGGGTCCGGTGAATGAGGGCGCTGTTTTGCTTGATAATAGCAATCTGGTTGGTCTGCACCCCAAAGCCTGGCAATACACACGCGCTTGAACCCGGATATCTGGACCTTCGCCAATTGACGTCAGGCACCTGGCAAGTTCTGTGGCGCATACCGGATGTAAACGGTCACCCCATGGGGATCGACGCGATCCTGCCCGAAGCTTGCGCGCCATCGCACGGGCCACCGCCAATCTTCGACTCGGTTGCTTGGGTGTCCTCTTGGGTTACCGAATGCGCGGCCGAGATCGAAGGACACACAGTCACGATCCGGGGCCTCGAACGACAAAACAATGATGTTCTTCTACGCGTTCAGCCACTGGATTCTGCAATTGCCACCCTCCGGTTCACGCCTGAAGAGCCGACCCTGACTTTGCCAATGGATCCAACCACATGGTCCGTTTTCATCAGCTATTTCTGGCTTGGCTTCGAGCATATCCTGGAAGGGTGGGACCACCTTCTGTTTGTCTTCGCCTTGTTCATTCTGGTGCGCGATCCTTGGCGGCTGGTCGGCGCAGTGACGGCCTTTACAGTCGCGCATTCGATCACGCTGGCAATGGCAACGCTGGGGGTGCTGCACGTTCCTGCCGCCCCGGTCGAAGCGGTGATTGCCCTGTCGATCGTGTTCCTGGCCCTGGAAATTCTCAAACACAAAGAAGGGCGTATCAGACTGTCCGAGCAATACCCATGGATTGTCTGCTTTTGTTTTGGGCTGCTACACGGGCTGGGTTTCGCCGGTGCCCTGTCCGAGATCGGCTTGCCCTCTCAGGATATCCCAGCTGCACTTCTGGCCTTTAACCTTGGTGTCGAGGCCGGACAACTTACCTTTATTGCGGGCCTGTCAGTAGGAATGTTTCTGTGGCGTCAGGTGGCGCGCTTTAATCCATCACGGCTGAGCGAGGTTACCCGACCAATCACTGGCTATCTCATCGGCAGCGTGTCGGTCTATTGGCTGATCGAGCGTGTCAGTGGGTTTTAGGCTTTTGATCCCAGGGACTGACGTCAGCGGTTTTGTGGATTGTTTTAGAAAGAGCGGGTTTTTCTCAGCTAGGCATGGAAGACTTTTTCGATTTTCTGGTCACTTGCGAGTTCACCTAGAGCTTGAGAATTCATGATGCCTGTATCCTTTTTCGGACATCATAAACTGCCAGGTATGAGCTGATCAGGGGTGATTTAGGGGGTCAGATGCAACGCTTACATTCCGACGCTGGTTGCGGGATTAGGATTTGAAGCTACGGTCCAGCGCTTTGCGCGTTCGTCAGGTAATCGATCCACTGGATCGATTTCTGTTCTTCCTCACCCTTCAGGTTATGAGCCTGCCGAGG
>NZ_JBFCVU010000007.1:0-139323 GCF_040705255.1 Ruegeria sp. ANG10
TCAGCGCGTCAATGCCGGAAAATGTGCCGTTGTTAAATGCAACAACCTTGTCGCCGGGCATGACGGCCGAGAACATGGTATCCAGCGCGCTCCACCCGGTGCCGGCAACCGCGAATGTATAGGTGTTGTCGGTTCCCCAGATTTTGCGCAGCATATACTTGCACTCGATCATCCCGCGCAGGACGTCGCCCTGCATGTGATCGGCGACACCCGCATTGGCAAAGGCGCGCAGGACGCGAGCGTCGGTATTGCCAGGCCCTGGGCCCGCGGCCAGAGTCTCGGGGATCTCAAGCGGAGGGAAAATCTGAAAAGTCATCGTCTGACACTCTCGGCTGTTGACCGGGCGTTGCGGCCCGTCGTGTTTCATCGCCGAATAGAAAACGCTGCCTTGTCTCGCGACGCAACGTAACTTACTACAGCTATAGGATGGCTAAAAGTATGGGAAAATACCCACCCATAGTGGCAAAAATACCGCAGTATACCGAATTACTTCCTACCCAAAAGAGTGGGGAAGGTGAAAATTAGGTAGAAACAGATGGTTGATGCCCCTGGGTGCCGATTGATGTCATGCTTGCGGATAGTAATCCGCTGGTCCTGTCCGCCATGTCCGAAATTTTCGAACGCGCCCACGATTCTCGCTGGTGGCAACCTCGGCCACGGCAGAAGGGTTTCTTGGGACCGTGATGCGAGTTCCCGAGCAGGTCGGCGTGATCCACTGGAATTTGCCTGTGGTGGGGCGGCCAAACTGATCGAAGTGCTGCGCGAGCAGGCCAACGCCCCGCGGCTTGTAGTCTATGGCGATGCGACGGGTGATATCCAGCGTCTGGCGATGCAGGCCGGGGCCTTAGGGTTTGCTGCCCGGTCCGGCGAGGTTGAAGGCCTGCTGGAAACCTGTGCCAATGTGGCGGCAGGTAAGATCGTATTTCCGTTTATCGACGTACGAAAAATGCAGCGGGACCCGATTCAAAGCTTGTCCCGCAAAGAGCGCGCCATTCTCGAAGCATTGGCACAGGGAATGTCGCACCGGGATTTGTCAAAAGAGCTGCAGATTTCGACCAATACCGTCAAGTTTCACCTGTCGAATATCTATGAAAAACTTGGGGTGAAAAACAGAACACAAGCCATTACACAGTTCTATCTATCCCGGATCGCCCGAGAATAAGTCGGCTCGGGCCAGTCATTCATCAATTCCGGGCTTTCATGCAGATCGCGCAAAGACCTGACATCGCGGGCATGAACGGTTAACTTTACGTGCGTTCAACAATAGACACAGCAAGAGGATCAATTGCGTTCCTTCGTCGCCATATCACTCAACCAGGAGGCAAAGGTGGCTCTTGCGCCGCTACAACGCGCGTTACCCGCGGGCAAACCGGTGCCACCTGAGAACCTGCATCTGACGCTGGCTTTTCTGGATGATCAGCCCGAGCAGGTATTGGAGGCCTTGCATGACGAGCTTTTGGCGCTTTCCTCTGTACCTTTCCACATCATTTTTTTGGGCATCGAGTGTTTCGGGCGTGCGCTGGCAATTGGGGTTAAGGACAGCGCGCCGCTTGTTGCGTTGCATCGTAAAGTACAGACCGCAACACGGCGCGCCGGAATTGTGTTGCCCCGTCGACGCTTTCGCCCACATGTAACGATCGCGCGGCTTAAACACGCACATCATCAGGCGGCTCACATTCCCCACGATTGCACAGTGAATACGTTGCCAGAGATGCTTGTGGCCGGCTTTGCCCTATACGAATCCACTCTTCGCCCCGAAGGTGCCCGTCATGTCGCCTTGGCACATTACACGTTCTTATAGGGCAGCTGTCTCACCTTAAGTGGTTTACCTGTTCAAACCGTGTGACAGCCTATTGGCGCATTAAAAATGTTGCATTTAGGCAATAAGGTTCACGAAACTGTTAATAGATGAATTTTAGAAAATTTATCTCCTTTAGCTTGCGCGTATTCTGCCCGAAATGGTGATGGGGAAACGCCGAATTGCAGGTAACTGTTTTTCGGAACAGTACCCGATTGCCATGTGTTCAGACTATGTCGGTTGCGAGGTTCGAGGGTGACAATGAAATCAAATCTGCTGCTCGCGATTTCATTTTTTGTATTGATTTCAAATCCTTTGCTTGCGGCGCCGACAGCCGCCTCCAAAGTTGGCGACACAGTCACCAACCCTGTGACCGGCCTGGATACGACCGTTAGCGCGCTATTTGTGGATCCGGCCTCGACGCCGACGGCGGGTACGACCGCTTTTGTGGAAACGGCGGATGGATATGTTTTTCTCGTTAAAAGTGCGGGCGACACAATTTACAATTCGGACAATCCACCACTTGCATTTGACATTGTCTCCATTAGCGGAACAACTGCCCAGATCAGTAACTCCGGGGCAACTGGTACATCGAGTCTGTCGACACAATTGACGCTGTCCCAGTACAACAGCAACTTCAACAGCTCGGGCACGCCGGGCACCGTGACACCGCCAGTGAATGTCTCTGGGCCCAACGGAGTAAATCAGGTTGTATACGGACAGAATGGCAGCAACGGACGGGACGGCGCCTTAGTCGTTCCGCCAAGATCAGGCGGAGATGGTGATGATGGCCCAACGCAGACAAAATCTCTGTCCAGCGATGTCAACGCCACCAGCAACGTTGGCTGGGAGATCGGCAGCGTCGGGGGCGACGGCGGCAACGGGGGCGACTCGTATCTGAGTTTTTGGGACGGACGCGACGGTGGTGATGGCGGCAAAGGGGGTACGGTCACCGCAACGCAAAACTCCAGCAGCACAATCCAAACATCCGGCTCAAACAATGACGGCATTTTTGCATTTAGCCGCAGCGGTGAAGCGGGTAATGGCGGTAGCGGTTTCGCGGCACCGGGCGGTGGTACCGGCGGGCATTCAGCCGATGGGGGCAATGTCACAGTCAACCAGAGCGGGTCGATTTCAACGACCGGAGACTCGGCCGATGGCATCTATGCTCTGAGTGTGTCGAACAATGGCGGCAATGGTGGCTCGCAATGGGGGTTGGTCGGCGCATCAGGCGACGGCGGCTATGGAGGCAGTGGTGGCACGGTCACCGTCAACACAACATCAAGCGGCAGCATTCTGACGACAGGCGATTACGCCAACGGGATTTACGCCCAGTCCATCGGCGGGTCCGGTGGCTCGGCCGGTACCAGTGGCAACTTGCTGGTGTCATTGATCGGTGGCGCGGATAATGGCGGCAATGGCGGCGCAGTGTCAGTCTTGCATGGTGGGGCAATCGAAACGCAGGGCGATTTCGCGCGCGGGATTGTTGCCCAGTCCATCGGTGGTGGTGGCGGCTCGGGAGGTACTGCGGGTGGGCTGGTTTCATTGTCTCTGGGCGGGGTCGGATCAAACGGCGGTAGCGGGGACACTGTCAGCGTCACGATCCAGGGTAGTGGCACCATTCTTACGTCAGGCGAAGGCTCTGACGGGGTTATGGCTCAGTCCATCGGCGGCAGCGGTGGCACGGGCGCGAATTCCTATGGTTTGGTTGCCATCGGTGGCACCGGGTCGCGGGGTGGCACGGGCGCAGCAGTCAGCGTCAGCAATTACGGAAGCATTGTAACGGGCGGCGACGGGGCACGCGGCATCATCGCGCAATCCATTGGCGGCGGCGGCGGGGACGGCGGATCGTCTGGTGGCATGGTTTCGGTCGGCGGCAATGGTAATGGCGGTGGCAGCGGTTCGACCGTGACGATCGTGAACGACGGGATCATTACCACGACCGGGGACGACGCGATGGGCATTCTGGCCCAATCCATCGGCGGCGGTGGCGGCAACGGTGGCTCGTCCGGGTCTGTTGGTGCATTTGTCGGCGTGGCCATCGGTGGGGATGGCGGTGCCGGTGGCACCGGCGGGGACGTCGATGTGACCCTATCCAACACCGACAGCAGTCAGCCTTCTGCGATCCAAACCTCAGGCGACCGCTCGGCAGGTGTGTTTGCCCAATCCGTTGGTGGCGGTGGCGGTAATGGCGGTGGCGCTGTTTCGGTGGCCGTCGGGGCCTTTGGCGCGGCATCAGTTTCGGTCGGCGGATCGGCCGGCAATGGTGGTGATGGTGGCGACGTCACACTAAGCGGCAGCGGCTCAGCTTCGGTGCAAACCGGAGGAGAGGATTCCGTCGGTGTCATGCTGCAATCGGTTGGCGGTGGCGGCGGCAACGGCGGCTATGCTGTCTCGGTTGCAGTTTCCGGCGGCCCGATTTCTGGATCTCTAGCAGTTGGTGTCGGCGGCGATGGCGGCACGGGTGGCAAGGGCGGCAATGTAACGGTCGGCCAGTTCAATGGCAGCGGGGTTGCGACGGTCGCAGGGTTCGAGGGCACGGTTGTCACCACCGGAAATCGTTCGACCGGGATGCTTTTCCAATCAGTTGGTGGCGGTGGCGGCAATGGGGGTCTGGCGGTTGCAGCAACCGGCGGGGCTTCGGCGCTGTTTTCCGGCAATGTCTCGGTCGGAATCGGCGGACAGGCGGGCAGCGCCGGTGACGGTGGGACTGTTCAGGTCTATACCAATGCGGATGTCACCACGACGGGCACAAACTCCAGCGCGATCATTGCGCAATCGGTTGGCGGTGGCGGCGGCAACGGCGGCGGCAGTATCGCTGCAGGTGTCAGCGCAAGTGGTGTTGCAGCGATTGGGATCAATGTCGGCATCGGCGGAGACGGTGGCGGCGCGGGGATCGGAGGCGATGTAACTCTGGTTGCGGGCGGAACGTCTATTGAGACCAGTGGCGCGTTTTCCAGTGGCGTAGTCGCGCAATCGGTTGGCGGTGGGGGCGGCAATGGCGGTTATGCCATCGGGGCCAGCGCCGATATTGGCGGCGCTGCGGCGGGCTCGGTCAGCGTTGGTCTTGGCGGTAAGTCCGGCGGTGGCGGGGCAGGGGGGAACGTAACAGCCACTGTCGACGCCAATGTCACCACACGCGGAGACGATTCCGGTGCAGTAGTCGTGCAATCCATCGGTGGTGGCGGCGGCAATGGTGGTTTCAGCGTCGCGGCGGGTCTGGCCGCCGGGGGTGCCGGTGCCGGAACCATCGGTGTGGGACTTGGCGGTGACGGCGGCAGTGGTGGCGTTGGCGGAACTGTCACGGGCGTTCGCGTCAATGGGGATGTTCGAACCGAAGGCTTGCGGTCCACAGGTGTAGTGGTTCAATCCATTGGTGGTGGCGGTGGCAATGGTGGCTTTAACGTCACCGCAGGAGTCGCCGCTGCGGGTGCTGGCGCCGGGTCAATCGGCGTCGGGCTGGGCGGAAACGGTGCGACCGGCGGCGACGGCGGCGTGGTCGAGGCTCAGGTTGCTGGGAACGTCACAACTCTGTCCGACAATTCAAGTGGTGTTGTGTTCCAATCCATTGGCGGCGGCGGCGGTAATGGCGGGTTCAACGTCACGGCAGGGATCGCGGGGGCTGGCGCGGGTGGCGGTGCCGTCACAGTTGGCCTTGGCGGCGGTGGCTCGGGCGGAGGGATCGGAAAATCGGTCACTGGCACAGTCTCCGGCACCGTCAGCACAGGCGGCGCGGATTCGACTGCGGTTCTGGCACAGTCCGTCGGCGGCGGCGGTGGCAACGGCGGGTTCAACGTCAGCGCCTCGCTCGCAGGTGCAGGTGTTGGCAGCGGTGCTGTCAGCGTTGGGCTGGGCGGCGACGGCGGCAGCGGCGCGGATGGTGGAACAGTCGACCTGACCACAACCAATTCCATTGTAACCGCTGGTGACCGGTCATCCGGCGTGGTTGCGCAATCCATCGGCGGCGGTGGTGGTAATGGTGGCTTTAATGTTTCTGGCACCGGTGCTGGTGCGGGTGTCGGCTCGGGCGCGGTCAGTATCGGATTGGGCGGCACCGGCGATGGTGGCGGTGACGGTGGTGCGGTTACCCTGACATCGGACGGAACAATCCTGACACAGGGCGATTCAGCCACCGCCTTCCTGGCGCAATCCATCGGCGGTGGCGGCGGCAATGGCGGCTTTAACGTCAGCGCGGCGGTTCAAGGATCGGGCACTGCAGGCGGCGGTGTATCTGTTGGCCTGGGCGGAGACGGCGCAGGCGGCGGAGACGGCAGTACCGTCATCGCTACGTCTAACAATGCGGTAGAAACACGCGGCGACCAGTCCTCGGGCGTTGTGGCGCAATCCATTGGCGGCGGTGGAGGCAACGGCGGTTTCAACGTAGCTCCAGTTCTGTCGGGCGCTGGCACGGCCAGCGGTGCGGTCAGTGTCGGGCTTGGCGGTTCAGGTGATACAGGCGGGCAGGGTGGCAACGTCACAATGACCTCGAACGGAACCATTCTGACCGACGGGTTTGCCTCAAGCGGTTTCGTCGCGCAGTCCATCGGCGGTGGCGGCGGCAATGGTGGGTTCAACGTGTCCCCCACAGTCTCGGGTGCAGGTACGGGCGCGGGCTCAGTTTCAGTTGGGCTGGGCGGTTCGGGTGCGGGCGGCGGTAACGGTAGTCAGGTTACCGCCAGCACCACGGCAAATGTGGTGACCAAGGGCGACGCCTCGGTTGGTATTCTGGCGCAATCTGTCGGCGGCGGCGGTGGCAATGGTGGCTTTAACGTATCGCCAGCTTTGGCGGGCGCGGGCACCGGGTCCGGCGCGATCAGCGTTGGTCTGGGCGGCTCGGGTGGCAGCGGGGGCACGGGTGGCATCGTGGGCCTGACCGTCGCAAATGATGTTCAGACCGAAGGCGCGCAATCCAGTGCAGTTGTCGCACAATCCATTGGCGGCGGCGGTGGCAATGGCGGGTTCAATGTCTCGGCATCCGTGGGCGGAGCGGGCACAGGCTCTGGTGCGGCGGCTGTTGGTCTGGGTGGCCGCGGGACAGGTGGCGGCGATGCCTCGGCTGTTACGGCAAATGTCACGGGCAACCTGGTGACGCTGGGGGACACGTCGACCGGCTTGCTGGCGCAGTCCGTCGGCGGCGGTGGTGGTAATGGCGGCATGAACGTCTCGGTCGCGGTTGCTGCGGCGGGCACGGGAGCGGGCGGTGCCTCGGTAGGTCTCGGCGGCGCGTCCGGTACGGGTGGTGACGGCGGCACGGCCGAAGCCACGCTGACCGGCGATGTATCAACCCAAGGAGACGAATCTGGCGGCGTCATCGTCCA
This sequence comes from Ruegeria sp. ANG10, assembly GCF_040705255.1. Lineage (NCBI taxonomy): Bacteria > Pseudomonadati > Pseudomonadota > Alphaproteobacteria > Rhodobacterales > Roseobacteraceae > Ruegeria > Ruegeria sp. ANG10. The sequence goes on from NZ_JBFCVU010000007.1 coordinate 7,117, forward strand.
AAGCCTTGGCGGCGGTGGGGGCAATGGCGGTATGAATGTGTCCGCCACAGTCACGGTTGCCGGAACCGGCAGCGGTGGTGCATCGGTCGGGCTTGGCGGCAGCGGCGGCGATGGCGGTAATGCCAACACGGCGAGCGGGACAGTTGTTGGAAATGTCACCACGGCAGGCGACAATTCGGGGGGCGTTCTGGTGCAATCCGCAGCAGGCGGCGGCGGTAACGGAGGGCTGAATGTTTCGGCCGCTGTGAACTTGTCGGGTACTGGCGGCGGTGCTGTTGGCGTGGGTATCGGCGGGTCCGGCGGGGACGGCGGCAATGCAAGCTCGGCCACCGGCTCGGTCACCGGTGATGTCACCACGGGTGGCGAAAACGCAACCGGTGTTCTGGTGCAATCCGTTGGCGGCGGCGGTGGCAATGGCGGCGTCAACATCTCGGGTGCGCTTAGCATTGCGCGGACAGGTTCCGGCGCGGCGGGGATCGGTGTTGGTGGTTTCGGCGGCAGCGGAGGCACCAGCGGCATGGTCGACAACACCTTTGTGGGCAATGTCAGCACTTCGGGCGCGCGGTCGGCTGGCGTCATGGCGCAAAGTTTGGGCGGCGGCGGCGGTAATGGAGCCACGAATATTTCCGGCGCTATTTCTCTGGCCAGCAATTTCTCGGGCGGTCTTGGGATCGGCGTTGGCGGCTTCGGCGGAGACGGCGGCGCAGCGGACAACGTCACCCAGCAAGTCACCGGCAATGTCACCACGGCTGGCGATGACTCGGTCGGTATTCTGACACAAAGCCTTGGCGGGGGCGGTGGTAACGGCGGCACCAACATCTCGGCGGCCTTGTCCTTGTCCCGCTCGACCAACGCAGCCATAGGCATTGGCGTCGGCGGGTTCGGCGGCGGCGGCGCGGATGCCGGTGCGCTGGTTCAATCGACCGTTACAGGCGGGGTTCTGACCTCTGGCGATCGCAGCACGGCCATTCTGACACAAAGCCTTGGCGGCGGTGGCGGCAATGGCGGCACGAACATCTCGGCCTCACTGGGCATCAGTCAGCAAAACGGCGGCTCGGTCAGCCTGGGCGTGGGTGGCTTTGGCGGCGGGGCTGGCAATGCTGGCGACGTGATCAGCACCCTACGTTCCAGCACGGACAGTAGTGGCACGACCTCAGTGGTCACGACGGGCGTGGACAGCATTGGTGTGATGGCGCAATCCGTTGGTGGCGGCGGCGGCAATGGCGGTCTGAATGTTTCGGGCGCGGTGAACCTGACGGGCAAATCCGGTGCAGCGGTCGCATTGGGCCTTGGCGGCTTTGGTGGCGGTGGCGGTGATGCCGGTACGGTAACGTTGGACGTTCAAAGCGATGTAGTGACCGCAGGCGACGGGGCGCATGGCATCTTCGCCCAAAGCCTAGGCGGCGGTGGCGGTACCGGCGGTGTCAATATCTCGGGCTCACTGGCGCTGACCAAACCGTCGGGGTCTGACACGATCTTTTCCGTCGCAGCGGGCGTGGGTGGCTTTGGCGGATCAGGCGGCGACGCAAGCGATGTCGATCTGGATTACACCGGCAACGTGCAGGCGGTACCGATGGTGCAACAATCCGACGGCACTTTTGCCGTCGATGAAAACAAAGGTGCCAGCGGCATTATCGCGCAATCGCTGGGTGGCGGCGGTGGTCATGGCGGCACCAATGTCTCTGGCGGAATCGCGATCAGCGGCAAACCTGGGGCGGGACAAACGGATAGCAGCAAATCCTACGCCGTTGTTGTCGGGGTCGGCGGCTTTGGTGGTGGTGGCGGCGATGCCGGGAACGTCGACGTAAACATTGGTTCCGGCAGCACGATCATGGCGCATGGGACCGGCCAATCTGGTCTGCTGGCGCAATCCGTTGGCGGCGGCGGCGGCAATGGCGGTATGAACGTGTCGGGCGGGATCGTGTCCGACAGCTCGTTGATCGTGGGTGTTGGTGGGTTCGCAGGAAACGGTGGTCAGGCGGGCGATGTCACAGTCACGTCGCAGGCGGATATCACGGTCACGACGGACCCGGACGATATTTCGATCCCTGACACTACAACTTTCGAAGACAAGCTGCGCGATTTCCTGGGGGATACCATCGTGGATCAGACCGAAGAGCTGGCCTCGACCTACGGGTTGGAGCGTCTGTTCATCGACATGGGGGTCTTCAACGAAGAAAAGCCGGATACCGATGGTTCGGCTGGTCTGCTGGCGCAATCCATTGGCGGCGGCGGCGGCAATGGCGGCCTGAACGTGTCGGGCGGGATCGCGCTAAGCAAGGATGGCAAGATCCCTTCGGTCACATTCGGAGTCGGCGGTTTTGGCGGTAATGGTAATGTCTCGGGCGATGTAACCGTGGATCACGCGGGATCGGTTACAGTTGCGGGCAACTGGAAGCACGGCGTTCTGGCCCAGTCCATCGCAGGAGGCGGCGGCAACGGCGCGCTGAACGTGACCGGGCAACTGAACTATGGCGATTCCAACAATTCCGACGGCAAAACCGACCTGAGCATCGTCGGTGGTCTGGGCGGTCACGGCGGCACCGGCGCAGATGCGGGCAACGTCACTGTCACGCAAACCGGCAATATCTCGACCAATGGCTATCACTCGCGGGGCATCTTTGCCCAAAGCATTGGCGGCGGCGGTGGCACTGGCGGGATCAACGCGACCTTTGTTGGCACCAAGGACAGCTCACCCATTGCAATGGGCATTGGTGGCTTTGGCGGTGGCGGCGGTGACGCTGGCGATGTGACCGTCGTGAGTGGGACAGCCCTGGCGGCAGCAGGCACCATAACGACAGACGGTGTCGGCGCGCACGGGATCGAGGCGTCCAGCATTGGTGGCGGCGGTGGTGATGCTGGGGTCAATGCAGTTGTGGGTATCAGCAAAACAACGGGCAACCAGAGTAACGGCGGCACCGGCGATTCAACCGACCGAAAGACACCGACCAATACGGGCGTGGATGACTCGGTAATTGCCAATTACAACAACGTGCTGGATGAGCTTGAAGGCAAAGTGAATCCAGCGGATTCTTCTGGCAACAAAACCGGCATGTCGGCTGTGGTTGCCATCGGCGGCGATGCCGGAACCGCTGGGGATGGTGGGACGGTCGATATTGACCATTACGGCGATATTCTTACGAAACAAGACAGTAGCCACGGGGTATTTGGCCAATCCATTGGTGGCGGCGGCGGTAACGCAGCCCTGAACCTGGCCTTTGCCTATGAACTTGCCTCGGACCAAACCAACAAGGGTTTTGGCCTGGCCGTTGGCGGCGGGACAGGTCAGGGCGGCATCGGTGGGACAGTCGACGTGCGCAATACCGGCGACATCACAACGCTCGGTGCGGATTCCCATGGGCTGTTCGCTCAATCCGTTGGTGGCGGTGGTGGCAATGCGGGCTATAACTCGGCCTCGACCTCGGTGGATGGCGGCAACGTCAACATTCAGATCGGCCGAACCGGTGGCACCGGCGGCAGTGGCGGCGATGTTTTTGCCAGCTCGGACGGTATCATCAGCACTGCGGGCGACCGCTCTTACGGGTTCTTTGCCCAATCTATTGGCAACGGCGGCGGCAATTCTTCGTCTACCTCGGTCAGCATTGGCACGCCAAAGACCGGCGACAGCAAGGGCAACAAGGCCAGCGTGTCGGTCGGTTTGGCGGGTGGCACTGGTGGCGCGGCCGGTAACGTGACTTCTGTGGTCGCGGGTACCGTGGTCACTCAGGGCGACGATGCCCATGCGGTGTTCGCGCAATCCGTGGGCGGCGGTGGCGGCAATGGCGGCAAGGCCAGCAACTCGGCTGGTGGCGGCATTTCGGCATCACTTTCGATCGGTGGCACCGGAGGCTCTGGCGGCGTAGGTGGCACGGTCGATGTGACCAGTACCGCACGGATCGCAACGCTGGGGGAACGCTCGATCGGGTTGCTGGCGCAATCGGTGGGCGGTGCAGGTGGCACTGGCGGTATGGTGCAGGCGGGTCAGGGAAACCTTGATACGATCAAATCCTTCGTTAACCCATCAACCGTGGGGACGGCAGCCTCTATCAATATCGGAGGCACTGGCGGGGACGGCATGACGTCGGACATTGTGACCGTTGTGAATGACGGCATGATCACCACGGCGGGCACGATGGCGCACGGCATCTATGCGCAATCCGTCGGCGGCGGTGGCGGCATGGGTGGCCTGGTGGAAAACCGCATCATCAACCTGCGCAAAGAGATCGGCAACACGGCGACCATTTCGATTGGCGGCAATGGCGGCACCGGTGCGATGTCGGCCGCGGTGTCGGTTACCAACCGCAATGTCATCGCAACAGCGGGTGACAAGTCCATCGGTATTTATGCGCAATCCGTCGGCGGTGGCGGAGGCGATGCACAACAGGTGCGCAACATCATCTTGGGTCGATCGTCGGAAGGATCAACGACAAACGCCATTCTGATCGGCGGAACTGGTGGCACTGGCGGCGCGGGCAGCACGGTAACCGTCGTCAACGAAGCCGATGCCACGATCCTGACCGATGGTACGGAAAGTCATGGCATCTTTGCCCAATCCATTGGTGGTGGTGGCGGTAATGGCGGTTCGACCATCTCGGTTGACGGGCGCTATGGTGGGGCCGAGGCCACTACGCGGCGAGCGTTGCAATTTGGCCTGGGTGGATCGGGCGGTACTGGTGGCACGGGCGGCAACGTCTCGGTTGCCAATGCCGGTACGATCGTGACAACGGGTGCGGGTGCGCACGGTATCTTTGCCCAATCCGTCGGCGGGGGCGGTGGCAATGGCGGCAGCTCGATCACGGGGACATTGCGGCTCAAGACCGGGGACAGCAGCTCTCCGACCGCGCAGCTGAATATTGGCGGTTCGGGCGGCAGCGGCAATGTTGCCGGCAACGTGGTTGTCACCAACACCGGGGACGTTCAGGTAGATGGTACAGGTGCCTACGGCATCTTTGCACAATCCGTCGGTGGCGGCGGCGGCAATGGCGGTCTGGCCGTTGCGATGGACGTGAATGACCTTAAGAACACCATGACCGGCAAATCCTATTCGAAGATCGCCATTGGCGGATCAGGTGGATCGGGTGCGAATGGTGGAGACGTCACGGTCAACCACACTGGCACAATTGTTGTGAATGCCGAAAACGGGTTTGGCATCTATGCCCAATCCGTTGGCGGTGGCGGCGGCAACGCGGGTTATTCGGTGTCGTCCCCGCTGGTCTCGGTGCTGGATTACACCATCTCGCAGGTTCTAGGGGCCCGGGAAGGATCCACCGGTTCTGCGGGCATCGTCACCGTCAACTCGACCGGAGATATTCTTGTCAACGGCGCGGGCAGCGAAGCGGTCTTTGTCCAATCGGTGAATGGCGGCGGCGGCAATACTGATACCTCTGTCGATTTCACCACAACAACTGCTGGCGCGACCGGCTCGGTCGTCAGCAGCGATATCGCCCTTGGTGGCGATGACGTGTCAGGCATGGCGGGCAACCAGATCACACAGGCCCATAACGGCAACATCGCCACCACAAGCGATCGTTCGACCGGCCTGATGCTGCAGAGCGTCGGTGGCGGCGGTGGTGCATCCGCGACCACGGTGGATGTTCAAGACGGTGACGCTATCGATATCACCGCACGTCTGGGTGCGATTGACACGGATGACGCCGGTGGTGGTGACGTGGATGGCAGCCGGACCGGTGATGTTGGCACCGATGGCGCGTTCTCGTCCGCCGGTGCGGCGCAATCCATCGGCGGCGGTGGCGGCAAACTTGTGCTGAACAGCAATACGAATGGCGAAGCCGGGATCGAAAAGGCCGCGTCTGTGATCCTGGGCTCTGATCCCAGCTTCAACAACGATGGCGGTGATATCGACCTTTCGCTGGACGGCGACGTGTTCACAAGTGGTGACCGGTCCTTTGGCCAAAGCGTCCAGAGTATCGGTGCGGGTGGGGGCGAAGTTGTCATCTCGGGTCTTGGGCGCGCGGATGTAACGCTGGGCGCGCAGGATGATTCAACCGGTGACGGCGGTGATGTCGGCTTTGCGAATATCGGGGACATGACCACCAGTGGAACCGGATCGCACGGGTTCGTCATCCAAAGTATCGGTGGCGGCGGCGGTCTTGTTTCAACCGATATGGAGGCCAGCCGGATCACGGTAAACCTGTCTGCTGCAAATGGCGGTGATGGTGGCGATATCGGATTCTCGCAATCTGGCAACATCGTCACGACGGGTGAAAATGCGATTGGTGTTGTGGCGCAATCGCTTGGCGGCGGCGGTGGCATGGTGGACTCGGTCTATCGCGGGGCTGCCGGTGGCGCGGGTTCTGGTGGCGCCATCGACATGATACTCGATGGTAATATCCTGTCGGTGGGCGAGGGCGGCATCGGCGTCTTGGCACAATCCGAAGGGCGCGATGGCGCGGGCGCGATCACACTTGGCTTTGACGGCGTTGTCATGGGCGGCACGGGTGAGGCGGGGTCAGTCGCATCAATCGTTGTGGACGGTGGCACCGACAATGTGCTGACCCTGTCCAAAGATACCTTGTTGATTGCCGGCAACGATCAATTGGTGAATGGGGGCGACGGCAACGAACAGATATCGCTTGCGGGTGCGGCCCTTGGCAACATGGATCTTGGCGCAGGCACCAACGGCTTTACCGTCGAAGATGGCGCGGCCTTCTATGCGTTGGATACGGTCAATCTGGGTGCTGACGGGTTCATGCAGGTGAACGGTGATTTTGTCCTGGGGGCCAATCTGGGTCTGGACGGAGATTTGACGGCGACGGTTGCGGCCAGTGACTTTACCTTTAGCGGAAATGTCAGCCAGACATTGAACCTGACCGGAAGCCTGGCTTTTGGAGCAACGGCAACATCAACCTTTGACGTGTATTTCCTGACTTCTGGGGTGTCGGGTGGCAATAGCGACCTGGTTAATGCCACCGGTAATGCCACCATGGGCGGCACCCTGGTGCCACTGCTGAACGCGCTGGAACGGGCCTTGCCCCTTGTCATCATCAATCCTGATGGAACCGCCGCAGATGCGGGAACGATGATCGAGGACACTGTTGTGCTGGATTATTCCATTGGCCTGAACGGCTCTACCTCTGACGGCAGCTCGGTCGATCTGGTGATCACGCCGGATTATTCGACCGCCGGCATGAACGCCAATCAGGCGGCCATCGGGGATTACATCAACCAAGTTCTGAACGGACAGGGATCGGCTGCCCAAGGCCAACTGTTTGCCTTGATCGGCAACATGCAGTCCGAGGCCGATGTCATCGCCGCAATCGAAAGCTTGTCGACAGCCGACTATGCCGCCGACGCTGTGGATGCACTTTATGGCACTCGGGTATTTGCGGACACGCTACACAATTGCGAACGGTTTACCGATTACCAGTTCGGGGATGACCCGCGCAATTGTGTCTGGTTCTCGGGCGGGCGGTCCTTCTATGACCGTGATCAGACCGGCATGTACGAAGAGCTAGACATCAACGACACCAACCTGTCGGCTGGTGTCCGTCTGCCGGTTGGAGACGAGCTGTTCGCTGGGTTCGCGGTAGGCTATGACGAGATGAGCCTACGGAACGGATCGAATTACAATGCAACGGGTGATCGATTCAATCTGGGTGCCTCGCTGACCAAATACACTGGCGCGTGGGAGTTTGCAGCCCAGCTGTCCGCCGGTTGGTCAGACTATGACACGCTCAGCGCGGGCGGGATCAGTGGCGTGCTGCCCAACGGTCAAATCGTAAGCACCGTTGGCGTCAGCGAGATCAAGCACAAGATGAACCATCAGAACCTGCGTCTCAGCCTTGCTTATGACCACAGGTTCGCGGGCGGCAGTTCTTATCTGCGCCCTGAGGTTGCTGTTGATGCCACACGTCTGGCAACCGAAAGCAATGGTGATGCAACCCTGGCGGGGATCGTTCTGCAAGACGATAGCGAGATGATCTATTCCTTCACGCCTTCGCTGGAAATCGGCACCGAGCAAACCCTGAGTGCCTCGCAGAAGCTGCGCGCAAGTTTTCAGGTCGGTGCCATTCTCTCGTCAGATGATACCGTATCGGTCACTGCCGGGTTTAACGGAGCGAGCGCCGCTGACGGTGGGTTTTCAAACACCAGCTTTGTCGGCGACGCGCATGGCTTGGTCTCGGCCAGGTTGGGGTTGTTTGCGCTGGACGACAGCAGCTTTGTCAATCTGAGCCTGGATCATTTGTTCGGAGACTCAACCAGGGCCTTACAGGTAGGTCTTGGCCTTGGACTACAATTCTAATCGATGAGGGACAGCAGGATGAAAACTTGGGTAAGCGCGTTGGGTGTCGCATTGGGTTTGGCGACCCCCCTGGCTGCGCAGGAAGGCGCAGCGCCGCCATGGTCGGTCAATTGCAGCAATCGGGCCAGCGGGTCCGAGTTGATCTGCGAAATGACCCAAAGCATCGTTTTGACCGAAAACAACCAGAGGCTTACATCCATCGCGTTTGTAAAGGCCGCAGGTAAGGACGAGACTGAGACCGTGCTGACCCTGCCATTCGGTCTTTTGTTCTCGGAAGGCCTGGTTGCAAAAGTGGATGATGCCGAGGTCGCTCGTCTGGAGTTTTTGACATGCGAGGCACAAGGCTGTTTTGCCCGTTCGCCTGTTTCCCCCGAATGGATGTCTGCGATGCGCGCGGGTAATCAATTGCAGATCGACGCCAAAAACAGGGTCGGAGAGCCAATTTCATTTGGCTTCGATTTGACCGGGTTCAGCAAAGTATCCGATCTATTGCCCTGAGAATAGTTTCCTTTCAGTGCAGAAGCTTGCGGAGCCGAAAGGATCGGCTCCGCCGCCGTGTTTAGTCTTTCACGGGCATGTAAAGGTCGCCGCCTTCGCGGAATTTGGCGGCCATGGCCTCCATCCCCTCTTTCTGCGCTTCAGTTCGAATGTCGTGGCTGATCCGCATCGAACAGAATTTCGGCCCGCACATTGAACAGAAATGCGCCACCTTATGTGCCTGTTTAGGCAAGGTCTGGTCATGGAATTCTCGTGCCGTTTCGGGATCCAGCGACAGGTTGAACTGATCTTCCCAGCGGAACTCGAACCGGGCGCGGGACAGCGCATCGTCACGACGTTGCGCGCCCGGCAAACCCTTTGCCAGATCAGCGGCATGAGCCGCTATTTTATAGGTGATAACCCCAGTTTTTACATCATCCCGGTCCGGCAGCCCCAGATGTTCCTTCGGCGTGACATAGCAGAGCATCGCACAACCAAACCAGCCAATCATCGCAGCACCAATGCCGCTGGTGATGTGGTCATAGCCCGGCGCGATATCGGTGGTCAGGGGGCCAAGCGTGTAAAAGGGCGCCTCGTGGCAGCACTCCAATTGCTTGTCCATGTTTTCCTTGATCTTGTGCATGGCCACGTGACCGGGGCCTTCGATCATTACCTGACAATCCTTGGCCCAGGCGATCTTGGTCAGCTCCCCCAGCGTCTCCAACTCGGCGAATTGAGCTTCGTCGTTAGCGTCCGCAATCGAGCCGGGGCGCAGGCCGTCACCCAGGCTGAACGACACGTCATAGGCCCGGCATATATCGCAAATCTCGTCGAAATGCTCATATAGGAAGCTTTCCTTATGGTGATGCAAGCACCACTTGGCCATGATCGACCCGCCGCGTGAAACGATCCCGGTGACCCGTTTCACCGTCATCGGCACCATATGCAAGCGCACGCCTGCGTGGATGGTGAAATAGTCCACACCTTGTTCGGCCTGTTCGATCAGCGTGTCACGGAACACTTCCCATGTCAGGTCTTCGGCAATGCCGTTCACCTTTTCCAGCGCCTGATACAGCGGCACGGTGCCAATCGGCACCGGGCTGTTACGGATGATCCATTCGCGGGTGTTGTGAATATTGCGGCCGGTCGACAGGTCCATGACGGTGTCAGCACCCCAACGGATCGACCAGACCATTTTATCGACCTCTTCTTCCATCGAAGAGGTCACAGCCGAGGTGCCCATATTGGCGTTGATCTTTACCAGGAAATTACGCCCGATGATCATCGGTTCGCTTTCAGGGTGGTTGATATTCGCAGGGATAATGGCGCGACCAGCGGCGACCTCATCCCGCACGAATTCCGGGGTCACATAATCAGGGATGTTTGCACCCCAATCATTGCCTTCGCGCTGTTCGGCGACGGCTTCGCGTAATTGGTTCTCGCGGATGGCGATGAACTCCATTTCCGGTGTGACAATGCCGGCCCGGGCATAGGCCAGCTGCGTCACAGCTTTTCCATCCTTGGCGCGCAGGGGGCGCGGGCGCACAGGGAACTCGGGCGTCAATCGATCACCTTCGACAAAGCCGTTGTCCTCCGGTTTGATCTCACGCCCGTCATATTCTTCCACATCTGCTCGGGCTTCAATCCACTTGCGTCGCAGCGGCGCCAGACCTTGGCGAATGTCCGTCATCACCTGCGGATCGGTATACGGCCCTGAACTATCATATACGGGCAAGGGTGGCTCCCCCGCCGTGGGGTGGACCGAGATTTCGCGCATTGGCACACGCACATCCGGGTGCAATGTGCCGTTTACATAGATCTTGCGCGATGCGGGCAGCTCACCGGTGGTGATTTTGGGGTTGGGGACGTTCATGTTGGTGCTCCTCAAGCAGTTCAACTTAAAAAGACACCAGATGAGTTTTGGCTTGGGGAAACGAGAAGGCAGACAGCCCCCTGTTCGGAGTGCGCTTGCCCGGTTTTGTGGCCTGCGCGCCCTAGCTTCCTACGCCAGTATCAACTGGGTCAGGTTCAAAGGGTCGCGTCGCCGGGCATTGCCCCGTCAGCCTCTCAGTCCCCTCGGTGGGACTCCCCTGCGTACTGCTGGTTTAGCTTGAGGTTCACGGCTTAAACAAGCACCAAAATTCATTTGTTTCAGATTTTCTCGAACGGCCGGGATCTTCCGTTCGGTGAAGCACGTCATCAAATATACGGTCGCTATCTGATGTGCAGGCCGACCTATTCGACAGATACTCCGCATATCGACGGTAAGTTAAACGCAGTTATTTAACATAAGATGTCTTATGAGTGGATTGCCTCTTTTGAAGGAGAATTGTTGGCTTTCAATAAAATGAAACCAAGTGCCTGAGAGTTTTGCATTTTTCAAAATAATACTTTGAATGAAAAAAGTTTCCGGCCCCTCATCAGGAGGAACCGGAAACCCCATATTTTTACAACCAAATGGTTTTGCTTGACCTTACCTCAGGACCACGACACTGCAATTGGAATGCCGTACAACCCTGGCGGCCGTAGATCCCAGCAGCAGGTCAGATAGACCGGGCCGGTGTGAGGACACGACGACACAATCTGCCTTGTGCTTTTCCTGCCAACTGAGGATCGCATTGGTCGAATGTCCTGACACAACATGAACATCGATCACGTCCGATCCCAGCTCTGCCGTCAAAGTATCCGCAAGCTCATCGATTGCTTTCTTAAGCTGATCCTTTGGAAAATATGACGCCATGTAGGATGGCAGCTCTTCCATAATGGACAAGACCGAAATCCGACCACCGTCCGCCAACAGTTTCTTTGCTGCTTCTATGGATGCCGAATACTCTTTCTCATGTCCGGGAGCTACGGGGACAAGTATATGTTTGAACATCTGATATCCTCTATTTCAGCGCGTTGGGCAGCCAGGTGGCGATTTCCGGGAAGATGAAAATCAACGTGAGGCCAACGAATTGAAGTACAACAAAGGGTCCAACCGAGTTGTAAACATCGCCCATACTCACATCTTTGGGCAACACGCCCTTGATCCAGAACAGAACGAAGCCGAATGGAGGGGTCAGATAGGCGATCTGAATGTTCACGATGAACAAAGCGCCGAACCACAGTTTGTCGATCCCTAGTTCATCAATGATCGGGATGAACAGCGGGGTGCAAAGCAGAATGATGGCCCAGTCATCCATGACCATACCCAGGATCAAGATGATCAACATCATCATCAACAGGATGCCGGTGCTTCCGCCTGGCATAGACAGAACCAGGTTGGTCAGAAGGTCCTGGCTGCCCAAGGTGTTAAACACGTTGAGATAGACAGTTGCGCCAATCAAAATCCACAGGCCCATACCGCTGAGCTTTACCGTCGACACCAGCGATTCAACCAGAACTTCCTTGGTAAGTTTGCCATAGATGAAGTTGATGACGAAGGCGCCCGCAGCACCAAACGCAGCAGCCTCGGCAGGCGTTGCGATGCCGCCCCAGATAACGCCCAGAACGATCACGATCAAAAGGGCAAAGGGCCAGATGCTGAGCACAGCGCTGAGTTTTTCACTCACCGTGAATTTCTGATCTGCCGGCAGAGCGGGCCCAAGTTCCGGCTGAATGCGGCAACGGACACCGATGTAGATGGTATAGAACATGGCAAGCATCAGACCCGGCATCAGACCGGCCATGAACAGGTCACCGATGGATACTTTTGCCAAAAGACCATAGAAGATGAACGGAACGCTCGGCGGGATCAGCGCGCCCAGAGCGCCACCTGCCGCGATACAACCAATGGCGATCCTACGGTCATAATTATATCGCATCATCGAGGGGTATGCGATCTGCCCCATGGTTGTCGTCGCAGGCGGTGTGATGCCTGTGATAGCTGCGAAAACGGTACAGACCTGAACTGTTCCCATCGCCAGTCCGCCATGAACATGACCAATCAGCTTATAGACAGCGTCATAGGCGGCCTCGGCTATTCCGGAAAATCGTATCAAGGATCCCATGAACAGGAAGAGCGGCACGGTCACCAGAATCGAGCTCCACGGAGTCGAATAAAAGGCACTTGGCACCGATAAGAGAGCCCGCGGTTCAATGATCATCGCGAACAGTACAGCTGTGCCACCAAGGCCAAATGAGACCGGCAAGCCCATGAAAAGAATGGCGAATAGCACTATGAAGTACAGCGCTGTGATAAGTTCAAGGCTCATTTTTTGTCTTTCCTTAGCACGTTGCAGCTTGGGAGCATCGGCATATGTGCCGTTCCAAATGCCGTTACAGTGGCGGCATTTTCTGGGGCACCGCTGGCTCGATTAACAAGCCAGCGGTCATTTTATTCGCGTTTTGTATGGCGAATTGTGGGTGGATTAGTTGCCTGCGGCTTTATCGTCCAAGAACTTCTTGAAGATTTCGACGCCTTTGGCATTTCCTTTAGAAGCTGCCGCAACTTGCGGCCAAACTTCTGCGATGGATTTCTCACGCATTCTTGCCACTTCTTCGTCGCTCAGCGTGATTACTTCGCCACCTGCGTCGCGCAGGATTTGCAGTGCTTCTTCAACACCATCGGCGTGCATTTTGCTGGTTTGGAAGTAGGTTTCCTCGAAAATGCCGTCGATTTGCTCGCGCTGCCAGTCTGTCAGAGCATTCCAGCTTTGCAGGTTGATGAAGATTTCCTGGTGCTGTGCAGGGTTCCAGCCGGGCATGATCGCGTAGTCGATCACTTCCTGGAAGGACATGTCGTCGATCCCGCCGGTATCCCAGTAGGTGCCTTCGATCGTTCCCAGCTTGATGGCGGTATAGATTTCACCACCGTTCATGGAAACCGGCGCGCCACCCATAGTAGAGTGGAAGATCGCCTGAGGACCACCTGCGCGCATTTTATGCCCTTCCAGGTCTTCCATCTTTTCGACCCGGAATTTGGTGAACATTGCGTTCGGACCCTGGTTGGTCCAGCCAGCCCAGTGCAGGTTACGTGCATGCGCGGCTTCCTGAACGATATCGCCTACGCGATAATCAGGATTTCCCCACATCACTTCCCATGCTTCTTCGGTGTTGTTGGCGCCCATTGCCATCCCGAAAGCCAGCATGCCTTCCGGCATGTCACCACCATAGACGGATCCCCAGCCGGCATAGCCGTCTGTTTGACCGGCTGCGGCCGCAGAGAAGGCCTCGGCGCCGCTTACCAGTGCGCCAGCAGGCTCGACACGGATTTTAACGGTACCTTGTGTTGCTTCCTCAACGGCTTCAACCCAAGGGATCAGGCCATTGTCCCAACCGGCGTCGGTTTGGTCAAATGCCGGCTGGAAAACCCATTCGGTTACCTCATCCGGCGGGCCGTCTGCAGCGAAAGCAACGCTTGCGCTGGTGGCAAGAGCACCGGCCCAAAAGGCTGTCTTTATGGATTTTTCAAGTTTCATTTGTATCCTCCTTGTTTGTAGAGATGATTTTTTTTCGTTTTGATCTTGTTCAGATTAGGACGTCGCCGGGTTTCGGCTTACGCCTCATCAGGTTCGCCGCCGAAGATTGTTTGCAAATCCACAAGAAGCTTCTTGATGACGATCAGCAGAACAAAGAACCCGGCGAGTGGGATTGCAAATTTGATTGGGTAGATCGGAATCGGCACCGATGTCGGCGTCCACTGGTTGAGCATCAGTGAAAGCGAACCCGCTTCGTATCCTTTCCAGATCAGTGTAACCAGAAAGAGGATCGCGATGGGCGCGGTCAACACATCTAGGATCGCCTTCTTTCGCGTTGTCGCATTCGCGTAGAAAAGATCAAGCTTCACAAAGCTATCATGCTGCAGCGAATAGATACCACCCACACATGCCAAAAGCACCATTGCGGCCTGCAAGGTGGTGCCGATCCATTGCGATGGGTTGTTGAGCAGGTAACGCATGAAAACGTCGGAAACACCAAACGCCATGCAGTACAAAATCAGAAACCATCCGATCCAACCTGCGAATTCGGATATGGCCCCAGTAAGAGCTTCAAGTCCTCGCATCAGCACGCTTTGTCCTCCCCGTGAAAATGCCTATTCTGAACAAGGCGTTGCAATGACTTTGCAGACCCAGCTCTGTCTTCCCTAGAGGAATATGATGCGTTCCATGCGCGAGCAGGCGCAACCCCTCATTTCGCAGAAGGCTTGCATCGTCCTCCTCGGGTCAAGTTAAGATTATGCGGACCAATAAGCGAAAGGCACAGATCAGTGAAAATATGGGCACAGATCCATGCATGGCTTATCATATTGAAAATTCATAATATTTAACGATCACGGGCAAGAATCATGCGGATAATTTCAATGTCGATGGGAACAGTTAGCGCCCGACCGACGCATAGTGCCTCAAAGTATCGACCCGTCGGTGTTTCTTTGTCGCCCCGGTGGCTATAAAAGATCAGATTCACCAAAAAACAGGATGCTACGCTGATATTGCATCGTCGCGTGTCAATCTTTTCACGCAATATTTGGGATCAACTTCAAGTGATAGAATATTGCCAGAATATGATCTGGTGTCACAGCGTCTCAATGCGAGATCCATAATGACGGTCGCTCTACCTCAGCGTTGCCTCAGACATCTTTACCGCCGGTAAAATTGAATTCAGCCCCGGTACGAATTCCAGATGGCCATCGGGTTGTCATGGTCTTGAGCCGGGTGTTGAATCGAACCCCTTCCATGCCGTGGATGTGATGGTCGCCGAACAAGGACCGCTTCCACCCTCCGAAGGAATGATAAGCGACCGGAACAGGGATTGGCACGTTTACACCGACCATACCTATGCGCGCGCGCGCCCAGAAATCACGCGCAGCGTCGCCGTCGCGGGTGAAGATCGCCGTCCCGTTTCCATATTCATGATCGTTTATCAGACCAACTGCGTCTTCGTAACTGGCGGCTCGCAACACGGAGAGGACCGGCCCAAAGATTTCCTCTTTGTAGATGGACATATCAGGCGACACACGGTCAAACAGGCATCCGCCGATGAAATACCCGTCTTCGTATCCCTGTAACGAGATTTCGCGCCCGTCGACAACAAGCTCGGCACCCTTTTCAAGGCCCTGTTCAATATAGGCATGGATGCGGTCGTAACTTTGCTTGCTGATCACGGGACCAAGTTCTGAGGATGGGTCAGTAAATGGCGCAACTTTCAAAGCCCGCACCCTGGGTGCCAGTACGTCGATCAGGCGATCTGCTGTGTCTTCACCAACGGGCACAGCAACGGAAATGGCCATACATCGCTCACCCGCAGAGCCATAGGCCGACCCAATGAGCGCGTCCGAAACCTGCTCCATATCCGCATCCGGCATAACGACCAGATGATTTTTTGCGCCGCACAACGCCTGCACACGTTTCCCGTTCGCAGAGCCACGCGAGTATATGTAATGCCCAATTGCTGTTGAGCCGACGAAGCTGACCGCTTCGACCAATGGATGATCCAAAAGAGCGTCCACGGCCACTTTGTCCCCATTCACGACGTTGAAAACGCCCGGTGGCAATCCGGCCTGCGCCAGTAATTCCGCGATACGCATCACAACTGAGGGGTCTTTTTCGGAAGGCTTCAGCACGAAGGTATTTCCACAGGCAATGGCCACCGGATACATCCAAAGTGGCACCATGGCGGGAAAATTGAAGGGTGTTACACCTGCAACAACGCCCAAAGGCTGCCTGACGGAAAAACAATCTACGTTTGCTGCAACGGCCTCTGAATACTCGCCTTTAAGAAGTTGGGGAATCCCACACGCGAATTCGACAACTTCGATACCGCGCGCGATCTCACATTTTGCGTCAGGCAGTGTTTTTCCATGCTCTGACGACAGCAGTTCAGCCAGTTCATTGGTATGTTTTTTGAGAAGATCGCGAAACTCGAACATAACCATCGCGCGTTTTGCAGGCGGTTTTGCAGCCCAGCCCGGCGCCGCCTCGGCCGCTGTTTTAACGATGGTGTCTACATCTTCGACAGAGGCCAGCGTTGCTTTTCCGGTCACCGTCCCCGTGGCCGGGTTTACAATTTCAGAAATCCTGTTGCTCGCACCTGGCCAAAATTCGTTGGATACAAAGTGCCCCAGAATATTCATCTCTCACCTCGCTACATTCGACCTGACGGGCCTGTGGGCACGGTGAATCAACAATAAAAATAACTTGCTTTCGCATGGGCAAGTGACTCGATCAGACCAGCCCGATTGGCCTTGCCCATCAATAAAGGTAAGTTTGTCGGCCTCTTGGATAGACACAGATGAATTTAAGTGTGGGCACAGCTAGAGCGCATCAATGGCGCTGCGCAAGGTGCGAAGACCCTGTTCGATATTGCCTGCAGGAACAGCGGAAATGCCAAGCCTGAAGGTTATTTCCCCCTTTTTTTCATCAGAAAAACAGACGCTTGACGGCTCGATTATCACGCCCCTTTGACGTGCAGCTTCCGCGATTTGATAAGCGCTGTGCCCCTGGGTGCTGCGGAAGAAAAAGTTCGTGCTGCCATATTCGTATTGCAACTCGAAATCGGGAAACAACTCTTGGATGACCTGCGATGCGACGTGCCAGCGTTCGTTGAAAATCTGATGCATCTTTGCCCGGTGCGTCTCATGATGACCAAAACGCAGGAACAGAGATGCGGTGTGTTGAATGACGTGCGGCGGATGGCGGATCATCATTCCGCGCAAGGCACGCGCTTCTTGCACCAGAGATTCCTGAGCGACCAGATAACCCAGCCGCAGACCCGGAGCCAAGCTTTTTGAAAGGCTGCCAGTATAGATCACCCGCCCCTGAGAATGCCCACTATACAATGGAAGCAGACTGTTCTCATCAAAGTCCATATCCCCTTCATAATCGTCTTCGATAATCAGGAAATCTTCCTTCTTTGCCATTTCCAGTAGCTGACGTTTTCGGGTCTGCGACATAGACAGAACCGTTGGCATCTGACGATTTGGCGTCACGTAGACCAGATCGCATCCGGCCAGTCTTTCATCGACAATAAGACCCTCACTGTCGACGGGGATGAACCGGACCTCATCAAAGGTCTGCTCGAATATGTTACGCGCGTCCGCATATCCTGGATCCTCGATTGCAACGACGCGGCCAAAGCCACGCAGCAAAGCCGCCACGATATAGATGGCCTGTTGCGCGCCCATGGTTATCAGCACGTTTTCAGGTTTGGCGACGATGCCTCGATGCGGCAACAACCGGCTACAGATTTGTTCAACAAAGGTGTCGGAATCACGATACTGGTTGTCACCTGTCCAATTGCTGAGATCGCGCATGTTCAACGCCAGTCGAGAACACTCGCGCCATTCGGCCAAAGGAAATCTGTTCGAAGCAGCCTGGTTGCACACAAATGGGAACTGATAGTCCGGCCAATCCGCGGGCCGCGTGATACAGCCCGCTTGGGAAGGCAAACGCCTTCTGGTTATTCTTTCGACAATGTTCGGGAAATTCGCGTTGATCTCTTGATCTGCTTTGGTCTGTGTTCGATTCAGATTGAGTGAGACATAGTAGCCAGATTTTGGCTTCGAAATTATCGTACCTTCGTCAACAAGCCTGGAATATGCACCCAACACCGAGTTCACAGAGACCTTCAGATCCCGCGCAAGCGCTCTGCAAGACGGCAATTTCGTCCCGTTTTGCAGAACGCCGCTTGAAATCAAATAAGCCAATTCTGCGCGGATCTGATCGCGAATACCCAGTGCATCATCGCGGTCGATGTTCATCACATTGACCAGTTTTGACGCCGAACGCTGGGTCTCGGCAGCCTCTGGTTGACTATTGCAAGTGAGATTTTTGCTCATCATGAACTGGCCATTTGATAAAACACAGGACGCATGATCATCTCGATCCTGCATCCATGTTTCGGGGTCTACGCGAATTGTGTACGTATCCCGGAATAAAGAAAGTCTCTGGGCATTCCATTCTCAAAACCGACATCCGACAAAAGGCAGCGCCTTGTCGAAGCAGTGCGAAAGGACATTTGCATTGCGCTCGGGCTGAACAACGATGGGATCGCCCTGCTTGAAGTCTGAATTGCACCGGAGACTATAGATCGCCGTCGACAAAGAAGAACTTGAACGGCACAGAGACAGGTCGGCCAGTTCTTTCTCTTTGTAAACTGGCAATAGCCTGAGATTGCCTGGTTGCATAAACACCCCTTTGTCGCTTGTTGGCTCGGACTGTACCGCGATGGTCTCACCCTATCACCGACGGTGCAAGATTCGTTCACGTGAATATTCGCGGGTTAATATGGGGGTTTCCCCCATGTTTTGGGAAGAAAGGGTGCAGGACCTCATTCTGACTCTGTTGCGGCCCGGTTCAACTCATCAGGCAGCATCAGGGTGCAAAACTCAGAACTGCTGCCGAAGCCAAGAATTGAACGCTTCGACTTGTGGCCGAACAGCGGCGCGGTGATCTGTTCGGATCAGGTAGTGAGATTGCTCCAATGCTGCCGCTTCGCCAGCGATGCGAATGTTCTGCCCGGCCGCGATCGCCTGTGTCGCAAAACGCTCAATGACCACTGCACAGCCCAAACCAGCTGCAACCATTTCGATGGCGGCAGTTGAGGTGTCGGTCACCAACCGCGCACCAGGGCGCGTTGATTTCAGCGAAAAGGCAGACAGGTAGCGCGCCCAATGATCATCAAAACCCAGGATATGAATTGAGGGGTACTGCAATAAATCCTTGGGCCCTTTTATCCTGCCTTGGGACGCAGCATTGACAATCGGAACAATCGCTTCGTCCGAAAGCGGCTCCAGATTAGGGCCCGCATAGTCTTTGGAGGCCAAGACGATATCGACGTCGACCGGGTGTTGATCCGAGGCATCCTTCCAGATCGAGGTCATCAGTTTGACGCTGGTATCGGGATGAGCGTGCAGAAAGCCATCCAACCTCGGAGACAGCCACATGATAAAGGCCATCGAGGCGCGTATAGTGATCGTCGCCGCCGCATGGGGACCAAATAGGCCCGTCGTGGACATCTCAATCGTGCCCAGTGCTTCGCGGACAGGCAACAAATAAGCTTTGCCCACATCGGTCAATTGCAGACTTTTGGGGCGGCGCACGAACAGCTTATCGCCCAGCTGCGCCTCAAGGGCTTTGATATGCTGGCTTACGGCAGTCTGAGTCAGGCCGATTTCTTGGCTGGCGGATGTGAAGCTCAGCAATCGCGCTGCGGCTTCGAAACTCCGCAACCAGTTGAGGTTCAGATTGTGGCGCATCAGCTTTTCATAAATTTTTTATGTTCATGGGCGCATATTGTTTCGTTTTATCTGATCATGAGGGTCTTGCATAGTATCGGGGTATGTGACCGCACCGCTGACCGATTGAGCTTTCCTAAAGGAGACCATCATGACTGACACCAGCCAATCCAAACGGGATGTCGCTCTGGATTTTGTAGACCTCGACCGCTATCCAATTGCCGATTTGGACAATGGCCCGGGTGCGCAGTTCTTGGCCGAATGTCAGCACAGCATCAACACCAATGGCTGGTGCAATCTGGACAGCTTTCTGCATTCCGAGGCTTTGAAACATTTGAATGCAGAGGCAAACGCCCTGCTCCCGACAGCGGAGATTTTGCGCGTGAAGCGAAACATCTATCAGGGGGCGATTGACCCTTCGCTGCCCGACGATGATCCGCGCCGGAAAGAGTTCATTCATAGCGCCGCGCAGCTTGCAGATGATCAGATACCGGCAGAGTCGGGCCTCAAGCAGCTGTACCAGTCGGAAATTTTGACCGAGTTTGTACGGCGGGTGCAGATGAAAGACCAACTGTATCGATGCGTGGATGAGTTTCAGGCGCTCAACGTCGTCGCCCTGCAACCCGGAAGCGGACATGCCTGGCACTATGATACAACTGAATGCACCGTGACGCTGTTGTTGCAGGCCGCCGAAAAAGGTGGCGAGTTCACCTTTATTCCGAATTCCCGGACAGACGAGGATGAGGACCGAGAGGCGGTGGACCGCTTGTTGGATGGGGACTTGTCCCATGCCCAGACCTTCGTGCGCGGGGCGGGAACGCTGACGTTGTTCCGTGGCGGGTACTCGTTACATGGTGTGACCAAGGTTGAAGGTGACCGCCCCCGTATCACGGCCACGATGACTTATGACGAACAGCCCGACCGCGAAATCGGGGATGAGATCAACATTCGCATTTACGGCAAGCGGGTGGAAAACATACTGGCCAGCCGCAAGGCCGAAACCGCGAGCTAAAGATCGAAAAGTATGAAAACCGCACTTCTGGTGATTGATGTTCAGATGGCCCTGGCGCACGAGGATGCGTTGGGCACGGAACGATCATGTCCTGAGGCAGAAAGCAATATTACCCGGCTGCTGGATAAGTTTCGCGGTGACGGCAGTACGGTCGTCCATATTCACCATCATGGTACGGATCCTGATGACCCGTTTCACCCTGACGCCCCGGGTTGTGCAGTTCAACCGTTCGCGGCCCCTGCCACCGATGAGCCTATCGTCGTCAAGACCGGCAGCAGCGGTTTTGCGGGAACACCATTGCAGGCAATTCTGCAAGACGCTGGTGTCGAGCGTGTTATCCTGTGCGGCGCGACCGCCAATCATTGTGTAGAATCGACCACGCGAAGTGCAGCTGATCTTGGCTTTCAGCCAACCTATGCGGCCGATGCTGTTTGGACATATGGGCTTACCGGCCCGGACGGAAAATCCCACAGTGCCGCTCAAGTTCATTCGGTCAGCATGGCAACGCTTGACGGTGAAATCGCGGATGTGAAATCTACAAAAGACATTCTAGCCCAGTAACACTGGCGGTCATAAAGAGCGCCGCGTGGATCAATGATAAGCCATTGATCAGAAGGGTGATTTTTTACCACTTTTATCCTTCGTTTCTGTCGCGAAAGAAATAACAGACTGATCCAAAACGTCCGCCGATAAGTTACCCAGTCAACCAGCGCCCTGATCAGAAACAAACAGATCTGATCGGGCTACGCGTCTTGGCGGCTCAGTAGATGACGTTGAGCATCAACAGGGAAACAACCAGGAATAGAATTGTCATAACCCCACCCGAACGCACAAAATCCATAACTTTGTAGCCTGCAGGGCCCATAATCAGGGCGTTGACCTGATGGGTCGGAATGATGAAGCTGTTCGAGGTTGAGATAGCTACGGTCAGTGCAAAGACAGCGGGGTTGCCACCGGCCGCCACCGCAATCGAAATGGCAAGCGGCACAAGCAAGACAGTGGCCCCGACATTTGACATGACCAACGAAAAGGCCGTGGCCAATATCGCGACACCAGCCTGTAGCGCCCAAATCGGCCAGCCGTTCAGAATGATCATGATTTGCTGCGCAATCCATGCCGCCGTTCCAGTATTTTGCACCGCCTGCCCCAACGGTATGAGACATGCCAACAGAAATACGGTGTTCCATCCGACGGCGCGATAAGCCTCATCCACACTCAATACACGCGTGAGCATCATTCCCGCGGCGCCAGTCAGCAGGCACAGCGACAAACGAACGTCGGTGAACAATATTAGCGACAGGGAAATTGCGAAAAAAGCCAAGGCCCAACCAACCTTCTGCGGCCGCAATTCATCCTGCGGGAAATCCGTTGTTACAACGACAAAATCAGGGTCCCGCTTAATGCGCATTAAGTTGTCCCACCGGGTATGCGCAACAAGCATGTCACCTGCGTGAAATTCCTCGAGCCCGATCTGTGTGGATTCGTGCGTGTCGGTTTCAACATGGCTAAGCGTTTCTTCGCCGCGATGAATTGCAAGCAACGACATGCCGTATGTTTTGCGAAACAAAAGCTCACGCGGGCATTTTCCGATCAGTTTGCTATCGGGCGTCACAACGACTTCGGCTATGCCAGCATTGGTTGGTGCAAATTCTTCAACGAAGATATCCAGTTCCGGCAGAACGGTCAGACCGAATTTCAGTGCAAATTGTTCTACATCCCAGCGGTTTCCGATGATGGCCAACCTGCAAGGCGCTGCAATTTCAGCAGTCAAAACCTGAACCATCGACGTTTTGCCACGATAGAACGTAGAGATTATGTACAGGTGCTCTTCGTGGTTGATATCAGCCAGAATGCGCCCCACCAGCGGACTATCCTCGGGCACGATCACCTCGAAAACATCTGCCTGCAGCCCGTACACCCGCTGCAAATACTCCTGCGTCCCCTGCCCTGTGCCGGTACTGTCAGATCCGGTATCACCCGGTAATACCCATCGTCCAAGCAGCAGAAAATACCCGATCCCGGTTAGGATCAGGACCGCTCCGATCGGTGTAACCGAGAATAGACCAAATGGTTCAATCTGCTGGTCAGCAGGCAGCCCCTTGTTTGCAGTGAGGACCAGATCGTTAAGCAAAATCAGCGGTGATGAGCCCACCATTGTCATCGTGCCGCCCAAAATGGCGCAAAACCCCATGGGCATCAGCAGGCGGGACAGAGGGATTCCGGACCTTGAGGAAATCCGGCTGACAACGGGCAGGAACAATGCGGCCGCCCCGACATTCTGCATGAAGGATGAAATAACGCCGACCGTGCCCGAAACAATTGGCAGCACCCGGTTCTCGGCGGTGCCGCCATATTTCAAAATGACCGCCGCAACTTTGTTCATGATGCCGGTTTTATCCAGACCCGCCCCCACGATCATAACCGCTATGATGGATATCACCGCGTTGGACGCAAATCCGTCGAACAGTTGCGAAACATTGGCAAGGTTCTCAAGCCCCGGAGCATAGCTAAGAAGGCCGACCAGAACCAAAACCAGTATCGCAGAAAGGTCTATTCTGACAACTTCCGATACGAAAAGGAAAACGGTGAAGGCTAACAAAGCGCACACCACTCCCATCTCAAACGTGAAGGCTACGTGTTCCACTATATTCACCGAGACATTGTCAATTTTGCTTTAAATTGAACAACTAAACTATCAAGCTCGCGCTGTCATGATGTTTCAGTAATTGCCAGAAAAACGAAACAAAATTTCAAGACGGGCGGCCAGAAAACAGAGTGACGGGCGCCTCACGCCCCCGAACATAGCAACGAAACTCTACTTATCATCCATGAACGCAACGCCCGTCCAGTCACCCAGCGGAGGGTCTGCCAGCAACGATTTTGCTCGCTTGATCATCGAAACGGACGCAGGGTCGCCACCGCGCATACTATCTGCGGTTTCAAAGGACGTGACCGCCTCGGACATGCGCCTGGCCCGGTAATGGGCAAGACCTGTTTCATAAGCCTCGATCCACGGTGGCGTCTCAGCGACACTGTCAGCCATGGCAATCAGTTCGAAAACAACCAATTCTCCGGACCGGCCAGCAATTTCAAGCGTATCCAGTTCCCGGACGATGATCGCATCACCTGCTTCTCGGCGAGTATCGGGTCCAATAAGGATGGCGCTGCCATAGGCCTTGTTGGCCACCTCCAGACGGCTTGCTACGTTCACGACGTCCCCGATTGCCGTGTAGTTCAGCCGCTGTTCCGATCCGATATTCCCAACCAGAGCTTCACCACTGTTCAGACCGACCCTGACGCGCAACGAGTCGTCGGAATCGTTTCGCAAGCCAGCGCTTTCGACAACTTCAACCAGTTCAAGCGCAGCACGGCAGGCATCTTCAGCGTGGTCGAGGTTTTCTCTCGGGGCACCCCAGAACGCCATTACCGCGTCCCCGATGAACTTATCGATTGTTCCGTGATGCCGTTCAATGGTCGATGACGCAGCGCTAAAGAACGGTGCCATCAACTCGACAATCTTCGGGCCATGCTTTTCGGTCAGGCCGGTGAAACCCGACACATCACAAAACAGCACAGATATCGTTTTTGTTTCCCCTCCGGGCTGCGTCTTGATACCCGCCGCCACCAGCATTCTCACAAGGTCAGTCGGCACATACTTTCGAAACGCCGACAGACCCGCCGCCATGTTCGCCGTCGCAGCGGACAGATTATTGAGTTCTTTCAGGCGCGAGGGACGCCGCGAGACCTGTTCGACATCAAAACGCTCAATCCGGCTGAGGTCTTCGGCAACGCGCGACAAGGGGTTTGCCACAACCTTGCGCATCAACCAAATGGCAAGACCAGTCGCCACGACCACCACACCAAGCAGCGCATAGATCAGATTGACAAGCGTCCGGTCGATACCCGACAGGAAGGCTGCCTCCGGTATGACCGTCGCCACGCGCCAGCCGTAAAATCCAAGCGGGGTCAGTGCCACGGCATAGGGCACGTCGTCATACACCACACGGGTCGTCAAACTGCCGGCGACATTCGGACCAGAGGTCGCCAAAAGGGTTTCCCCGGACATCTTGGCAACCTCATACAGCTCACCCTCACCCATCCGCGCCGGGGTGACCTCATCCGCCTCCGGGTCAGGCACGGCGATCACCTTGCCATCCGCGCTTAAAATATAGGCCGCGCCGAACTCACCTGGCCGCAAAGATCCCAGAAAGCGCGACAGGCGATCCGTTTCGATGGCCACTGTCAACACGCCTTGGCGTCTGCGGTTCACGTCGATTGCCCCGGCAAAGGCATACACCGTCTTGTCACTACCCGGCAGATCGCGCACCTCGATCCAGTCCGGCGTATCGCGATCGATGAAGTTGCCGTACCAGGCGTGATCACGCGGATCGTATTGGGTTGGCGAAAACGAGCGGTCTTCGAATTGGATGTCCCCGGGAATAAATATGTAGCGGTCCTTGCGCAGGCTCCGATCCCGGATCTCGTCGTTGATTTCGATCATCTCCAGCCCGCTGTCACCTAAACGGTGGGCGGCGAAGAAATCTCCGTCAGGCCAACCGAAGGTAATCCACGATATGTTGGGCTGCGCCTGCAATTGCGACAGGAACACAAACTCTCGCTTGTCGGCTTGCTGTGTCTGAATCACATTCTGGACAAAGATTGTCCGGACCGCGGCCCAGGCCGCTTCGGCGGACCTTAGGGTCAATCCCACTTCGATCCGAACAGTGTTGGCGATTTGACTGTTGATTTCGGCCGCCAACATCCGGCTGTTTTCCCGCGCGGTCGTCCACCACAGCGAATGCACCACAAAAGTCGACGCGCCGATTGAAAGCGCGACAAGTATTGATACGGCAATTCCTACGCTGACTCGCACTTGTGGTCCAAAACGGCTGTTGGTGGCTTAAACCTGGGGTTGATCGGCCAAATGTTAGTGGAAGATTAGAGGGTGCAATTTCTTGTTTCCAGATAGTTTCAAGGATCATGCCGATTAGTTTACCCGGTGTTGAACACAGCAAGTGAATGTCTGGTCACGCCGTGGGACCCACGGGTCATCCACCACAAGCGCGTGATTGCGGGAATGGGGGGGTTGGCACGCCTAGCCCCCGTGTGTAACAGGGCGCATCCCGGTCGCAGCCTACCCGGGTAACAAAACAAGGGTTCAAAATATGAAAACGATCGTAATCTGCTCGGGCGGGCTGGATTCGGTGTCGCTGGCGCATATGGTTGCCCGCGATCACCAGCTGACGGGCTTGATTTCCTTTGACTACGGACAGCGCCACCGGAAAGAGCTGGACTATGCCGCGTTGTGCGCGCAGCGATTGAGTGTCCCCCATGATATCATCGACTTGCGCCCGGTCGGAGCCGTTCTGACCGGATCGGCGCTGACTGATGATGTAGATGTCCCAGACGGGCATTATGCCGAAGACAGCATGCGCGTAACCGTGGTTCCCAACCGGAACGCCATCATGCTGACCGTGGCGTTTGGCGCGGCGGCAGCGCGCGGGGCCGATGCGGTGGCCACGGCGGTGCATGGCGGCGATCACTTTATCTATCCCGATTGCCGGCCGGAATTCACGCAAGCCTTTGAGACCATGCAGAAGCACGCGCTGGACGGTTACGCCGATGTGTCCCTGTTCACCCCGTTTGTCCATCGCAGCAAGGCCGATATTGTCACCGAAGGTGCGCGGTGTGACACGCCCTTTGCGCAGACCTGGTCTTGTTACAAAGGCGGCGAACACCATTGCGGCCGCTGCGGCACCTGTGTCGAGCGGCGCGAGGCGTTTCACCTGGCCAATGTCGAAGACCCAACCACTTATGAGGACCCGGAATTCTGGGTCGCGGCAACGGCACAAAAGGAAATCGCCTGATGTACCGGATCACCAAGGAATTCCACTTTTCCGCCTCGCATCAACTGACCCACCTGCCCGACGATCATCAATGCGCCCGCATGCATGGGCACAACTATATCATCGAGGTCGAGTTGGCCGCATCCGACCTGAACGCCGACGGGTTTGTGCGGGATTACGGCGAGCTTAAGCCGCTCAAGACTTATATTGACGAGACGTTCGACCACCGGCATCTGAACGACGTGATGAACATCCTGACCACAGCGGAAAACATGGCGCGTCATTTCTATGACTGGTGTGTCGCGCGCTGGCCGGAAACAGCGGCCGTCCGGGTCAGCGAAACGCCAAAAACCTGGGCCGAGTACCGCCCATGACCCGTCTGCGCATTGCCGAGATTTTCGGCCCCACGATTCAGGGCGAAGGCGCGCTGATCGGGGAACCCACCGTGTTTGTACGCACTGGCGGCTGCGATTATCGGTGCAGCTGGTGTGACAGCATGCACGCGGTCGACACAGCCTTTCGCCATGAGTGGGCGGCTATGTCCACGGATGCGGTTTGGGAACGAGTGCGAACCTTGTCGGGCGGGCGGCCCCTAACCGTTTCGCTGTCTGGTGGGAACCCTGCCATTCAAGACTTTGGTCCCCTGATCGCGCAGGGCCAGGCAAAAGGGTATCGGTTTGCCTGCGAAACCCAGGGTTCAATTGCGAAACCCTGGTTCGGCGATCTGGATACGTTGGTTCTGAGCCCGAAACCGCCGTCAAGCGGCGAAACCGTGGATTGGAACGCGTTTGCGGCCTGCCTCGACGCGGCCCAAACCGGCCCGAAGATGGTGATGAAAATCGTGATCTTTGATGAGGTTGACTATGACTGGGCCCGCACGGTGGCGGACCGCCATCCGGCACTGCCCCTTTATCTGCAACCGGGCAACGCTGAGGTCGATCCCGATCTGCCCGTCGATCCGCAATCCCTGTCGGACAGATTGTTGTGGCTGGTAGAGAAGGTAACCGCCGATGGCTGGTTTTCACCTCGGGTTCTGCCGCAGCTGCACGTCTTGCTATGGGGCAACAAACGCGGGGTCTGACCCCGAAAAGGAGCATACAATGGAAACCATTTACAGCGATCTGACCCAATTGGGCGGGAAAACAGAACTGCCCAGCTCACCCGAAGCGGCCGAGCTGGAGCGGGTCCAGAACCCGCAGGCCGATATCGACTATTGCGTGCGGTTTACCGCGCCCGAATTCACCTCGCTCTGCCCGATGACGGGGCAGCCTGATTTTGCACATCTGGTGATTGACTATGTGCCGGGAGATTGGCTGGTAGAATCGAAATCCCTGAAACTGTTTCTTGGCTCCTTCCGGAACCATGGCGCGTTTCACGAGGATTGCACCGTCTCCATCGCCCGCCGTCTGGTCGAATTCTTGTCGCCCCGATGGTTGCGGATCGGTGGGTATTGGTATCCACGCGGCGGCATCCCGATCGACGTGTTCTGGCAAACCGGCTCCACACCCGAACATGTCTGGATACCCGATCAGGGCGTCCCCCCCTATCGCGGACGCGGTTAGGACCAAATGAAACGTTGAGGGCGGTGGGTGGATGGGCCAAGACAAATGGCACGCCCACCCTGCGCCAACTGCTCCCTCACCAGTCCAGCCGCTCGTGGGTTTCAGTTCCGATTTGGGTGACATCAGGAACATTCTGGATCGAGACAGGTTCGGCCAGCACATCCGATTGCGAAATCCCCGATGCCTCGGCCTCACCCGAACCGTCACGTTCCGGCAAATCATCCCATGCCATATCAGCATGCCTTGATGCTTCGGTTTGGTCACCTTCAGGTAAAATCATGTCAGGGCCGGGACCTTCAGAACCCAGAGCATTGTCTGCTTCACCAACCGCTATCATGAATTCACTGCTGGACGTCACAGATGCACCGTTGAATGCAGTGTCGTAAACGACAATCTCACCGTTTATCGCACCTTCGAATCCGGGCGGAGGTGAAATCTCCAATGCATCGGTATTCCACCCTGAAAGATCGACGGGACCGCCATCTGTGACGTGGGCATTATCACCGCTGGTCAGAATTGTGTTGGGTGGCAGACCCTCGATGGCGACAGTTGCACCTACGCTGGCGGCTTCAAGTGCAACCCCCACATCCAACGTCCCATTCACATCAACTGCAACATCCTGATCGGCCTGTACCGTCTGACGCCCCTCAACATCCGGGCCTTCCCATTCAAGTTTCAACCCCGCACGACCGTAATTTTCAAAGTATCGTACTTCGATATCATGCGTGCCGGGTTCCAGTTCAATCTGACCCGAGTCGCCACGATACCCGTGATTGCCGTCGTCTTTAACGACTTCCTGTCCGTTGACATAGACAACCACACCATCATCCGCCGATGTGAAAAATGTGTACTGGCCGCCTTCTTCAACCGTGACTTGCCCCTGTATCCGGGCTGCAAATGTATCCTTGCTGCCCCCTTCCCAAAAGGAATCCCGGCTGTTCGCATAGTCGATTTCCGCAGTGTGTTCCTGATGGTCAGGATTGGCATCCCAGTTCACGTCATCCAATTTTCCAACGCGATGATCCACATCTATATAGTCGGCACGGAATCCCTTGGTCAGACCAGCAGTTGGCGCGGTGATCTGCGCCTCGGCCACATTTACTGCGATAGGTTGGCTGATCTTGGCGCCACCGTCCTGGGTCATGGTAAGAGTTGCGTTGATTTCCCCTGCGAAGTCATGCGGCGGCGTGATTGACAGCATCTCTGATTCTAACCCGGTGATGTCGACGTTGCCGTCACCATCCGCCTGCACGCTCTGGCCGCTTGCTTCGACGATGGTGCCCGGGGGCAAACCTTTCAAAGCTAGGCTCATGGTCTCACTCAACTCGACCTCTGGATGAGCAACGTTCATTGCAATAGGCATGCCGGAAACGGTTTGCGCGGCCGAAATGTCGGGGGCCGTGACAAGTTCCAGCCCGTTTGTGCCCGGACCCTCCCATTCCAGTTTCAGGCCAGCATGGCCGTAATTTTCGAAATAGCGCACTTCGATATGGTGCGTACCGGGGTCCAGATGCACCTCACCAGATTTGGTCTGATAGGCATGCAGCCCGTCATTTGCGACCACGACCTCTCCATTGATAATCAACTGCGCCCCGTCGTCGCCGCCCAGGTCGAAACGGTATATGCCGCCTTCATCCACTTGTACCGAGCCGGTGATTTCAACGCCGAACGTGTCCCTGGACCCACCTTCCCAAAACGAATCCCGGCCGTTTTCATAGTTGACCTGCGAAATCAGTTCCTGATGGGTGGGTTCTGCGGTCCAATCAATATCATCCAATGACGCCAGCCGCTGATCTACGTCGAAATACTGCGCTTGAAACCCGGTCGAGACTGACAGGTCATGGGTATCAGCCACCTCAACGGAAAACGTTTCTGATGTGCTGAGCCCACCTGCATCCGTTACAGTGACCGAGACGTCGACTGTGCTAGCGTCTTCAAAATCAAGCGCTGCGGTTTCTTTCAGGCGCAAGACGCCGTCGACGGCTTCAAAACGGTTATCTGAGACTTCGATACGGTGATTGTCGCCAATATCCGGGTCCTCGAAACTCAACTGCCCGACAATCGCCCCGCTTACATTTTCGGCGATTGTACTCGGCGCAGCGGTCAACGTGACATTGTCCACCAGCGCCCCGTAAGAGTCATTTTCATCGGCAGCTTCACGCAGTTCCAACCGATCTTCACCGGTGCCCACGACCTGCATCTCAAAGGTGGTCCAATCCGTACTGTAGGGGTTCAGCTCACCGACCAGAGTGTCGTTCCAATAAACCTCGACCGTGTCGGTGCCGTTGGCCAGCCGTTCGCGCAGATCAAGGCCAAGGTCATAGACCTGTCCTTTGCTGGTTTGGATTGTCTGACTGAAACTGTCGACGCCGCGGCCCGCGTCCATTTCCAGATGCTGCTCTCCGTCCGAGGCATGCGTGTTTCCCAGATTATCCCAGATCTCCATGCCATTATCGGTTTCCCACGCGCCGGATTCATCATCGCGGAAGATGTTCCATCGCCCGGGATCGACATCAAAACTCTCAAAACTGCCGTTGTGGATAAGATTTCCAGACTCAGTACTCAGGATCAGACTTGATGGCATCTCGTTCCGGTCCGAAACATCGATAGCAAATTCTTCGGTATGCGCGGTTCCCGCTGCATCCGTGACGGTCACCTGAACATCAATCTGCGGCTCGGATTCGTGATCCAGCGCAACACCGTCCTTCAGTTTCAGTTCGCCATCCACAACCTCGAACCGGTCATCCGAGACGGTATAGCTGTGGTGGTCGCTGACATCCTGATCGTGGGCCGACAAGGTGCCGACCACGGCACCGTCCACGTTTTCGGCAACGGCTTGGTCAGACAGCTCCATACCAGTGACGGCATCGTTTATGTCGGTGACCTCGATGGTGAAATCTTCGGTATAAACGGCCCCCGCAGCATCCGTGACAGTTACCTGAACATCGATCTGTTGTTCGGTCTCGTGATCCAGATCAACACCGTCTTTCAGTTTCAACTCGCCATCCACAACCTCGAACCGGTCGTCCGAGACGGTATAGTTGTGGCTGTCCTCTGCATCCTGATCGTGGGCCGACAAGGTGCCCACAACAGCACCATCCACGTTTTCCGAAACCGCGACAGAGGTCAGAGCGATACTTTCCGGCGCGTGGTTCGATTGCGGCGTTTCTTCAGCTTTTTGCCTGGCCTCGTCTGCGCTAAAATTTTCCGACTGCCGTGCCGATTGCACAGGGCTACCAGAGACCTCGGCAGGTTCCGCAATAGTACTGATTTCTTTCTGGTTCAGGTGAAGGATTTCGTTGTCAGCCTGACGCAGTACTGTCGAGAAATTCTGACGCGTTTCGACACTGGCCACCTCTGCTGCAATCGGGCCCGACACTTCGGTTGAAACGCCAATAACTTCGCCGCCGACTTCAGGGCTAGCTTCAACCGGCAACGCAGCGCTTTCTTCTTTTGCGTGTATATGCACCCCCTCCGTGGTGGCCCTGGCAACGGCACTGCCCTTTTTTTGATCACCGGTGTGAAGCGTGCTGCGGCTTTGATCTTCGGGGGTGACTTGTGCCCCTTTCGACAACTCGGACGCTAAATCT
This sequence comes from Ruegeria sp. ANG10, assembly GCF_040705255.1. Taxonomy (NCBI): domain Bacteria; kingdom Pseudomonadati; phylum Pseudomonadota; class Alphaproteobacteria; order Rhodobacterales; family Roseobacteraceae; genus Ruegeria; species Ruegeria sp. ANG10. The sequence goes on from NZ_JBFCVU010000007.1 coordinate 39,022, forward strand.
TCCTTATCGCGCTGCTCCTTTGCCAGGCTCAGGCTCGGCCCATTTTTGTCAAGCTCAGCCATTACAAACCCCGTTTTCAATACCTGAGAGTCGGAGCGTAGCGATCAAAAGTTAAACCAGCCTTTCCATATTCCAGCGCATTTGATTCAACTTCTCTCGTCTCGAACCCGGTAAGTTTATGAAAATGAAAGAAGTTCTGACGTCTGTTCAACAAGAGTCACTGAACGGGGCAGACATGGAAGAACAGGATTTCAAGGGACGCGACAGCACCCTTGCGACAAAAGTGCCTATTCTGGCTGCATCACTGGCACTGAATACAGTGGCGTTGATCATGCCGGTCGTTATTTTGCTGATCTTTGACCGTGTCATCCCTTTTCAGTCAACCGAAACATTGACGATGCTGACGCTGCTTCTGCTGACAAGCGTCACAATCGAAATGATCCTGCGCTGGAGCCGTTCAACATTGTTGAACGTCACGTCTGAGCGGGCAGCAGTATCAAATTATCACCGCTTTGCCAGCCGAGTGCTGCGCGCTGATGTGACCGCGTTTTCACGTCACCCGGCATCCACCTATCTGGATCGCTTTGCAGCCATAGCCCAGCTGCGCGATCATCATGCCGGACAGAACCACGCCTTGCTGATCGACCTGCCATTTACCCTGGTTTTAGCCGCTATGGTGGCATTGATCGGAGGATGGCTGGTGTTGGTTCCCGTGGTCGGGCTGGTGGCGGTCCTGGTCTTCTCACTGGTCATGAAAAGGGCGCAATGGTCCCTGTTTGACAGGCGCAAGTCACTGGACAACCGCCGATACGCCTTTTTGTCCGAAGTGCTTTCAAGCAGCCAGACCATTAAAGCCAACAGGATGGAACGTCAGATGACGCGCCGCTTTGAGCTTTTAGAGGATCAAACGGTTGAAATCAGTCATCGCTTGATTCGGTTTTCCGGCCTTGCGCAGAACTTCGGTGCAATTTTCGGGCAGGTCTCAGTGGCCGCGATGGGTCTGCTTGGCGCTTTTCTGGTAATTCAACAGCAGATCGGGATCGCCGAGATGGCCGCCTGTATGTTGCTGAACGGCCGCATCGTGCAACCATTGACCAAGTTGATGACCTTGTGGGTGCAGTCCGAAAATGTGGCGTTTTCCTGGGGCAAACTGCGCGAGATTGATGCTCTGAAGACCACTCCGCCTATTCCCAAAAACGCCGCTCCAATCAAAGGCAGGATTACCTTGCGCAACCTTAGACTCAGGCGCGACAGCGCAGAAGCTGAAGATGTGATGGTGAAGGCTCTGACACTAGCGCCTGGTCAGATCGCGTTGGTCGATGGCGCGGCGCGCTGGAAAGTGCAGGCATTTTATGACGCGGTGGCCGGACTGCGGATGCCGACTGCCGGTGAGGTGATGATCGACGGAATACCGGCGCACTCCCTCGTGTCTTGGCGCGGGCCAAATGCCATCGTCATGTTGGAGACCGATCCGGCCATCTTGTCCGGAACCCTGTTGGAAAACCTCAGTGCCTTTGGCGACGAAGATCAGATCACTCGGGCGAAACAACTTGCCGCGCGGTTAGGTCTGGAACAACGGATCAATCGCCTTCCGATGGGCTACAATACCATGATGGGTTTGGGCCGTGTGTTTGAGGACGATCCCGTCAACCGCCAACTGATCGCATTGGTCCGCGTACTGGCGCTGCAACCGCAAGTGTTGATCATGAGCGAACCAACTTCGGTTCTGGACACGGCTGAGCGTGAGGCTTTGTCAGACTGTCTTTCCAGTCTTAATTCGCGACCGACGATCCTTATGGACAGCCCCGATCCACGCATGGCGCGTCTTGCGGACGTGACCTGCCAGCTGACGCACCTGACAGGAGATGAGGTTGCAGATTGGAAAGCAGACGCATGTGACGAGCAGTTTGCCAACCGGCAAAGAAAGGACGTGGCATGAGCATGGTCAACACTCAGGATGCCGCGTCCTTGTTGAAGCATCTTTTGCTGGTCGGCGGCTGGCAAAACAATGCAGACGCGATCGCCGAGGCATTTCCCCATCTCTCCGAAACGCTTGATGCCGCTGACCTGCTCCGGACGCTTGAAAACCTGGAAGTGCCCCATGTGCATACAACCTGTCTTGAGAGCGACATAACCCAAGAAGAATGTCCTGCTTTGGTAGTTCTGACGCGCGGGGGGAGTTACGTGGTGCTTGGCCGCGAAGGAGATGTGCTACGGATTGCGGATCTGAACACCGGCAATCGGACACGATTTAACGTGCGGTCTATGCCCTGCACGGTGATCCGCATTGAAAAATACAACTATCAGCCTTCCCAGCGAGAACTCAGAACTGTCGGAGGGGCTTTCAAGGTATTACGCCAAATGGTCCCCGGCCTATTGCTGGCGGCATTTCTGACCAATCTGCTGGGGCTGCTGGCACCGCTTTTGATCATGGCGATCTATGACCGTGTGATTCCGTCCGGTTCGACTGATCTGCTGATGTCGCTGGCCATTGGGGTGACCATTCTGTCGATGTCGGATTTTCTGTTTCGCTACGTCCGCACAAAAGCATTGGCCCATGTTGGCCAGAACGGAGAGCGTATGCTGGCCATTGATCTGTTTGCAAAACTGATGAGCTTGCCGCTGTCGCAACTGCAAAAATCCAGCGTAAACCAGCAAATAGCGCGGTTTCGCCATTTTGAATCCTTGCGAGAGCTGTTTACCGGCCAGATGGTAACCACCCTGATTGACCTGCCGTTTGCGGTTATGTTCTTGGCTGTATTGGCGTATCTAGTCCCCTCCGTTGGGCTTTTGACACTTGGGCTTGCGGTTTTGCTGTTGGGTATCGGGTTTCTCGCCCTGCCCTTCCAACAGCGGTTGGATCACGCGGCAGGTGAAGCCGCCAGAGCAAGCACCATGGTCATTCAGGATGCGGTCGAACATCAGCGCGCATTGACCAACTTGGGAATGCAGGAGCAATGGTTGCGCCGCAGCATGCCACTGGCCGAAGTGGCCGAGGCCGCAACAGCCCGCGCGCGTCAGTTGCGCAACCTGGTGCAATCCCTGTCGCAAACCATTGTCACCCTTGGGTCTGTAGGCGCCATCGTCCTCAGCGCCCATGGCGCGGTTGCGGGCAGCATGAGCTTTGGTGCCTTGATTGCCTCAATTGCGCTTGTGTCGAAAGTTCTGGCCCCGCTCCAGGCCTTTCAGTCTTCGCTCGGCCAGCTTGTCGGCTACCGCAATAGCCAGAAACAAGCGGATCAGGTTCTGGCTCTGACGCAAGAGCTTGAGCTGGGTCAGGGCCGGTCGCACCAAAAAACTCTGCGCGGCGCAATTTCGTTTCAAGGGGTCAGCTATCGACCCGACCCGCTGAACCCAGCGCTGCTGACAGCAACCGGATTCAGCTGCGCACCCGGAGAATTGGTCGTCATCATGAGCCGGGACATAGCCAGCCGAACGGCAATTCTGGACCTGATCAGCGGGCTTGCGACGCCGCTGGCCGGTGTGATCGAACATGATGGTATAGACATCCGTCAGATCGCGCGTGATGAGCTGCGAAAATCGGTGACATATGCAACCTATGACCCACGCCTGTTCCACGGGACCGTGAAACAGAACTTCCGTCTGGCCGCCCCTACGCTGGATGACGACGACATCCGCGCGGCATTGGACAGCATTGGAATTCGAAGTGAAATTGATGCCCTGCCCGAAGGCTGTGACACACGCCTGAATATTCAGCTTATGTCCAATCTTTCTGGTGAACTTCTCAAATCACTTACCTTGGCACGCAGCATGGCGCGGCGTTCCTCTGTATATCTGTTCTCGGAACCGACCAACGGATTGTCGCAGGCACGCCGCACCCGGTTCAAGACATGGCTGGACAGCCAACGAGGCAACAAAACCGTTTTGATAGCCACCGCCGACCGTTCGCTCATGCAGATGGCGGATCGGCTGATTTATCTGAACGGGGATCGTGTCGTCATCGATGACACCGGGCCTGCAGCCGTCAAGAAGGTGCAGGCAGTTTTGAAAGCAACAGGAGCCTGAACAATGCGCATTTCCTTTAAAACGCGGCAGAAAAGGGGTCCAATTGCAAAGGTCAAACACAAGGAAAAGACCCGTCAGACGCGATTTGCGGCGCTGAATGCCATTGTCTTTTCTGGCATGGTGGCTGCTTTGGTTATTTTGGCCAGTCTTACCGAGGTGCCCCAGGTCACGCGTGCCCCCGGTACCATTGTGCCAGTGGGTGACTATACGCAGATCGAAGTAATGGAAGGCGGCATTGTCGAGCGCGTATTTGTTCAAGACGGTGATCGGGTAAAGGCAGGCGATGTGCTGGTCGAATTGCGCCACCCAGATCTCAGCAAGGAACAGCAAAAACTGCACGAACAACTCGCGACGCTGGACCGCAAACTGTCGCAGGCCCGTACCGTTTTGGAAACTCTGTCTAACGGCGGCGCGGTCTCCAAGGCTCAGCTGGTATCGCTGCGCAGCCGAAATATGCACCGTGCGGCGGCTACACTGGAAATCCACGCCGAAAGCCAGCGTGTGAAACAGCAGACAATCCTGCAGCAACAAGAGACACTCGAAATCCTCAAGGCCTCGCAGAAATTCACCTTGGAACGGGTTGAGCGCAAAAAACTCGAACTGGATCGCGCACGCCGTCTGCATGGGCAGGGGCTGACGACCTCGCGTGATCTCGCGAGGGATGCCGACCAGCTGGATGCCCTGCGCACTGCGGCATCAGACGGAGAAGTCCGCCTAGCCCAGGCGCGCAACGCTTTGACGCTTGCTCAGGCGGGTATTTCCGAGCAGACACTGACCCTGCGGCAAGAGATGCTGAACCAGATCGAAGACCTGACCGACATGCGCAGCGAGCTGCTGGTGTCACTGAACATCGTGGATCGCAAGCTGCAAGAGCTTCGTATCACGGCCCCCAACATGGGGATCGTACAATCCGTTGCTTTCCCAAACTCGGGTGAAGTCATCGCACCCGGTGAGACGATTTTCGAGTTGCTACCCTCGCAGCTTGACCTGATGGTCGAGGCCCGCATACCAAATGGCGAGATCGGGCATATCGGAACAGAGCAGCCCGTAAACCTGACCGTCGATACCTACGATGTACGGCGTTTTGGCAAAGTGCATGGTAAGATCGCCGCGGTGTCTCCGGTGCCGCTTGTCGACGAGATGACAGGCGAAACCTATTTCCGGGCGTCGATACAATTGGCCGGAAAATCCGTCGGCAGCGGCGCGTATGAACGTCCTCTTCAGGCTGGGATGACCGTGGTGGCAGAGATGACAACGGGCGAGAATACTCTGCTCGCCTATATGCTGAAGCCTGTACATCAGACCGTGAACAACGCCTTTGACGAACGCTGATGGCCGTCAGGTCAGGCGCGCATATTGGCTCCATTGGCGTCGTAAATTGGCGCACCCAAGACTGTGGCGTCATAGAACGCGCCAAGAATTTCCACCTGCAGGATTGTTCCCGGCGCGGCATGGTCCGCTAAAACATATCCCATCGCCATCGACGCCCCGACCCGATGCGCAAAACCACCGGACGAGACATACCCGACGGCAGTGCCATCCTTCAGGACCGCCTCATCATTCGACACATCTATTGCGTCGACGTCGATCGTCATGGTCACAAGCTTCTGTTTGATGCCTTCCGCTCGGGCCGCCTCGGTCGCCGTCTTGCCGACAAACTCCTTGTTCCAATTGATGAAGACGTCCATGCCGCTTTCGACTGCATTGAAATCCGGGCGGAATTCAAGCGTCCAGACACCCCACCCTTTCTCCAGCCGCATCGACATCAACGCGCGGGCCCCATACCAGCGATAGCCCAGATCAGCCCCGGCCTCTTCGATGGCTTCGGCCAGACGCAGCAGGTATTGTGGCTTGCAGTAAATCTCATAGCCCAGCTCGCCGCTGAATGAGATACGGTTCAGGATCACCGGTACCCCAGCGACAAAGGTCTGACGAAGATCGCGGAACTTGAAGGCCTCAGCCGAGACATCCTCTCGCGTCAGCCGCGCCAACAACTCGCGGGATTTGGGACCAGACAATGCGACGCCGTGCCAGTCATCTGACACGTTGGCATAGCTCACACCATCCGGCAGGTCCTTTTCGAACCAGCGACGGTGCGCCTCTTGCATGGCGCCCGATCCAAACAGGATAAAGTGATCGTCGGCCAGGCAGGCCACGGTCAAATCACCATAGAGCTTACCTTTGGGCGTCAACATCGGTGTCAGCGTCAGGCGCCCCGGTTTGGGTACATACCCGGCCAGCACGTAATCCAGATAGGCCCGCGCACCCGCGCCTTTGAACTCGTGCTTGGCAAAGTTGGCAATCTCGATCCCACCAACAGCCTCTTGCACCGCTTTCACCTCACGCGCGACATAGTCGTGACTGCGGTTACGCTCAAACGTCGGATCTTCATGCGCGTCCTCAGGACCATCGGCAAACCACAACGCGTTTTCCAGCCCAAAGCCCTGCCCCATCCGCGCGCCTTTTGCGACCAGCCGATCATACAGCGCGGTGGTTTTCTGCATCCGTCCCTTGGGCAGCGTTTCGTTCGGAAACGTCATCACGAAACGGCGTTCGTAGTTCTCCGAGGATTTGATCGTGCCCCAGTCTGGCGTCGCAAACTCACCGAACCGCGCCACATCCATGGCCCAGACGTCGATCGAGGGCTCTCCGTCGATCATCCATTCAGCCATGGTCAGGCCCACGCCGCCGCCTTGACAAAAGCCCGCCATGACGCCCACAGCGACCCAATAGTTCTTCATCCCTGGCACCGGGCCGATCATCGGGTTGCCATCGGGGCCAAAGGTGAAAGGCCCGTTTATCATGTCCTTGATCCCGGCCTCACCAATGGTAGGAATGCGTTCAAACGACATCTGCAAACGGTCGGCGATACGGTCAAGATCGGGTTGCAGCAGTTCATGCCCGAAATCCCACGGCGTGCCGTTTACCTTCCATGGGGTCGATTTCGGCTCATACGTGCCCAGCAGCATTCCCTGCCGTTCCTGCCGGAAATAGATGTTGGCCTCATAGTCGATCCCGGCGGGCAGACGCCCCGCCTCTCCCATGATCTCCATCCGCTCGGCGATCTGAGGGATTTTCTCGGTGATCAGGTAATGATGTTCCATCGGCTGCACCGGCAGGTGAATACCAGACATATGCCCGACCTCACGCGCCCACAGCCCACCGCAATTCACCACGTGCTCGGCATTGATCTGACCTTTGGGCGTGGTCAAATCCCACGATCCGTCGGGGCGCTGCGACATCGCAGTGACACCGCAATGGGTAAAATACTGCGCGCCATGAACGCGCGCAGATTTGGCAAAGGCATAGGTCGCGCCCGACGGGTCCAGATCACCGTCCTGATCATCCCACAGTGCTGCATAGTAGTGTTTCGGATCGACCAGCGGGTGCCGTTCGGCCAACTCGGTCGGAGAAATGAACTCCTGATGCAGGCCCATATAGCGCGCCTTGGACCGCTCGCGTTTCAGATAGTCGTACCACTCCTTGGTCGAGGCCGCGTAGAACCCTCCAGTGATATGCAATCCAACCGAATGGCCCGAGGTCTCCTCGATCTCTTTATACAGATCAATGGTATAGCTTTGCAGACGGCTGATATTCGGGTCCGAGCTGATCGTGTGAATCTGCCCCGCCGCATGCCAGCTCGAACCCGAGGTCAGCTCATCTCGTTCCAGAAGCACCACGTCCTTCCAGCCGAATTTGGCCAGATGAAACAGGATCGAGCAGCCAACGACACCGCCACCAATTACAACGACCTTGGCGTGGGACGGCAGCGGTTTGCCGGTGACTGTTTCGTCTTTTTGAATCTCGGGCATACGTGTTTTCCTTGGTTGACCGGCAAAGGTGAAAGGTCGGAGGGTTAATACCAGGCGTCGGGCAGACTCTCTTTGCGCTTGGCAACGAATGCCTCCAGCTCTTCTCTCAACGCCACATCTATCGGGGGCGCTTCATAGTCTTTCAGCATCTGGGTCCAGCGTTCATAAGCGCGGGTGCGCATGTCCTTGGCACCTTCATCCTCCCAGCTTTCGACATTTTCGCTGTGGCTGAGTGCCGGTTCGTAAAACGCGTTCTGATAGTGACGCATAGTATGGCCGCAGCCCAGGAAATGGCCGCCGGGACCGACTTCTTCATAGGCATCGCGGGCCAGAGCTTCGTTTGATGTGTCCAGCCCAAGATCCAGAACCTTTTGGTACGACCCAAGCCGATCCGCATCCATGATCAGCTTTTCGAACCCTGTACACAGACCACCTTCCAGCCAACCCGCTGAATGAAGAACGAAATTTGCCCCGGCCAGCATGGTTGAATGCATCGAATCCGCGCTTTCATAAGCAGCTTGCGCATCCTCGATCTTTGAGGCTGTCAACGATCCACCGCAACGGAGAGGCAGACCCACGCGGCGGGCCAGTTGTCCGATTGCGTAGTTTGAAATCACCGGTTCGGGCATGCCAAAAGTCGGCGCGCCGGATTTCAGCGACATAGAGGACAGGAAGTTCCCCAAAACAAAAGGCGAGCCCGGACGGAGAAGCTGAACATAGGCACAGACCATCATCGCCTCAGCCATCGCCTGCGCAACTGAGGCCGCGGTCGAAACCGGCCCCATCGCCCCGGACAAGATAAACGGCACCACAATCATGCCCTGTCCCCGGCTGCTGTAGACGCGGGCAGCTTCGGTCACCACCCGATCCACCAACAACGGCGAGTTGGTGTTCACGTTGCCCATAATGACACAGTTTTCCGCCATCACGTCCGCACCGAAAACAATCTCGGCCATATCGACGCTGTCCTGTGCGCGGCTCATCTCGGTGATGGCGCCAAGATGTGGTTTGTCGCTGAGCGTCATATGGGCCAGCAACATATCCAGATGCCGTTTGCTGACCGGAACATCACAGGGTTCGCAGGTCACAAAGCCGCCGTGATGCAGGTTCGGGTGCATATAGGTCAGTCTGACAAGGTCCTCAAAGGATTTCAAATCGCCATAGCGCCGCCCACCTTTCAGGTCGCGCACGAAAGGTGCGCCATATATCGGGGCGAAAACCTGATTTCGACCACCAATGACAACGGACCGATCCCGATTGCGCGCCAACTGGGTAAACTCACGGGGAGCCTTGGCACAGAGGGCGCGGATCCAATCTGCAGGGGCCCGTACGATATCACCGTCAACCCGGGCCCCTTCCCGTTTCCAAAGCACAAGTGCTTCGGGATCGTCGCGAAAGGCAATGCCCACGTCCTGCAAAATCCAATCCACCTGCTGTTCCAGACGGACGGCCTGTTCCTCATCCAGCAGATCGTAAAACGGGGCCTGACGCTGAATATAGGGCGAAGTGGGCACCGCCGCGCGCGTGTCCTGCCGATTTCTGGATGTCCGAGCGCGCCGTGCCATTGAAACCCTCATCGCCATGTTTCTTTAAAAAACCATAGTGCTCAATCGCACCTCTGTGACGGTTGAAAATTTTTATGTTTAGCATAATCTGAAGTTATGCAAAAACCCTGGTCCCTTCTGTCCTCACCTCGCCATCTGGTCGTCTTCGAAGCTGCTGCGCGTACGGGATCTTTCACCAAGGCGGCCGAGGAGTTGAATGTGCAGCAACCCGCCGTCAGTGCCTCGATCAAGCAATTGGAAACCTCACTTGGCGTCGTTTTGTTTCGGCGCAGCCATCGCAGGATCACTTTGACCAATGCAGGAAACCGTCTGTTTTCAGATGTCACCCGCGCGTTTGAACTGTTGTCGCATTCCGCAGCTTCGATCCGACAATTTGCCAGCAATGATCACGTGACACTCAGCGCCTCCTCGGCATTCAACAACTACTGGCTTATGCCTCGTATCGCGTCGTTTCAGCAAAACCACCCCGATATTGAGTTGCGCCTGCAATCCAGCGATCGCGAGCCGGACCTGAACGTGGAAACCATCAGCCTTGCCGTGCGGTTGGGCGATGGCAATTGGCCCGATTGCGACGCACATTTGATATCAGATGAGATGATCTATCCCGTCGCCGCTCCCCGCGTCATGGCCGCCGCCGTCACGCTCAAGAATGTGCCAGGCCTGCTGAATCAACGGCTCATTCACCTAGAGGAGCCAATCCGTGAACGCCCCACTTGGGAACAGTGGTTTCGCACCTTTGGCATCACCGAGGTCACTCCTCGCACAGGTCTGCGGCTGAACGATTATGCGTTGGTTTTGCAGGCCGCGATGGCTGGCGAGGGCTTTGCCTTTGGCTGGCATCATGTTGTGGCTCCGCTGGTGCGGCAGGGCATGCTGGCGGCGCGTCCTGAATGGGCCTGGAAAACGGGCAAAGGGTTTTATCTGGTGTGGTCCAAAACCCGTCCCCTGACACCAAAGGCCGAGATTGTGCGTGATTGGATCCTGTCTTCCCGGCAAGGCGGATAACAAGGCGAGGCGGGCATTAGCGCCGGTCCGCGCCCAACATTGCGCGGCTGGCTGCCACTTCAGTTCTGACACCGCGACGGAACATCACAAACGTCACCATGGCCACCAACACAAGCAGGGGAAGAACCATCAGCTGAGTTGCGTTCTGCCCCAGATAGACCGGCTTATCCAATTCCAGGCCGAACAGGTTTTGATGCAAGTTGACGTTGTAAAAGTCATGATCGTCAACGTAATCAGCCGCCTCGCGCCAGGCGTCTTCATCTCCCGGCTTTAGTGTGGTTTTCTTGGTTTTCAGGACCCACTCATAGCGCAAGGACGCCTCAGCTTCGTTCCACTCGCCCTTGGTTTCAAAATCGACAAAGCGGTTTTCAAAGCTGTGACCGACCGGTTGGTTCAGGGGTGCCGGCACGTTGCGCATGACCACTGTGTGTACAGCGTGGATCGGATTATTAACCTGCGATTGCCCTGCCAACACCGCGTCATCATCAAGCTCGTAAAGCTGATCCGAAACCGCATAGCCAAAGTGGCTCAGGTCCTCCCACAGGCCGTCTTCTTCGAACCCGTCGCGCGGCAGGGAATATCGCTGCACCAGCCGAATGACGTTGGCGTCAAGATCGTCCTCAACAACCATCGCATCGGGATGCGTGGCACCGGGAAGGCGATCCGCATACCAATCTTCGTAATTCTTGTGCCGCTGTTCCTCATCCTGGCGATCGAAAAGCCACCGTCTGTAATCTGCGTTCACACCGCGCCAGGTTTCGGTGACATCCAGAATGGCCGCCACCGGACCTTCATCCAACAAAGTGTATTCTTGCAGAACTTCGGACGTGGGCTCATCCGGCAGATGCCGCACAATCTCGACCAGTTCGGTGCTGTCAGCCGACAGCGGCAGCCCCCAGGTGAAACCGGTCAGCGAAATGGCCCGACCGACCCCGCCCTGCAACAGGTCGGTTGGGTCAACGAACCAGTCACCCTGTACATCGCGAATGCGAACGATCGCATGATCAAAAACAAAGGGTGACGGCAACATGCGTGGCAAGGCAGGTCCGATTTCATGATCCACGATGACCGCATCGGCCTGAATACCCAGATGCGCCAGCATCGAAATCAGCAACAGCGCCTTATCCTTGCAATCCCCATAAGCTGTGGACCAGACCGTATTCGGCGTACGGGGTATCCAACCGCCTTCCCCGATGGAAACACTGAAATACCGCACACGGTCCTGAACCAGCCGCAGGGCCTGAGTCGCGCGCCATTCGGGGTCGTTCGATTGCTCCGCGATCTCCTCAAGTATTGCGATCAGATCATCGGGCAAAAGATCGGGACGAGGTCGGTAATCTGTCGCAAAGCGCTGTGCGATCTGTCCCCAATCGAGAAACGTGGACAGCTGCATCCCGTCATTCGAGACATCCCAGGCCTCTGCCGCATGCAGGTTTCCGTCGTCTTCCTCAATCCCGTCAAAAGCCCACGACAAGACCGTGCGCCCATTGGCTTCGCGGCGGCTGATCGAGAAGTCTTCGGTATGATTTAGACCAAAACGGGTCGACGCGGGCAAGTCGATGCTTATCCGCCTCTCCGTCCAACTGCTGACTCTGGGCTTGTCTGCCCAATAGTGGAACTGGTCAGGAAAAACCGGTGTTGTCGCCTTTTTCGACCAGATGATCTCAATTCCATCCCCCACGCGCAGATCGGCGATCTGGCCGAAATATTCAATATCACCCTGCATCACGCCGGATTTAAGTTCACGCTCCAGACTCAACTCTCGGAACGGCAAGTCGAGTTGGTCAAATGTCTTTCCGCCCCGATGTATCCGCAGCCGATGCAATGTGGTGCGTTCGAAAATCGGATCCATCGTCAGGCGAACCTCACCGAAATCCTCAAGACTGGACCGGTCGTGAACAACAAAAAATCCCTGTCTGACGATTTCATACCCGGCCTCTTCGACCCGCATTTTCTCGTCAAACAGGGGTTGGCTCACGGGTCTGTCTGCTGCCAAAGCGGCCTGTCGATCCTGTGGTGAAACCTCTTCGTACCATGCAGGCAGGGTTGGATTTCGCAGCATCTCGGCTGCGGCGGGTTTGGATTGAAGCCAGCCGATGAATCCCAAGATCGTCACGAAAATAATCAACCAGACCACGCCGCTGATCAGGAACGACCACCACCGTTTCTTTTTTCCCTGTTTCGGTACCGTGGCATGTCTGGCACCATCCCATGGGCCCAATCCCCGCGATGTGCGGTGGGCAGCCAACAGATTTGTCGCCGAAGGGATTTCAGGGACAACAAGAACCTGGTCGTCGGTCAGCTCAACAACAGTCAGGTAATTTTCGCTGTGTATCGCGCGCACCATGTTCCAGCCGATGCGCAAAACCCTACCTTCCCGCCAGATCTCCAACCCTGACGTGTCGCAGGTCACGGCGATCGGCCCCCACGCGATGCCGCGCACAAGCCCGTAACGAGCAAAGTGAAGATGCCGCAGACGGGGCAGATGCCTTCGAAAAAATGACGCATGCGCCATCAGTGCGGTGACCAACAACACGACGCACAGCTGATTGAACAGCGGAAAACCTGCCTGCACGGTTTCACCCGAAACAAGAGACCACAGGCCAAGCGCAGCAAACCCGGTGAGGATTAGGAAAGTCAAATAGTTGAAAACAGAATCCAACCTATTGGGGCATTTGGTTCCTGTTTTACTTGCGACCCCTTCAAGCGCCTCAAACGCGTCGCGGGCCGAGGTATTCTGCACCAACGCCGCATCCGGTGCGTCTTGTAGCGCAAAACCGCCTTTGCCCGAACGGCTTTCCTGTTTGAGTTTGCGCAGCAGGTGTTGGGCGTCTTGCTCGGTCGGCAAGGGGATAAAAAGCAACCTCATGTCGGGGCTGCGCCACATCACGAACCGCCCATTGCGTTCAAGTTTAGAGATATGCGCAAAATGCCAAGATTCGGTGAAATCCTCCTCTTGCGCGGTGACGTGATCTTGCTCAATCGAATAAGTCACCGCCTCGGGCACACGCTCAGTTGGGGTAAGAATAACAGGTGCGCGACCCGTCCAGATCGCCCAGAAACTGCCTGCTTTCAACGCGCTCGACCGCGCAAAGAACAGACATAGCAGCCCGACGAACAACGCGATCCAAGGTTGTTCACCGGCCGCCGAAAAGCCCAGATTCGAATGCCATGAAACAAAGAAAGTGCCCACGGATTCAGCAAGGAAAATGGCAGCCCAGACACTCAAGGCCAGGGCAAAAGGCAGGTTCAGTGCAAACTGCTTGCGCGCCTCCAATTGGCGCAGCTCGGCCCGAACGGCGCCATTCAATTCGGTTTCAACGTTAAAAATGGGGGTTTTGACTGGTGCTGCCGAAATATCAGGAAAAAGAGCGTTCACAATGAGAGAACCCCGAAAAACCAATACTCGCCAATAGATTGCACCATAGTGGCAGAATTATGGATTCCGTAACATCCAATTCGCGCCCTGTTCAGGCACCCGCATTCCAGCGCGCGGCGGTGGGGTCGTTCAAACGCAGGGAATCAACGGCCCGCGCAGCAATCTGATCGATCACGTCACTCAAATTTTGCGGCTTGAGGTAAAAAGCGGGCACGGGCGGCATGATCACGGCCCCCATTTCCGTTGCAGAGGTCATATTGCGCAGATGCGCCAGCGTCAGCGGCGCTTCGCGGGTCAGCAAGATCAAAGGACGGCGTTCCTTAAGCTGCACGCTGGCTGCTCGGGTCAGCAGGTTGTCGTCCAGACCCAACGAAATCGCTGCAAGCGTGCGCATCGAACAAGGCGCTACAATCATGCCCGCAACCGGGACCGAACCGGAAGCGATACTTGCCCCCACATCGCCGGTCGCATGGTGCCGGGTCGCCAGATTGCACAGATCGTCCAACGCATCCGCGCCGCATTCCTGCGCCAACGTAAGATTGGCCGCCGGGCTGACGACCAGATCAATCTCAACTCCCAACCCCGACAAATTGCCCGCCACAGCAAGGCTTAGCGCTGCGCCCGATGCACCGGACACCCCCAATATGACACGGGCAGCGCTCATTGGCTCAGCCCCGGCATGATCCGGCCCAACAGATCAGCAGCAAAGGCCGCATCGGCAACTGAGGTTCGCATGACCTCACCCCATTCGCGCGAGGTTTCCGAGCCGATCTTGTTGGTGGCATCGATGCCCATCTTGCCCGCCAATCCGGGTTGGGGCGAGGCAAAGTCGAGGTAGTCTATAGGAGTATTCTCCAGCAACATCACATCGCGCACAGGATCCATGCGGGTGGCCAGCGCCCAAGCGATGTCGTCCCAGTTCGACGGATCGATATCGTCATCCACGGCCACGATCATCTTGGTATAACTGAATTGCGGCAACATCCCCCAAAGCGCCATCATCACCCGCCGCGCCTGTCCGGGATAGCGTTTGTCGATACTGACAACCGCCATGCGATACGAACAAGCGGCAGGCGGCAGCCAGAGGTCACACACTTCGGGAATCTGCGCGCGGATGGTCGGCAATGACAGCCGGGCGAACACTTCGCCGATGATGGCAGGTTCATCCGGGGGGCGACCTGTATAAGTGGACAGGTAAACTGGTGCCTCACGATGTGTCACGGCAGAGACGTGCATTACAGGAAACGGCTCGGGCGGGTTGTAGTACCCAGTGTGGTCGCCAAACGGGCCTTCGGGGGCGGTATCGGTTGGGGAAACCCAGCCTTCCAACACAATCTCGGCGTCGGCTGGCACCAACAGTGGCACAGATTTGGCAGGTATCATCCGGGTTCGAGTGCCGTTCAAGGCACCTGCAAAACTCACCTCTGACACGGTTTCCGGCAGCGGCAGCGCCGCTGACAACAGCGTTGCAGGATCGGCACCCAAAACGATGGCCACAGGCATTTTTTCGCCACGCTGTACCCAGCTGCGATGATGCCCCGCCCCGCCGCGATGAGGCAGCCAGCGCATGATCAATCGGCTCTGGTCCAGAACCTGCACACGGTAGATACCAGCATTATAGCGGCTGACATCCCCGGCATCGCTGCCAAAAGGGCGGGTCACCACCACGGGCCACGTGATCAGTGGCCCGGCATCGCCCGGCCAATGGGTCTGTACCGGCAATGCAGACAGGTCGACATCTGTCCCGGTGTGGACAACATCCTGAACCGCCGCCGACCGAACGGTTTTTGGACGCGCTGCCAACGCCGCCTTCAGCATCGGCCAGCGTGACAGGGCATCGCGCAACCCATCCGGCGGCGCGGGGCTGCGCAGCGCCGCCAGAAAGGATCCCAATTCGTCTAGGCCATCTGGCGCAACGCCCAGCCCTGCGGCGACGCGCCGGGCGGTGCCGAACAGGTTGACTACGACGGGAATATCCAATCGGTCGCCCTGCGCCGTTATCGGGTGATCAAACAGCAGAACCGGCCCTTGTGCTTCCAAAACAGCGCGATGCACGGCCGTCATCTGGTGGCGCAAAGAGACGGGTTCGGACACCGCCTGGAATTGGCCGATGCTTTCGCTCCAACCAAGAAAATCACGAAGGGTGGGAAATTTCGGTAAGGTGCGAATGGGACAGCTCCGGTAATTTGCCCTTCCCCTAACAACGATTTTGTCGCGCAGAATTGACAACAGTCAATTCACGGGCACCTGCACCCGCCTACGACAGCAGGACCTGCTAAACCGCCGGAGGTCAGTTTGTCCGATCCTCACATAACAATACCGCACTGCCCCACCCCTCTGGCGGCGGCGCTGCGGCTGGTACCGCTTGCGCCCCTGTCCCTTTCGCTGACGGTTTTTGCGCGCAAAATTGCCCGCACCTCACCCGGCCTGTTTCAGCGCCTGGGCGAATACAGCAAGACTGATTTTGTACTCGACCCGGTCGACCTGCCGATTGTTCTGTGTCTCAATCCCAACGATGGTCGACCAAAGGTGACCCTGACTCGCAGTCGGGGGAACGGGGTGGCCAGGATCTCGGGTCCGCTTGCGGCCTTACTTGGCCTGGTTCACGGTGCCTTTGATGGCGATGCGCTGTTTTTCTCGCGCGATCTGGTGGTTGAGGGCGATACCGGCGCAGCCCTCGCCCTGCGCAATGCCGTGGACGATGCCGAACTGGACCTGGCGCAAGAAGCGGCCAAGTTTTCAGGGCCATTTGCGCGTCCGGTGCAAAAGCTGATTGCCCTGGCCGAGCGTCAAACTGGCCTCTGCTTGGCCCGACCCGAGGACGCAGTAATATGGTAATGGAAATAGTCTGCCCAGCAGGAACGCCCGCCGCCTTGCGGGCCGCCGTCAAGGCGGGGGCACATACGGTTTATTGCGGTTTCAACGATGAAACGAACGCCCGAAACTTTCCTGGCTTGAACTTCAATCGCAGCGAAATGCGCGATGCCGTGAGTTTTGCGCATCAACACGGCTCAAAAGTGCTGGTTGCCATCAATACTTTCCCCCGCGCAGGGGATGAGGCGATCTGGCATAGAGCCGTGGCAGATGCCGAAACCTGTGGCGCGGACGCAGTGATCCTGGCCGATCTTGGACTGCTGGACCACACCGCCTGCACCCACACCGGATTGCGTCGGCACCTGTCGGTACAGGCCGCCGCTGCCAATGCCGATGTGATCAATTTCTACGCCGACACGTTTGGCGTCAAACGTGTGGTCCTGCCACGCGTTCTGTCCGTGCCCGAGATTGCCGCCATCAATGCCGAAACCGAGGTTGAGACTGAGGTGTTCGTCTTCGGCGGCCTGTGCGTGATGGCCGAAGGGCGCTGTTCGCTCTCTTCCTATGCCACCGGGTTGTCACCAAACATGAACGGTGTCTGCTCACCCGCCAGCCATGTGGACTACTCCGAAGATCGGGGCGTCCTGGATGCGCGTCTGGGAGGTTATCTAATCCACCGTGTCGACAAAGGGGAACCGGCCCCCTACCCCACCCTGTGCAAGGGGTGTTTCACCGCAGGATCCCAAACCGGACATCTGTTCGAAGATCCGGTCAGCCTGAACGCCGAGCAGTTGATCCCGCAATTGCAAAAGGCAGGCGTTACGGCATTGAAGATCGAAGGGCGGCAACGGTCGAAATCCTATGTCACGCAGGTGGTGCGTAATTTCCGCGCGGCGGTGGATGCGCTTGAGGCCGGGCGCCCGATGCCCGAGGGCATGCTTGCCCGCCTGTCCGAGGGGCAGGCCATGACAACCGGCGCCTATAAGAAAACATGGAGATAACGCGATGGAACTGACAGTCGGGCCCAGCCAGTTCTTCTGGCCCGCCAATTTCTGGACCGGGTTTTATCATGACCTCACCCAATCTCCGGTCGATCGTGTGGTGATCGGAGAGCTGGTCTGTTCCAAACGCCTGCCCTTCTATCAGGATCGTATCCCCGAAACGATTTCCGCTTTGTTCGACGCTGGGAAACAGGTTTCACTCACCAGCCTTGCGCTGATCACGCTGAATCGCGAACGCAAGCTGACCGCCGAACTGGCCGAAATGGGTGTGACGGTCGAGGTCAATGATTTGACCGCCCTGGCCCATCTGCCCAAGGGCTGCGCGTTTACCGTAGGACCGCTGGTGAATGTCTACAATGAAGGCACGCTGAACTGGCTGGCGGACCGTGGCGCAATTCAAGTCTGTCTGCCGCCGGAATTGCCGCTGGCATCAGTTGAGGCATTGACGCGGGTAGCCGATGATTTGGGCATCGCGATCGAGGTCTGGGGCCACGGCCGGTTGCCACTGGCCATTTCCGGGCGCTGCTATCACGCGCGTCTGCACGGACGCACCAAGGACAACTGCCAATTCGCCTGCGAAGACGACCCAGACGGGCTCGAGGTTCTGACTGGTGACGGCAGGCCCTTCATGGCGATGAACGGGGTACAGACCTTATCCGACAGCTACGCCTGCACCGACCATCAGATTGAACAATTGCGTGCGGCCGGAGTGTCAGCCCTGCGCCTGTCCCCACAATCCAAGGGGTTTGCGCAACTTTGTGAATTGTACCGCCAGCGTCTGGATAAGACATTGCCCCAAGGTGGTGTTGCGCAGCAGATCACGGCGGATGACCCCAACCTGCGTCTAAGCGATGGGTTCCTGACCGGAGCATGCGGCGCGGACTGGTCAGGCGCTTCCTGACTCTGTGCAACGCGGATCTGTTGCAAAGTTTCTTACTGAACGAAGAGTTGGTACCGAACCCTCGGCTTATGCCGCCAATTCCGCAAAATGACGAAACGGACTGATTCCGGCCCAAACCTGCCGTTGGCCAAGAACCTTCATCGCCGCATTGCGGCCCGCCAAAGCCGTCATTCGCCGCGAGTGCAAACTCGGGGCCCTAGCGAACTCTCAGTATGCGGACATAGCTCCAATTCGCTGCCAAGTAGCAACCCGGCTGTACAACGTCAGAAGGTCGCAGAAGGCTGACTTTGCAAAATTCAACCTAAGACGCAATTTCGATTATGATCGAGCAGCCAGTATGCGGCGCTAAAACCCGCATTTTTGATAGTTTTCAGTGTAGGTTGCCATCATATTAGTGACCCTAGGCATGTCCCAGGGTCACCATAGGGTACACGAATATTATTCGGCTGGCATCGTTGATGTTTCTGGATCAATAGTTGATGCGATTCCGGCGGCTTCGCGGCGTCCATCGTTCCAGATCGCTTTGATCAACGCAATGCACATCAGTGCCATCACGATAGAGAAAGGCAATGCGCCGATTACCATAGCGGTTTGGATTGCTCCTGTTCCACCAGAGATTAGCAATCCGCCAACGACCAATGCCAGCGCCGCGCCCCAGAACATGATGTGCGGGCGAGCCTTGGGCCCTTCGTCACCAGCAGCGTTGATCGTGTTCACGATCAGAACTGCTGAGTCTGCGGATGTTACCAGGAACGTCATCAATAGGATCACGATCACTACTGCCATTGCCCACGCAAGGAACTCCGCTACTGGTGCGAGCATGTACGTAGTCATGGCAAAGATCTTGTCACCATTGGCTGCGTCCAGGATCGCGCCATTGGCGCCGCCATTTAATTCAAGGTCGATGGCGGTGCCACCGGCCCACGCAAACCAGACAAAGCACATCAGAGACGGTACGATCATTGCTCCCAGCACAAATTCACGGATGGTCCGACCGCGCGAGATTCGCGCCAGGAACAATCCAACGAAGGGGGCGAATGCGATCCACCAAGCCCAGTAGAACACCGGCCACCAGCCTTGCCATTGTGCCAGCAGGAAGGCCTCGGAACCCTCAACGCCATCTGATGCGTAAACATTGAAGCTGAGCCAGGGCAAAGCGACCAGGTAGTCCCAGATGCCGACAAAGAAAGCTCTAGCGCCGAAGAATGTCGCTCCGAACAGGATGAAGAAACCCAGCAGAAAGATCGACAATGCCATGTTGATGTTCGACAGCCACTTAATGCCTTTACCCACACCGGACAGAGCCGACAGCGTGGAGGCCCCCATAATGACCAGCAAGGCGACGATGATGCCCAACGTTGTGGCTGACCCGTCCGCATTAGCCAATCCACCAATGCCGATACGTGTCAAACCTGCCACGAATTGCTCGACACCAAAGCCAAGTGTCTGTGCGACACCGAGGATCGTCGCAACAACCGCGACGATATCAATCAAGTGCCCAAGGTTGCCCGACAGTGCTTTGCCAAAAAGCGGAGTCAAGGATGAGCGGATCGTCAGCGGAAGCCCGCGGCGATAGCTGAAGAATGCCAATGCCAAACCGGCAATCGCGTAGCACGCCCAGGCGCCCAATCCCCAATGCAGGTAGGACCACACGTAGGCGGTGCGCACATTGTCCGCATCCAGAGCTGTAGTGACCCCCTGAATAACCGAAGGGTTGTTCTTGAAGTGGGCCACGGGTTCTGCAACTGCCCAGGTCAACATCCCGACCCCGATACCTGCGCCGAACATCATCGAAAACCAGGAGAAATTCGAGAACTCCGGCTTTTCGCCTTCGACACCCAGGTTCAGACGTCCCGCGGTTGGCCAAATGGCCAAACCAATACAGACGATAACAAACCCGGTTACGACCCAGATGTACCAAGCTGCAAACTGAGCCAGAATGGCTGCATTCCAATCGCCAAGGATCCTGCCGGCCTGGGTCGGCCAAACGATGCACCAGACGACCAGCAAACTAATGATAATCTTACTGATCACCGTGACGTTTACACTGAACCCCCGATAAAAACCGTTGTCAGCGGTCTTAATCGGAAGTTCTGATAGAGGTGGCTTTATCGCCATAATCAACTTCTCCCTGTTTTTGATATTCTGGTGGGACTGTCTGCTAGTTTTGGCCCGACCGCCCATATTGCCGGGAAACCAATGAGCCCAACGATGCACACAAGTTGCCTCGTCGATCTCACTGGATCCGGGGAGTTAAAACTCGCTGAAATTCTTAGCTTCTTAGAGCCAGCGTACGCATGTGAATTTCGTTAATCGGATGGCTGTCCGCACCTGTGGCCGCGGTATTGTTTGGTTATCATCGGCTCCCGTGTTTCACTCACAAGGCTGCACTCGCGCCCATTGGCATAGTTTTTGGTATAAATTTTCCATCTTTTGCAGTAGCTGAGTAATTATGGATGACATTAATAGAGTTAATACCAATCTAAGCCGGAACCTTGTGGCGCTTTATGCGTTCGAGATGGTCGCAAAACATGGAAACTTTACAAGTGCCGGAGACGCTCTCGGGCTGACCCAGTCCTCGATCTCGCAACGGATAAAAGGTTTGGAGGTTGATCTGGGTGTTGTCCTTTTCAAAAGAGAACACCGGGGCGTCTCACTGACATACGAAGGTTTGAGGCTTTTGAATGTGGTCAGACCCGCAATGACGCAGATGAATTATGCGGTAAACTCTTTGCTGGAACGCAAAACTAAACCCAGTGTTCGAATCTCTGCCGATTTTGCGTTCTCAACATTCTGGTTGCTGCCTCGTCTTGGTTACCTCCGAGAGGAAATCGGGGATGAAATTGAATTTCAGATTCTGGCTTCAAATGTGCCGCCCAGTCTGGATGATACCGATTGCGACATTCGTATCCACGTTGCACCCAAAGACCAGATCAAACCTGACGAAATACTACTCTTGGAAGAGGTTGTCGCCGCTGTTTGCAGTCCTCAGCTATTAGAGAAAATTGGACCAATCCAAAGCCCCGCAGACTTGCTGGATGTTCAACTTTTGAGTCTTTCAAAACCTGCAACCGCGGCGTGGCAAACCTGGCATGGATGGTTTGAGAGCTTAGGCGTAACGGGCGAAAGAAAGAAAAATTACATTAGCTTCAACAACTACGACATGGTCACCCAGGCTGCTTTGTCAGGTGAAGGCGTCGCGTTAGGCTGGATTGGGTTGATTGATGGTCTGCTCAGCAAGGGTTCCCTTGTGGCCGTTACGGACGATCTCGTTTTTAGCGATGCCGGTTATGTGATGTCGCGGAGCCATACCAGCTCGGGCCGAGGTCCCAGACTTGTGTTCGATTGGATCGCGGATCAAGTTCTCGCTACATCTTCGAAATAGGACGTCGTCGGATTGTTTAGTCAACCCTGCCGTTAAGTCAGGTCAATTCGAAAAATAATGCAATACAGCAACGCCTCGAACCGGCATGGAAAACTCTTTTTTTTCGCGCTTTACAGAATTGCAAAGTCTGGTCGCGAATATCGGTTACGGGCTGGGGCAGTCATTTACCTGGAGTGCGGAGGTGGGCGGTTCTGAACCCTAGGTGAAGCCAACTATCCCTCTGCGGTTTCAATCTTCCACGCCTCTAGTAGCCTCGGAAGTAAAACATCCCAATCCATTACACCTGTCCGTTTGGTCCAGTTGTTATATTGACCAATCAAGTCTGCCTCCAATTCGGCGTTGCTCCCCCTCAAATCAGTCAACTCCGTACGATCCGCTTCGATGTCATAGAGTTCCCAATCTTGCCCATGCTGCCTGACAATTTTGAACTGACCCAGCCGCACCGCCGAATTTCCTTCATGTTCAAAAAAGATAGGCTCTTCTCGCGCCCAGTCCTTGCCACGTAACAGGTCCATCAATGACTGCCCTTGCATAGGCTGAATTTCGTGACCACCAACCTCACTTTGGTACTGACAACCCGTTGCGTCCAAGATAGTCGGCAAAATATCGACGACATGACAGGCAGCGTGCGCGTTTTTCTCAGAGGCAAACCCCTTGGGCCAATGCGCGATGAGCGGCGTCGATATCCCGCCTTCATGGACATAGTGCTTGAACAAACGAAATGGCGCATTCGAGACATTTGCCCACGGTTTGTCGTAACTCTGATATGTCTGAGCACCGCCCGGCATCACATCGGGGCGGTTTCCCATTTCAATGCGGCGGCCGTCATTTGTGGTATCCGGAAAGAATTTTGCCCACCCATCTTCCGCCATGAATTCAGCGCAGCCGCCATTGTCGGACAGGAACAAAATCAAGGTGTCTTCAAACTGCCCCAAACGCTTTAGCGAAGCGATGAGCCTGCCGATAGATTGATCCATCCGGTCTACCATCGCAGCATAGGTGGCCATTTTTCGAGCCTCCCAATCGGTGTTCTGTTCGGCCTCCCAAGGGTGAACAGCAACATCACGCGGAGATATTTCCCAGTTCCTCTGAAACAGGTTCATGCTGTTCATGGTTTCGTGTCGTGCGGTACGGATTGTGTCCCAACCACCTGAATACATCCCGTCATAGCGAGCGATGTCTTCGGGATGGGCATGCAGAGGCCAATGCGGCGCAGTATGCGCGAGATAAAGGAAATAAGGCTGGTCGTCGGGCGTTTCCTCGATCATTTCAATCGCTTTGTCCGTGATCGCATCTGTGAAATAGAAGTCATCAGGAAATGTCATGACACGGCTGTCATCTTCGAGCATGTAGTGCGGCGAGAAGAAGTGGGTGACGCCATCGACGATCCCATAGAAGCGATCAAAACCGCGCTGTCTCGGCGTCGGATGCTCAACATCTCCAACCCGCCAACTGTCAACTTCGCGTGCCATGAAATCTCCGGCGACATGCCATTTGCCGGACATCAAGGTCCGATAGCCACCTGCACGTAGGTGCTCAGCTATGGTGGCGCTGTCATTACGCAAAAACCCCTGATATGCGGGCGTACCCAGGTCGGCCCCCATGTGGCCCACGCCGGCGTTGTGCGGGTATAACCCTGTCAAAAGAGACGCCCGCGTAGGACAACAGCGGGCGCAATTATACATTGCCGTAAGCAACACACCTTCAGTTGCAAGGCCATCGATATTTGGAGTGCGTATTTCCGATCCGGTGGCACCCAAATCTGCAAAACCCAGATCATCGGCCAAGATCAGTATCACATTCGGTCGTTTTCTTGTCGGCATTCGGAGGCTCCATTGCTGCACTTATGAGCTTACCGCACTATCGACGTTGATCTTGTCCCCAAGCGACACAACAATAGAGGGGCAGAACCAAGGTTCTTTGATCATCTTGTCTAAGCGACTAATTTGAGAACATGGCCTCTGTAGCACGACTAACCGAATGGATGATTACCGAAGGACGCCGCTCAGGCGACCCGGTGAAAGTAGTTTCCCATTTCTGCTCGTCATTAATTGAGGAAGGTGTTCCGCTCTGGCGGGTCAATATTGGTCAGCGTTTCGCCAATCCTTTACTCATCGCATGGGGGGTCGTTTGGACCCCTGACGGAACCGACAGCTACGACGTAACTCACGAAACTATGTTGACAGAAGGGTATGTTGGCAGCTCGTTTGAGTACATTCTGGAGCACAGAAAGCCGCTGCACAAAAGTCTGCGACAACTGGATCCAAAGACTGAGCATTCATCGTATCTTGAATTCGCTGAGTTAGGTGGCACAGATTACTATGCCACTCTGATGTATTATGGCGATGAATCTCTGCACGGCTGCACGTTTGTCACGCAGGAACCAGACGGCTTTTCACCACGACATCTGGAATTGATTGAGGCCGCACTGCCTGCTCTGTCTTGCGCTTTGGAACCTGTTACGATGCGCAAGTCAGCTAAGGGTCTACTACGAACATATCTTGGCGATGGGCCCTCCGATGCCGTGTGGAACGGGCGGATCAAGCGAGGTGAACGAACGACCCTTGATGCGGTCGTCATGTTTTCTGATTTACGAGGTTTCACGGCACTTTCAGAAGCTGCACCCGAGGCAGATGTCTTTGACGCGCTGAGCGGCTACTTTGATCTGGTTGTTCAGTCTGTGGAAGATCACGGTGGCGATGTTCTCAAGTTTATGGGTGACGGAATTCTCTCGATCTTCACCATCACAACTCAGGCCGATCACGCCGACAGATGCCGAAAGGCTGCGCAAGCTGCACAAAGTGTATTGGCCGGTTTGACGGCACTCAACCGTCGCCGCGTTGAGGCCAAAAAGCCGCCTTTGGACGTTGGGATCGGGATCAATGTTGGACAAGTCAGCTATGGCAACATCGGCAGTCCCGGAAGACTTGATTTTACGGTTCTCGGCGGCGCAGTGAACGTTGCCAGTCGAATTGAGGGGTTAACTAAATCTATTCGCCGTAGAGTGCTGGCGACAACTGCGATTGCCGACGCCTCTTCTGATCTGTTTTCCCCTTGTGGGTTTCACGAAGTTCGTGGCCTTGCTCGCCCAATCGAATTGTTTTCTCTCGTCGAAGGAGAGCTTTGAGTCAGTGTCACATATTTTGTTTGGCTGCATCGCAAAAAAGCAGAAACCGGGTATTGGACGCCAAGTGCCAAACGGCTGGTTTGTCACGCGTTTCGGGATTTGCAAAGCCCGACGATGAGGGTCCGGTTTGGGTTGGTTCCTGACATCGGAGTCGGCGCGGCATCCTGTGGTATGAGGTCTGTGTCAACGTCGGGTTGTCGTTTTGGGAGAGCATGGCGGATCGGAGGATCAGTCAGGGAAATCCAATCTTACCTGCCATTCGCGCACTTCGACCAGCCTGGAACAAGGGCCGCATCATCGGTCAGAAGCGACCACTGAAACCTAAGCAAGTCTGGGCAATCCGGGTGCGGCTTGAATTGGCAGAAAACCATCGTGATCTAGCTCTGTTCAATTTGGCAATCGACAGCAAACTTCGCGGGTGCGGCTTTTGAAGATGAACGTTGTGGATGTGATGGCGTCTGGCCAGATCAAGGAACGCGCGTCAGTGCTGCAGAGCAAGTCGCAGAAGCCAGTCCGGTTTGAGATATTGGAAGGCACCCGCACATCCGTCGAGAAATGGATGGAAGACGAATTAATGGTCGGATCAGAGTATCTTTGGTCAGACCGTTTTCATGAGCGCCTTCACATATCGACACGCCAGTATGCACAGATCGTTCGGGACTGGGTCACGTCGATCGGACTGGAAGCCAGCGCATATGGCACGTATTCGAAGCGGCGCACGAAAATCACTCAGATCTACAAGAAGACTGGCAACCTTCGCGCCGCATTGAGCCTTGCCGAAGTCTACCAACGCAAGGGCGAGGATGTTCTTGCCTATCGTACATTAGCACCGGTCTACGAACGGTTCACCGAAGGCTTCGATACTCCGGACTTAAAGAGCGCAAGGGTAATGCTAGAAGGGTTCCGCTAAGGGCTGAAGATCGGCTCGACAAGATGATTGGCGTTCCAATTGCTAATCACGACGACGGCCGAAAGCAGTCATTAGCGGCTACAGGCCACGCCGCAATGCAGCTTCTCCGAAGCAGTAATTCTCCGCGCAAGCAATATGAGCTTTTAGAGAAAAGTCGGCAATGACAACACAGTCGATACCGCTTCAACTAAACCAACTTTGACTATGTACCAATAGAGCCTCCTACCTCTGGCGCATCTTCCTCAAGGTAACGCGGCCCGGGGCCGTTAGCACTGATTTTGTCATCTGAATTGACGAGCTTGCACGTATCCATCGACAAGCAGCCGCAGCCAATACAGCCTACCATTCCGTCTCTCAATCGCTGCAACCGTGCGATACGATCATCAAGATCTTCGGTCCACCGGGTTGAGAGCTTTTCCTAGTGTTTGACCGTCACTTTCTCCTCGGGCGGCAGAAAATCCATTGCTTCGGCAATTTCCCGAAGCGGTATGCCCGCCCGTTGCGCCACCTGGATAATGGCAATCTTTCGCAAAACAGTCGGAGAATAACGGCGGTGGTTAGCATCGTTGCGCACCGAAGCGATCAGCCCCCTACGCTCATAGAAATGCACCGCAGACACGGCGATCCCGCTTCGTTCCGCCACATCTCCAACCGTCAGACCACCTCTTCGCTTCATCTTGCAACCTTTGCGTTCAACCTATTGACCTCAACTTAAGTTGAGGAAGTAGCAACGCAAGAGTGGGCCCGAATCAAAGGGCGAAAAGACACGGAGTTTGAAATGTCGAAACAGAAGCCAGCCTACCTTGTGGCCAGTTCATTCATGCCGGAAGGCCACGGGGTGCTTGACCCCTACGGTCAGGCCACGCACCCTATTATGGAAAAGTGGGGCGGAGAGTTGATCGTCGCAGGCGAGACCGGACAGTTTATGGATCACTTTGAAGGTGAATGGAAAGATGATGCCAGATTTACCTTGTTTCGCTTCCCCTCGATGGAAGCGCTGCAAGGCTTTTGGCATTCGGAAGAGTATCAGGCCGTCAAGCACCTCAGAACGGATGTGATCCCCCCGAATTTTACATTTGCGGTTGAAGGTTTCGACGCCGAAGAGTGGGCCGAGCAGAATCCCGATCACGCTTACATACAAAAAGACTGAAAACGATTTTGAGCGTGGAGCGAACCATGACGACAGCGGTAGACCACAAAACAGAGGCCGGGTGGCAGGAAATTCTGAGGGGAGAGTTCTCAGCAGCGTCTGCCGTCCTTGCGGCTGGCATAGCGTTGCACGCGGTGAACATTACCCTCTCTGCCACGATGCTGCCTTCCATCGTGGCAGAGATTGGCGGACACAGTCTTTATGCCTGGAATGCGACGCTCGCTACGCTTGCGGCGATCCTCAGTGCGGCTGTCACTGGCAATCTGTTGAGGCGCACGGGTGTCCGTCTTGGATTTGGGTTGTCCGGACTTGTCTTTGCAACTGGCAGCCTGCTGGCTGCACTGGCGTGGACCATGCCGGTTTTGCTGGTGGGGCGGGTCATTCAGGGCGCAGGTGGCGGGATGTTGTTCACGCTCTGCTATTCGATGATCATCGTCGTTTATCCCGAACGTCTTTGGTCCAGGGCCATGGCATTACTGTCCGGGACATGGGGCATCACGATGCTGTTCGGCCCGGCCGTCGGAGGTATCTTTGCTGAGCTTGGAATGTGGCGTATGGGATTTGGAATCATGCTACCGATTACGGGCTTGTTTGTTGCGTTGACCCTGACATTGCTTCCCCGCCGCAAGCAGGATCACAGACCGACTGAGCCCATTGCCTTTGTGCAACTGGCGTTACTTACAGGGTCGGTTTTGACGGTTTCTCTCGGCAGTATCGCTCCATCAATCACTTGGGCGGTTGCGGCAGTGCTTGCGTCTGTCTTGCTACTGCTGACTTTGATGCGCCGCGAACAGATCAAGTCGGTGCGACTGTTTCCTCGCGGTGCCACCATCCCTGGAACACCTTTGTTTCTGGCCATATCGGTCATGGCGCTTTTGATCTTTTGTATCAATGCCGAGTTTTTCATGCCCTTTTACCTGCAGAGACTGCATGGGCTTAGCCCGTTAATGGCAGGCTACGTGGCGGCGTTGGTTTCCATCGGCTGGGCAGTATCCGAGATCTACTCCGCACGCTTCACCGGTCGAAAGATGCACCAGGCAGTCCTTGCCGGACCAATCCTGATGATAATTGCCTGTATGGCGCTCGGCGCAGCAACGCCGATGTTCGGGATGGCAGGATCGGCTATGACGTTGCTGTTATCAGTCGCCTTGATTGTTCTGGGCGTCGGCATTGGCTCTGGTTGGCCACACCTCAACACATTCATCCTGCAGTTCACGGATGAGAACGAGCGGGATATTGCTGCCTCTGCCCTGTCTACGGTTCAGATGTTTGCTGTCGCGTTTGGCACCGCCGCGGCTGGTCTGGTCGGTAACTTCACCGGGTTCAAAGACGCTGAGAACCTGACGACCATAGCCAATTCTGCGGTGTGGCTGTTCGTGACTTTCGGGTTAGTCGCCGGTGTTGCAATTCTTGCCAGCCGCGCCCTGATAGCCGGGCAAAAGGAGTAACAGGATGGAACAACTATTCCCGGACCTGTGGCAAACACCGCTTGAACTGCGCTTTGGAACATTGAGGTCCCACGCCTACCTTCTTCAGCATTCTGAAGGGCGAGATATGATCTATATTGCCGAGGAACCGTCGACGTTGCATGCCATCAAGACATCCGGAAATGTCGATCACCTGTTCCTCAGCCATAATCATGAGATCACTGACGGGCTGCCCGAGGCGAGATCTACGCTCGGCGCGCCATTGGTTGGACATGCGGAGATGCAGAAGTACTTTCCGAAAGGTCTAAAGCTAGACCAATGCATTGAAACGGATGGCCGCACCAAAATCAGTGGCGGGTTGGAGGCGATTTACACGCCGGGGCACACGGATAACAACATCTGCTACAGATACGCTTCGCCGTACGGTAATACATACCTCTTTGTCGGCGACACGTTGTACCCGGATAGCGGCGAGTGGAAGGCGCTGGTCATGGAAAACCACGGGGGGAACAAGAAGACGTTGATCAAGACGCTCGAAAGGCTAAAAACCGTTCAGTCGGACGTGATCATTCCCAGCGTCGCCGTGGGAAGGTACCAGATAGCCGAACTGACCGAGAGCAACTGGCGTGCTGCGTTGGACTCAGCCATCTCGTCTTTGCAGTGATGAGAAAACAGGCAGCACTGTTTGTTTCGAAACTGTTATACGTGCCGATATCGGAGGGAGTCTACAGGCCGCGTGCCGCCAACGATTGGGATTGAAGTATCCACAGGATCTGACCTCAGTCGCTCTTTTCAACCAGAAAGTCGATCATGGCACGGGTTTTGGCGGGCAGGTTGTTGCGGCTGGCATAGATCACGTTGACGCCGATCGATGGTGCGCGGAAATCGGGTAGAATCGCCACCAATGTCCCGGCATCCAATTCGGCCCGACAGGAAAGCTCTGGCAGACGGGTAATCCCGCGCCCGGCAAGCGCAAGTGCCTTTTCGGTTTGGGCGTCGTTACATCGAACGCGCGGCGCGATTGGCACCGTGATCACTTCTCCGCCGGGCCCCGGATAGGTCCAGCTTTGTACGATTCCGTGAAACGAGAAATCAATCAGATCATGTCCTTTTAGATCATTGGGATGATGCGGTGTGCCTTTACGTTTCAGATAAGCGGGGGAAGCCACTGTAAGACCCTGTGTGCGAAAAATCTCGCGGGCAATCAAGTCGGACGGTGGCAAATCTCCGATGCGCACCAGTAAGTCTATTCCTTCGCCGATCAAGTCAGCGCGGCGCTCGGATACATCAATGTTCAGATCAACTTCGGGGTTCCGTTGGAGGAATTCGGGCAGCCACTCATTCAGCCACCCGTGCGCAAACACTACAGGCACGCTCATCCGCAATTCTCCAAATGGCCGGTCGCCAAGTGAATGCAATCGGTCCTGCACTGCACGGGTGTCATCCACAATCCGGCGGGCGTTTTCGTAGTATATTCGCCCGGATTCCGTCAGGCTGATCCGGCGCGTTGTCCGGTTCAAGAGCCGGGCGCCAAGCCGTACTTCAAGCCTCGAGATCTCTTTGCTGACATGGCTCGGTGTGTGGCCCAGCAGTTTTGCAGCTGCACTCATACCTTCCTGCTCCACCACTGTGCAGAACAGAACCATGCCGTCGAAAAGATCCTTTTTATAATCCATTAGGAATAGATGTCGTTCCAGATGAGTTATTAAAGTTCATTTCAAGCATAGTTACCTTTCTTGCAAGAAAAGGAAAGGTCAAACCATGTTGGACATCAAAAACTTCGATCACATCGGCATCCGTATCAGCAACCGCGATGCATCCGTCGCCTTCTATGGGTTGCTTGGATTCGAATTGATCGCAGACGGTGGCTATGACAAAGGTCATCCGCTGGTGATGCTGCACCCGTCCGGGATCAACATCAACTTGCTCGGCCCGGCAACGGCAAAGGCGGGCGAAAACGTTCTGATGGACGAGGTCGATAAATACCCTGGCATCACCCACCTGGCCGTCAAGGTGAAGGACGCCGAAGCAACCGAAGCCTTTGTTTCCGAAAACGGCATCCCCATCACGGGCCGTCGAGAATTTCGCGGTACCAAAACCATCTTCATTCGCGACCCGGATCGCAATGTTCTGGAGCTTGTCGGCCCCGGTCCCTCCGTCGCGCAGCTCATCGCCGAGCATGCACGCGGCTAATACCAATCACTCAAGGAGACACTCTCATGATCATTTTCCTAAAACCGTTCGCTGCGGCACTGAGCTTGGCCATCGCCACCACAGCACTGCCTGTGCTGGCGGAAACCCCGATGATCAAAACAGTGGATGGTGTCGCGACATACCCAGAAGGCTATCAGGGCACACCGATCCGGGCCGCCGACGAAGACCCGTTTCTGTCACCAACCAACTCGGCGCTGATCCTGATCGACTACCAGCCGCCGATTTTGGCTGGGGTCAAGAATATCGATCATGAAGCACTGATCAACAACACCACGGGTCTGATCAAGACCGCCGTGATCTATGACATCCCGATCATTTTCAGCCATGTCGCCGTGGGCCTGAACGGTTATGATCCAATGATCGAGGAACTGCGTGAGTTGGCCCCGAACGCAGTCTTTATCGACCGGACAAATGTCAACGCCTGGGAGGAACCTGAATTTGTTGCTGCGGTCGAAGCAACCGGTCGGAACAAGCTGATTATGGGTGGTCTCTGGACAGACGTCTGTCTGGCCTATCCCGCGATTGAGGCCGAACTTGCCGGATATGATGTCTATGTACCGGAAGATACGGTAGGCTCAATCAGTCAGCTCAGCCATGAGAATGGTATGCGCCGCATGATCGAGGCCGGCGTCGAACCGATCACATGGAACGTGGTTCCGGCAGAGCTGCAGCGCGACCACGCGCGTGCAGACAAGCTGCAGGCCGTTACCCGCGTGTTCATGGAACATCTGTTCAAAGTCGACCCGAATTCGACGTGGTAAACTCAACATCTGTTAGGGGCTTCGGCCCTTCTTAGCGAAATCTCCTTGAAGCTACGGTTGCCCCAACACACGTGTGCAAATTCGCGAAAGCGAGCGCCGATGGCATTGAGGGGTTTTATAGGTAGAGTCCCCTGTTGTTAAATTCAGTGTCTGAAGAACTTACCCTTTCAATCAGTAAGCCAAAATTTGAAACGGCCCCAAGCGGAACTTGGCTGTCCGCACGAATGCTGCAGTGCGGCTTCCGCTTAGCAGACTTTCATGAGCTCTAAGTCAACACGCAAAACTCGAATCACTGACGCATCAGCAGGGAACTCAGAATAAAATCTTCAGTACACCCAATGACCCTGGTCATTGGTATTTCTGACAGCACACTGCGGTATGCGCTGCCTTCCAGAACCTCTATCACCAGCTGTGACGCCTGAAGCGGATCAGGAACAGCGCGCAAATCACCGTCTGTTATTCCTCGTCTCACAACCGTCTCCAGCGCGTCAGTCAAGCTGGAGCGGTTCTCGACAAACAGCTGCGCAATGTCCGGCTGGCGAACGGCTTCACTCGAAATTTCCAACGTGAGAATAACGTTTTCCGGCGCAGCCAGATATTTGGCGTAGGCCCTGATGAACTTTTTCAACACTTTTGGTGCGGTCGTATTTGAATTCAGGATTTTCAGAAACGGCTCCATTTCGCGGCGTTCAAGCATTGCGATTTCCACAAGCACATCATGTTTGCCGCGAAAGTGGTTGTATAGGTTTCCAAGGCTGACGCCCGCCCGCGCGGCGATGTCGCGGACACCGGTCTGATGATAGCCGCGCTCAAGGAAACACATAACTGCGGCCTCCAAAATCTGGTTTCGCCGCTTGGCTGTTGCCTTTTCCCGGATTGAACCCGGTTTTTTTGTGTCTTTGGTCATTTTTCACATTTAGTATTGAACGAACGATCGTTCATAGTATATGAGATTCTACCTCATACTACAAGGCGCATTGGATTCGACGGAACGGGAAAAACAGGACGATGACGGACAAAATCTTGGAAAATCGGCAAAAGCCAGCCCGACGATGGCTCTGGATTGGCCTCTCATTGGCGCTTTTTGTCGTAATCGTCATGCTGTTGTTTGACACCGACGATACTATTGATGTTCAGGCAACGAACACCTCACCGCCGCCGCCGACCGTCTCTGTCGTCAGCGTTGCCCCGGAAAACGTGCAGGCGCGCGTTTCGGCCTTTGCCGAAGTGCGCCCTCGATGGGATGCGGAGCTGCGATCTGCGGTGTCCGGGCGCATCACCGCAGTGCATGCCGCCGCTTTGACCGGTGCTAAGGTGGAGCGGGGCGATCATTTGTTTTCAATCGAAAAGGCCCCTTATCAAAGTGCCGTTGCTGCAGCTGAGATGGAGCTTGAGCAAGCGGAGCTGGAATTGCTGCGTGCTCAAAACAACGTCACCGTGGCGCAGCGACAGTTTGAACGGGACGAAAAAGAACCGCCAAATGAATTGGCCGTGAACCTGCCGCAATTGCGCATTGCCGAAAAAACCGTCGCGGCGGCGCAGGCACGCCTGAACGCGGCGCGAAATGAGCTGAAAGATGCGGAAGTTACCGCCCCGTTTTCGGGCTTTGTCACCCATCGCTTTGCCAGCCTTGGCCAGACGGTCAACCCGGGCGACGCCCTGATACACCTTTCGGACGACAGACAATTTGAACTGGTTGCCGAACTAAGTCAGGCGGATTGGGCGCTTTTGGATCACCCGATCTCTGGCGCCACGGCTGATCTGACACAGCGCTCGGGCGGAGCCTTGGGGAAAGCTCAAGTGCGACGTGGAGGCGGGTTTCTGGATCAAAACACCCGGCAGGTGCGCGTCTTTTTGGACGTCACAAATCCCGATGAAGGCATACTCGCCGGAGATTTCTTGCAGGTCGATATTCCCGGTCGCCGGATTGCAGACACCGTGACCCTGCCGGAAAGCGCCCTGACCCGTGCGGGGTACATTTGGTTGGTGGACGATGAAGAGCATTTGCAAAGGCTCAGCCCCAACATTCTGTTCCGCAGCGAAGGTACAGTTACTATCGTAGCCCCCGATGGGACTGGCCCGTGGCGCGTGGCCAGAACACCACTGGCTTCGTTTCTGCCGGGTCAGCAGGTGACACCGCAGTCAGATGAGGGCTGAGTCATGCACGCTCTGACATCCTGGTTTATCCGCAATCCGGTCGCTGCCAATCTGATGATGGCGTTGATCTTGTTCCTTGGCGTGCAGACGTTGGTGAACATCCGGATTGAAGGTTTCCCACGCATTCCTCCGGAAAGTGTCACTATCGCAATCGAGTTTCCGGACGCCACCGCCGAACAGGTCGATGAATTGGTGACCCAGAAAGTTGAGCAGGCGCTCGAAGGGTTGGAGGGCGTACGAAGTGTGACCTCACAATCTCAGAATGACCTCAGCGTGGTCACCGTCCGCCGCGCAGGTGGCCAGAAACTGCAAGCTGTTCTGGACCGGGTCCGTATTCGGATCGACGGCTTGACCGATCTGCCCGACACCGCGCGCCGTCCTGTGATCGAAGCATCGGGGTTCGACTTTCCGGCACTGTATCTAAACCTTTATGGTGAAACGGATCCCGCCACATTGCAGAGCCTGGCGCAGCGCCTGAAAGAAGAACTGCTGGCGCAACCGCAACTGTCCCGGCTGCAGATCTGGGGCCTGATCCCACGGGAATTGCGCATCGAAATCGACCCGGCGCTGTTGCGCCACTATGGGCTGACCGTCTCGGATGTGACTCGCGCCATCGAAGGCAATTCGCTGGCCTTTCAGGCAGGCCGTCTGCGGACCGAGGGCGGCACGATTTATCTGCGGGCCGATGACCGGGCAAAATACGTGCCGGAATACGCGGCCCTTCCGATCATTGAACGCGGCGACGGGTCCTTTGTGCCTTTGGGCGATATTGCCAAGATCGAAGATGGCTTTCAGGACGGCGAGTACCTGTTCCGCCTGAATGGCAAACCAACCGTGGGGATGGAGGTTCTGGTCGGGCAGAAAGAGAACCTGCTGGAGATCAGCGATGTCGTGCGCAGCACAGTGGATGACTTCAGCCGCCAGTTGCCGTCGCAGGTTCAGGCTGGGGTCTGGGGCGACAGCGCAGGCTATATCTCGGACCGCCTTGCGCTGTTGCGGTCGAACGGGGTGCAAGGGTTGATCCTTGTCACCTTGATGCTGTCGGTGTTCCTCAACGTGCGCCTGGCGTTCTGGGTCGCCATCGGCATTCCCGTTTCGGTCATGGGGGCAATAGCCGTCTCAGGCTCGAAATGGGTAGATTACTCGCTGAATGATGTCACGACTTTTGGCTTGATTATTGCTTTGGGTATTCTGGTCGATGACGCCGTTGTGGTCGGTGAAAGCGTTTTCGAAGAACGCCGCAAGGGCAAAGACCCGATCAAAGACACGGAACGCGGCGTGAATCGTGTGGCAGTTGCCACCGTCTTCGGCGTGCTGACCACAATCGCGGCGTTCTTTCCGATGCTGTTGATCGATAACCCGCTAGGTAAGGTGCTGGCAGGGTTTGCCGGTATCGTGATCCTGACGCTGATCTTCTCGCTGATCGAAAGCAAATTCATCCTGCCCGCCCATCTGGCGCAGGTTTCGATTGGGCAAGAGCGCCGGTACCTGCTGACCCGCCTCTGGGGCCGCATACAGGGTATTGCGCAGGGCGGCCTGGACTGGGTTCGGGATCGCATCTACCAGCCTTTGCTCGCTGCGGCAGTGCGGCAGCGTTACGCCGTGCTGATCCTGTTCATTGCCGCTGCAACGTTGGGGCTTGGCCTGATGTACAAGGGCAAGGTCAGGACGGTGTTTTTTCCCGAGGTGCCCGGTCAGGTCATCACGATGAATCTGGATATGGACGCCCGCGCGCCCTTTGCGTTGACTCGCACGAATGTGGACCGGATCGAAGGCGTGTTGAACGACCTAAACGCCGAGCTTGCCGACAATGCAGGTATGGCCACGCCGCCCGTTCAGACGGTGTTCAGCATCATCAACGGCGCGGGAAGTGCGCAAATATATGCTGAAATGATCCCGGTGGCTCAACGCCCGGACGTTCCGATCCTGACTGTGGTTCGTGAATGGCGCGACCGGGTTGGTGCGGTCGAAGGTGCAACCGAGTTGGAGTTCACCGGATCGGAAACGCTCGCCGGAGGGTTCCGCATCCGGCTGGCGTCAAAAGACGAAGACCTGCTGCGACGAGCCAGCGCCGAGATGAAAGACTTCCTGTCGAATATCGAGGGCGTGGCGAATGTTCGGGATGGGCTGGCGGGTGGCCAACCCGAGCTGAAACTCCGCTTGCGCCCGGACGCGCGGCACCTTGGGTTCAATGCCGAGGCTTTGGCCAGACAGATTGGCTATGGGTTCGGTGGGGCTGAGGTGACCAAGGTCAGGCGCGACGGGGCCGAAGTCCGCGTGGTCGTGCAAAACGCGCGGGAAAACCGCGATACTCTTGCCGATCTGATGCAGACCCAGTTGCGCAGCGCATCCGGTGCCTGGGTACCACTCGAGACGGTTGCCGAAATCGAAGGCGCCTACACCTCGGGCACGGTCGATCGTCGTGACGGCAAGCGTATGAATATCGTGGCCGCGTCCATCGACCGCGACCGTGTCGCCCCTGAAGAGGTGGGTCAGGCGGTGTTCGAGCAGCTTGCCCCGAAACTCAGCGACAAGTACCCGAGCGTGACAGTTCTGGCTGCTGGTGAACTGGAAGAGATGGCCAATATCAGCGACGGCCTGAAACGTGCGTTGTTGCTGGCGGCTGTTCTGATCTATGTGCTGATGGCCGTGCCGCTGAAAAGCTATTGGCAGCCCTTCGTCATTCTGGCCATTGTCCCCTTTGGCTTTATCGCGGCCGCCGTCGGGCACCTGATCATGGGTGTCTCGTTGTCGCTGTTTTCGTTCTTCGGCATGCTGGCACTGACCGGTGTGATCGTGAATGACAGTCTGGTCATGATCACCCGCTACAATCAGGCGCGAGAAGAAGGTCAGCCTGTGGATGTAGCGCTGAAAAGCGCGGGCATCGGACGTTTCAAGGCGATCTTTCTGACCACCGCAACAACGGTGATCGGTTTGATGCCATTGCTGACCGAAACCTCTGAGCAAGCGCAATACTTGATCCCGGCGGCAATCTCTCTGGCCTTTGGGGAACTCTTTGGCACCGCGCTGATGCTGCTGCTGGTGCCGGTGTTGATCGCCATCACCGAGGACATCCTCGCCGTTTTCAAACCACGCCAACCGCTGCCTTCTGAAGAAAGGACAAAGCTATGACACGGAGCCTTCTTGCCTCGACATTCGCCCTGATGGCGCTGGCGACGCCAGCCGCAGCTGATGGTCTGAATGTGACCGTGGACGGCATCCGCAATGCCAAAGGAAACATAGTGATCCTTGTGTTTGATGACGCCCGCGCCTTTGACAGTTTGGATGTCTGGAGCGCCGTTGACTATGCCCAGATTCCGTCACGCAAAGGCAGTGTCAGCCATGAATTTTCTAACCTGAACGCAGGCCCCTATGCTGTGCTGTTGTTTCATGATGAAAACAAGGATGAAAACCTGAATATGACTGCGACGAAACTGTTGGAAGGGCTGGGTTCAACTGGTGCCCCAAACCCTGACGATGAGCCTGATTTCAAGGCCGCATCGGTTTGGCCGGGCGATGCCCGCGTTCGCATCCACTATGATCAGTAGCACCCTATGTTGAGGGATCAAAACCTGAAAATCGGAACGCTTTTGAGAGTGTTTCACCGGCGAGTCATCCTCACGTGGTTTCTGATCCTGTCAGAGACGGCATTAACTGTGTTAATCCCGCTGTTCATTGGCTTTGCCATCGATGGATTGCTCAGCGGAGAGTTTCAGCCCTTTGTGCATTTGGGCGCGCTCATGGTCGCCCTCACACTGATCGGTGTGATCCGGCGAATTTATGATACGCGTGTGTACGGAACGATCCGTGTCGAACTGGGCAAGGCGCTTGCTGCACGGTTTTCGAACCTGCCGATTTCGTCGCTGAACGCCCGGATCGAAATGGGGCGCGAACTGGCCGACTTTCTGGAAGAAATCCTGCCCTCGGCAATCTCAGGGGTCGTGCAATTCGTCGTATCGGCGGTTTTGCTGTTTTACTTCTCGCCGGCTCTGGCCCTGTCAGCCTGCGGGGTTCTTGTCGGGATGATATCCGTCTACGCCCTGTTTCACTCGACGTTTTGGCAATGGAACCGTGCCCTAAATGAGCAAATGGAGCATCAGGTCAGCGTTCTGGAACAACGCCGCGAACGACCAGTGCTGGTCCACCTGAAAAAACTGCGTCGGTTCGAAGTAAAACTGTCGGATACCGAAGCCATTCTGTACGGCGTGATCTTCGTTCTTCTAATAGGTCTGATCCTGTTCAACCTTTGGTTCGCGACGCAAAACCTGGAAGCAACGCCGGGGATGATATTTTCGATTGTCAGCTATTCGTGGGAATTTGCCGAAGCGGCGCTTACCTTGCCGGTGACCTTGCAATCCTGGTCACGGCTGTCCGAAATCACCACCCGATTGCAGAGCGGTTGATCAAATTGCCGAACCATTCATTGAGTGGAACGGTATTGGCCGTAAAGTACAACGGCCCTCAACTGCCTTTTAGTGGTGTTGCTCAATGTTGCACCAGCAACCCACATTGCCGACATTCGCTCTATGTGCTCGAAATTGGTGGTGGCGAAACTCTAGACTGCGGGCTGACAGCGGACTTTGCAGTCGTTTTCGCGAGGCTATTGCCAGTTTCAGATGATGACACGGTCGCACATTCCCATCAAAATAACATCGCGAATACCACGCCGGTAAAGACCACACGAATTCATTTTGAAAAAGAGTTTTAAGCAAGGAAACTACATGGTTCACTATCGAAATTGCATTGCTTTTGTCGCAGTAATTCTTGGTATGGGCGCGCTACTTACCGCGTTATTTGGGGGAAGCCCAGCTGCGTTAGTGATTGTCACCGTTTCAGTTTTTGTGGCTTCTCTCGCGATCTCGAAAACCAACCCTCTGAACGGAGAAGCCGTTGACCGAACTTACTACACATCGGCTATGTTGGGCGCTTGTCTCTATTTCTACGCGCAGTCAGTGGAGCGCACAGAGTTTCTCGGGTATCGAGACCTGGCCGAACTTAGATCTCAGCTGGAGGACTCTCAGTCGACCGTGGATCGGCTTGAAATCGATGTCGAAAATGGAACGGGCGCGGCCCGTTTCATCCGAGAGAACGAAGAGCAATCTGTTCGCGAGATTAGTCGTGAAATTGCCGAGTTTCGTTCGCTACAAATCGAGATGGACGCGGCAGAACTGGACGCATGCTTAATTGGAGGCGGCTTTGACTTTGGGGCTACCGACTTCGGCCTAGATGAGCCATCTGGTGTTGATGCATTCATTGATGACCATCAAAAAGAAATGGAGCGCGTATTTGCTCAACAAATGTGCTCCACAGCCAGAACGAGAATCGAACAAGAGCGGGCCATTTTTGTCGAAAACTATCCGCTAGCGACAAGGTTCGGCGATATCGAGCAAACCGTGCTGGAAGAGAGTGGAATATCTAAACGTTTGGTACGGCTCGGCGGATACAGAGTGACGATAGGAACAGCATCTGCGGTCTTTAGCGGCGAATTTTCTATGGCAGAGCACATCACTGCCCTTGAAGAGGCACAAACCGTCCACAATCAAAAAATCGACGATGTTCGATCCAAAAGCGGGGAAATTACCGACGAAATTGAGAAGGAGAAAGAGCGATCAGCTTCCACAATTGGACAGATCACTCTCTTCATCTGGCCATACGTCTTGATTGCACTGCTAGGGTTAAAGCTCTCTCGCGCGCCTAGAAAGAACACGCCTCAATTGGATTAGCATCTTACTATCCGACCTCTTCTTGGGGGATCGAACTGATATCCGCTTCATTGCAGTGTCTTCCGAAATCACCTCTGAGCGGACCGTTATAGTCGGCCCAAACCTGCCGTTCATCGCGTCGCGTGACGCCGCGGTGCAGCGCGTTCCCCGAACCGGACATTCATCGCAGGCGCATTGTCTCAAGAGTAACGAACTCACACATCGCGGATGTCTCTGTCGTTCGCTATTGGCGATAGACATCAATACAGTATGCTCGATCCAGCACCAATCGATAACGTGATTGGATTCCGCTCGTTGCCTAGCCATAGAGGCAAGTAGGGCGGCATCCTCGCTGGGGTCTGGGTGGCGCGGTGTAGGTGCCGAAATGGTCTGTTTTGAGGAGAAGTGCATGTCGGTAGCCGGACCATCGCTGGCCGCACCTGCGGATTTAACAAACCTTTTTCGCCAGGGGTTGGCAGCGGACCCCAAGGCGATAGCGCTTTACGCGTTGGACGGTGCTTTGACTTGGCGGGAGCTGGATACCGCTTGTACGCGGTTGGCGTTGCAATATCTGAACCTGGGGCTCGAACCGGGGGATCGAGTGGCGTCCATTATGCCAAACCGCGCGTCGCTGGTAATCCATTACCTAGCTTGCATGCGGGCTGGTCTTGTGGCGATGCCGCTCAACTATCGCTATTCAGCATCGGATATCGACTATGCACTGGGATTGGCGACACCGGCGGCTCTGTTGGTACATGGCGAGCGGGCAAGGGATGTAACCGCGGTCCCTGGCGTAGCGCGATTGCCCAAAGGCGTGATTGTCTATGCAGGGGAAGTGGACGGAGCGCTCGCCTTTGAGGACCTGCTGAATGCAGAGGGTTTAGGAACACTGCCAAAGGTTCGGGCTGAGGCTCCGGCTTTCATATTCTTCACCTCAGGCACCACGGGCAAGCCAAAGGGCGTTACGCACAGCCATGCCAGCATGGGATACATGGTGGCAAGCAATGCGCAGGGGCTTGGGCTGGGACCCGAGGACGTGGTGTTGCCGGCGTCTTGGATTTCGCACACCGCCGGGTTACGGCTAACGTTTGCAGGGCTTTGGGCAGGCGCCAAGACAAATATTGCACGGCAATTTACCCCGGACGAGCTCTTGGGGCTCTTGCGGCAGACGCGACCAACGGTGGCACAGATTCTACCAGCACCTTTGGCGGCTTTGGTCACGGGGCACGGGGCGGTGCGCGATGACTTTCGTTCGCTCAAAACGATGATGGCTGGTGGGGACAAACCCTCGCAGACGCTGGTCGACGCATTCGACGCGTTGGCTGGTGTGCCAATTGGGGCGTTTTATGGGATGACGGAAATGGGAACGTCGCATTCCAATACCCATGGTGGTGCTGCGAAAATGGGCGCAGTTGGATTAATCAATCCAGGCTATGTCTCGGTGCTTCGCGACAAAGCCGGTAACGAGGTGCCCGTAGGGGTGGACGGTCGGCATTGGGTGAAGAGCCCTACCATGATGACAGGGTACTGGGAGGACCCCGAGGCGACAGAGGCGGCGTTTAGCGATGGTTGGCTCGATTCAGGCGATCTGATGCGGCAGGATGAGGATGGCTATTTCTGGTTCCGGGGGCGCCGCAAGCAGATCATAGTACATGACGGTTCGAACATCAGCCCGGCAGAGGTAGAAGATGCGCTGACAGCACACCCCGCAGTCGCGGCAGCAGTTGCGGTTGGGGTCCGTGATGAAATGCATGGCGAGGATGTTTGGGCCTTTGTGAGCTTGGTTGAAGGGGCACCACCGGTGCGCGCCGGAGAGATCATAAACTTTGCGCGAAAGCAGATTGGGTACAAGGCACCGGACGTTGTGCGGGAAGTTGATACGCTACCGTTAACCATGGGCGGCAAGCTTGACCGGATGGCGTTGAAACGGCTGGCGGCGGAAGAAAGCGGTGCAGCGCACGTGTTGTGACGCCCGAGCCAGCCGGATCACAATTGCGGATTGCTTGCCATGGGGTGGTATGTGACGGCCGCAGGCACCGAGCAAACTGAGGCACCTGTTCTGCCCTCCTCAACTTTCGAACAGCCTCTTTTCAGTTGAACCCAGGCCGCGTGGGCAGATCAGCTGGGATTGCACAACCAAACGCATTGGGGCACGGTGGCCGTTCAACCGAGAAGGATATTCATGTCCGCAGAAAAACCTGCGAACCCGTGGCTTATATTGCTGGGCCTTGCGCTTGGAGTCAGCATATCCAACGCCTTTGGTCGCTTTGCCTACGGCCTCATTCTGCCGTCTATGAAAACTAGTCTTGGCTGGAGTCTCACTCAATCTGGTTGGCTCAATACGGCCAATTCGATTGGCTACATAGTGGGTTCGATTCTGACGCTTTTTCTGATCCGGCATTTTCAGCCGTCGCGGTTGTTTGCATGGGGCACTGTGGCGACCGCACTGTGTCTTTTGGTGACCGGGTTTAATGAAAGCCTCGTATTCCAAACTGCATGTCGTACGTTGGTCGGATTGTTCGGCGCACTTTCATTTGTGTCAGGCGGCGTACTGGCGGCAACGCTTTTCCAGGGCAACCCGAGAAAGAACGCGTTGGCCATCGCCTTATACTTTGGCGGTGGCGGCGGATTTGGTATCGCATTGTGCGGCGCAACCCTTCCAAGCATGTTGGACGTATTCGGGCCGCAATATTGGGATTGGGCATGGATCGGGGTCGGGTTGGCAGCCCTGGTTATTTGCCCATTCTCGATTTGGGCTTCAACAAGATTGATCGAAACCGAGCACGATACCGCACTGCCGTCCATCCCCCCGGTTCGCAGAATGCTTGGCGAAGTCGGCGGGTATGGGCTGTTTGGGTTGGGTTATATCGTCTACGTCACCTTCATCTCTGTCTGGATGAAGGAGCAACATTCCAGTGTCCTGTTGACCACCGCAACGTGGATGATCCTTGGCTGCAGTATTATGGCGTCTCCTTTTTTTTGGCGAGGAGTGCTGGCTCGCTATTCATCTGGAATGCCGCTGGCACTGATCCTAAGCGGGGTCGCATTGGGTTCAGCCCTGCCAATCCTGATTCCATCCGGATATGGATTGATTTTGTCGGCACTCGTGTTCGGACTGTCGGTGTTTATGCCGCCCACTGCTGTAACCAACTTCGTCCGCCAGAATGTGGAACAACCGGATTGGGGTCCAACCATTAGTTTTTTTACCGTGGTATTCGCTATCTCACAGGCACTGGGGCCAATTGGGGCCGGCGTCATCGGGGACATAACCGGAGAAATAGGGGACAGCTTGATCGTGGCCTCTGTAGTCCTGCTGGTGGGTGCCGTTTTTGCTGCGATGCAAAAGCCACTCAGGC
Organism: Ruegeria sp. ANG10; assembly: GCF_040705255.1. Taxonomy (NCBI): domain Bacteria; kingdom Pseudomonadati; phylum Pseudomonadota; class Alphaproteobacteria; order Rhodobacterales; family Roseobacteraceae; genus Ruegeria; species Ruegeria sp. ANG10. Next base: position 81,714 of record NZ_JBFCVU010000007.1, read on the forward strand.
GTGAGGTGACGTAACTGTTGTAATCAGGATCACGCAAACATGACGTATCTCATTCCATACAATAGCCTCTGTGGGTTCTGAACGCGCGTAGAAGAGCCCTTTGGTCACTCCAACGTGGGTCTGCTTCCAGCAATCTCCTTATAATGCGGGGTCCAGAACTTCGCATCTATCGCCGCCTTCAAGTCATCCCCTGTAGATTTAGGTGCAACCCCATCCAACTGCGCCTGTTGACCAACGGCAAATGAGATAGCTTTGCTGACCTGGCGAATATCCTCTACATCGGGCAGCAAGCTGGCGGTGCGATCGGATTTAGCAGGCGATAACGTGGCCAGCGCCTCAGCGGCTGCCATGAACATTCCGTCAGTGACACGGCGCGCGCCTACCGCCAGAACACCCAGCCCCATGCCTGGGAAAATATAAGAGTTATTGCATTGCGCGACATGGTGTGTCTTTCCGTTGTAAACAACCGGCTCAAACGGGCTTCCGGTGGCGACCATTGCACGACCATCTGACCAGTGGATAATATCGGCAGGCACGGCCTCAATTCGCGATGTCGGGTTCGAAAGCGGCAACACGACAGGATGTTCAGTGTGAGAAGCCATCGCACGAATGATCTCCTCTGAGAACAAGCCCGCCTGTCCGCTGACGCCAACCAAAATGTTGGGTTTGGCGTGATGAATCACATCCAGCAGCGAAATCTCACCACCGGTCCAGCCACCCACTTTGTCGAGGGGTTGTACAATTTGCTTTTGAAACGGCAGAAGGTCTGTCATTGCATCGGTTAACAACCCGGCCCGATCCACCATGTAGATGCGCCCGCGTGCTTCAGTGTCGGATAGTCCTTGTCGGACCATGAGTTGAACCAGTTGTTCGGCAATACCCACCCCAGCAGACCCCGCTCCGAGGAAGGCGATGGTTGCGTTCTTTAACGGAACGTTGGTGACGTTGGAGGCGGCCAGCAAAGTGCCTGCCGTTACCGCCGCCGTTCCCTGAATATCATCATTGAACGTGCAGAGTTGATCACGATATCGCGCCAGCAAGGGTGCAGCATGTTGCTGTGCAAAGTCCTCGAACTGCAGCAACACATCAGGCCACTTGCGTTTGACCGCCTGCACAAAAAGATCGACAAATTCAAAATACTCGTCCCCGCTGACGCGCTCATTCCGCCAGCCGATATAGAGGGGATCTTCCTGCCGTTCCTGGTTGTTGGTGCCGACGTCCAAAACTACCGGAAGCGTCACAGACGGGCTTATTCCACCCGCAGCGGTATAAAGCGAGAGCTTTCCAATCGGGATTCCCATGCCGCCCGCGCCTTGGTCGCCCAAACCCAAAATCCGCTCTCCGTCGGTGACGACTATGGCTTCGACCGAGGGTAGGATGGCATTCTCTAGGATCTCATCAATCCGGTGACGATCGGGGTATGCAATAATCAATCCGCGTGGGTGGTCGTAGATTTCACTGAACCGCTTGCAGGCATCCCCCACAACGGGTGTGTAAATTATCGGCATCATCTCGGACAAATGCCGGACCAACAGAGCGTAAAACAGAACCTCGTTGTCATCCTGCAGACCGCGCAGATAGACATGCTTGTCCAGCGGTGTCTCCTCACGTTCAAAGGTGGCATAAGCCCTGTCTATCTGAGTTTCGAGTGTTTCGATGTGTGGCGGTAGAAGACCCATCAATCCGAGTTCTTCTCGTTCGCGCAATGAAAAGGCAGTCCCTTTGTTCAAGAGTGGGTTCGTCAAGTATTGCAAGTTTGCAGGACTGGAATCGACCATAGGCTATCCTTTCGGATCGGCACGCACAGGTTGCACGCATCAGTCCGGTAAGGTCAGCATTATACGACAACAAATGCAACGAGCTAACGACGTGAACGCATCCTTCCGCACTGGGCCAGCATGCTCGCGGGCGACAGCCTTCCCGAACAATTCGGTCCATTCCTGCCGTTCAACCCTGGTCACCTTCTCTTCGGTGCGGCTCGCCAAAGCCGCCGTTCGCTGCAATTGCAAAGCTGGAAGTTAGTCGAAGATCTGGAGCACCGCTTTAGGCAGAGATGCAATGGTAACCATCGATGTTGCAGATCACCCCAACAGACATACCGTCAATGGATTGTAGTTTCTTTAGGACCCAAGAGCGGGTGGTGATTTGGATGGCCTCTACCTACTATGAAGTTCTCACGTGCAAACCATCATCCCGGCTCGAACATCTGATCAGCCGAACTTGGTGATCTCCAATGCTTGTTCCCTCAACCAGTTAACCGCTGGATTAAAGCGGCTACGCTCGTGGCGGATCAGGTAATAGGGGAAACCGTAACTTGGCTGAAACGGAGCTGAACAAAGAGAGGTCAATTTTTGGACTTGCTTTGCCAGCCGCTTGGGAACAGCTGAAACCGCATCCGTCTGCCCGACCAGGAAAGGCAGCGTGGTAAAGTAGGGCTGCTGAAACACGGCATTCGAACCGTCTCCATCTTCCCGCATGATCGTGTCCGGTTGCAAACTTGTTATGCCAGGAAAGCTGAACTCGATTAACCGGAAAGCGGACACATCCTGCGGAGTAAGAGCCAGGTTTGATGCTGCCTGTTCCTCAAGCGGATGGCCTGGTCGGAAAAGGACTTCGTAGGTCTCATCGAATAGTTTCTGAGCGAGCAAATCGTCCCTGGCGTCCAAATCCGCGTATAACAGCAGATCAATTGCCCCTTTTTCCAAATCGCTAAAGCTCTGCGGCACCAGTGGCGAGACATCAAACCTTAATGCTGGTGCGGCAACGGCAAAGACTTCCATTATGGGTCCCAGGACTGCCGCAACGCCGTAATCCGTCGAGGCGATGCGATAGCAATGGTTGGACTGTGCCGGATCAAAAGTGGACGGCCTGAAGACATCCGCAATCGCCGACAATGCAGCATCGACAGGGTCATCCAGGCCCAGAGCATGATCCGTTAACTTGTATCCCGACTGCGTTCGGATCAGCACCGGATCTCCTATCAGGTCGCGTACCCGGGCGAGTATTCGACTGGCGGCGGGCTGGCTGATCCCCAGATGCATGGCCGTGCGTGTCACGCTGCTTGTGCGAAGCAGGAGCTGCAGGAACCGTAGAGTCCGCACATCCAGAGAAGTTAGGGCATCATTCATTTTTTGTATGACCATCATGCTTTCTGCGTCATCCCAATTATGCCTGTCACGAGCTAACTGACAAGCGAAGCCTAACCGGGCACCCCCCAATCGGGCGTTTTGTCCATGACCTTTTGGGCGTGGCACCCATCAAACTGAAAACGAAAGGACAGCAGCAGTGATTACACGACGCATGTTCAACTCAATCGCGATTGCAACATCCATGACCGGAGCTTTCGCCGTCCGGCCCAGCACTGCGGAGGCATCCGGTGACGTAGATCAATCGGTACTTGGATCTTACGATGCTGAAACAGCGTCCTTTGACAGCTCTGGGGAAACTCTTGTTGGAAAACTGTTGAGACCTGCTTCGGAAGGACCTCACCCGGCAGTTGTGATCATCGGACCTGTCGCTTTCGTCAAGGAACAATCACCGGTGCAATATGCAACCCGCTTGGCAGCGCGCGGGCTGGCTGTTCTGATATTCGACCCGCGCTATCACGGAGAAAGTTCAGGCGCGCCCCGACGCTATGAGTCTGGCGAAGCCAAGGTTGAAGACTGTCAGGCTGCCCTCGGATTTCTCGCCAAACAGGAAGAAATTGACGCAAATCGACTTCATCTTCTCGGGATTTGCCAGGGCGTAAACTGGGCGATTGAAACCGCGGTGATAGATGATCGCGTAGCCTCTCTCGGGGTTGTCGCGGGTCATTATCTGACCGCGGAAACCGCCAGAATGTACCTTGGCAGTGATGCCGCAGTTGAAGCGCGTATGGAGCGCGCAACCAAAGCAACGGCCGATTTCGAAAAAACAGGGGAAGCCAGCTACATTCCAATTGTCGGTTCTGAGGATGCTCTTCTGACGGCGACAGCCATCGCAGACTGGTACCTGCCCTGGGACAACAGGGCCCCTTGGCTGACTTTCAAAGGGGGTTGGGAAAACCGCATTACCGCGATGAGCGAAGCGGGCATCTGGGGCTGGCGGATCGACGAAACAGCCCCACTACTGAGCCTGCCCGTATTGATGATCCACGGCGACAGAGCTGCAAGCGGTCAGGACATTCCGCGCCGCATTTTTGAAGACATCGCGTCAGAGCAGAAGACGCTTCATTGGATCGACGATGCCAATCAGCTTCAGTTTTACGAAGACCCACTAACTATTGACGCTGCCGTCGCGGCACTGGCCCCGCACTTTCTGGCCTTCGGCCAAAGCACCTGATGCAGACCGCTTGGTTCATTGTGGGCGCCCCAGAGCAGTCATCGCAGGGAAAAAGGGCTGCAACGTCGAAGCGCAGCTACACAGGAGAATTATTTGAGATGAAATTTCTTTCGATACTGGTTGCCTGCGCTGTAGCCTGCCCTGCTGTCGCCGAACAGGCGCTGCCGCCCTATACTGAGGCCGTCTTGCCGATGGGGAACGATATCTATGCCGTATCGATTGGACCAGGTGGACCAGATGAAGAGTTCGGCTCAGACGCCACCAATGGCGGGCTATACAGGCTCACTCCTGACGGCGCGACCGAAGAAATCAAACTCTCGGATGAGCAAGGCCTGCGTAACCCGACCGGAATGGTGCGTTCTGGCAACCAGATTGTCATTGTGGATGGCAATGAGGTTATTTCTACCACGCTGGATGGCACAGTAAACTGGCGGCAGGCTCTGGATGACGACGGCGTTTTTCTCTACGATATCGAAGCTTTGGACGAGACCACCCTTCTCGTGAGTGATTTTGGGCGCGGCGCGTTCCTATCGGTTGCGACCCAAACCGGACAAATTCAACCTTACCTCAATGATCTGCGCATCAGTGGGCTTGCTCGTTTTGCAATAGCAGAGACAGGGATTTACGCCGTGTCCTGGGGCAGCGACGACGCATGGGATAGCGCCTTGTATTGGGTGCCGCATTCAGACAACGGGGATACTGCCGTAAGTCTTGCAAACAGCTTCGGTAACTTGGAATCCGTTGAAATCGTCTACGGCACAGTTGTTGTCGGAGGCTATCGGGGTCACGAGAAATACCCGAATGCGAGGCTCTTGCGCGTTGAATCTGATGGAACCATTCATCCCCTGAGCGCCGGGTCTCATTCGCGTGGGATTTCCGATATACTCTTCGATGGGGCATCAATTTGGCTGACTTATTTCTATGACGCATCTTACGCGGGATTGCCGTCTCAGGCAGCACAAAATCTCGACTAATAGGCGCATATACTCTGGTTTCCATGGCGCCAAACTTTCGCCTTTAGCATATGAACCGGGAGCTAACTGGCGGCCCATAAGAGACATTCACCTCCCAAACGCAATGCTGCGGTCACAACCCAAAGCGGACATTCATCACCGAGCTTTGCAATCATCGACATGCGCAACATTGCTACGGTCCCCGAAGCCAACACGAAGGTCAGCAAGGACACACTCATCTCACATGTTCGCTATCTCAGCCACTCGCATCTTGATATCTTTTCTCTACGTCCATGCTTCTATGTTTTGCTGAACGAATTGATCGATGGAAGTTGGCAACGAGCAGGTCAATTTGAACACATTGTTGGTGACACGATCCTCTGACCCGCCAGCAATTTCACCGTCCATTGCCGCCAGCGTACTTGCGTACTCTTCCGGCAATCCGAGGCTTTGATGACGCTCTTCCAGTTCATCGACGGTTAGGCGATGATGGGTGATCTTCCGCCCCAATTGATTGCTCAGTGTTTCGGCAACGACATTATAAGAAATCGCTTCCGGGCCAGTGAGTATATAGTCAGTGTTTTCGACTGACGGAGTGATCAGAAGCGCCGTTGCACAGGCTGCTATATCGCCAGCATCGATAAAGCCAACTCGGCCGTCCTCTGTTGCTGTGTAGATTGCGGATTCATCGCGAATGGGATCTCGGTGATGAAGCTCTGAGAAGTTCTGCATGAACCAGGTTGGACGCAGAACGGCCCATTCTGGAGCGTTGGAGCGTAACCAGGCGTGGACTGCGCCCATCATAGGTCCGCCTTCTTCCAAAGAAGAGGCACTAAGTAGCACGAAGCGTTGGACGCCCGCGGCAAGTGCCGCCTTAAGACCGGGCCGCATTGCTCCCAGTGAATCCACGGTGTCTGTGGGTGCCACGAGATAAACGGCGTCGATCCCTTCGAAGGCTTTCTCGAATGTCGTCTGATCACTCCAGTCGAAGCGAACATAACTACCATTCTTTGGGTTGCGCGTCCCAACGAGAGGGGAGATCTCCCTATCGCGCAGATGTTTGACGACGCGACTGCCGGTCTTTCCTGTGCCACCGGTGACAAGGATGGATTTAGTCATCGATAAAATCCTCCAGCTTTGATTTCAGAACTTCGATCCCGCCGACAGCATTCAGCAGAACCAGGGGGTTCCAGTAATCGCGGTAGCGAGTGATGCGACCATCTTTGACTTCAATGACCGAGATGTAGTTCTGGTCATAGCGGCCGGCTTCACCAGCGCCCTTGCAGGAGAACTCCAGTACAAAGGTTTCGCCATCCCTGGCCACATGGGTGATTGCCGGGCTCATGGATTCGAAGCTGATGAGCCCACCAGCCTTGGGCAGATAGGCTGCCATCGCGTCTCGCCCGCGCAGCTCGCGGACTGATCCTTCGGGTGAGAAGGGGAACTCGAACACGATGTCCTCATCACACATATCCAGGAAGTTCTCACCGGCATCTGCGATGATGGCATCTCCGAGGGCGTCGCGCAGCATCGCACCAAAGCTTGGTATCGTGTTTGTGTCAGACATGATGTCTCCTAACCTTGTGTCGATCTTTATTGAGGGGTCGATGTGAGTGGTGGCTAGGGTCATGATGTCTTTCCTAGCTGCATGAGAAGAACGCCTGCGATTGACAATGCGGCTCCTGCAATACGAAAGAAGTCTGCCGGCCGATGTTGGTTTCCTAGAAGCCCATTCTGATCGAGGATGAGTGCCATCGCCATTTGTCCGGCGACGACTGCGGCAATAAATGCGGCGGCCCCAAAGCGTGGGATCAGAACCATGGTCGCCATCACGTAAATGACACCGATCACACCTCCTACCCACGCCCAGGGAGGAGCCGCATGTAGTGATGATAAGCTTGGCAATGTAGGACGGAGCCAAGCGACCCCGACCATCAGGCAAACAAATGAGATTCCAAATGACAACAGGGTTGCCCAGAGCGGGTGACCAGCAGCGCGGCTGAGCTCTGCGTTCATTCCGGCATGGATGGGTATCAAGGCCCCGCAAAGCAGAGGCGCAAACCACAGAAGTGCGATTTTGGGGTCCATCTTCGCGTCCTTTCCACAAGTGCCAAAAATGGGTTGCAGAATTTAGGGGTTTGCCTAAAAATACATCGGAACGATACTGTTTCGTCCTATATAAGGGGGAATCACGATGGAACGCAAGAGTTCCGACGTAAAAAACTCTGATCGGCCGCGCCGGAAGCCGGCCGGGGCTGCCGTTTTGCAAGACACGGTGACGGAGGCAATCCGACGCGCCTTGTTCGAGGAATGGGCGGAAACGGGTTACTCGGCTCTACGAATGGAGCGCATTGCGGCTCGCGCAGGTGTCGGAAAGGCGGCGCTCTATCGACGGAGCAAATCCAAGTTTGAACTAGTGACCGAAGCGGTGAAATCAGCGGCCACGAATATCACTCCAATTCCGGACACAGGATCTTTCGAGAAGGACGTTGCCAGGCTTATGCGCAGAATGGCTGCAACTCTGCGTCATCCGCTTGTGAGGCGGATTCTGCCGGACCTACATGCTGAGCACGCTCGTTCTGATGAACTGGCAGAATTGCTGGAGAGCGTGACGAGGGATCGCCGGGCCCAGGCAATGGTCATGTTGGACAGAGCTATTGAGCGTGGTGAACTGACAAAAGACACAGATCGGCAAATGATCCTGGATATGTTTATCGCACCGCTCTACTGGCACGTCATTGTTCAGCATCGACCTGTCAGATCAGCAGACATTCAAAGATTTACCAATCTGGTGCTAAGTGTATAGAAATAAACAGTTGCCAAAAAGCAAATTGAAGAACGGAGACGAGGGTCGTCTCGGTTTTTCAGCACAGCCTAACTGTCTAGGGAACCCAGTTTTGGTAGGTGATTGCATAGTTTAATGCTTCGAGATCTTCTGTCAGTTGGCTAAATGAAATTGGTCCTCCTAGACATACCCTAACCGCTTCATCGGGCGATCCTGTCACCGTAAAGGCATTGCTCGGCATGACCCCGATTTGGCGATTGGCCATGTGGCTCATGACGTCGGCTCGGCTGGACCCTTCAGGCAGCGTCAGCCAAATATTGAAGGCGTCACTGCTGCCTTTGAAGCTCTGACCCCGCATGATGTCAGTCGCCAGGATTTGTCGGCGGTTTGCCTCCCTGCGGACGAACTTTTGTACCGCTGCGGCTGTGCCATCCTCGATCCATCGCGCCATTAGAGCCGTTGTGATCGGTGACGCCATGACATTCGATGCCTGCAAAGCCCGAGTGAAGTGGGTTCTCGACAGACCTGATGGAACCACCGTGAGTGCCAGCCTCAAACCAGCGCCAAGGCATTTCGAAAGACCCGCGATGTACCACCCCAATTCGGGAATCTGCTGTGAGATAGATGGCGGCGCATCCGAAGACACAAAGCGACAAGCGTCGTCTTCAATCAAAGGCACGCCATGCTTTCTCAATACGGATGCGATCTGCTGACGCCTCTCCATTGGAATTGTGTGCGTCAGGGGATTTTGTAGCGTCGGGTTCAGATAAAGAGCAGAAGGTGCGTGCTCTTGGATAGCGGCATCCAGATCATCAGTAAGAATACCGCTGCCATCTGATCTCACGCCAACAAGCCGAATACCAAGTTGAGCGGCGATGGCACGAATACCGGGATAGGTCACACGCTCACAGATCACGATGTCTCCTGGCTTGGAGAGCAGCGTCAGGATCGACAGTAAACTGGCATGTGCGCCAGGCGTGATTGCCAATTGGTCTGCTGTAACCTTGATACCGTTGATGTTCATCCAGCGCGCTGCGGTCTCCCGGTCCTGCCGGCTCCCGATAATGGATTGGTAGCGAAGCAGAGGAACAAGGTTCGCAGAAACATGTGTGAGGCCTTGTTCCATACGGTCCACCAGAGCCGGATCATCTGGCTCCGGCGGCATGTTCATATTCGGGTCTTCTTCAAGCGCGCGGCGTGGGTCTGCTTTTTCTGCTGTTTCTTCTGGTTTCCGGATAAACGAACCCCGGCCGACAAAGGTGTCGATGTACCCTCGCTTTGCGGCCTCAGAGTACCCGCGGGACACGGTTGTAAAATCCAAGCCAATAAGCTTGGCGACGCTGCGTTGAGCCGGAAGCCTGTCACCTGCATCAAGCACACCTGTCTCTACATCATGTCTGATCGCTTCTGCGATTTGGACATAGAGTGGTTTTCCGTCGTCGCGCAGATTTGGCGTCCATGATTTCAAGGCATCGTTCCATTCAATATAGAAGATTGTGTCTATCATCCTTACCTTTATTACAAGTTTATTTCAACATATTGTCGCATCCTTCATCACATTGATTGGATATTGTTTGCATTTTGTCTGAAGGTGAACTATCTGAGGCGCAACTGAAGGAGATCAAAGATGTCCGAACTTGCAATTATCGCCCACGACGACAGTGAAGAGCGCCCCATCAAACCGGCGATCATGAATGGGATGCGCCTCAAGTGCCCCAAATGCGGGGAAGGCAAACTGCTGCATAGCTACATTAAAGTGAACGATGAGTGCTCGAATTGCGGTTTGGATCTGAGCCATCAGCGGGCTGATGATGGTCCGGCTTATCTTACGATCCTGATCGTTGGCCACCTTATGGGGTTCGCGTTGCACATCGCCTGGGTGACATGGAGGCCAGAACCCTGGGTCTTGGCACTCAGCATGTCTGTGATTGCAGTTGTAGGTGCCTTGGCACTGCTGCCGGTCATGAAAGGCCTGATTGTCGGATACCAATGGGCCAAACGAATGCACGGGTTCTAGACAGCCGCCCTCCCAATGAATTCTCAGCCTTTTCAAAGGATGGTTTCCTTGATGGATTTGGATTTCTTTTCACTTGAGGCGACAGAAAAGACGATTGCGGACCTCACATCAGCCGCCCCCCTTATTCCTGCGAAAACCGCTGTCAACGTGGCATGGCTGAACGATGAGGATGATTACGGCAGGCTGCGAACGGTGCGCCGGATCGACGATGCCGGATTATTGCCAGTGCCGATATTTGCAGCTCGACGCCTTCAATCAAAAAAACACTTGTTTGACCTGACCGAAAAACTCCGGTTTGCTGGCGCGCAAGGACAAGTCATGGTTGTTGGCGGTGATCCATCAGATGCGTCAGGTCCATTCAATAACACGATGGACCTCCTTAGAACGGAGTGGATTGAAAGATACGCGCTCAAGAGGGTCACATTGCCGGGTTTTCCAGAGGGAAACGCAGCCATAGGTTATCGTTCGGATGTGGCCTTACTAGAGGAAAAAGTAAAACTTCTGGTGTCCTACGGGTGCAGTGTGAGCATAACCACTCAACTAGCCTTTGATCCAAACAGAATTCTCAACTGGATAAGTGCGCTACGAAACGTTGGTATTAGCCAGACCATCCAAATTGGGATACCCGGGCCGACTAAAAAGGATCGCTTGCTCAGGTTTGCACGCTCATTTGGGGTTTCGGGTGGCGGGTTGAACAACGTGAGTGACACCGTGGACGGGATCGTTGATTTCTCCCGTCTGGTCTGCTTGATCGAACAAGGGCTGCAACGACGCAATTTAGCTGATGTTGCGGTTCACCTTTATCCCTTTGGTGGGACGAAGGCTGCTGTTGAGTGGCTAGCTGCGATTAAGGCGCGGCAAGTTCGGGACGCTTCGAGCAAAATGCTAGCCTGAGGCAAAAAGGCCGGCCATTGAGGTCGGCCATGCGGGTTTTTATGATTGTTGATGCTATCACGCCGCCAGAGAGACCGAGTCCTTACCGGCAGGGATCCGCAATGGGCATGTGCTGTCGGTGACGGCTCTCCAGATTGCTTGAACAACATCCTCGGAGAAGGTGAATTCTTTCCCTTCGGCGTTCATGAAGGCAGCCATAATCTGTTCGACGAATGGCTTGTAGTCTTCAGGCGTGTCATTGAATTCTGACATCAGTGCCATTGCATTCTTGCCGAAATTCGTTGTTGGGGCCTGACCTGGCAACACGATATGGGCGCGAATACCAAGAGGAGCCAGTTCAAGGGCAAGGCATTCGGTGAAGGCGTTCACCGCAGCTTTGCTGGCCGTGTAGACCGAAGCCAGAGGCAGCGGTTTGAGTGTGACGCTGGAAGAGACATTCACGATCACCTTTGATCCCGTGGCGCGCATTTGCGGCAGCACGGCACGGACCATTTCCATGGTGCCGAACGTGTTGGTCTCAAAAATCCGGCGCAGGTTATCATCTGATGTGCCCTCAAAAGGGGAAAGCCAGCCGACGCCAGCATTGTTCACCAAAGCGTCAATGGGGCCCGCGGCTTCCACAGCCTTTGCAATACTCTCGCTGTCCGAGATATCCAATGGCAGGATCGTCAAACGATCCGAGGCCGGCAAAAAGGCTTCATCTGGCTTACGCATTGTCGCGATAACCGACCAGCCCTGTTCGAGAAAGAAGTGCGTAGTCGCCAGTCCAAATCCGGAAGAACATCCTGTGATCAATAAGGTCTTCATGACGTTGTCTCCTATTCGTTGATGCCTTGAAGGTAGACGACGATGGTAGTATTATATATAATCAATAGTCCGTTTTTGTTTATCAAAAGTCCAAAATGGCAGATCCATTCTCTGAAATCATCACCCTCCTTCAACCTAAAGCGTCCTATTCAAAACTGGTGCATGCATCGGGACCATTTCGGGTGCATCGCGAGGATGTAGACGAGGCCTTCTACTGCTCACTTCTTACCGGACGTGCGTGCCTGGAGGTCGAGGGGAAAGAGCCCCTGGTCTTGAATGCGGGTGATTTTGTGCTGATCCCAGCGGTCAAATCATTCACCTTCTCAAGCATGGATCCTCCACCGCCCGCTGAATTGGTCAACTACCCGGTGGAGAGGGAAGACGGAGTTTTCCAGCTTGGGGCGGCTGATGCGGATCCAGAAGTTCAGCAACTCGTAGGACACTGCACCTTTGCCAGCCCCGACGCTGATTTATTAATCTCTCTACTGCCTGATCTGATCTTTGTCCGCAGTGAGGGGCGGTTGGCTGCGCTTACAGGGCTTGTTCGCGATGAAGCTCGCGCAAATCGGCCGGCGCGGGATGTGATCGTTGAGAACCTATTGCAAGTCCTACTGATCGAAGCCTTCCGATCTGGCACGGACCCGGCCCCGACTGCTGGCCTTTTGCATGGATTGGCAGACATTCGCGTTGGACCCAGTTTGCGAGCCATGCACGCGGCCCCGGCTCACAGCTGGACAGTTCAAGCCCTTGCAACCGAAGCCGGGCTATCGCGGTCTGCTTTCTTCACACGGTTTGAAGGGGTCATGGGAATGCCCCCAATGAACTATTTGCAGAACTGGCGGATGACATTGGCAAAGCATATGCTCCGAACGGGCGATCTCAGCATTGCCGAAATCTCTGCCCTGACCGGGTATGGGTCGTCCAGTGCCTTCAGTACGGCATTTTCTCGCTATGTAGGATGCCCTCCCGCGCGCTACTCAAAGGCTATCGAGACACACTAGTTTTTTCGTAGCTCCATAGTGGAAGGCTGCGCTTTACGACTCTGCCCTTCCGTTACTTTAGACTATTCTTTGGCTCGGTACTCTTCTGGCATCACAAAAACCTCGTCTGCACGGCCGTATCCACCGTCTTCGACCTCTTCGACCAGAACCATTGTGGTCGGGCGCACAACCTCTCCAAAAAAGCTGACCATCAGATCTGTCGTTTTATGGATCAGGTCCTCTTTCTGAGCTGTCGTCAACGAGTCCTGCGGGAGTTTGTAGTTGGCAAATGGCATTGGATTTTCCTTTCAGGGAGGTTTCAGATGACGCCGCCATTGGCGCGAAGTGTTTGACCACTGATCCAGCGGCCATCAGGTCCGGCCAAAAGCGAAACAGCGGCAGCGATGTCTTCGGGGGTTCCGAGCCGCCCAAACGGGTTCACCTTTTTGATGTTCTCGATCACCGCCTCGGGCTTGCCAGTCATGAATAGGTCGGTCCCGACCGGGCCAGGCGCGACGGCATTCACGGTGATGTCCCGTGAGCCCAGTTCTTTGGCGAGCACATGGGTCATTGCTTCCACCGCAGCTTTTGTTGCCGCATAGACCCCGTATGTCGGCTGATAGAGCCCGACAACACTGGAGGACAGGCTGACAATCGCGCCACCTTTGTTCATGCGGTTGGCAGCCTCACGCATGCCGCGAAAGACACCACCAATGTTGATGGCGCAGTGAGCCTCGAAGTCATCATCAGACGTAGATGCAACGGCACTCAGGCGCATGATACCCGCGTTGTTGACCAGAACATCGACAGAGCCGAATTCCTGTTCAGCCGCATCGAACAATCGTGGCATGCAGGATGGATCAGAAATGTCACCCTGGACTGCGATTGCTTGGGCCCCAGTCTTTTTGATTTGGTCTACGACCCGACTCGCTCCGACCTCATCACTCGCATAATTGGCAATTATTGCATGGCCACCCTGAGCTAGGCGGAGTGCGATGGCTGCACCAATCCCCTTGCTGGCGCCGGTTACTATTGCGGCTCTCTGTCTGTGTATCATGTCAATCTCCTTACTGTTTGCAGCGAAGATAGACGGGGAGACCAGCCAGATAATCAGTCTTGTTTTGGAATTACAATTCGATAAAAGCGAACAATGATCGATAGACTTGAAACCATGCGCCTGTTTGTTCGCGTCCTGGAACGCGGGAGCTTCACAAAGGCAGCTTCTGACCTGAACATTCCGCGGTCTACCGCAAGTGAAGCGATCCAGAGGCTGGAGCGTGACCTTGGTAGTCGGCTGCTGGATCGAACAACACGCCATGTTGCTCCAACACCGGATGGGCAAGCCTATTACCAAAGATGCGCGTCAATTCTGGCTGATCTGGAGGAAGCTGAAGGTGCACTGCGCGGGCACGAGCCCTCAGGTCTACTGCGAATCGATGCTCCCGGCACTCTGACGCGGGTTTTCCTGCTACCGCATTTGGCTGATTTTTTGGCGACATATCCCAAGATCACCCTTCAACTCGGTCAGACAGAGCGCCTGGTGGACCTGGTGCGAGAAGGCGTTGATTGCGTCATCCGAGCAGGTATTCCTGATGACAGTGGAATGATCACACGGCACCTGATCGATCTCCCTGAAATCACCTGTGCTAGTCCAGAGTATCTGGCCAAGTACGGCACTCCTACGTCGGTTAACGATCTGAAAGGTCATCAGATGGTTGGTTTTCTGTCCTCGCGAACAGGCACAGTAATTCCGTTGGAGTTCAAGATCGGAGACAAGGTTAAAGATGTAACGTTGCCAGCGCTTGTCACAGCGAATGACGCGGACACAGTGCATAATCTAGTCCGAGACGGGTTCGGGATTGGACAAGCGCCGAAATATCGTTTTCTAGACGACTTGGAAGATGGTCGTCTTGTGGAAGTTTTACCGGATACACCGCCATCCCCAACCCCGCTGGCTGCATTTTACCCACAAAGTCGACAACTCTCCCCGCGCGTCCGGGTTTTCCTCGATTGGGTCGTTCGCGTTTTCGACAAGGCCGCGCTTTGACCAAATGTCTAGGGCCGTCCTTTCGACTTTGCAAAGTCTGTTTTCTGCGCATCACTGCCATACGCGCAATGCGCGGTATCCTGTGGTTGGGCTCCTTCCCGCCATTCTCCGCAAGCTAAAGGAACGTCAGCTTGGCCCTTCGTGACTTGCGTTGCCCAACAACCGTTACTTGGAAGTCCACGCCTTCACCTGACACGCCGGGCGTGACGAAAACCTGATCCTGAATGCCCATTGGAGTGCATCTCAATCGCTGCATTCGGATCGATCAGGGCTTTCCGAAACAGGTCATTCTGGGCCGCAATCTCTGCCGCCTGAAGGCTGGTGTCATTTTCGATATTATTTGTCGCTTCGGTGTTCAAAACCGTCTCTCCTTTTGTGGTGGGACCTCCGGGCCTGATCCCCTTTTGGGCTGGTTTTGAGCCGAGCTCTGAAAGGGCGTCGTCTCTAAAAACTGCCCCGTAGCGAACGCGGAGAGCGGCGAGACAGGACAAATCGACAAGAGTGGTGCGGCCCGCAGCACCCCGCGCGAGGACACGGTCTTGTCTATTTGTCCTGTCCGAGGAGGGAGGCCGCGCCTTCAGCGCATCATCCGTCTTGCGCTGACGAAGAAGCAGGTCGATGCGAAACGTTCCAATATGTATCCCAGCAAAAGGTAAAGGAGTTGTGCGTGGACCCCGTTCCACCACTTTGGGGCTGTTGATGGTTCAAGATACCGGAACACTGCCGCCCGGACTTCACGCGTTCCTAGTGTTCAGCGCGGTAATTCATTGAATGGGCAGACATCGTCCTCGAACGGAACATGGCGTCTCCGGAACGATGTTCCCTCGACGATCTCGGGGCGACTTATCCGATCCATGCGAAAATGCCGAAAATCCTCACGGCCGGGATCCCAGGCTACGAGATACCAGAGCGGCGGCAAGATAAGCATAGCTTGCGGTTCGACTTCGCGGCTCGTCTCCGCGCCCTTGGCGTCCCGGTAGCAGAAGCGCAGGTTTTGCCGCTGCAGAAACGCGGTCTCGAAGGCAGGTAGAAGCGCGGGGTCAATAGTGCCCATGTCCGAGATGTCCTGTTTGGGCGAAAGTTGTCCGACATGCAGACAGTCAAGGAACCTGCGCAGATCCAGCACCTTGTCCGATGGCAGTGCCTTCTCGATCTTGGCAAGCCCCGAGTCGGCGAGACCCGAGAAAGGAAGGCTTCGCGCCGCACGCATGGCCGCGACACTGACGAGAAGAGCAAACACCTCTGCGACCGAGAGACGGGCGGTGGTCTGCACGGATTGGGGATCAAGTTGGACGCCCCCGCCGCGCCCACATTCGGAATGGATGACAAAGCCCTGGTCGCGCAACGCCCCGATATCGCGCAATACCGTTCGTCTGGATGCACCGACCTGACAGGCCAGTTCATCGACCGTTGCAGTTCCGTTACGGCGAAGGGTGCGCACGATGGCATCATGTCGGAGGCGGATGTTCATTTCTTTACCTTAGCACTTTTAGTGACAAATTTTGTCACCGTAGGATTCTAAGCCGCTCGTGGACCACTCAGCAAGGAGAATGAACATGACGTCCCGAGACCAGAATACATCCAACGATGCACTGCCGATCATCGTCAATCCACCACATCTGCATGACCCCACGCCAAACGGCTACAGCACGGCCGTAATCTCTCCTGCTGCAGGGCGGCTGGCCTTTGTATCAGGACAGGGCGGACAGGATCAATTCGGCAACCTTTCGCCGGAGTTCAGCAATCAGGTTGAGGAGGCCTATTCCAATCTGGCTGCGGTCCTTGACGCGCTCGGCGCTCTCCCCAAACAGGTCGTAAAGCTGACCGTGTTCGTGGTCGACCACGATATGTCGAAGCTCGGCGTGCTGACCGAAAACGTGAAGCGGATGTTCGGCGATACGCTGCCCGCGCAGACGTTGGTTCCTGTACCGAAACTCGCCATCGACCCAATGCTCTTTGAGGTCGAGGCCATTGTGCATTTGGATTGAGCGCCCGATTGCGGCGGTGACTTGCCGCCGCAATCACAAACGCCACCTGGTTTGCGAAGTGGAAGCTGACGTTCGCAAACTGCGCAGCATCGGTTATTATTGGGCTCGATGCTGGCGTCGGAGCTATCGTGGCATATTTTCGACTGCCCGACCTCGCTCGGGTGTGAGCGGCCCAAACCGGCTGTTCGACCTGGATCACCGTCGCTGCGTTGCACCCTCTTTCCGGACATTCGCTGCAGGTGCGATGCCGTCTAACCAGGAGATCGTCAACTGTCAAAAGTTAGCAATAGGGCCTTATCTACTTTGATAGACAAGATCATACCCACGCGACTTATCCACAGGACACTCCGTCCGGGGAATAAAGACACCGTGACAGGAAGTACGCGCGGTTGGACGAGACTGTAACAGTTGGCTCTTGTCGAAATATAGGACGCTACCAACACGAGTATCTCGTCTCGGAAATAGATGCTGAAAACTTGCGGCACAACCGTTGATCTGACGGGGTTTGAATTGGCCAGCGTATACCGCTTTGACCAACCTTTTTGCGGTTGTCATCAAACTGAATCTAAACCGTCACAAAACCGCAACGAACCATGGTCATGCCACTTTCATCCAAATGAGAGGGGAAATCTACCGATGTCATTGCGCTTTGTCTGCTTGACATCTGCCCTTGCCCTGACCACCGGTCAGGCTGCGGCAGAGATGAATTTCAACCGAATTGCGTCTTTCCCGGTCGTTAAAAACATGGCCGAGGGCGCGGACACCAACCGCGAGACTTCGCCCGAGATCATCGCGGCGACTGTCGATGGCATGACGCTGGTTTACACCGACAGTCCGCTGGGCGTGATCGGCATGGTCGACATCACCGATCCTGCAAACCCCGCGCCTTTGGGTGCGATGGAAGTGGGAGGTGAGCCGACATCCGTTGGGATCGTTGGCGCGACGGCTTTTGTGGGTGTGAACACCTCGGAAAGCTACACCGCGCCGTCGGGCAAGCTGATCTCGGTCGATATTGCGGGCAAGGCGAAATCCGGTGCCTGCGATCTGGGCGGTCAGCCCGACAGCGTCGCCATCGCCCCTGATGGCAGCTTTGTTGCCGTGACCATTGAAAACGAGCGCGACGAAGACCTGAACGATGGCATCATCCCGCAACTGCCCGCCGGGTCGCTGGCGCTGGTGCCGCTGAAAGACGGCGCGCTGGATTGCACGGGCATGAAAATGGCATCCCTTACCGGTCTGGCCGAAGTTGCCCCCACAGACCCCGAGCCGGAATTCGTGGATATCAACGCTCTGGGCGAATCTGTCGTCACCTTGCAGGAAAACAACCACATCGCGGTTGTCGACAAAGACGGCAATGTGGTCAGCCATTTCTCGGCAGGTGCGGTTGATCTGGAAGACATCGACGCCACCGACGAGCGCGGCGCGCTGATCTTCACCGAAAGCCAGCCGGGCCGCCTGCGCGAGCCCGACGCGGTGAAATGGATCGACGACACCCACTTCGCCACCGCCAATGAAGGCGATTATGAGGGCGGATCGCGTGGCTGGACGATCTTCCACAAAGACGGCAATGTTGTTTACGAGAACGGCACCGCTTTCGAGAAAGCCATCATCCAGATCGGCCACTACCCTGACAAACGCTCGGACAGCAAAGGTGTTGAGCCCGAAAGCGTGACCGCTGCCACCTTTGGCGGCACGCCGATGATCTTTGTCGGGGCTGAGCGGGCCTCGGTCGTGGGTGTCTATGACGCCACCGATCCGGCCAATCCGGCGCTGAAGCAGCTGCTGCCCTCGGGTGTTGGCCCGGAAGGCTATGTTGCCATCCCCGAGCGCAACCTGCTGATCTCGGCCAACGAAAAAGACCTGATCGAAGATGGCGGCCCGCGCGCGCATGTTTCGATTTTCGAATACCAGGACGCCCCCGCCAGCTATCCGCATCTGACCTCGGAAGGAGCGGACGAGCTGATCGGCTGGGGTGCTCTGTCCGGTCTGGTGGCTGACGAAGACGGCATGATCTATGCGGTGAATGACAGCTTCTACGGCTTCCAGCCATCGATCTTCAAGATTGACCCCAGCCAGCAGCCTGCCCGCATCGTGGACGTGATCCGCATCCACCGTCAGGACGGCAACCCGGCCCAGAAACTGGACCTTGAGGGCATCACACTGGACGGTGAGGGTGGCTTCTACGTCGCCTCCGAAGGCCGCACTGATCGCGTCGTCCCGCATGCGATCTATCACGTCTCGGCAGACGGTCTGATCAAGGACCGCAAGGGTGAAATCGGTCTGCCGCCGGAACTGATGGCCGTTGAGAAGCGATTTGGCTTTGAGGGCATCACTAGGGTTGGCGACACCCTGTGGATGGCCGTTCAGCGCGAATGGAAGGACGATCCCAAAAACCATGTGAAACTGGTCGCCTACAATCTGGAAACCAAGGAATGGGGTGCCGTACATTATCCCAAAGCCGATCCGGAGAAAGGCTGGGTCGGGCTGTCTGAAATCGTGGCTTTCGGGGACCATGTCTATGTCATCGAACGCGACAACCAGCACGACCACCGTGCCGTGACCAAGAAAATCTACCGCATCCCGCTGTCCGAAATGACCCCGGCCTCGCTGGGTGGCGACCTGCCCGTCGTCAGCAAAGAAGAGGTCCGCGACCTGCTGCCCGACCTGACCTCGACCGGCGGTTACGTTCTGGACAAGATCGAAGGTCTGGCCATCCTACCCTCGAGCGAGGCATTTGTGATGACCGACAATGACGGTGTCGACGATGCCTCGGGCGAGACAATGTTCTGGTCGATCGGGTCGGTTTCGGCTGGGAACTGATCAAACATCAGAGATTGAAGAGCCCCGCGCAGAGACCGCGCGGGGTTTTGCATTCCAAGGCCCTCACCACGCTCCGGCTTACAGCCGATATCCAGCAGTCAACCAAACTGCTGCGGTCGCAGCCCTCTTTGCAGCCATTGGCCATCATGTAACCAACGGCTGCTTCCATTTCGTCAGTTGTCTTTTGCTTCCTCAGCCTGGCGGCGCTCACGCACTTGGTCATCGTCCAGAGTGACGGTTGCATAAGCGAGATACCATTGGTTGCCCCATTTGTCGGCCAGAATGGCGAGGCTGTCGCCGTGGTACTGTTCCGCTGGTTCGGCAATGGAAATCGCGCCTGCATTCAGCGCGCGTTGATAGGCTGCGTCCAGATCGGGAACGTACAGATAAAGAGCTAACTCCGATTTTTTCAGCTCGTCGGTAGCTTCCTGCACGAAATAGGTCGTGTCATCGAATTGAAGCGGGCCGGCCCAACCTGCGACAGGTGAACCGGCCCTGCAGATCTTAGAAATGGGCCGATTTGGTCCCTTCCGGCGCAACCGGCGGTGCGAACTTGGTCAGGTCGATGCCTTCCACGGCGGATTTGTACTCTTCGATCTTCGGCGTCCGGCCCAAAATCGCTGAGAGGACAACAACCGGGGTCGATGCCAGCAAGCTTTCGCCTTTTTTGTCCGGCGCATCTGCCACGACACGGCCCTGGAACAGGCGGGTCGACGTGGCAAGAACGGTGTCACCCTTAGCGGCTTTTTCCTGGTTGCCCATGCACAGGTTACAGCCGGGGCGCTCAAGATAGAGAATATTTTCGTACTCTGTGCGCGCATTCTGTTTCGGGAACAGGTCGTCGAATTCGAAGCCCGAGTATTTCTCGAGCACTTCCCAGTCGCCTTCTTCCTTCAGCTCGTCAATGATGTTGTAGGTCGGAGCTGCAACCACAAGCGGAGCTTTGAATTCGACCTTACCGGTTTCCTTTTCAAGATTTTTCAACATCTGGGCGACGATCTTGATGTCACCCTTATGCACCATGCAAGACCCGACAAAGCCCAAATCTACATGTTTTTCGGCATTGTAGTACGAAATCGGACGGATCGTATCGTGCGTATAGCGCTTTGACACGTCGGCATTGTTGACATCCGGGTCGGCGATCATCGGCTCGACGATCTGATCCAGGTCGACGACAACCTCGGCGAAGTATTCCGCGTTGTTATCAGGAGTCAGAGCAGGTTTTTCACCGGACTTGATCTCGGCGATGCGTGCATCAGCGATGTCGATCAACTTCTGCAGCATCCCATTTTCATGCTCCATGCCCTTATCGATCATGATCTGGATGCGCGACTTGGCCAGCTCCAGCGATCCGATCAGGGTCTCGTCATTCGAGATACAGACAGACGCCTTGGCCTTCATCTCGGCTGTCCAGTCGGTGAAGGTAAAGGCCTGATCCGCCAACAGCGTGCCAATGTGTACTTCGATAACACGGCCCTGGAACACGTTGTCGCCATGCTGCTCCAGCATCTGCGCCTGGGTGGCGTGCACCACGTCGCGGAAATCCATATGCTCGGCCATCTTGCCCTTGAAGGTTACCTTGACCGATTCCGGAACCGGCATCGAGGCTTCACCGGTGGCCAGCGCCAGCGCCACGGTGCCCGAGTCGGCCCCAAAGGCCACGCCTTTGGACATCCGGGTATGGCTGTCGCCGCCAATGATCACCGACCAGTCATCCACGGTGATATCGTTCAGCACCTTGTGGATTACGTCCGTCATAGAGTGATAGACCCCTTTCGGGTCACGACCAGTGACAAGGCCGAAGTCGTTCATGAACTTCATCAGACGAGGCGTGTTTGCCTGCGCTTTGGCATCCCAGACCGACGCGGTATGACAACCCGACTGATAGGCACCATCAACGCTGGGTGCCACGACGGTGGCGGCCATCGCCTCAAGCTCTTGCATGGTCATCAGGCCGGTGGTGTCCTGCGAACCGACGATGTTGACCTTCACACGTACGTCTGAACCGGCGTGCAGAGTCTTGCCCGGCGTTGTGCCCACGGCGTTCTTGTTAAAGATCTTCTCAACCGCGGTCAGACCCTGACCCTCGTGGCTGACTTCTTTCGACGGGGCAAACACCAGCGGTGCCTCAACACCCAGCGTCTCGGCCGCAAGTGCCTGCAGTTTCTTGCCGAAGACGATGGCGTAGGATCCGCCGGCCTTCATGAACTCTACTTTCTGCGGTGTGAAGGACGAAGGCACGTCAACCAGTTCTTCACCATCTTCACTCAGAAGCTTTTGCGTTTTGGTGTTGATCTTCAGAACCGTGCCGGTCGCGACCGAGTACTTCTCTTCAAGGATCGGGTTGCCGTCATTGTTCAGGATCGCGTTGCCATCTTCATCTACCTTCTTGACCCAGTTTTTCAGGTCCAGACCGATGCCGCCGGTCACGCCCACGGTGGTCAGAAAGATCGGTGAGATGCCGTTGGTGCCCGCAACGATCGGCGCGAAATTGACGAATGGCACATAGGGGCTGGCCTGCTTACCGGTCCACAGCGCCACGTTGTTCACGCCGGACATACGCGATGAGCCCACACCCATTGTGCCTTTTTCCGCAATGAGCATGACACGCTTGCCGGGGTGCTGCAGCTTCAACGCTTCGACTTCCTGCTGCGCCTTATCCGAGATAAAGCACTTGCCGTGCAGTTCCCGGTCAGCCCGCGAGTGCGCCTGATTGCCTGGCGACAGCAAGTCGGTCGAGATGTCACCTTCGGCCGCGACATAGGTTACAACTTCGATTTCTTCGTCGATCTCGGGCAGCTTGGTAAAGAACTCCGCTTTGGCATAGCTCTCCAGAACGTCTTTCGCGATTGTATTTCCAGCTTCATAAGCCGCCTTCAGACGGTCGGTATCGGCGTCATACAGGAAGACTTGCGATTTCAGCACCTCAGCGGCCTGATCCGCAATCGAGGCATCTTCACCCAGCGCCAAATCCAGCAGAGCTTCAACCGAAGGACCGCCTTTCATGTGCGACAGCAGCTCAAACGCGAAAGGAACCGAGATCTCTTCGACCACCGCGTCGCCCAGAATGATCTCTTTCAGGAATTTGGCCTTTTCACCGGCGGCGCTGGTTGTGCCAGGCAGCGTGTTATAGATGAAAAAGTTCAGCGCCCCGTCCCGATGTTCACTTGCCGCATCCTTGATATGGGCGACGATCTCTTTCACCAATGCACCGTCGTCGATGGGCTTAGGGTGCAGCCCTTGTCCTTTGCGGGTTTCGATCTCGCTGAGGTAATCTGTATAAAGGCTCATGGCTGTTCCGGCTGTTTGCGTTTCGTGTGGGTGCCTACCGGGTTTTCAGCGGTCTGGCCACTGCCGGTATCGAATTGTATGCGGCGGTATACTAATTTCCCGTAGACTTCAAGTGACCATCTGAAAAATGCGATCACAAAGTCCGGTATGGCCCGCAATTCAGCGGAACCAATAGTCCCACCCGTCCAGATAATACCCCGCCAGCACATGGGTCTGCAGCGTGTTTGCCTTGGCCGCAACGCGGTCCATATCGGCACCAAACACCTGTGCGGCCTGCCAGACATCGGGCGTCAGATAACTCAACCCATTCGGCACATCCAAATCTCGCCCCGACAGCGGCACGGGTGAGGCCAGCACAAACCCCCATTCCCCGAAACTGGGCACATAGCTGTGGTAAGGTGTCGTAAACAGCCCCTGCCCCGGTTGCTGCGGATTGCGGCTGCTTTCCAGCGTCGTCACCACGGACCAGAATGCCTGTCGGGCGAAAAACGGTGATCCGGCCTGTGTCACCAACACCCCTTGCCCGCTTAGCCGTTCGGCCAGCAAACCATAAAACTGACGGGAATAGAGCCGTGACAACGCAATGGATTTCGGGTCTGGCAGGTCGACGATGACCACATCGTAAATCCGTTCATCGCGCTCCAGAAATTTCCACGCATCATCATTGACGATAGTGACACGCGGATCGGACAAGGCGCCGCCGTTCAAGGCCGAAAGCTCGGGATGTTCCCGGAAAATCTGCGTCACCCGCGGATCAAGATCGACCAGCGTCACACTTTCGACATCGGGATATCTCAGCAACTCGCGCGCGGCCATGCCGTCGCCACCGCCCAGCACAAGAATACTTGCGCGCCTCGGGGCCAGTGCCATCGCTGGATGCACCAGCGGCTCGTGATAGCGATGCTCGTCCAGCGTATCGAACTGGATCGAGTGATCCAGAAACAGCCGCACCCGGTCGCGATATCGCGTCACGGTGATTTGCTGATACGGGGTGGCTTCGGACAAGATGACATCATCCTCGAACAACTCGGCCTCGGTCACGGAGACCAGTTTTTCGGACTGCCACAGCGCCACCATGGTCGCCACAAAGGCCAGCATCCAAACCGTGACCTGCAACCAACTGGCCCAGTGCCGAAACAGTAAAAGCGACAGCCCGGCCACCACCAGGTTCAACGCCCCAAAGGCCAGGCTGGCCGACATCAGCCCCAGATGCGGGATTACCAGCAGTGGAAATGCAAGCGAGGCGACTAAGGCCCCCACATAATCCACGGTCAGGACGTTTTCGAACCGGAACTTCAACGCGCCGATTTCTTCCAGAACTCGCGCAATCAGGGGAATTTCCAACCCCGACAGAACACCGATCGTGATCAACGCGGCGTAAAGCGGCGTCGCCACGTGACCCATCCAGGCATAGTTCAGAAACAGAACCGGCGCCATGAAACCGCCCACGATGCCCAGCAGGATCTGCGCCCAGACAAAGCCGGAAAACGCATGGGTCACAAAACGCGACAGCCACGCCCCTAGCCCCATCGCCGAGAGGAATATACCAATAACTAGCGAAAACTGCCGCACCGAATCCCCCAGCAGATAGCTGGACAAGGTGGCAGCAATCAGTTCATAGATCAGCCCGGCAATCGCGACCAGAAAGGTCGCGGCCAGCAGCCACGCAGCGCGGGCTTCGACCGCGCCGGTCGGCGTCATGACAGGATCACAGCCGCGATGATGATCGAGACCGACACAAACAACAGCCCAATCAGCACCGCCAAAGCGATATTCTGGTCATGCTCGATCTCGCGCACGATCGGGAACGGGGTCAGCCAGTCGATCACCTTCCAGACGATCCACATGAGTGAGACGCCAAGGAAAGTGTAAAAGATCGTGCTGACAATTTCTGCAATCTGAATGGCTGCAAAATATTCCATGAGTTCCCCGCTATTTTACGCGATTTTTCCGATAATACCCGCCGCCGCCACTGCCGACGCGGACCGAAGTGTCAAGGTCACGGCTCTCGGACCCGTAACCGTGATAAGATACATATCCCGTGGCACCGATGGCCGCAGTCGAGATTGCAAGAAAGATGATCCGGAAAGCGGTCACGTTAATCCTCGTCTACCCAGTCGGACCCGAACCACCGCGCCCGTTGATGCAGCGCTTTACGCCCGACCTGAATCATAAGCAACGCCCCGAAGACCCCACCCAACAGCGCCAGCCATTTTCCAGACGACACGCCGGACCGAACATCCACCCACAGGCGCGATACGTATTGGCCCGACCTGCCCCAAGTGTTCTGCTCAGCCACTGTAAGTGCCAAGGTATAGGTCCCGCTGATTTCAGGGCGGAACCGCAATCGGGTGAAGGGCGAGCCTTCACTCCAACTGCCGTCGGCGTCACGCCCGGAATAGGTTTCGATTGTGCGGCCAGCTCCGAAAACCGGCTGATTTTCGGGGTCAAGCAACTCCATCTCTAGATAGGCCCAGCTGTTGTTCACATTGCCTGTCACTTTGATCGCGGCCAGCTTGCCATCCGCCTCAAGCGGGAATTTAACCTCAACCGTCTCTGCGTTCAGCTCGACAATTTGGTTCTGCAATACGGCCGGCCCACTGCTGAGATGAAAAACTGCAGCCATCACCAGACATATCGTTGCAAATATCAATGAGGTCCGCCGCAAAAACCGATAGTTCCGCCCCTCGACAAAAGGCTGCAACGGATGCACCCGATAGGGGCCAAGGTCCAGTGCCACGCCGAAAGCAGCCTCAGCTTCTGCCTTGAACACATAGATCGAGCGATATGCCTCACGCTCGTTACCCGTCTGTGAAAACCCCAGCATTGCCGTGTCCGACATGGCCGTTACTGTGACCGTCCGCTCGCCCATTTTTGGGCGCCAGGTGAATTCACCTTCAACAAAGGTGATCTCGCTATGCGTGGTTTCATAATAGCGATACGTGCCCTGGCTTGTCCGAACGATAGGCGGGTGATCTGCGGTCTCGACCCAGTGTTCGGATATCCACCCTCCACCGCGATAGCGTCGGGAAAACACCAGATGATCATTTTCCAAAGTCAGCCAGGCATAGCCATGGGTCGGGGAATAAAGCTGATGGTCAATCCAGGTAAAGATACGGCCCGCCCAGCGTTCGGTGTGTTGGATCAGACCGATGATGACAAATTCAACATCATACAACGTGCCCCGCATCCCAATTGAAAACGGCGTATGCGGTCGCTCAAGGTCATTGAACTTACGCAACACCTTATAATTGTCCTGCGCGTCCAGCTCTGATCCGCAAAATTCGCAGATTTGGACCATTACCCGACCACCGCCAAAAACGTCCAGCCCGGCACCGCATGAGGTGCAATTGATCGAGGTAAGCTCGGGCGACCTTGTCATGACTGCTGTATCTTTATGCCAAACGGGTCGAACCAGCGCCCCTGAAACCACATCGACCTTGCCCCCCAGAACTCTCCCGACAACAATCTGTTGTCTTCGCCCGTGGCATTGACGAAGTCATAGGTCTCCCCAACTTGCAGTTCCTCGTCGAACTGCCCTCGCAGGGCAATACATTCGGCTTGTTCCACTTCAGTGACCGTGTAGGTGCTGTTTTCATACTCCAGCGTCTCGCCCGGTTTGAAAGGCGGTCGGAACTTTGGCATCCGCCCGCCGGAAATGCGGATCTGTTCGACCACGTCCCCCTCGTCCACCGAAACCCAAGAGATCGCGCCTTTCTGAGATGTCCCGCAGAATTCATCCCAAAACCCGCGACCATAAGAATAGCGCGCGTGTCCAAGAATCTGGATCGCTTTTCGCCCCAGCTCGACCGTGTCCCCGATCCCGAACAGCTGCGGCGCGTCATGCATGACACCCTGGTCGCCCGCAAGCGCAACATGGTCCCCTTTTAGAAACAGTGTCGTGCCACAGGATGAGCAGGTCACGACCTTGGCCGCGTCCAATAAGATCGGGCACAAAGACCCGCAATTAAGACAATTGAAATCCTTCATACCTTCAGGTCTTTCAAAGCAGTGGAAATTTCAAGCGTCAGTATTCCTGTCTATTCAGCGGCTTCAAAGCGCAGGCGGCGCACCGAAGGGTCAACCCGGCCGTAGGCGGCCAACAACCGCGCGGACCATTTTTGGGCGATGTAATCCGCCATGAACCGCGACGGTGCCATCAGGGTGACGACCCCCCCTGCCCTATCAGCCTCTGTCAGATGTTGGAACCAACTCGCCCATAGCTCAGGATCGCGCCTGTGCAGTATGGCTTGAACCTGTGTCCAAACCCCCTCGTCCGACGGTTCAAATGGTGCAGGTTTGACTTTGAAGGGGACGATATTTGTGTCCGGTTCGGGATCATCCGACATTCGGGCCTGAAAATCGGACCCGATCGTGGGCCAGATGTCCGAGGTATCAAGCATCACTTGTTTCAGGTCCAACTCATACACCGCAACCCGCCCGCGAGCCGCAGGTCGCTTGACCGCAATCCAGCCCATCGACCGCAGCTTTGCCATTTCACGTTTCACCGTGCGTTCGTTTACTGACCACAGACGCGCGATCTCTTCCCGCCCAATCGACAGCTCATTGTTGCGCCAGTTGTACCGGGTGGTGATCAGGGCAATGATGCGCAGAATGCTGCGCTGGCGATGTTTGTCGCCAGACAGGGCGTGTACGGTCAACGCTGATAGAATGTCGTATTTTATGGCAGGCGCATTTCGCCCTACCGGTTTTGCAACCTGCATTCCTATTCTCACCGCTCTGTCTGCCTCAGGCGGGTTATACCGCCAATGATACGCTGTTTTCCAACGCTTTTCGTCTTGATGCCCTGATTAGCGTCCAAACCGGCGATTCTGTCAAGCGGAGTCTGATTTTGGGTCGCTGCGGCCCGCATTCCAATTCAAATTAAAAATGAAATTAGGTGAAGTATTGGTGATGGGGGACGCCATGTATGTCCCCTTATTATCTGCTTTTGTCCCCCTATATGGGGCAGTTCAGGGTTTAACGCCCCCCTAAATCTTGAATCGCTCGCCCTGGACACCCTAGGGGTCGAATCGGACGCCAACCGAATCGGATCATGCGGTGTGGCGCCTTGTTTTCTTACCCGTGGGTAAGATTACACTCTTATCATATTTTCTTTTGCGTAAAGCACAAATCAAGCGTAAATAGTAAAAACGTATAGAATAGCGTCCAAAAAAATGAGACTTGAGGCATGTACACGCACGAAGACCTGAACGCATTGCGCAATCAATCCCTCAAATTGCAGGGCTGGATCCGCCAGCAGACCTTCAGCCCTGAGATGGAGAAGACCCTTCGCCGCTTTTCAAGCTGGGAGGTGTCCGAGCTGATCTTTCGCGTCAACCAGTCGACCTTTCGCGGCAAGCTGGCGGCAGACCCGTCCCTGCCCAGTGGCGAGGTTGAGCCGGATGGCCGCCAGCGTTGGTTCAGCCTGGAAGAGGTGAACGAGCTGCGCCGCCGCCTTAAGGTGAACCGCAAATCCCTGATGCCACCCCGCCCCGTGGGCAAGCGCGCCATCCGCGCGGCGGTGGCCAATTTCAAGGGCGGCGCGGGGAAGTCGACCGTTGCTTTGCATCTGGCCCATGCCGCGGCGCTGGATGGGTACCGGGTGCTGGTGGTGGATTTCGACCCGCAGGCAACGCTGAGCCACTCGATGGGTTTGACCGACGTGACCGAAGATTTCACCGTCTGGGGCATCATGGCCCGAGATTTGATCCGCGAGACTGAGCGGATGAACAACCGCCCCGCTGCCGCCGAATCCGGCACCACCCTGCCCCGCCGCGAATTGCCGCCTTCGATCACCGATATGGGGCTGGGCGATTTGCGCATTGCGGATTTCATCAAGCAAAGCTCTTGGTCGACCATTGACGTCATCCCGTCCTGTGCCAACGCCGCCTTCGTTGAGTTTGCGTCCGCGCAGTATCGGCACCTGAACCCCGAGTGGTCTTTCTTTGCCGCCGTGTCGCGCTATCTGGACCAGATCCCGGATGATGCATACGACCTGATCCTATTCGATTGCCCCCCGGCGATTGGGTACCAATCCATGAACGCCGTTTTCGCGGCTGACATGCTCTATGTCCCCTCTGGTCCCGGTTACTGGGAATATGACTCGACCACGTCGTTCATCGGGCAGTTGGCCGAGGCGCTGGAAGACCTCGCCTATGGTTTCGATAAGACCTTACCCACGGGTAAGATCGGCTTGCCCAAAACCTTTTGCGAGCTGCGCTTTTTGCTGACGCGTTACGAGCCGGGCAATGCCCTGCACCTGGCGATGTTCGATGCGTTTAGGAAAGTGTTCGGTGACCACGTGGCCGAACACCCGGTTGAGATGACCCGCGCAGTTGAGCAATCTGGCCGCTTCTTAAGCTCGGTCTATGAGATGGATTACCGAGAGATGACGCGCGAAACCTGGCGCCGCGCGCGCTCGACTTTTGACAATGTATATGAAGAATTCCGGGACGTGATGCTATCGGCCTGGGACAAGCTGGAGGATGACGCATGAGCCGTAAACGCAGA
The DNA here is from genome assembly GCF_040705255.1 of Ruegeria sp. ANG10. Taxonomy (NCBI): domain Bacteria; kingdom Pseudomonadati; phylum Pseudomonadota; class Alphaproteobacteria; order Rhodobacterales; family Roseobacteraceae; genus Ruegeria; species Ruegeria sp. ANG10. The sequence continues at coordinate 111,129 of NZ_JBFCVU010000007.1, forward strand.
ATGTTTGACATCGACATGCCGGCCATGGATGACATTCCGGTCGGCAAGGTTCCGGACAAGGTGCTGGAAAAGCGACGCGGGCCGATGGCCACCGCAATATCGGAAAACGCGGACGCGTTGCGCGACCAGCAATCGACCGAAGAAACCATCCGCGCCGAAAATGATCGTCTGGCGCATGAGTTGGTCCGCTTGCGGTCGGATGGCTTGGTGACCGAACACGTGGTCTTGTCAGATGTGGTCACCGAAAAACTGACCCGTGACCGCAAGCCCGGCCCCGATCCCGAGTTGGAGGAATTGAAGGACTCGATCCGGGATATCGGATTGTCGAATCCCATCCGGCTGGAACGCCGCGCGGATGGTCGGTTCGATCTGATACAGGGCATGCGCCGCCTGTCGGCCTATCGTGCGTTGCATGAGGAAACGGGGGATGAGCTTTATGCGCGCATACCAGCCGGCATCTCTGAAGCGGCAGACCTGAACGACAGCTACCGTCGCATGGTAGACGAAAACCTGATCCGCAAGGATATCTCGTTTGCTGAGATGGGTGCATTGGCCAGAGCGTATGCCGAAGACCCGTCAAACGATTGTGCTGACGTAGACAAGGCCGTTGCGATCCTGTTCAAATCCGCCAGCTATACCAAGCGCAGCTATATTCGTGCGTTTGCCAGTTTGCTGATGATGCTGGACAAGGCGCTGATGCACCCAAATGAAATCCCGCGTAATTTGGGGGTCGAGTTAAAACGAAAGTTCGACGCCAATCCTGGATTGGTTCGGCAGGTCAGCACCGCAATCATGAGCGAACCGGATCGCGACGGCCCGCGCGAAATTGCCATTTTGCGGACGTTCATAGAACCGGACAGCACGGCGACGAAAAAGCCGGAGCCATCAGGTGGTGGTAAAACGCGCCGGGCTAAAACCACATTTCAGGTGTCGGGGCGGGCAGGGGTCGCGAAATGCTCGGCCTCAAGCGGGCGGATCGAACTGCGCTATGATCTGGACTTTACACGGGTTGATCGGGCCAAGCTGGAAAAAGCGATTGCCACCTTGATCGACGATTTGCAGGAAGAAGACGATCTTACCCACGGGTAAGGTCCACACCTGAATTCTTGTGCAAGGAAACGCCGGGTCGAAACCCGGCGTTTCTTTTTTGTCGTGTCACCCTAACAGATCTGTTGCCGGGTTTTCCGCAATGTCTACATCATCATAGTATTTCTGAGCCTGAGCCACGGAGCGATGCAGGGACAGCCGCATGGCGGCCTGGATCGGCGCACCGTCCAGCGCGGCTTGGGTCAGAAAGCCTGAACGCAGCCCGTGCGGCGAGGCGTACCCATCCGGCAATCCCGCCAGTTTCAGCCGGTGTTTCAAGATCTGAGCGACCGCATCCGAGGAGAGGCGGCGCTTCAGCACCCGGTCAGCTTTGGAGATCGGCCGGAACAGGGGGCCATTACTGATCTCTCCAACCTCGATCCAATGCACCAGCGCCTGCGCGGCGCGCCCTTTCAGCACCAGCCGCGGGGTGTCGCCCTTCAAGGTGGTCTTGGTTTCCAGCAGCGACAGCCAGACCACATCTCTCTTGTCGAACTCCTTCAGCGAGACATCTTCGCGCATCAGCCCGGTGATTTCGGACCGGCGCCGACCACCAGAAGCCCAGCCCAGCATCAGGATCGCCCGGTCGCGGCAATCCCGACGGGAACCGCGGCATGTGGCCAGCAAGGTCTCGAGCACGTCGCGGGTGATCGGGTGCGCGGATTTTGGGGCAGGGGGCCGGGCGGCGGCGCGACGCGCCTTGGCACGGGCCTGTTTCACCTGTGGCGCATCAAACGGGCTGGCGAGGTTCTTCATCCGGTGGAAGGCGAGCCAGGAGGCGATGCGCCGGTCCAGAGTGGAAGGGGCAGGGCAGGCCAGCGACTTGCGGAGCCCCTGCGCGATGAGTGCGTCAGCGGTCTGACGGGCGCTGTCTTCGGGCGGGGCGTCTCCGAGATTGCGGGCGTGATCCAGGATGAAGGCTAGCACGGTGGCCTCGGCCTCAGGCCAGTCCAGAGCGGCGTCGAACCGCGCCGCTTTCCACGCCGTCACATAGAGCAGATCGCGCTCATAGGCCCTGAGCGTATTGGCGGGCGTGCCGCGGATATAGAGATCGGTCAGCGCCGCCTGGTCTTCAGCGGAAAGGGCAGGTGAGGGGACAGGAAGATAGGGCGCAGGAGGTTTCATGAGCATTATATTGTGCCGGATTACCGGAAAAATCAATTACACGTGATAAGGGATACTTATAGAATGTAATAGTGAATTGCTGACGTGACTGATGTAACGCTCAAAACCAGTTGATTATGCGCGCCAACTAATTAGGGGTGTAAATCCTATTTCTTTCTACAAAGGTCTTCGAGGATCAGATTGCTGCATTTTTCGCCAATCATGATCGAGGGCGCATTTGTGTTCCCGCTTGCAATGTCGGGCATGATGGACGCATCGGCAACGCGTAATCTGTGGATGCCATAAACGCGCAGCCGTGGGTCGGCACTGTATAGTTAACTGACCGAGCCCGAAACTGGACCTGATTGCGCTATTCACGCTGGTTGGAGTCGAGCGATATTGCGCCACGCATCCATAGCGGCGGTGCGGAGTTCGCGAAATTCTGCGGATGTCATCTCGTGGCGGGGCAGGTGAAACAGGTTTGCAATCGGGGCATGAATGGAGATGAAGCGTTGCAAATGCCGAGGCGATTTGAGGCGTTTCATAATGCGCTCACGCCTTCGGGTTCTTTGGTGAGAGTTCTCGGCCCGGTTATTCAAGCCCTTGTGCGAACGAAGCTCGACCCCCGGCATGATCTCGCGCTTTGCCGCCGGGTATGAGCGAAATTTGTCAGTGATCAAAACCCTCGGCGGATAGCCCCGTCGTTTCAACAACTTGCGCATCAGGCGCAGGGCGGCCTTCCGGTCACGCCGAGCTTGAACCAGAACATCCAGTACGAACCCCTTCTGGTCGGCAGCCCGCCAAACCCAATGCTTGCATCCCCTGATCGAGACGACACCTTCATCCAGGTGCCACTTGTCGCCGAGCTTACCTGTCGACCGGAGTCTGATCGTTTTCGCGAATTCCCGTCCGAATTTTTCGGCCCAGGCCCTCACCGTCTGGTGCGAAACGATGATGCCGCGGTCGGCTAGAAGATCCTCGACCATTCGCAGGCTCAGGGGAAACCGGAAATACAGCCAGACGGCATAAGCAATCACGTCAGGCGGGAAACAGTGGCGGCGATAGAGGTGGGTGTTAGTCATGCCGTCATGTCGCACTTTACGCGGGCAGCCGCATTAACTTTACGGTGCCGTCATCTCCTCTATCTGATGCAAAAACGACGGGTCTGTTCGCCGAACCTGGCGCGTTTGATATCCGTCCGAATGGGACGCTAATGCTGGCCGATATCTCTAACGGCCCTGCGGCACGTCCCGATTTGGAAGAGCTTTAGGACGGCATGAAATTCACTATTGATAATGATCGTCCGGAACGAGGAACGTCCTGAGACCACCAGATCGAATGGCTTCAGTTACTCAAAGTAGCCCGGGTGCGTCTTGTGAATGAAGTCGATGGTTTCGTCGAGGCGGGACAGGTGTTTTCTGACAGCGGCTTGCGCTTGGTCATGGTCTCCTGCCGCCATGGCCTCTGCAATCTCTCGGTGATCGGCGAGGATGGCGTCTGCGGCACTGCCCTTTTCAAGACTGAGCATACAAAGCCGGTCAACCTTTTGCTTGGATTCTAGCATTACATCAAATGCCATCGGATTGCCGCTGAGCACGTAGATCAGTTTGTGAAAATCATAGTCCAGCGAGTGAAACGCCGATAGATCACCGTCACTGATCGCCTGCTCTTGTAGGGCGAGATTTTCTGCAAGTTTAGCTTCACGTGTTGCATCCCAAACTTCCATTGCTCGATGGACGATCTCTAGCTCCACCGCCATTCTAACCAATCGCGCGAGAGCCACACGCTCCATAGAAAATCCTCGAACTACGGTCGCCTTTTGTGGTCGTATTAAGAGCAGATCTTCGTTGCCGAGCCTTGTGAATGCGTTGCGAACAGGTTGGCGTGATACGCCGAATCGGCTGGCTACCTCTGTTTCGGATAGCTTTGTACCGGGAAGAATTTCAAGCGAAACGATCTCGTCGTGTAGCGCTTCATAGACCGCATCGGTTGTGGTTCGTCTGACAATTTCTTCCACGGTATGTTGCTTGCGCCCTCTGTCTTAGTCACGTTTCAAATTACAGATTCACTGTTATAGCATTGAAATAAATAGAATATTCTATTTTATTTTGCTTGAGTGAACCAATGTATGCCCGTTACCTATCAAATGCCCTGCGCTTTCGACTGTCAAGCAATCTGACATACTAGATGCCTACAGTTGACATAACTTGGATACTAGTGTCCCTTTAGAGGCAGCAGCGATTCTGGTTCTTGGGGGAAATCGAAAGCTACGTGGCTTACGGTCTCTGAAATTCCACGAAAGCCAAATCCTGTCCAAAATTAATCGGGGAGGAGAACCCATGACTTTCACAAAATCGTTCTTTGCAACTGCGACCGCTGTGGCATTCATTGCAACGTCAGCTTCCGCCGAAAACTGGCGGGCCTGGAACATCCACAACGACGGCCATCCCAACACGGCTGCAATGGACAAGTTTGCCGAACTGGTTGACGCTGCTACAGACGGCGAGGTTACCGTCGATGTGTTCCACGGTGGTGTTCTTGGTTCCCAACCGGATGCGCTTGAGCAGGTTCGTATCGGCGCAATCGAGGTTGGTAACTTCAACCTCGGTCCCATTGGCCCAATGGTGAAAGAAGCTAACCTTGTATCGCTTCCTTTCATCTTCAAAGACGTACCGCACATGTTCCGCGTGCTGGACGGCGACGCCGGTGAGGTTGTTTCAGCTGCGATGGGTGAAGCAGGCGTTCTGCCACTGGCATGGTTTGATGCCGGTGCGCGTTCTTTCTACAGCCAAAAGCCGATCAACACGCCCGCAGATGTCGAAGGTCTGAAAATCCGTGTGATGAACAATGATCTTTATACATCTATGATTTCAGCTATGGGCGGTAACCCGTCTCCAATGGCCTTCTCCGAAGTTCAGCAAGCGCTGAAAACCGGCGTTGTTGATGGTGCGGAGAACAACTTCCCGTCGTTCAAGAATGTCGGTCACTATGAAGTGACCACAAATTATTCTTTGTCCGAGCACCTGATTATCCCCGAGTGCATCTGCGTGAACACGGCCAAATTCAATGCGCTGTCTCCTGAATTGCAAGCCGCTGTGCGCGGTGCAGCAGAAGAAGCCGCATTGGTCCAGCGTGAGCTTTGGGCAATTGGCTCTGAACAAGCGCGTAAAGATGTTGAAGCGGCCGGCATCACCGTCAATGAAATCGCCGACAAAGGCCCATTCCAGTCCGCAATGGATTCGGTTTATGCAGACTACTTGGCTGCAAATCCTGACATGAAAGCGTTGGTAGAAATGGCGCAAGCCACTGAATAAGTTGTCTTAACAGTTCAACTTTGAGCGCCCGGCTCCGCCAATTGGATGCCGGGCGTTTTGTCTCAGAGGAAATCCAATGCAAGAGCCCGATACCGCCCCTGCCGCCATGCGTAACATGGACAGGATTCTTGATCTGCTCGCACGAGTTTGCATGTTACTGTCTGGCATCGCCATTGTCGTTATGACTGCGATCTTTGCCTGGCTGGTGTTCGGTCGCTACGTTCTGAACAACACGCCCACTTGGGTTGAGCAGGTTTCACTGCTTTTGGTCATGGTCATCGCGTTTCTCGGTGCGGCTGCGGGTGTGCACAATCACACGCACCTCTCTGTTGTCGTGTTCCGCAACTTGGTCCCACCCTCTGTGCGAACGGTTTTCGTCGTGCTCACTGATGTCCTGATGGCAGGTTTCGGTGGCATGATGTTTTGGTACGGGATCGAGCTGACCATATTCAAATGGAACACCCTAATCCCGCTTATCCAATGGTCAGAGGGCTTGCGCTCCTTGCCACTGACAATCAGCGGCGCGTTGGTGTTCCTTTTTTCCACTGGCCATCTGATCCGCCTGTTTCTGGGCCGAGACGAACGCCAAGACAACATAGATCAGGGATAGTCATGGGACTCATGATTCTGTTGGGGGTTTTTGCCCTTTGTGTCATAATCGGTGCGCCAGTAGCATACGCCCTTGGTATCGCTGCATTGGCTTCCTTTTGGTTTGAAGGATTGCCGATGTTTGTTGGATTCCAGCGTATCGTGTCGGGGATCAACGTCTTTTCCCTAATGGCGATCCCGTTTTTCATCTTTGCGGGCGAGCTGATGTTTCACGGTGGTATCGCGATCCGGTTGGTTCGGTTTGCGCAGGCCGCCGTAGGCGCTGTGCGCGGTGGGCTTGGTATCGTCAATGTCTTCTCGTCCATGTTGTTTGGTGGCATTTCCGGATCGGCAATTGCAGATATCTCGGCGCTTGGGTCAATCCTGATCCCGGTGATGAAAGACAAAGGTTATGATGCCGACTATGCGGTGAACGTCACAGTGACATCATCAATTGCCGGGATCATCATCCCACCCAGCCACAACATGATCATCTTTGCCCTTGCAACAGGCGGTGCAGTTTCAATCTCAAAGCTGTTCCTGGCCGGTGTTGTGCCCGGTGTCCTTATGTGTTGCTGCCTTGCGATTGCCGCCTATGTCGTGGCGGTCAAGCGCGGCTATCAGGCCGAACAGTTTCCGGGTTGGACCGCACTGGCCATCGCCTTTGTGGGCTCGATCCCTGGCTTGTTGACGGCCGTGATCATTGTTGGAGGGGTCTTGTCAGGCGTCTTTACGGTAACTGAATCCGGCGCGTTCGGGGCAATGTACGCCTTTGTGGTGACGCTGGTTGTCTATCGCAGCCTTTCCTGGGAAAACTTCAAAACCGCCGTTATCTCTTCGGTGCGCACAACGTCTATGGTGATGATCCTGATCGCCTGCGCCGGTGCCTTTGCCTATATGCTGACGTTCAACCGGGTGCCGACAAAAACAGTCGAATTCCTGTTGGGTATCACAGAAAACCCGATCCTGATCTTGTTGATGATCAACGCTGTTCTGTTGCTCTTGGGGATGATCATGGACATGGCCGCGTTGATCCTGATCTGCACACCGATTTTCCTACCGGTGATGAACATGCTGGGCATCGACCCGCTGCAGTTCGGTATGATCCTTTTGGTGAACCTCGGTCTTGGTCTTTGCACGCCACCTGTCGGGACCTGTCTCTTTGTGGGGTGTGCTGTTGGAAAACTACCGATGGAGAAAGCGGTCAAAACGATTTGGCCTTTCTACCTCGCCATCTTTGCCGCGCTCATGCTGATCACTTTTGTACCGGCAATATCGCTGACGCTGCCGAACCTAATCATTGACCCCCAAATCAAAGGAGAATGAGGCGATGCTGACAATAAGACGCCTGGACATCGATGACGCGGGCAAGTTGATCGCAGGAGCGCGAGCCAAGGCGCAGGAAATCGGCGTACCGATGTGTATTGCCGTCACAGACGAAAGCGGCAACCTCATTGCCTTTGAGCGGATGGATGGTGGCAAGATTACCAGCATCATTTTGGCCATCGACAAGAGTTTCACTGCAACCGGCATCCAAAAAGGAACCGATGCTCTTGGTGAAGCAAATCAACCTGGCATGGCCGCACACGGAATATCCTCAACGCTGGGCGGACGAATGGTGACCGTTGCAGGTGGCCTTCCCGTGACGGTCGACGGACAGGTGGTTGGCGGGATCGGTGTTAGCTCAGGCTCACCAGCCCAGGATCTCGAAGTTGCGCAGGCAGGGGTCACGGCGCTCTGCGAAGCCTAATTGGAAAGAGTTTAAGGAGTCAGATATGACAAAACCCGTCATCGGTTTCATTGGCCTCGGTCTTATGGGCGGCAACATGGCAGAGTGCCTGCAAAACAACGGTTTTGATCTGGTTGTCATGGGGCGAAACAAGGATGCCGTCGCAGCCACAGTCAACCGCGGTGCTGTAGAGGTTACAACGCCACGAGAGCTTGCTGAAAACAGCGATATCGTGATGCTTTGTGTAACAACATCGGATGTCGTTGAAAGCCTGATCTACGGCGATGACGGCATCCTGGCAGGCATCAAGGACAGTGCCGTGGTTATTGACTTTGGCACCTCGATCCCAGCGTCCACTCGCAAAATCGGCGCAGACTTGACCGCAAAAGGTGCTGGTATGATTGACGCGCCGCTGGGGCGCACACCCGCGCACGCCAAGGATGGTTTGCTGAACATCATGGCAGCGGGCGATATAGCCACCTTTGAGAAGGTGAAACCTGTCCTGGATGTACTGGGGGAAAATGTCTTTCACCTCGGCGAACTGGGTGCGGGCCATGTGACCAAGCTCATCAACAATTATATGGGCATGACGACAGCTTGCACCATGAGCCAAGCCTTTGCTGTGGCTGAACGCTCAGGGGTAAACAAACAGCAGCTTTTTGACATCATGTCAGCTGGACCGTCCAATTCCCCCTTTATGCAGTTTTGTAAGAACTACGCGGTGGATGGTGTCAGCGATTTGGGGTTTTCGATTAACAACGCCAACAAGGATCTTGGTTACTTCCTGAAGCTGGCCGAGGACGTGGGCACTCGTGCCGAGATCGCTGAAGGAACCGCGAACAACCTTCAGGCAGCCGCGGACGCAGGCATGGGCGACGGCAACGTGCCGGAAATCTTCGACTATTTTGCCAAGCTTTAGCGTCAGATCCATCAGTCACGCATAGCAGCACCAATTGAACGGGAAAGAGCAACCATGAGACTTCAGGGAAAGACCGCAATTGTCACGGGTGGTGGCCGCGATATCGGGCGCGCCTGCGCTGTCAAACTCGCCTCCGAAGGGGTGAATGTCGCGGTGAACTACTTCGCCAGTAGTGCCGGCGCCGAGGAAACCGTAGCCGAGATCAAAAAGATCGGTGGACAGGCGTTTGCAATGCAAGGCGACCTGAACAAACCCGAGGAGGTCGATGCGTTGATCGCCAAGACGGTCGATACCTATGGCAGCCTAGACATTCTGGTGAACAATGCCGGAGGTTTGATCGCGCGCAAGAAAATCGCGGAAATGTCGCTTGAGCATTGGCAAGCAGTCATGGATCTCAACCTGACCAGCACTTTTCTTATGGTCAAAGCGGCGCTGCTGCATATGAAATCCGGGGCGATTGTAAACATTGCCAGTCAGGCGGGTCGCGACGGCGGCGGCCCGGGTGCGTCGGCTTACGCAACATCAAAGGGTGCTGTGATGACATTTACCCGCTGTCTCGCAAAAGAACTGGGCCCTGACATTCGTGTTAATGCAATCTGCCCGGGTATGATCGACACGGATTTCCATAACATCCACACTCCCGACGCAGGCCGTCGGGGGCTAGAAGCTGCTGCGCCGCTCAAGCGGCAAGGCCAGTCTCAGGACGTTGCGAACCTCGTGGCGTTTCTGGCAAGCGAGGACTCGGCTTATCTGACAGGGACCAATGTCGATATCAATGGTGGGATGCTGTTCTCGTGACCACTGCAAAACAGGTTACCTAATTGTCGAACGCTACCGTTTGTCAAACTTCGAAGTACTGGAAACCGGAATATGCGAATTCTCGCGATAGGTGAATGCATGGCCGAAATGGCCCCAACTGACGCGCCAAGCACGTATCAAATGGGGTTCGCTGGAGACACGTTCAATACAGCTTGGTATCTGGCCCAACTCACACCCGAAACGCCCTTGTCCTATTTTACAGCCGTCGGAGATGACGCCATCTCATCACGGATGCTGAGTGTCATGCGCGAAAGCGGGGTCAACACCCAGCAGGTGCGGATCGTGCCAAACCGTTCAGTGGGGATGTATCTTATCACGCTAAACAACGGGGAACGCAGTTTTAACTATTGGCGCGGCCAGTCGGCCGCACGCCTATTGGCCCAAGACAGGCAAGCACTTGCCCACGCCATGACGCAATCAGATCTCATCTATTTCTCGGGCATCACTCTGGCAATCTTGAACCCTGAAGGGCGCGCTGCCTTGCTCGACGTTGCTCGGTCAGCGCGGCGTGCCGGAAAACGGATTGCCTTCGACCCCAATCTGCGCCCGCATCTTTGGGACAGCCCCTCTGAGATGACCGAGAACATCATGCAGGCGGCCGCCGTTAGCGATATCGCCTTGCCATCATTCGAGGACGAGGCACTTTGGTTCAGCGACATGAACCCCGCGGCCACTTTGCGCCGCTATGCAAGGGCGGGTGCAGAAACGATCGTTGTCAAGAATGGCGCAGAAACGGTCCTTTATCGTACTCGCGGCGCAGAGGGCTCTGTCCATGTTCCGCCTCTGGCCTCGGTTGTGGATACGACTGCTGCAGGCGACAGTTTCAACGCTGGCATTCTGGCGGGGCTGGCAACGGATACACCCTTACCTGACAGCATAGCACTGGCCTGCAAACTGGCAGGGCATGTCGTGCAAGGCAAAGGGGCACTTGTTCCCATCAACCAAAGCCTGCTCGATAGTTGCCAACAACCTTAGCAGAAGGATCCAGCCCTTGCCGAACCCTCAGCCTGCCGAAACGATCAAACTGCATCCGGATGCGCTTGATCGCTTGTCAAAGGTCAGCACAGCGACTGTGGCCACGCTGCTTTACAAACGCGGTTATCAAAACGCCTATCCCGTGCCCGAAAGCCAATCTCCTTGGCATCAGTATTTCCGTGATCTGGTGCAACCTTTTGACAAGGGTATGAACCTACGCAATGCTGACGCCTATCGCGACATCGCGCGTAAGTCACTGCCTCGAGACAACCACTGAATTCAACAAATTGTGGGCATCAGCGGGATCGTTTGAGGCGACACATACGCATTCCGGTTTCACATCTTCATCTCGGTGGTGACGATAATCACGACCATTATGATGTCTCTCCTACCTCTCATTTTTCGCGGCTCCTGCTTGGCAGGGTGGTTTGGGCCAGCATTTTCGGGAGGAGGTGAAAATGCTGGCCCTTTGCGTTGGCGCTCCCTGTTGGCTTTTTCGCCGCCGCTTTTGCTGGCTTACTCTGGGAGGAGCGAGGACCAGCAAATTTCGTGCAATCTTCTATCCTGAGGGCCTACTTCTCTATTCGTCAGCCATCAATTTCGCGGCATATTCCGGGATATCGGATCGCGAAATTCCGATCTGAGCGAGCTGATAGTCGTTCATATTCGAAAGTGTGGAGAGCATCCGGGCCAATTGAAGCGCCTTCAAGGCAGCATTTGCCGTGGTTCCGATCCACGCCAAGAAGCTGATTGATAGGGCGATGGCGTGACCACGATCTGTACCAGCCGTTTCGGTGTTAGCAGCCATACGCAGCCTCCATAGCAAGTCTTTTGATGCCACTGCGCGGAATACCCAGATCTGTTAAGTCGCGGTCAGATAGCACCGAGAGCTCATAATACGTTGCGCGATAAACCCTGCGTTTGGCCTGTGCCCTGCGTATCGTGTCCAGCTTTTGATGAAAGAACGTGCGGCCAGCTTCGAAAACGACATCTAGCCCGCTGTTTGATCGAGTAATTGCCATGATATTGCCTCGTCCGTTGCTGCAATGCAGTATTTATGCTGCAATGCAGAGATAAGGGTATTTGGTGGCGCTCACAATTCGACAATTTGGCAAAGGCCCCATGCCATATTGGAACAGCAAAGGTCACGAAATGGACATTTCTGCGCAAATGCTAATCTTTACTACGGTTGTCGAGCAGGGCAGCATCTCTGCGGCTGCAAGATCAATGGGGCAGACCCCATCGGCAGTAAGTAAGCAGATCGGATTACTTGAAGATCAGGTGCACTACCGCCTTCTTAATCGCACCAGAACGGGTGTCTCTCCGACGCGAGAAGGCCAAGATTTCTATGAAAAATGCAAAGCGATGGCTGACAAATTCAATGAAGCCAAAGCGATGATCCACAGCTTTGACGGTGTTCCACGCGGAGAACTCAGGATCGCGTCGACTGTTGCATTCGGTAAGTCCCAACTGATTCCTGCCCTTCCAGAGTTCATGAATGAGAACCCAGAGGTTCAAATGTCTTTGGATCTGACCGACCGAGAAATTGATCTTCGGAGTGAAGGGTTCGATGCGGCGATCTGCTTTGCGGAACAACGCAAGAATCCAGATATGGTCATCAGGCGAATTATGCAGAGTCGAAGGGTGCTATGTGCCTCACCTGAATACCTTGAGCGTTCTGGAACACCGTCGAATTTTGCCGAATTGGCTGAGCACAATTGCTTGAGAGTTGCTGGTAGAAGCCAGCGGAACGCTTGGAACAGCATCGAACCGAACCCAGGCGAAAAATTTGAAGCAACGGGCAGTTTTGAGGGAAACAGCACCGATGTCGTCTTTCGAGCCGCTCTTGCTGGCATCGGGATCGCACGGCTGCCCTGCTATATGGCAAACATTAAATTTAGCTCCGGCGAACTTGTCCACGTCATGCCGGAGTATGCACCACCCAGCACAGATATTGTCGTAATGTTTGCCGAAAGGCGGAATCTGGCACCAAAAACCCGCGCGTTCGTAGATTATCTCGTGCGGCGGTTTCGGGATGCCGAAAAGAACCAAAAGAACGGCTAACTCCGCATAGAAACGATAGCAGTTGTCCAAGTTTATCCGATCCAATCTGCTGTGATTGTTTAAAAGCCCAGCTGAGATTCAAAGAAACTAACTGGGCCCCGCGATCAAAAATCTGGTAGCAGTTGGTGTATGCAGAATTGATAAATTCAACCTAAGAGGAGCCATTATCCGAACACATGATTAATGGCTGCTATCAGCGGCATTAAAGTGATAGTGCGCTTAACCCGCAGATGAGCTGTACACCTAACGATGGATCGCTTCACCTAAATCCGCTTCGACAATATTTTCCAATCGTTTCGACTCTAAAAAACATCCAATGGTTGGGATAGTAGACCAAGACCTGGTCGCGGACACGCTGACTGCGAAAGTCAAATTTCTAGGGCCTCTGAGGGCTTGGCCAAGATGAACCGTGGATTGCCATGAAGCGATATCAACGCATGACTGACTTGGTAGCTTGCACCAATTACCTCAGATAGGTGTTGAACCAATCAATGGTTCGGTCCCAGGCTAGATTTGCCATCGCTTCATCGTATCGTGGCGTGCTGTCGTTATGAAAGCCGTGGTTAGCATTTTCGTAGATGTAGGCCTCATAGACTTTTTCGTTGGATTGAAGAGCAGCTTCAAAATCTGGCCAACCTGCATTGATACGTTCATCAAGCTCCCCCATCTGAATCAGCAGCGGTGCTTGAATTTTGACTACATCTTCGGCTGATGGCTGGCGGCCATAGAACGGCACGCCTGCCGCCAGTTCCGGGTAGGCCACCGCAATTGCGCTGACCACACCACCGCCATAGCAGAAACCCACAGCGCCAACCTTTCCGGTGCAGTCTTCTCGGTTCAATAGGTATTCAAAGCCATTGAAGAAATCGTTCATCAACTCGATCCGATCGACCGTCTTTTGAAGCTCGCGCCCATCAGCATCGTTGCCTGGGTATCCGCCAACCGACGTCAGACCATCTGGAGCCAAAGCCATAAAGCCTGCTTTCGCCAAGCGTCGCGCCACATCTTCGATGTAGGGATTAAGGCCGCGGTTTTCGTGGATCACCAGCACTGCTGGCAGCGGCTCATCCACACCGGCAGGCCGGACAAGGTAGCCCCGTACGTCGCCGGTTCCATTTGGTGAGGGATAGGTGATGTAGTCTGCATGGATATCGGGATCGTTGAAGGATACCTGCTCGGCCAAAGCATAATTTGGGCTAAGCATGTTCAGCAACGCGACCGCTGACAAACCACCAACCGCAAACTTACCAGCGCGGTCCAGGAACTGGCGCTTTGTGATTTTGCCGTGCGCGTAAAAGTCGTACAGGTCGAGAAGTTCTTGGTCGAAGTCCTTTGCCGTCATGCGGGCCATTGTAAGTCTCCTTTTGAGGTGGCAGTCAAAAAGGTTCGTTTTTGTCCGATCTATGAGTCTTGGTTTAGTCGCGTTCTTTTAGAAACCCTGTTCAACGTTAAGCAGCCTTGAGATGTTCCAAGGCGGCCTGAGTGCCGCCTCCGTTATGTGGCATACCGCTCTTGGCTAGCCCCATCTCTACGCCAGAAAGGGTGGCCATCAACATTAGGTCGTTGAAGTCGCCCAAATGACCAATGCGGAATACCTTGTCGGCAACCTTGGACAGACCATTTCCTAGTGAGATGTCATAGTGCTCAAGCGCCGTAGCACGAAACGCATCGGCGGAGTGACCTTCTGGGACCTTAACCGCAGTCAAGACGCCCGATTCCTGACCTTGTTGTGTGCACAAAACCTCAAGACCCCAGGCGCGCACGGCAGCCCGTGTCGCGACTCCGTGTCGGGCATGACGGGCAAAAACGTTGTCTAACCCTTCCTCGTGCAACATGTCTATGGCCTCATTCAATCCATAGAGAAGATTGGTGCCGGGAGTGTAGGGAAAGAACCCCTTCTGATTTGGTCCGACCATATCCTGCCAATCCCAGTAACTTCGCGGCGTGGTCACGGATTTTGAGTGTTTCAGCGCCCGATCGCTCACGGCGTTGAAGCTCAGACCAGGCGGTAACATCAGTCCTTTTTGCGAGCCGGAGACACACACATCGACCCCCCAGTCATCGAACCGAAAATCAATCGACGCAAGGCCGGAGATGGAGTCCACGATTAGAAGTGCGGGGTGTTTTGCAGCGTCTATGGCCCTGCGCACTTCCTCAATTGATGAGACTGACCCGGTGGACGTTTCGTTGTGGACGACGCAAACCGCCTTGATGTCGTGCTGCTCGTCCGCACGTAGACGGTCTTCAATCTGATTGGGGTCCGCACCGCCACGCCAATCCCCTTCGATCAGCTCTGGTTGCAACCCTAGTTTTCCTGCCAAGTTGCACCACATGAAGGCGAAATGCCCTGTTTCGAACATCAGAACTTTTTCGCCAGGCGAAACCGTGTTCACAAGTGCGGCTTCCCATGCGCCGGTGCCGGATGAAGGATAGATAAAGACGTTCTGTTTTGTCCTGAAAATCGTCTTCATGCCATTTAGGGCCTTATTCCCCACTTCAGCAAAATCCGGTCCTCGATGATCAATGGTCTGCGTGCTTATGGCTTTCAGGATGCGCTCTGGCACAGCACTTGGCCCTGGAATCTGCAAAAAATGTCTGCCTGCCTGACGCATTTGAACTGATCCTTACGCTGGTGCCAAAAGAGTGACGCTATTGCCTATTGCAAAAGTTAATTATGAATTCATTATTCAGTCAATGATGAAGTGAAGCGTCTAATTAGGCGTACAAGGAAGGGAAGGCGAACCTGATGGTAGAGAATGGATCGTTGTACCGCCGACTGTTGTCTGATGTACGGGGAGAGGTGATGTCAGATCCGGCATCGCTTGCTCGATACTCGACCGATGCCTCAATCTATCAGATGATACCGGACGCTGTGGTGATCCCTCGGTCCACAGAAGATGTCCAAGCTGTAATGTCCATTGCGCGAGACGAAGGAAGTTCGGTTCTGCCTCGCGGCTGCGGCACGTCGCAATGCGGGCAAACGGTCAATCAGGGTGTTGTGCTGGACAACACGAAACACTTGAATCGAATTCTAGACGTAGACGTTGAGAAACGTATTGTGCGCGTTCAGCCCGGTGTTGTTCTGGATCAATTGAACGTAGCTTTGAAGAAGCATGGCCTGTGGTTTCCCGTGGATCCGTCAACAGCGTCTCGTTGCACTCTTGGGGGGATGGCAGCAAACAATTCTTCAGGCGGAAAGTCTCTGCGATACGGAATCATGCGAGACAACGTCCGTGCGATAAACGCAATCATGGTTGACGGCACGGAAGCGCGGTTCAGCGCTGATACGGCCGCATCAGGCGATTATGCGGATCTTGTTGGTGATATGCGCGCTCTTGGGCGTCGCGAGGCTGCTGAAATTGATGCTCGTTTTCCTAAAGTCCAGCGCCGTGTGGGCGGGTACAATATCGACGCGCTCGTAGGTAACGACATCAACATGTCCCATTTGTTGGTGGGGTCAGAAGGCACATTGGCCTATTTCACAGAACTGGAATTAAGCCTGGCTCATCTGCCGGGCGCGAAAGTTACTGGTGTGTGCCATTTCCCGACATTCCGTGCTGCCATGGAAGCCACCCAGCACATCGTGACACTCAACCCGCAGGCGGTAGAGTTGGTCGACGACACCATGATTGCCTTGGGGCGTGAAATCCCATTGTTTCGCGAAACGATTAATGCATTTGTTGAAGGCAATCCCGAAGCCCTGCTGCTGGTGGAATTCGCCGAGGGCAGCGCCGAGGCCAATGCTGCAAAACTAGTCGAGCTTTCGCAACTGATGGGAGATCTCGGGTTTGCTTTCAGCGGTGCGGAAAACCGGTGGGGCGGCGTTGTCTCTGTTACGGACAACTCTTTGCAGAATGCTATCGCCGAGTACCGAAAATCCGGGTTGAATGTCATGATGTCGATGAAAGAGGCAGGCAAACCGATCTCTTTTGTCGAAGATTGCGCCGTCCCGTTGTCCGACCTCGCCGATTACACCGCTGGCCTAACCGAAATATTTGCCCGGCATGGCACAAAGGGAACATGGTACGCGCATGCCTCGGTGGGGTGTTTGCACGTGCGCCCTGTGCTGAACATGCGGCAAGACAAAGACGTCCGGACAATGAGGGCGATCGCCGAAGAAACATTTGATCTGGTCAAAAAATATAAAGGATCTCATTCAGGTGAACATGGTGACGGGATCGTACGATCAGAATTTCATGAAAAGATGTTCGGTCAACGTATCGTTTCTGCGTTTGAGCAGGTTAAGAACCGGTTTGATCCCAACGGGGTGATGAATCCCGGCAAGATCGTGAACGCTCCTGCCATGGATGACCGCCGACTGTTCCGCTACGGCCAGGACTATTCGGTTCCTGAATTCGAAACGACGCTGGACTGGTCTGCTTGGCCGGGTGCCGGAGGAGGGTTTCAGGGCGCCGTCGAGATGTGCAACAATAACGGTGCATGCCGCAAGCTCAAGGGCGGCGTTATGTGCCCTTCTTTCCGAGCGACCCGAGACGAGCGAGACGCTACACGTGGGCGGGCAAATTCGTTGCGGTTTGCCATCAGCGGGCAGATACCGGGCGGTTTGTCGTCAGATGCCATGTTGGACACAATGAAGTACTGCGTGTCCTGCAAAGCTTGTGCTCGGGAATGTCCGACTGGCGTTGATATGGCGCGAATGAAAATCGAAGTATTGTCAGCAAAACGTAAAAAAGATGGGCTGACGTTGGCAGACAAATTGATAGCTTACCTGCCCCGATATGCGCCAAAAGCCGCGAAAGTCGCGTGGCTTATGAATTTACGAAACAAAATTGCACCCTCGCGTAAGCTATTGGAGGGATCGACTGGTATTTCAGCGCGACGTGATCTGCCAGTGTGGTCTTCTGCTCCGTTCCGTGATGCCGAGGCTAAGGACAATGATCCGCAGGTGTTGCTGTTTGCTGATGTGTTCAACCGGTATTTCGAACCGGAAAATTTACGCGCTGCTGTCCGGGTTTTGCGGGCAAAAGGACTTCGGGTGGCCGTGGCGCGAGACGATCGATCTGACAGGGCCTTGGATTGCGGACGTACTCTTTTAGCTATGGGCTGCGTCGACGAAGCGCGTCACGAGGCACAACGCGTGATTGACGCGACGCGAGAGGCGGTTGCAAAAGGTGTTCCAGTAGTCGGGCTCGAACCTTCCTCTATCCTCACGTTCCGGGATGAATTTTTGGCGCTTTGCCCGGGGCCGGAAACGGAGATGTTGTCGAACGCAACGTGTACCTTTGAGGAATTTCTAGCCGATCAGCCGGACTTGCCCCTGAAGCCGTTGGATCGCCCGATTTATGTGCATGGGCATTGCCACCAGAAAGCTCACGATGCTGTCGCACCGATGCTAAACCTTTTGAAGCGTATTCCAGGGGCACAAGTTCACATGATTGAAAGCAGTTGTTGTGGCATGGCAGGAGCTTTTGGATATTCACCTGACACTATCGATGTTTCGATAAAGATGGCACAACTCGACTTGTTCCCGGCGTTGGAAGCAGCGCCCGTAGATGCAGTTATCGTGGCAGACGGGACATCTTGCCGCCATCAAATCGACGAAGGTACGCAGCATCAAGCTATGCACGTCGCGCGCCTCTTGGATATGGTTCTTGATGTTTAGGAAATGGAAATGAACCTGACGGACAGCATTAATCGCCCGACCCTTCACGAAGAACTGGTCGAAAGGCTGCGTAACCTGGTTGTCGAAGATGTTCTAAAACCGGGTGAAAAAGTGCCCGAGAAACAGCTTTGCGACTCGTTGGGGGTCTCACGGACACCATTGCGAGAAGCTCTAAAGGTGCTTGCATCAGAAGGCTTTGTGGTACTTCAAGCCAACCGGGGAGCCCGCGTCGCAAGTGTAACGCGAGAGGAAATGGAGAATACGTTTCCAGTGCTTGCGACACTTGAGCAACTGGCGGGAGAGCTGGCGTGTCAGAACATTGATTTCGCGGAAATTGAACTGATCGAACGTCGCCACGCCGATATGCTGAAAGCCTATAAGTCACGTGATCGACAGGCCTATTTTAAGGCCAATCAGGACATTCATCAGGCGCTGATACGTGGCGCTCGAAACGACATCCTTCAAAGCCACCACAAGCTGTTGGCCGGGCGGGTCCGCCGCGCACGGTTTATGGCCAATTTGTCGGACGAACGGTGGGCGCAGGCAATTGACGAACATGAAGCCATGATGGAGTTGCTTAAGGCTCGCGATGCAGATGGGCTTGGCAAAACCATGAAGCTTCACATGATGAACAAACTTTCGGCACTTGTGAAAGCGCTTGAGGCTGAGGACGAGTCGCTTTGCTGACTTCAATTCCAAAGCGCTTACAAATTTTTTTCGGATCGGCCGCTATTCAGTGTTGAGACTAGGAAATGGGGGTGTCAGCCCACAGTCCAGGGCAAGTTTGTTGAGGTCTCGACAAAGAGCGGGGTTCAGCCTCACTCCGTCTTTGCGGCGGGCCTCTGCGGCAGCCGTTTTGCCGTCTCCGGGCAAGCGCACCGGGTCATGACCGGGCAGGGGGGCGGATGCGCGCATTTCAGAGAAGACGCGGGCTGCGTTAGAAGCAAAGTCATTGCCCATCCCAAAGGCTGCCGGATTGAGCGCCATTACGAACTGGCCGGTGTTTGTGGATGAAGTAGTGTCCGAGGTGAAATTGACCACGTCAGAGCCGAATGCCGCGCCATTCAGCACCCCGGCCATCAGCCCGATGGCCACGGAAAGGCCGAAACCCTTCGGACCTCCGATCGGCAAAAGAAACCCTTCTGATTTGCGGGCAGGGTCCGTTAACGGATTGCCATCACGCCCAACCATCCAACCTTCGGGCATCGGTTCGCCTTGCTGCAACAGGGTTTTGATCTTTCCCATCGCGGCAACGGTCGTCGCCATATCAAACACAAACGGGTCCGGGCCATCGGCAGGGGCAGAGAATGCGATGGGATTGGTGCCAAGAAGCAAGTCGCTTCCGCCATAGGGCGGTACGTGGTTTGCACTGCCCACCGCCGCGGCCAAGCCAAGCAACCCAGCCTCGGCTTGCGGGCGCACATAAAGTGCCAGCGGTCCTGCATGATTGCCGCGCCGAACACCAACCCATCCGATGCCGACCTCTTTCGCCTTTTCTATTGCAAGATCTCGCGCCACCGTCATAGCCAAATGCCCAAGGCCGTCATCGCCGTCAATCAACGCGGTTGCGACTGTCTGATGTATGACGGCAACGTTTGGCGTGGCGTTGCACCCGCCTCCGGCCAATCGGGCAAGGTACTGGCGCAGGCGAAAGACCCCGTGGGTGGAATATCCGAATATGTCGGCCTCAACCATCGTCGAGGCCACCTGATCCGCATCCGCTTTTGGCACACCTCGAGTTTCGAGCGCGCTCGCCACAAACTCACGTAAGGTCTGGCAGTTTATTTTCAAAGGCTCAGAAGTCATCTCTGCCAACCTGCTCTTTATGCCAGAACACTAGTTTGCGCTGGGTCCAAACCACTGTTGCAAAAACGGCCAGGCCGACGAGGCTGAGATACAGGATCAACGAGAAAACGCGCGGAGTATTGAGCTGCGAGGCTGCCACACGGATAAGCTCACCAAATCCCTTCCCGCCGCCCAGGAACTCTCCTGTAATCGCGCCCGCCATAACCCCGACTGCTCCGATCTTAAGGCCGGTGAATATCTGCGGCAGACCGGTTGGCAGCTTCATCTTGATCAAAGTCTGCATCCGGCTGGCACCCATCGTCTTGAACAACATGCGCGCGTTTTCGTCGGCGGCGTGAAGCCCGGCCGCGGTACCAACCACAATTGGAAACGTCGCGATAAAGGCCGCAAGTGCGACCTTGGATTCAATGCCAAAACCCAGCCAAGCTACGAAGAGAGGAGCGAACGCGACTTTTGGCATCGTATCGATTGACACCAAGTAAGGCATTACTGCCTTCTCCCCAAAGGCCGTTTCGCCAACCAGAACGCCCAGCGAAAACCCGATCGCGATTGCCAGCGCAAAGCCATAGATGACTTCCTTTATGGTGATCCACAGCGCCCCAAGCATATACCCGCCGGTCATAAGGTTTTGCCCTACGAAGATCATATCTTTGAGGGTTTCCATTGGCGTCGGCAGAATGATCGGAGAGACCAGCTTGAGGCTAGTCACAATTTGCCAGGTACCAACGAAGACCACGAAAACAAAGGTCATCGCCAGCCAGCGAGGGACCGAGTCGATAAAGTGAACTTTCTGCTCCCATACAGTGTCTTCTGAGGAGTCAGCTTCTTTTACGGAAGGTGAGTAATTCTGAACTTCGCTCACATTTCTTCTCCCTTATCCAGGAGGCTGCGAATGTAGTCTACGATAGCGCCGAATTTGGGTGTCGTCATCATATCGAGTGTTCGTGGGCGTGGCAGGTCGACCTCAACGATTTCAGCAATCCTGCCCGGGCGCGGCTTCAAGACGACGATCTCGTCAGACAAGATAACAGCTTCCTGAATGGAGTGTGTCACAAGAAAAGCAGTCGCATCCTGTTCCCGGCAAATCCGTTGCAACTCCATATTCATCATGTCGCGCGACAATTCATCGAGGGCGCTGAAGGGTTCGTCCATCAAAAGTACGGCTGGTTCAGTGATCAGCATACGGCATATCGAAGCGCGCTGCGCCATGCCACCCGACAACTCGTTCGGATATACGTTTTCGAATCCTTGCAAACCCACGATGTCTAAAAGCTCGTGGGCCTTGGCCATAGCCTGCTTGGCCGCTGCCTTTCCATCGCGGATCTCAATCGGCAAAACGATGTTTTCTACAGCTGTCTTCCACGGGAAAAGCGTCGCCTGCTGGAACATCATACCAATGTCCCGGCGGGTCCCCGTCACTGGTTGCCCTTGAAGGATCACACGCCCTTTGGTGGGCGGGATTAGACCGGCCATGATTTTTAGCAGAGTTGACTTGCCACAGCCACTGGATCCAATGACAGATGTGAAGCTCCCTTTCCGAAGCGTCAGATTAATGTCCTCGAGAGCGACAACAAGATTGCGTGCATAGGTCTTGCTTACGTGGGTCAACTCATAGACCGGCGTGCCCAAGGGCGCGCCGGAAAATTCATGTGTGACTACAGCGTTCATTTGCTGGCAGCCTCGTTGCCGATTGCAGCAAATTCATTGGTCCAGGCAGCGCTCAGGTCATCAAGTGGCCCCGGAATTTCGCCCCCTGCGACCAGTGCGTCTTGCCATTCTTGCCAGACTTCGGCGGGATACCACCCCAGGCCATTGCTTGGATCTGCTGCTATGGTTTTTGAGCGTACGGCATCGAACAACGCTGACTGGAACTCCTTGTCCTCACCTTCCTGCGGATTGCCGTCCGCCAGATGTTTTAGCACGGCTTCACGGTTGGCATCATCGAGCGCAAAAGCATGACCACGTGCGAATGCGCGGCTCCAGGCTTCGACCAATTCGCGGTCGTTGGCGATTGTGTCAGCCATTGTGGCGATGCCGTTACCGAAGAAACGCCCGAATTCCGCAGGCGTGATGTCGCGCACCTTCATTCCGCGCTGGTTTAGGATTGCTGTATCAGCCGTCGATGCAGAATAAGCGTCGATTTCGCCGTTCAGGAAAGCTGCTGTCGCCGGGCCGCCGTCGCCAACGGTAAGAAATGTGAAATCCTCACCTTCTTTCATACCTGCACCGGTCAAGACGTTTCGTGCAAAACCCACTTCGGCACCGTCTGCGGTGCCGGTTCCGATGACCTTTCCGCGCAGTTCCTCAACGCTTTGAACTTCAGAGTCTTCCGGCACCGCGATGCCGAAATTGCTGCGTGCCGCAACGTTGTAGATATGTACGGCATCCACATCGCGCGACCGCGCTGCAATCAGAGGTCCGGGTCCAGGGCGACCGAAATGCGCTTGCCCAGCAGACAATGCCTGAAGCACGGCGCCTGAGCCGTTGATAGCCTCGACGGTTACGTTCAATCCTTCATCTGCGAAGTACCCTTCTCCAATGGCGACAAACACAGGAAATGAGTTGATTGCCGAAGGGCTGGGTTGCACGAAGGTGATTTCACGCAAGTCTTGCGCAAATCCCATTGTTCCTAGTGCTCCTGCTACCGGAACAGCAGTAAGCAGGGACGCTGTGAAAGTCCTTCTGTTCATCATTGTAGTCTTCCTCCCTTGAATGTTGACGCCTCACAGCGATTGCTGCGTAGGAGCCATTAAACGGCGCGCACTGTGTTCCTTAGCGTGCCGATTTCGGAAACCTCGCAAACTACGACGTCCCCGTTTTTCAAAAACTGCGGCGGTTCCATTGCGTATCCGACACCTGATGGTGTACCTGTCGCAATAATGTCTCCCGGTTCTAGTGTCAGGCCTTCTGACAAGGATGCGATCAACGTTGGAATGTCGAAAATCATGTCCGACGTCATCCCGTTTTGGCGCTGCTCACCGTTAACTGTCAGTCCGATCGACAGAGCCTGCGGATCGCTGATGGCATTGGCGGTCACGATGTAGGGACCAATTGGGCAAGATCCATCCAAACCTTTGCCTTTGAAGTACTGGCCGCCATGGCGGCGCTGTATGTCGCGGGCGGTTATGTCGTTCAGAATAGAATACCCAAAGACATGATTAAACGCATCTGCCTTGGTGATGTTACGCCCGCGCTTCCCTATCACGACTGCCAACTCGACTTCGTAGTCGATGGACTGCGACACCGAGGGAAAGAGTAGGATGTCAGCGTCTGGCGCAACGACCGATGTCGGAGGCTTGGTAAAGAAAACCGGATGCTCGGTGATGCCGATTTTCTCTTTTTGTGCCCGTTCGCCTTCTGCGATGTGCTCGGCGTAGTTTCGCCCCACGCAGAAAACGTTCTTACGTGGCGTGGGAATGGGCGACAGAAGAGGCGCGTCTTCGGGGACGAGCAAGTCCTTGAGTTCGCCTGCCTCACCCGCGGCAACAGCGGCACTCAACGCCTCCAGCGCGGTCTGACCACCTTCGATAATCAGCTGCATCGTGCTTACATCAAGAGCCGTATCCGGCATGAGCATCTTAATCGCACGCGAAACATCCAACCTGCTTCCGTTAGCAAGCAATGCGACGCAAACGGCGTGGCTATCTACTGAAACAGTCGCTAAACGCACTCGGCTCTCCTCCTACATGCTGGGGCCCACTTAGGTCACCGATCTTGGCAGGCGACTCAGATTTGGTTGTCACTTGCCCTTGAGTTTTTGCCGACTTGGAGTTTCAATCAATCAACCAATCACTAAATTGGGTGGAGATGTGAGCGACCCAACCGAACTCGCGCAACACGTACGTGACCTGATTAACAATGCTGGATACCGGCATAATGACAGGCTTCCGCCTGAACGCGAACTTTGTTCAAAGCTTGGAACGACCCGAAACCAATTGCGAAGAGCTTTGGCAGAGCTTGAGGCGCAGGGGCTCATTTGGCGGCATGTAGGTCGCGGAACTTTCGTTGGTTCCAGACCGGTTCTTAACCTCACAGACGTAACCTATTTGGGCAATCAAATTAAACCAGAGCAGGTTGTATCTGTGCGATTCACGATCGAACCTCAGCTCAGCCGCCTTGCAGCGCTCCACTCCACCCGTTCAGACCGCGAACAAATGAGGCTCTGCGCCGATAAATGTCGAACCGCAGAGGATTGGCGTACTTATGAAGCATGGGACAACAATTTGCATCATGCGATAGCCCGCTCGACTAGGAACCAACTCTTTCTATACTTTTTTGAGACGTTGAATTCGGTTCGAAGATCTATTGTTTGGGGGCAGCCACGCGAAACCCTAAAGCCCGCAGAGGATTACTCCAGTTTTAGCGAACACGATGTGATCGTGTCTGCGATAGCAAAGGGCGACGATGAACTTGCGGCAAGTGCTATGGTGGATCACCTGAAATCGGTTTATTCGCGTGTACTGCCAACGAGCATCCAGTCTGACGACTGAAGCAGCATCAACACCCAACCAATTCTAGAAATGGTCGGGCCAGAAGGAGGCTGGAGCTCTTGCAAACTCGCCCCAATTTTGGCGATGACTTGGTAAGCGGCCACGTCTGATCGTATCTGGCGTGGCATCGATCGGAAGGTGTCTGACCGTTTGGAAATCCGATCTTTGGCAATAAACGTTCAGGAGGAAGCGATGTCCGATCATGTCATTCCCGCGCCGCAGGTGCATGTGATACCCATAGCGGGGGGCGGCACATTCCCGGTCCGTCGTGTTTACTGCGTTGGGCGAAATTATGCCGCGCACGCAATTGAGATGGGCCATGACCCAAATCGGGAGCCTCCGTTTTTCTTTCAAAAAAACCCGAACAATTTAGATCCTTCCGGGGAATTCCCTTACCCTCCGCACAGCTCCGACGTGCATCACGAAGCTGAAATGTATGTTGCGCTCAAGTCGGGCGGTACGAACATCTCGGTAGACGATGCGTTAGATCATGTCTTTGGGTACGGTCTTTCGCTTGATATGACTCGTCGCGATCTGCAAGGGCAGATGAAAAAAATGGGTCGCCCGTGGGAAATTGGCAAGGCATTTGAGCGCTCAGCGCCATGCGGACCAATTCACAAAGCATCAGAAGTCGGCCATCTCGACAAAGGACCTATAACTCTGACGGTGAATGGTGAAGTTCGGCAAGAAGGTGACTTGAACCAGATGATCTGGAAAGTCCCTGAGATGATCTCCTACCTGAGCGATTACTTTGAGCTTGCTCCCGGAGACGTTATTCTTTCGGGAACTCCTTCTGGCGTTGGTCCCGTCAACCGTGGCGATGTGATGGTTTTGGCGGTCGAGAAACTGGGTAGCCTAACCGTCGACGTAACTTAGCAAGTACAAAGTCAAACCCCCTCCGCAAAATAGGCCATGGCTTTTTTAAAGGGATCCCGGATGCCCCACTTAGTCGCTGAATTGATCGCACCCCATTCTGGCACTGCAAATGCTATTGGTGCCCCAGGTCGATCTTGGCTGAACTACCTCGGGCTCCGCGATCTTTGCACAAAGGTCAAAGCGGATCTCCATCAGATCGGAGTGGGTCGCGGCGACCGTGTGGCGATTGTGTTGCCCAATGGCCCCGAAATGGCAACGGCCTTCATATCCGTTGCCCAAGTGGCGACAACGGCACCATTGAACCCGGCGTACACTTACGAAGAATACGTTTTCTACCTCAAAGACCTGAAGGCCAAGGCCCTTCTTGTAAACGAAAACGACGATGGACCTGCCGTAAAAGCTGCTGGGGACCTTGGCATCGCAATCTTGAGGGCCTCTCACGATAGCTTACATTCGGCCGGACAGTTCTCTATATTGTCCTGTGACCCAATTGGCACGGCTGACACATCCGCACCGGGTGAAGATGATGTCGCACTGATACTGCACACGTCAGGAACAACGTCGCGTCCCAAAATCGTCCCTCTGACGCAGGCTAATATCTATGCATCCGCGCGGAATGTGGCTTCGTCTTTAAAACTGACAATCGACGATCGTTGTCTGAGTATTATGCCGCTGTTTCATATCCACGGGTTGATTGCGGCTGTTGCCGCGTCTTTAGGTGCTGGATCTCAAATTAGCTGCGCCCCCGGATTCAACGCTCTTAGTTTTTTCTCACAGGTCGCTGAAGTTGATCCGACCTGGTACACCGCAGTTCCGACGATGCACCAAGCCATTCTCACCCGCGCTGCACGAAACCAAACGATCATTGAGCAATCGCGGTTGCGCTTTCTTCGATCTTCTTCTGCTTCGTTGCCGGGCCCGGTAATGGAAGAGTTGGTGGCAACTTTTAATGCGCCCGTCATCGAAGCCTATGGCATGACTGAGGCGACACATCAAATGTGTTGCAACCCGCTTACTCCCCAAACTCAAAAACCCGGATCTGTTGGAATAGCAGCAGGCCCCGAAGTTAGAATTGCAGACGAGAACGAAAATGTTCTGATCTCTTCGAGGGACGTCGGAGAAATCGTTATCAGCGGTCCGAACGTGACGCCGGGATACGAAAGCAACCCGCAGGCAAATGCTGAAAATTTCTTTGAAGTGGACGGAAAAACTTGGTTTCGCACTGGTGACCAAGGGTCGTTCGACGAAGAGAATTATCTGCGACTGACCGGTCGTCTTAAGGAGCTTATCAATCGCGGTGGAGAGAAAATCAGTCCACTTGAGGTTGACGCTGTACTCTTAAGCCACCCAGAAGTCGCTCAGGCAGTTTGTTTTGCCGTTCCCCACGAAAAACTGGGTGAAGACATAGCGGCAGCTGTGGTGCTTTCAGAAGGAGCGACGATCCAAGGTCAGGAGGTCAGGGCTTTTGTCGGCGCGCGGCTCGCAAAATTCAAGGTGCCGACTTCGGTGGTTGTTCTTGAAGAAATTCCAAAAGGCGCGACTGGCAAGATACAAAGGATCGGACTAGCTGCTAAATTGGGACTGGCAAAGGCTTAGACACATGAAAGTTTGTATCTTTGGTGCCGGAGCTATCGGAGGTTACGTTGCCGCGAAACTTGCACAGACTGATACAGAAGTCAGTGTCGTCGCGCGTGGCCCCCACTTGGCGGCAATGCAGGAAAAAGGACTGACCCTTCTTGAGGAAGGGCAGGATCCTGTTAGCGTTCCAATACGCGCTTCAGACAATGCTGCCGATCTCGGCCCACAAGATTATGTCTTCATCACACTGAAAGCGCATTCCGTCCCAGCAGTCGTAGACTCAATGCAGCCATTGATTGCAGACGAGACAACCGTAGTTAGTGGAGTGAACGGGGTGCCCTGGTGGTACTTCCACAAACTAGGCGGTCCTTACGAGGGAACGAGGTTGGCGTCAGTCGATCCGGGCAATGTGCAGTGGGACGGTTTTGGGCCAGATCGCGTCCTCGGATGTGTTGTTTATCCTGCCGCCGAGGTCATTGCTCCAGGATCAATCAAGCATATCGAAGGCAATCGTTTTTCGTTGGGCGAGCCCGATGGTGCTAAGTCAGACCGTGCTGCCAAGCTTTCGGCTGCGCTATCCGCCGCCGGAATGCGTGCGCCCGTCAGACCAAGAATCCGGGATGAAATTTGGTTGAAACTGTGGGGTAACTTGTCGTTCAACCCGATTTCCGCTCTTACCCACTCAACACTTGATGTCCTGTGTGCCGACGAAGGCACGCGCTCGGTAGCACGCGGAATGATGCTCGAGGCTCAAGAAGTCGGTGAAAAACTTGGCGTGAAATTTCCGATAGATGTTGAAAAACGCCTCGACGGCGGAGCGGCGGTCGGTGCGCACAAAACCTCTATGTGGCAGGATTTGGAGTTGCGCCGACCGATGGAAATTGATGCCTTGGTCTCTTCGGTGCAAGAACTGGGGCAACTTACAGGGACCTCAACGCCCATAATCGACACCGTCGCATCACTGATCAAACTGAGGGCGAAGGTCGCAGGTCTTTACTAGAGTCTTTGTCGGCCTTGCAACGAGAGCATTGCTTGAGGCGGATAACTGAGACTGGTACGAACGTGTCATACAGCGTCTTTGGGAGTTTTACTGCACCTTCGAGGATCAGATTGCTGCATTTTTCGCCAATCATGATCGAGGGCGCATTTGTGTTCCCGCTTGCAATGTCGGGCATGATGGACGCATCGGCAACGCGTAATCTGTGGATGCCATAAACGCGCAGC
>NZ_JBFCVU010000007.1:139421-238697 GCF_040705255.1 Ruegeria sp. ANG10
CCGGAAATACAGCCAGACGGCATAAGCAATCACGTCAGGCGGGAAACAGTGGCGGCGATAGAGGTGGGTGTTAGTCATGCCGTCATGTCGCACTTTACGCGGGCAGCCGCATTAACTTTACGGTGCCGGGTAAACTGTTCACCAATTCCACTGATGCTCTGCCATCCAAAAAGTTTGCGACAGAACCCCCAACGCCCTTCCGACAGTTCATCCAAGTTCGGGCTTGAAAACGAACCGAGAAGCTGCAAGCGGAATTAGCCGACTTGACACTGTGGGTATTTCACCAATAAATTTAACATTAGTTTCCGCGCGAAATGTTTTAACTTGATGTGAGAGAAGAATTGAAACGCAAAATCCGAAACATGGAAGAATTTGCGACAATCAGTGGGATTTCCCGACCCACCGTCTCGAAGTACTTTAACGATCCGGAAAGCGTGCGCGCTTCTACAAGAAAAAAGATCGAAGAAGCGCTGGAAGAGTACGACTATCATCCGAATGTATTTGCGATGAACCAAAACAGGCGTACTACCAAGAATATCGGTGTTGTAGTACCTAATCTGGCTGACCCCTTCTTTTCCGAGATCGGCAGACGCGTGGAACTTGCGTGCATTGACGCCGGTTACAGCCCAATACTGCTCAGTTCGCACGGTAATCCGGAAATGGAGCGAGACAATCTTAACTCACTCAGATCCCTCAAACCTGCTGGTGTCTTATTGGCACCGTTCGGAAGGTTCTCCGACACAGACGCTGTAAAAGCATTTGACGAAGAAATTCCGGTCGTTTTGTTTGATGCCAACATGAATGATGTCGGGCGGGCATTTGTTGGTACCGATCATTTTCAGAGCGTTGACCTGATGGTTGAGTATCTCTGTCGCAGCGGTGAGCCGCCTTGTTTTTTCGAAATGAAGAAACCCCTAAATCCGAATGCCAACAAGCACAGGCAAGCTTATATCGAAAGCATGGAGCGTCACGGTCAATCGCCAAATATCTTTCAAGTCAGTGGGGAAGGCTGGGATTTCGAAGAAATTGGAAAAGTCGAAGGCGGACGGCTCCTGTCCGAGGGGGCATTTAGTACCAACACGATCCTGTGTAGCAATGATCGCTTTGCTATTGGTCTTTTGTCCGCTGCGTATGGCCTTGGATACAAGGTCGGTCATGGTCAGGAGTGTAACCTCCGCATTGCTGGACACGATGATCACCCATTTTCTCGGTTCACGTGCCCGCCCCTGACAACAATTGCGCAGGATTACGAAGCTATCGCGAATTGGTCAGTCTCCACACTGTTTTCATTGTTCGAGAACGGAGAAGCCCTGACGGAAAGACAGGAAAAACTGTTTGAGGGCCGTTTGATTATGCGGGAGTCGGCTTGAGGCAATGTTAGTCGCGCAATTACCCGTAAATTTACGCGCGTAAAATTCTAATTGACTTCGCGTTGCGATTTTGACTATGGTCGAAGTCATCATCCAACGAGGAGGAGAATTGGGATGTCATTCAAACAAGCTTTATATGCGGCGACGGCAATGACACTCGTCACTGCAAGTGGCGCACTAGCGGAGAATCTAGTCATCGCCACCGTGAACAATGGCGACATGATTCGCATGCAGGGGTTGACGCAGGACTTTACCGATAAGACCGGCCACACTGTCGAGTGGGTCACATTGGAAGAAAACGTTCTGCGTCAGCGCGTGACCACAGATATCGCTGCTAAGGGCGGTTCTTTCGACATCATGACCATCGGCATGTACGAAACGCCGATCTGGGGCGCCAATGGATGGCTGGTCTCGCTTGACGATCTTTCTGCCGATTACGATGCGGATGATATTCTGCCAGCCATGCGAGCCGGTCTGAGCCACGACGGTACTCTCTATGCCGCGCCATTTTATGGCGAAAGCTCGATGATCATGTACCGCACTGACCTTATGGAGAAGGCCGGTCTTGAAATGCCTGAGGCACCAACCTGGCAATTCATCCGCGAAGCTGCTGCGGCAATGACCGACCGAGATAATGACATTAACGGTATCTGCCTGCGCGGAAAAGCAGGCTGGGGTGAAGGCGGTGCCTTTATCACTGTAACCGGCAATTCCTTCGGTGCGCGCTGGTTTGACGAAGACTGGAATGCCCAGTTCGATCAGCCAGAGTGGAAAGAGGCGTTGACCTTCTTTGTCGACATGATGCAGGAATCCGGGCCGAACGGCTACGCGACCAACGGTTTCAATGAGAACCTGAACCTGTTCCAGCAGGGCAAGTGTGGCATGTGGATTGACGCCACCGTTGCGGCTTCGTTTGTGACCAATCCTGATGACTCGACCGTCGCCGACAAGGTTGGCTTCGCGCTAGCACCGAACAGTGAAGGTGTTGATAGGAAAGCAAACTGGCTCTGGGCATGGGCGCTGGCGGTTCCGGCCGGAACGCAAAAGGAAGCTGCAGCAAAAGAGTTCATCGAATGGGCGACGTCAAAAGACTATATTGAACTTGTCGCCGAAAACGAAGGTTGGGCGAACGTGCCTCCGGGTGCGCGTACATCGCTGTACGAAAACCCCAACTATCAGGCGGTTCCCTTCGCCCAGAAGACGTTGGATTCAATTCTAGCGGCTGACCCGACAAATCCGACGGTTAAGCCGGTTCCCTATGTTGGCGTCCAGTTCGTGGCAATTCCGGAATTCGCAGGCATTGCGACCGAAGTGAGCCAGGAATTCTCAGCAGTCTATGCAGGCCAGCAAACCGTTGATGAGGCGCTTGCCAAAGCTCAGGCGCTGACAAACGATGCTATGGAAGCAGCTGGCTACCGCTAAGCGCTCCATCGGTCTCGGGGAACACTCTTCTCCCAAGTGTTTCCCGGGACGCCATCAAATTTCAAAAACTTTGCACTGTCTAAGATAGCCTTATGGCAATCAACAGAGGAGGTATGCCCGATGGCTACTAAACATTCCCGATCAGCGGCGCGGCTTATGATGGCCCCAGCGGTCATCTTGCTCCTCGGCTGGATGCTCGTTCCCTTGATCATGACGCTCATTTTTTCATTCAAGCAATACCTTCCACTGCGAGGCGGAGACCTTGGGTGGGTCGGTTTCGATAACTATGTTCGCTTCGTCAGCTCAAGCGCGTTTTGGCCATCAGTGATAGCCACCCTGACCATCGTCGGTGGGGTTCTTTTGATCACCGTGATCTTTGGCGTATTGCTGGCAATTTTATTGAACCAGCCAATGTGGGGCCAAGGTGTTGTCCGCATTCTGGTTATTGCTCCGTTCTTTGTCATGCCGACGGTTTCAGCGTTGGTGTGGAAAAATATGTTCATGGATCCGGTGAACGGCCTGTTCGCGCATCTGTGGCGCTTTTTCGGGGCCGAACCGATTGCGTGGCTGTCGGAGGCTTCACTACCTTCAATCGTCATGATCGTTTCCTGGCAATGGTTGCCGTTTGCCACATTGATCCTTTTGACTGCAATCCAATCTCTCGACGGGGAACAGTTGGAAGCGGCCGAAATGGACGGTGCACCGCCGTTAAAGCGGTTTGGCTACATCACTCTGCCGCATCTCAGCCGTGCGATTACGATCGTGGTTCTCATTCAGACGATCTTCTTACTTGCAATATTTGCAGAAATATTTGTCACGACTGGAGGTGCTTTTGGCACCCGTACGCTGACCTACCTGATTTTCCAGCGTGTTCTTGAAAGTCAGAATGTCGGCCTCGGTTCTGCCGGTGGTGTCTATGCAATCATTCTCGCCAATATCGTTGCGATCTTCCTGATGCGCATCGTCGGCAAGAACCTGGACGCGTGAGGAGGAAAAAATGGCCCGCGCAGTAACTCAACAACGTAAGATCATCAACTCAGCCTTAGCTTGGGGTGTTGGACTGCTGATCTTTTTCCCTATCCTTTGGACCGTCCTAACCAGCTTCAAAACCGAAGCCACTGCAATTGCTGACCCTCCGGTGTTTCTGGCATTCGATTGGACGCTTGAAAACTACTCTGCGGTGATGGAGCGGTCGAACTATGCCCGCTTCCTTTGGAACTCGATCATCATTGCAGGTGGTTCGACAATATTGGGTATCATCGTAGCTGTCCCCGCGGCCTGGTCGATGGCGTTCGTTCCTTCCAATCGCACCAAGGATATTCTCCTCTGGATGCTGTCCACGAAAATGCTCCCGGCGGTTGGTGTTCTGTACCCCATCTACCTGATCTGCATCAAACTAGGTATCCTCGACAGCCGAGGCGCACTGGTCATCATCCTCATGCTGATGAATCTGCCGATCATCGTCTGGATGCTGTACACATACTTCAAGGAAATCCCCGGTGAGATCCTTGAAGCGGCTCGAATGGACGGTGCGACGCTGAAGGAGGAGATCCTTCATGTTCTCACACCAATGGCAATTCCCGGCATAGCTTCAACCCTGCTGCTGAACTTTATTCTGGCTTGGAACGAGGCGTTTTGGACACTGAACTTGACGGCAGCCAATGCGGCTCCTCTGACGGCCTTCATTGCCAGCTATTCCAGCCCCGAAGGCCTGTTCTTTGCCAAACTAAGTGCAGCATCAACCATGGCCATTGCGCCAATCCTCATTCTTGGCTGGTTCAGCCAGAAACAACTTGTCAGCGGCCTGACCTTCGGCGCCGTCAAATAAGGAACTTGACCAATGGGACAAATTAAACTCAACCAAGTGACCAAAAGCTTCGGCGACGTTCAAGTCATCCCGCCTCTGGACCTCACGATTGGAGACGGCGAGTTCACGGTTTTTGTCGGACCTTCGGGCTGCGGTAAATCCACATTGCTGCGGCTGATCGCAGGGCTCGAAGACATCACCTCAGGTCACATCGAAATCGATGGCTCGGATGCGACCGATGTGCCCCCTGCCAAGCGCGGTTTGGCTATGGTTTTTCAGTCTTATGCCCTTTACCCGCATATGTCGGTGCGCAAAAACATTGCGTTCCCGATGAAAATGGCAGGGATCGATGAAGACGAGCAAAACCGCCGGATTGAGGGTGCAGCAAAGGCGCTGAACCTCACCGATTATCTGGATCGGCGTCCGGGACAATTGTCAGGCGGGCAGCGCCAGCGCGTTGCAATCGGTCGGGCAATTGTTCGTGAACCAGCGGCATTCCTTTTCGACGAACCGCTGTCCAACCTCGACGCGGCCCTGCGCGTTGGTATGCGGCTTGAAATCAGTGAGCTGCACGAGCGGCTCAAGACGACGATGATCTACGTGACCCACGATCAGGTCGAAGCCATGACGATGGCGGACAAGATCGTCGTTTTGCGGGCTGGTGTGATCGAACAGGTGGGTTCACCACTGGAACTCTATCACAGTCCACGCAACGAATTTGTCGCGGGCTTCATCGGGTCTCCGAAAATGAACCTGATCAAAGGTGCTGAGGCCGAGAAGAACGGAGCAGCCACAATCGGTATTCGCCCTGAGCACACGGATGTCAGCACAACTGATGGAATGTGGAAAGGCGTTGTCGGGGTGGCAGAACACCTTGGCTCGGACACTTTCATTCACGTCCATGACACAGGTCTTGCTGACATGGTTACCGTGCGGATTACCGGTGATATCCAAGCCAAGCACGGCGACACGATCTACCTGACGCCGCAAATGGACAAGCTGCATAAGTTCGACGCTCAAGGGCTGAGGGTCGACTAATGCAACTGGCTGGAAAAACAGCCCTGATTACAGGTGCCGCCCGAGGAATCGGGCGGGCCTTTGCCGAGGCCTACGTCAAAGAGGGCGCGCGGGTCGCCGTCGCCGACATCAATATCGATGGTGCCCGCCAAAGCGCTGCAGCACTTGGTGAAAATGCTATCGCAGTGGCTCTGGACGTGACCGACCAGATCAGCATCGAGAACGCCGTTTCCAAGACGTTAGCGGAGTTCGGTCACATCGACATTCTTGTTAACAATGCCGCACTGTTCACAGCCGCCCCAATTGTTGAAATCGAACGGGATGACTACCAGCGCGTTTTCAACGTCAATGTAGCGGGTACGCTCTTTACGATGCAGGTCGTCGCCCGACACATGATTGAGCGCGGGAAAGGTGGCAAGATCATCAACATGGCGAGCCAAGCCGGAAGGCGCGGTGAACCCTTAGTCGCGGTCTATTGCGCAACAAAGGCGGCGGTCATCAGCCTGACACAATCTGCGGGACTGAACCTGATCAGGAGCGGAATAAACGTGAATGCAATTTCTCCGGGTGTCGTCGATGGCGAGCACTGGGACGGCGTAGATGCGTTCTTTGCGAAATACGAAGACAAGGTGCGTGGACAAAAGAAGAAGGAAGTTGATGCCGCCGTACCCTACGGACGCATGGGCACTCCGGACGATTTGACTGGCATGGCGGTTTTTCTGGCAAGCGATGCGGCGAATTACATCGTCGCACAAACTTACAACGTGGATGGTGGGCAATGGATGAGCTGATCTCCCTTTCGAATGCAACACTCGATCAACTGACCGTCGAACGCCCTAGATATGATCGTGCCGCCCTGAAACCTGGCATCGTGCATATTGGCGTCGGCAATTTCCACCGTGCGCATCAGGCGTGGTACCTGCATCGCTTGATGCAACAAGGCAAAGCCATGGACTG
The DNA here is from genome assembly GCF_040705255.1 of Ruegeria sp. ANG10. Lineage (NCBI taxonomy): Bacteria > Pseudomonadati > Pseudomonadota > Alphaproteobacteria > Rhodobacterales > Roseobacteraceae > Ruegeria > Ruegeria sp. ANG10. Next base: position 145,995 of record NZ_JBFCVU010000007.1, read on the forward strand.
GGCCATCATCGGCGCGGGCGTACGACCCTATGATGCGGCTATGCGGGAGAAACTGCTTGCCCAGGATTGCCTTACGACCCTAATCGAACTTGACCCGGAAAAAATCTCTGCGGAAGTCATAGGATCCATGATCGACTACTTGCCCATTGAAGAAGGCAACGGGGCACTAATTCGCACCATGTCGGATCCGGCTATTCGCATCGTTTCAATGACAGTAACGGAAAGCGGTTACTACATTGATCCAGTCACCAAGGGGTTTGACACCAACCATCCTGAAGTTCAGCACGACGCAACAAACCCTTTAGCGCCGCGCACCGTATTTGGTGCCATCGTGGCCGCACTCCGCCTGCGGCGCGACGCCGGGCACGCACCCTTCACTGGGCTGAGCTGCGACAACCTGCAGAGCAACGGTGACGTCCTTCGGCAAACCGTTATTTCGATGGCTCGCATGTCTGACACTGAACTCGCAGATTGGATCGACGCCAACGCGACGTTTCCGAATTCGATGGTGGATTGCATCGCCCCTTCGACGGGTCCAAGCGAACTTGCGCTTGCTGTAGACTTTGGCATCGATGATGCCGTTGTCGTTACGCACGAAGCCTACCGCCAATGGGTTATTGAAGATAAATTCTTCTCCCGGCGTCCAGATTGGGACGAGGTTGGCGCAATCTTCACTGATGACGTTCACGCGTTCGAAACCGTGAAAATCCGCATACTCAATGCCGGGCATCAAGTTCTTGCCAATGTTGGTGAGATATTAGGACTTCAAACGATCTCCGAATGCATGAGGAACCCTGTAATCTCGCAATTCTTTGGTAAAGTTCAACGGACTGAGATAGCGCCGACAGTTTCGCCGGTTGCTGGGAAAAGCCCGGAAGAGTATATAAGCCTTGTTGAAAGCAGGTTCTCAAACCCACGGATTGTCGACACTACTCGACGGGTGGCTTTTGACGGATCGGCGCGCCACACAGGTTTTGTTTTGCCGATTTTGCAAGACCAGCTGAAGGCAGGGCGTTCCATTACCGGCTTAGCCCTGGTCGAAGCATTATGGGCGCGTATGTGCGCAGGCACGCGTGAAGATGGTAGCGTGATCGAGGCGAACGATCCAATTTGGGATAAGCTGACTGAGGCCGCCCTTGCCGCCAAATCAAATCCGGCCGCGTGGCTCCAGCAGTCCTGGATTTATGGCGATTTAAAGAACTCCATACAATTCTCCGATGCGTTCTGTAAGTGGCTTGAAATGGTTTGGCAGAATGGTTGCGAAGCTGCTCTTATCGCGTACGTTGAAGGAGTGTGAGGCGACACTGTGGATTTTGTGGCTCATATTTTGGTAGGAAAAAACGGTAGGCCGACCAGGTGTGTGAGGCTCGTAAATTGCGGGTGTGTTGGAGCTGCAATGAAGAAGTTCATGCAAAGCACACTTGTCCCATCTGCGATGCCAAATGAGGCTGGAGAAAAACGTGAGACCAGAACAGCTTAGAATGACTCGCAACGCGCCGCGGTTGTCTATGAAGGAATTTGCCGATTTGTCGCGGGTGTTTCATATGACCGTGCATTGGTTTGAAGCCGGAAAAAGTGGCGTGAAACACGCAAGGATGTGTCACAAACTATGAGGCCCAATTGACGAATATGCGTGATCTGACGTTCGTTCCCGTCGAATAGATTTCGGACAGGATTCAACATGATCTCACTGAAAGGCTGCGAATTCTTCAAGGATGCGGTTGTTGAACGGAGCGTTCTTTTCGGTCGGGTCGAAATTCGAATAGAAGCCGCGTGTGTCGGCGTGCCATACGTCAACAAGAGCACCCGAAAGCGGGTTGCCGTCTTCATCGCTTACAACGCCGGTGATGATCAGGCGTTCGCCTTCATCTTCGTTGTCGCTCATGCGGGCCGAACCTTCGCTCAGCGGAGCGCCTTCAACATAAAGCGGGCCTTCGATGGTGCGCGGTGTGCCGCCTCCCATGCCGATTTCTTCGTCACGGGCGTCCAGCACAAGGTCCATGAAATGTTCAAGGCCGACACCCGGGATCATAAGGCCGTATTCGTCGGCCCCTTTCCCGAGATAGGCAACGGCGCCGCAAAGTTCGTCTTCGGTCAAGTCGTGACGTTCGATCAGGGCAAAGGTCTGCTCCAGAAGGGCACGCAGAACGGTTTTCAGACGCTTATCACCGCCTTCCTGATCTTGGCCGCTGGCACGATCCAGAAGATCCTGAACCAGTTTAGTGGGTGTAATGTTGGTCATAGTACTGCCTCCCTAAGGTTGGCTTGACCTGCTCGCGCGTGAACTACGATATTGTCGGATAATATCAGATTTGCCGTTAGTGCCATGTCACGCGAATGTTAAGCTATGCCGGTGCTGGTATCGGGTTATACTCTTGGCGTTGCCAGAGGAAACCAGAATGTGCCCGTGTGAACTCACGGTGAAGTGCATTTCATGATATGTCTTTCTTTTCAACCGATTATGGGTTTTCACCAGTTTGGTTTCGAAGACCTCCGCATGCGTGTGGTAGCCGAGACATTTGCGGGGCGTAGCATTGAAGCGATGGCAAATCGGCCTCAAAAATCGATTTGTCAGAGCCGTTGGTTTGATTGAAGGAGGCAGATACTTCCGCAACCTGTTGTCTGTGTTCTCGACAGTGCTTTTCTGGTGCGGCGCCTGCGGATCACAGAACTATGCGTCCACACAGACCCCAGCTTTAAGGTGCCTCCAGGCCGAGAACTCGGTGCCACGGTCGAAGGTGATCGACTGGCGTGCATCTGCGGGTAGGGGGCGAGCCCCTGGATCAGTGGTTCCATAATCGTTTTTTGATTGACGATCTTCGTTACCTATGACGACGGCGTACCTGCTGGCACGCTCGACGAGGGAGGTCACGTTCACCTTTCCGTGCTCCTTGCGTAACATCATCAGATCGCACTCCCAGTGGACAAACTTCGCGCGTTCTGAGATGCGCTCAGGTTTTTGCGATAGGCTTTGAACATCGAAGATGTGTGCCCGGTTGTGTTTGCGGTACCCCCGTGGCTTGCGGCGACGGCGATGTTCTGGAAGGTGACGATAGAACTGCTCCTCGCGGCCGTCCTTGGAATAAGCGAAATTATAGATCGTCTCGTGGCTCACGCGGATCGGATGGTGTTCGAGCCGCATCCGGCCTGCAATCTGCTCCGGTGACCAGCCAGCCTTCAGCCGATCTTCGGTGGCTTCCTTCAATTAGGGGTGCAAGATCATCTTTCGATGGATTGCGCGGCGTTTCTCATACATGTCCTGAGCATTCAGCGGGTAGTAGTCGTTCAGTTCAGGCAATTCGGTGTCCGTATATCGGTTGCGCTTGATGTCTTGGTAGATCGTGTGAGGGTCGCACCCCAATCGATCTGCGATCTCTGAAAATGGCATTTTGGCTTCAAGTCACCTTGCAAGCTTGCGTCGTTCGTCCAGCTTCAGGTGACAGTAGTGACTTCCCATTCTTCATACTCCATGCAACTCTCTGTTTTAGTACAGAATATGCACTTCGTTTGTGAATCCACCCTACTTCAACTTTGAATCGCAGAAGCTAAATTGTGTTTAAATATCCAGAAAAGCTGACGCTACGCGGATCTCCGTTTGTGGCGGCACCAAGTTATATTTCACTACCGTTACGCGACTACTGATTTTTTCAGAACCAAAAAGGTCATCATCCCCAGCGGCGGCAGAGACCTTTGCTCTTCGACGACAAGGGCATCCTCTTTCAACACTGTTTCGATCTCGAAATCAGAATGCCAGCCAATTGTATTTGCCAGCGGAGCAAAGACTCGTTCTAGAGATGCAAGCATCCCATGCTTTCGTTGAAAATGGTTGGTGATCACCACTCTGCCACCCGGTTTGCAAACCCTCGCTATTTCCGCCATCACCTTTTTCGGTTCTGGAACGACCGACAGCACATGCATTGCTGCAATCGTATCGAAATGGTTTTCCGGAAAATCAAGCGTACGGGCATCCATTTGCCGTAGCTCTTCGACATGGTTCAGAGATAGGCCTTTTACTTTTTCTTGTGCCTTTTGCAGCATGTCCTCGCTGAAATCGATCCCGGTCACCCGCATTTCCGGCCTGTAATGTTTCAGGGACAGCCCGGTACCCACGCCCACCTCCAACACTTTGCCGGGGCGTTTATTGATGTATTCAACCGCGCGCTGTCGCCCGACATTCGTGACAGTTCCAAACGTCTTGTCGTAGACGGGCGCCCAGCGAGCGTAGGAGGTTTGAACGGCTTTGATGTCCATATCGAGTCCTTAACGGTTAGAAGGTATTTCCCTGTCAATCCATGCCCAGGCAACCATTCCCACATAACCGACACACAGCGCGATCAGCGTCGCCCAAGCGAATGTAAGAAGCGCGGCGCCAACAACAGCGACACCGATGAGAAAAAACTTCGCGTTCTCCCGCGAAATCCGCGTGGTCTTGAAAGACCAAGTCGGTATGCGACTGATAAGCAATAGACCGATGATCACCATGTAGAGGCAAATCAACATACTGGGCAGCAATGGGGCATCTGCGAAGGCGAAGGACAGATACATTGGCAACATGACCAGAAGCGCCCCCGCGGGGGCCGGAACCCCCTCGAAATAGGCACTGTCGTGATCGCAGGTCTCGGATTTGCTACCCACATTGAACCGGGCCAGCCGCATGACGCAACACACCGCAAAGAACAGAACTGCAAGCCATGCCGCACTGCGTATATCCTGCAAGGCCCAGAAATAGAGAACGAGCGGTGGGGCCACTCCGAAGTTTAAAAAATCCGCGAGTGAATCGAGCTCGGCGCCCAGTTTGCTGTCACTGCTGAGCAGGCGCGCGATGCGGCCGTCCAACCCATCCAGCACACAGGCAGCGATAATAAGTTGCACCGCAAGAACGTAATTGCCCTGAACGCCAAATCTGATTGCCGACAGGCCCGCGCAAATAGCAGTTATGGTCAGTGCATTGGGCAACAAATGGATCAGCGCAAACCCGGTCTCTTCCTGTTTGGATGGTTCGGTCACTGATCTAGCTGCCTATTTTCTTTTTAATGCGTGGGCAAACTGGCAAGAACGGTTTCCCCAGCAATCATCGTTTGCCCGACACGTACCTGCGGCTCCACGCCATCAGGAAGGTAAACATCCAGCCGAGACCCGAACCGGATCAATCCAAATCGCTGTCCGGTTTTCAGCGCGTCGCCCGGTTTCACGAAGCAGACGATCCGTCTGGCCACCAGGCCGGCAATTTGGACAACGGCCAGGTCCTGACCATTCCCCATCCGAATACGCAGGCTGTTGCGCTCGTTGTCGGCACTGGCCTTGTCCAGAGAAGCATTGAAAAACTTGCCGGGGCGGTAGGCAACAGCGGTAATCTCACCTTCAATAGGCGTTCGGTTCACATGACAGTTGAAGACACTCATGAACACACTGACGCGAGTAAGAGGCGTGTCGGGCATCCCAAGCTCGTTCGGCGGTACCGCTGCTTCGATCAGCGAAACCACTCCGTCCGCGGGGCTGACGACCAACCCTTCTCCTGTCGGTGGCACGCGTTTCGGGTCGCGAAAGAAATAATAGCACCAGACCGTGAGACCGACTCCGATCCAGCCCAGAATGTTGGACAGTAGAAATAGACCGACTGTTATGGCGGCAAAGATTGCGACAAACCGAATACCTTCAGGGTGCATCGGTTTGATGAATGTATCGCGCATGCGCATCGCAAACTTTCCCTTGGGGTCAATTGACGGCACTTTCATAAGTGGATTAATGCGGAACGCAAGTGTGACTAAAACCGTAAGTGTAAATCGATGTCAGGGTGTTACTGCTTGGTGGGCGCCTCTCGTGGCACTTTGGTTTCGAAATTGCATCCGGTAAGCTAAACTATGTTAGTTATACTCTGAGTTGTTCTACAATCTTGATAAATAAGCAACTAGTCGGCTTGAAAGAGTTGGACTATGCGCACGTTCAAACCATTAGCAATTTTGATAATCGTCTTCAGTCCGGGGTTTCTCTCCCCACGCTCGATTCCACCAATATATGTTCGATCTAAATCTACTAGGTGAGCAAAGGTCTCTTGAGAAAGATCCTTTGCCTTTCTCAGTTCTCGAACGCGAAGTCCGAATGCTCTTATCTCTGATTGCTCCGCCACACTTGCAAAGCCCTTCAAATGACGACATGTCGTCTAGGGGCTAATCGCATCTTTTTGAATGCAGACCGATGCAGTTCATCACTCTATTCGCAAGCAAAGGCGGCGCACGCCGTTATTCAACGACCCTAGCGTTGAATGCGGGCTATCTCTTTCTTGAGAAACGGGTACTTCTGGGCGACGCCTACGCCAATGTTCGGTCAGACCAAATGCGCAGATGTCCGTCTCTCTTCGATAGTTGGAATGCGTGGATCACTCAAAGCGGGTTGAATTCCACTGACCTATCGGTTGCTGAATGTTCGTCCCGGCCGAGCTGGCGGAACGGCGCGAGCTTCCGAACTGGGTGGGATTGATCTCGTCCTACTTGATGCAAGAGCAGCGGATTTCCCTATGCAGCAAATGGCAGCTGCAATGTCTGACCTGATAGTTGCATCAGCCCTAACGTCTGAACAGGCGAAAGACGCCCTAAACGCAGTGATCCCTTTCCTGAACGATCAGCACAAGGCCCTTAGCTTGATTTCGGTGAATGCGACAGGCTTGGCGATTGCGTATGAAAGCACCGGCAGCGAAGTTCAAATGGCGAGCGAAGCTGACGTTGCAGCCCTAGATATCGAAGTCGGACAGTTCATTTTGGACGAAATCGCCTATCACTCCAACGCTCTCGACTTTGGCCTTAATAGTAGCCCAGCGATGGGTTTTCATGCCGCCCGAATCTTTTGCAGCGCTATTGTGACAAACCGCATGCCTGGAACCCAGGCCAAGGATCCGCCCCCGCCATTCATAAGGCCCAGAGACAATGTGTTCGAAACAGTGCTGATCGGACGATGAGGGTTCACCACAGAAAGTACCGACCGTACCAAGAGCCGCTCGGTGGCCACAGCCTGAGCCGTCATGACGCGGGCAACACGTCCTGCCTAAAGCTCACCACTGTCAAGTTGCAATAAATCCGTTGGGGGCATCTTTGAGGCCGCATTGTACCTATACCAGCCAGCCCCTTTGGGAAATTCCCGGCAAGAGATTTGGCGGGATTTATGCTAACTGTTCTGCACAATAGGAACAGATTAAACCGTCTGGTCAGCACCGGCACCGGTGGCATCGCCAACTTGTCAGAGCGTACTGAACCGGTTTCGCTTTACGCCTGAAATACCGCCCAAAACGCGGGTTACGGCCAGCAGGAAACTTCGCAGTAAAGTGAACCAGGATCACACATAACACCAAGCATAACTGGTATATGCGGTTTCAGTCGGCCTTGTTTTCTCAGCGAATGTGGCACGTATGGTGCAGCGAAGCTTCGAATACGTCTCCTGCTTCTCGGCATCGTTGAGAACAGGCACTAAGGTGATCGACGGGTACAAAGCTTCGATAGAGTTATTGTCATAGGTGTATATCCACGACGATGTTTCATTGAGCAGCAAAATACACGGCTTATCGAGCGCACCCGCGAGATGTGTGGCGGAGCGGTTTGTCGTGACCAGAAAATCTAGCCGCGCCAGAACCGCCGCGAGGCCGAGGTAATCGCCTATATGCCCAGACAGATCCGTTACCAGATAGCTGTCCCCGGTGAGGTAAATTCAGGATTGTCCTTGTTGTTGCGCAAATTGTAAAAACTGACCGGATCCAGATCGAGTTTCAACTTTAGCAATTGCGCCGCTGTGGGTAAGCCGAACCAAGTAGAGTTGTTTGTCCTGCGAAATGCCGATCTGAATATAGAAGACGAAGTATTTGAGTGGACACCGCTTCAAGTTGCCGAAGTGTTCGGTCATCAAGAAGCTGCTGAAATTCTCAAGGAAAAGGGGGCCGTGTATTCCTCTGACAACTTGAAAGCGTTTCAGGACTTGGTTGGTTCAGCGGATAACCCGTCAGAAAAACGTCTGCAGGCAAAGAATTATGCCTCTACCCGGAACAACCTGCTTCTTTTTGCGGCTGAAATTAACGATCCCGACATGGTGGAACAGCTGATTTCTTTGGGTGCGAATCCTCTGTATTCCAGCAACAATGGTTGGACACCATTGATGTATGCCGCCATGCAGCGGGGCGTCGCGTCCGATGTAACAGCCACAATCGAAGTCTTATCGAAATTCGTGGAGTCGCCGCGAAGCTATTTCAGACTGGAAGACGCCGAAGGAAATACGCCTTTGCTGATTGCCTTGTCCATGAATGTTTCCAGGGGTGTTGTTGAGGCGCTTGTCAACAAAGGTGGCGTTCCTGAAAATCCAAACAAGTTCGGTTTTTCAACAAAAAAATGCCAATCCCGATTTGTTGCCGGAAAATAGTGTTTCACCCTCGCGGTTCCCTTCATTGGCGATACAAGCGCGTCCAGGTGTTCAAAGCCTGTTGCAACCGGATATGTCGATCGACAGTTGGAAACAGATCCAAATCGAATTGAAAAAATATGATCTGTACCAAGGGAAGATAGACGGAATACCGGGAAGCGGAACTCGGGCCGGGCTTTAGCATATCATCGCACAATGAGTGATGTTTATAGGGAAATAGGATTAAACTTTTGCTCTGCTGCCGCTGATTTGATTGCAGACGACGAGTACATGCAAAAGGCTCCGCAAAACTCCCCTCATGCCTATGTTCGAAATGAAATTTCCCAACAAGGGATGAATGGACGATTGAAAATTACATTGCCCTTTGGCTCTGTAATCTACGCTAAGAAGGATGGTTCGCGACGAATTGAAAGCCTGCGCCAAACCAGTGCGCAACTTGGGTCGGCAACTTATGTTTGTGGCTACAGAAGAGTAGAGGAGCCTGAAGTTGGACCGAGCCTGAGGCTTATCTCTTTCCGTGTTGGCGAGCAGCACCAATATGTTTTTTTATGGAAAGAATGTTCGAATGTCTTCGAATTTGAAATAGTGCATGGGCGCGATACGGTGCTTCGTGAAGACACTTTCGAAAACAAGGTGTTAGGGCTTTCGTCCGCCGGAAAGCAAAGTGTAATTTGGGCTGATCTGTGACGGCTTGCCCTGATGTCCTTTTATAGGATCAACGGATTTTCTTCGATATCTACGGTGGCAGGCACGTTTCATTTCAATTGGCTCGGTCGGTATTTTGGTCCGAAGGCTGATGCGACGCAAAAAAACTCCGCAAGGCCTGCGCCAACAAGGGTGTAGTCATGCGGTGCATTTACGCCCTATCTGGCTTTGCCGGAGCCACGTAAGGCAGACGTGCCCGCGCCTTGGTGTCTGCCGCCCCTGCGTTGCGGATGTAGCGTTCACCATCATCGTGGCGCACTGTATGAACATATGTCGGATCCCCGCCTGTCACGTTGTGAATTGCAAGCCTGCGAACTTGGCTGGCGCGAATGGCTCTTTTTAGTTCCTCCGGATTCCAACCATCGAACAGGATAGCCTCAAGTTCGGCCCGGGTCTCGGCGCAGTCAGGATCGTTTGCGCGGTTTCTCACTTCGGTGGGATCTTCGTCGATATTATAGAGCAATGTGTCTTCACCTTCGAGCCACATGAGCTTCCACGGCCCTTTTTTAACCATTCGGCTGGGGCCGGTTGAGCCATCGGCCGCAAATTCCGAGATCGCGACATCCGACAGAGTGGATGTGTCTCCGTTCAAGGCAGGCACCAGGGATTGACCGTCTATGGGGGACGCAAAATCCTGGAACGTGCCGTCAGCGGCAAGGTCTGTGAGTGTTGGTAGAAGATCGACCAGTGAGATGTTTTCTTTCACCTGCGCTGGTTTGAACCGATCTGGCGCGAAGACAATGAAAGGTACACTGGCGGCCCATTCAAAAAAGTGTTGTTTGAACCACATGCCACGCTCGCCCATCATCTCACCATGATCGGCGGTCAGGATGATGATGGTGTTTTCCATCTGGCCCGTCTTTTCCAGAACTTCCACAAGGTGGCCGACTTTTTCGTCGATGTACGAGATCATGCCGTAATACCCATGGCGCGCCATTCGACGGTCTTCGGGGGTGACGGTAAATTCGTGGCGCGACTGGCAATAATGCAAGTTGCGGCTGAGGTGATCCATCTCGTTTAGCTCAAGTGGTGGTACAGCGGGATACTCGATCTCATCATGGTCATAGAGATCCCAGTATTCCTGGCCGATCACGAACGGAGAGTGTGGTGAAGTAAAGGAAACGGTCAACATAAAGGGCCGGTCATCGCCCGTGCGCGCCAGGTCATACAGCGCCTGAATACCGTGATATTCGACCTCGTCATCGTAATCCATCTGCATGGTGCGCACCGCCGGGCCGCTTTCTAGAATGGGTGCCATAGTCAAGTTCGTGGGCTTGTATTCACGCCCTTTGGACCAATCCACGGTCCAGGCAAAGTTCGCCGGGTAGATTTCTGTCGTATGGCGTTTGTCATATCCATGCAGCTGATCGGGGCCGACAAAGTGCATCTTGCCCGACATTTCAACCCGGTAATCCTTGCTGCGCAAGTAATGGGCAAATGTTGGAATATCGGCGTGGAATTCGCTGGCATTGTCATACATGCCAATGGAGAAGGGCAGCTTTCCGGCGTGCATCGACGCGCGGGACGGACCGCACATGGGCAGGTTGCAATAGCAGTTTTCAAACACGACACCTGCCTGCGCAAGGCGGTCGATGTTTGGTGCTTTCACCGTCTTGTTTCCGTATGCTTTCAACGCATTTGCTGCAAGCTGGTCGGCCTGAATAAAAAGGATGTTCGGACGTGCCATTGTGGGTTCCCAAATGTGAAAGAAATTTGTCCCGGGCGGCCAAGGGGAGGAGCGGCCGCCCGGGACGCCGAGCTGCTTATTGAATTACCATTCCCAGCTTTTCGGCGGTGTCACTGAAGGTTTTGACCTGACCCTCGACAAACGACTTTGTTTCGTCTGGCGACAGAACAATAGGGACCGAGCCCAGCTTTTCAGTCGTATCAACCCAGCTTTCATCGGCGGAAATTGCGCCAAGCACTTCGACCCATTTTGCGACAACGTCCTCCGGCAGATCCTTCGGGCCCCATACGCCTGTCCAACCGACGACATTTTCCAGATTTGGATGACCAAGCTCCTGCGCGGTCGGGGTGTCCGGTATGGCCGAGAACCGTTCAGGTGTGGTTGTCAGCAACGGTCGAATTTGATCGCTCTCAATTGCGCCGGACAGGCCTGAAAGGTTGTGAAAGATCAGATCGGCGTGCCCGCCAACAACGGCGGCCGTCGCCTTGCCGCCCCCTTTGAAGGGCACATGGATCAGGGCCTCGGAATCTACACCAAGATCATCCAGCATGATCAACATTGCCATATGCAACAGAGTGCCAACACCGGCAGACGCATAAGAAAGGCGCTCTCCCCCCTCAATCGCTGCTTTCAGTTCGTCAAAGTTTTGGTACGGCGAGTCCGCACTTACACCCAGAACAAACGGGTTCTTCTCGATCAGGCCGAGAAAGGTAAAGTCGTCCCACTTGTACGGTATTGTGCGGTTGATCGCAGGAACCGTGGCCTGAGAGCCCACGCGCGCCATAAGCAAAGTGTAGCCGTCCGGGCGAGATTTTGCGACCTGAGTTGAGCCAACGACCCCGCCAGCGCCGGTTTTGTTGACGACCAGAATGTTCTCACCCAGATATTCGGGGGCTTCTGTACTCATAGTGCGAGCGGCCAGATCAGCGGCACCGCCGGGGCCGTATGGAACGACCAAAGTTACTGGTTTGCTTGGATATTCCTGCGCAGATGCCACAGTTGGCATAGCGAGCAGTGCAAGGCTGCTCAGCGTAGCGACTACTGTATTTTTCAGTTTCATTTTATAGCGTCTCCCTGAATCGGATGGGTTCACCATAATAAATTACTTGCAGTAAGTAAATAAATAAGTCAAAGTGAAATGGGAGGCTCAAAATGGCAGGTTCATCACTGGAAGAAATCGGACGCGGAAACCGGCAACGGGTTCTGAGTGAGATTCTAGGGTCGGGAACAATTTCCCGGTCACAAATTGCCGACAATCTGGAATTGAACGCAGCAAGCGTGTCCCGGATCACGCGCGAACTTATCGAGGCGCGCCTGGTGCAGGAGGTCGGCGATGCCAAATCCGAGGGGCGGCGGGGCCCGCGCACCAAGAGACTGTCTGTCGACCACACTGGCGGGTACGTTATCGGAATAGGTATCAACGCCTATCAGCAGGTCGTTACTCTGGCTGATCTTTCAAACAACAGAATTGCGTCCTGGGATGCCCGTGGTGAAGGCCTGTCTGAAGGTAAAGGCTTTCTGAAGAAGTGCTGTGATCAGGCCCGAAAGCTCATTGAACAGCATGTTCCTGACAAAGACAGGCTGTTTGGCGTCGGGCTTACGATTGCAGGAAATCTGGACAAGGCACGTGGTGCCGTCATCTCGGCCCCGACACTTGGATGGGATGACGAAGTCGGCGTTCGGGATTTGGTCCAGAAAGAGCTTGGAGTTCCAGTTGCGCTGGAAACGCCAAGCGCTGCAATCTGCCAATCCGAGGCCGCATTCGGGGCCGCACGAAACATTGAAAACGTCGTGGTGATCTACTGCGCGCTTGGCTTTGGTATCGGGCTTCAGATCAATGGGCAGCCCTACAGTGGGATCAGTCGGGTCGGTGGTGTTCTGACCGAAGCCAAGATCACCGACGGGTTGGGGTCCAACCTGCCCGTGGCGTTGACAGATTTGTGCGGCGGCAAAGCGCTGTTGCAGCAATTGCTTTCTGAGGACGTTTTCAATTCTCTTTCTGATCGGGATAGGGCGCGAAAAATCTGGGAGGTCGTTTCGGGGGCGGACGAAACGGATGGCGATTACAGATCGGTTTTGGAAGAATTTGGCGCGCGCGCAGCGAACTGCTTTTCGCTCAGCTTGACGGTATTGCAGCCAGAACTGGTGTTGCTGGCGGGGCCACTGGCCCAATCACCCATCTATCTCGAAGCGTTTCGCAAGCAGATCGACACCCTCAAGTCGGATCTGCAGCAACCAATCAAGATCAAATCCAGCGAGATGACGCATATGGGCGCGGCCCGGCTGTTATCGCTCAGCGAAAACATCGCAAACGCTGAGTTGGATTTGAATCTGCTGAAGGGAGGAAACTGACCGTGGAGCCATCAAAACGGAGGGATTTTTTCGCGGGGGCACTGTTCCTGATCCTTGGAATTCTGACAATCGTAATACTCATACCGTCTGGGGTGGATTCTCCGGGCAATGTCGAGATCTCGGCGTTGTCACCCGAGTTCTGGCCTCGTGTCATTGCTTTTGCCGTTGTGTTTGTCGCGCTGAGTTTGGTGGCGGAATCATACCTCCTCAAAACGCCCGAGGTTGATGCGGATGAGGACGCAGAAGCAGATGCAATCTACAAGTTGGACACTCTGCCGGGAACGCTGCGAACGGTAATTCTGATCTTTGCGCTTTTTCTGTTTTACTTTGCGCTTACGACGCTGGGCGTTGTTGCCAGCTCGATCGTTTTGATGCTTGCCATGATGCTCTTTTTTGGTGAGCGTAAATGGTACTACATCGTTCCGATCAGCATCCTTCTTCCCATTCTTCTTTACCTGTTCTTTTTGCACGTCGCAGGTGTGCCAATGCCCCTTGGCGTATTCGAAACGTTAAGCTGAGGAGGAGCTGAGCATGATCGAGAATATTTCCACAGCCTTTCAGCTTTTCCTGAGTTTGGAAAACATACTGGTGATCGGCATCGGAGTTCTGATTGGAACTATCATTGGTGCTATACCCGGGATGACGACACCGATGGGCGTGGCTCTGGCGCTGCCGTTTACGTTTACGATGCAACCTGTGACCGGCATCCTGCTGTTGCTTGGAGTGTATAAGGGCGGTCTTTATGGCGGGTCTTTAACGGCAATTCTCATCAAGACGCCCGGTACCCCGGCGGCGTCCTGTACCATTTTGGATGGTTACCCGCTTGCACAGAAGGGGCAGGCACGAAAGGCGTTGGACATAGCGCTTTATGCATCTTGTGTGGCTGATCTGATCTCGAACGTAGCGCTGATCATGTTTGCCGGTTTTCTGGCGACATTCGCATTGCGTTTTGGTCCGCCGGAGTTTTTCACGCTGATCGTCTTTTCCCTGACAATCATCGCAGGTGTTGCAGGGCCCAGCTTGACCAAAGGTATCCTGTCGGCTTGCTTGGGTCTTATGTTGGCCACTGTTGGGCTTGATCTGATCTATGGCACGAACCGGTTCATCTTTGGAAATTACGAGCTGATGTCCGGCTTGAACTTTATTCCCGTTCTGATCGGCCTGTTCGCAATCCCCGAAATATTGGATCGCGCGACGCGACGCGCAAGGCCACCTGGGGCACAGCGTCAGGAACTGGGGAGCGGTGCAAGCTTTGCCGATTTCCGCAAGACGCTGAAATCGGTTGTCCGCGGCAGTTTCATCGGTGTGGTATTGGGGGCCATTCCCGGTATCGGTGGTGCCCCGGCGGCTTTTCTAAGCTATAGCGAAGCGCGCAGAAACTCGAAAAACCCCGAAAACTTCGGCAAGGGCGAGCCTGAGGGCGTCGCGGCGGCCGAGGCCGGGAACAATGGTGTGGCCGGGGCGACAATGATCCCGCTGCTGGCTTTGGGCGTGCCCGGTGACGTGATCACGGCAGTAATTCTGGGCGCATTCATGATCCATGGGTTGCGTCCGGGCCCAATTCTTTTTGCAGAGAACCTGCCAATGATCTATGCGCTGTTCATGGGTATCCTGCTCAGCTCGGCCTATTTATTCATCGTGGGCAAGGTCGCGATCAAGACCTTCAGCCGCGTCGCGCTGATCCCCAATCGCATTTTGTACCCGATCGTGTTTACACTGTGTGTTTACGGGGCCTATGCGGTGAACAATAACCTGTTCGATATCTTGGTAATGCTGTGCATGGGGTTGGTTGGGTTCGCGATGATGCGGCTCGACATCCCGGTCGCGCCGTTTTTGATCGCTTTCGTTCTGGGGCCGCTACTTGAGGACAACTTCCGTCAGTCATTGCTGTTGTCTGATGGGAGCCTTTCCATTTTTGTCAGAAACGCGATTTGCTGGCTGTTCTGGCTGCTGACCGCATTGTCGATCTTTGTGCTGATCCGATCCCGCATTCGTGCCTCACGCACAGGGCAGGCATCGGTTCTGACCACTGGCGGATAATCCCGAGATACAAGGAAGACACTATGGTTAGCGCGGGAAAGGTCGGTCTGGGCCGCTTTGTATACAGCTTTGCGGTGATCTCGGACACCCATGTCAATCCAGACGAAGATCGCTGCAATTCACCCTTTCCCGTGAACGCGCGCGCTAATCGACGATTTCGTTATGTTGTCGCGGATATCAACCGCAGAGAGGTGGACTTTGTTGTCCATCTCGGTGATCTGCTTCACCCCGTGCCTGAGACCGGAGAGCTGTTTGCGCAGGCCGCCGAAGCTTACCGCGCAATTGTGTCGGACTTGACGATGCCAATCCATGTGCTGCCGGGAAACCACGACATCGGCGACACGCCAATCAGTGGCGGGCCAGCAAGCCCCACCACGCCCAAAATGATCGAAGCGTGGGAAAAGGAGTTTGGTGCCCAATACCACAGCTTCGAAAAGGGTGGAGTTCGGTTTCTTCTGCTGAACGCGCAATTGATCAATTCCGGGCTGCAGGACGAGGTGGATCAAAGACGTTGGGTCGAAAATGAGCTTGCCGCGGCGCAAGGGCAGCGGGTCATGCTCATGCTGCACCATCCGGCCTACCTGTGTTATCCCGACGAACTTGATCACTATGACAATACTGATCAGCCGGGTAGGGGATGGCTGTTGGGGCTGCTCGAAAAGCATGGGATCGAGGCCATGTTTTCAGGCCACGCTCACAACTTCTGGTACGATCGTTATGGCGAGACGGATTTTTACCTTGCGCCAGCGACCAGCTTTGTCCGGCAGGACTATTCAGAAATGCTGCGGGCAGTCCCGCCGGAAGGCAGTGAATTCGGGCGCAATGACGCTGCCAAACTGGGCTATTTTGTAGTGAATGTTTATGAAAACGGCCACGTCACGAAGTTTGTGCGTACCAACGGAACAGAGCTGACCCCCGGTGAAAAGCCAACCGGAGATCTGCAGCACTTGGCCCCTGACCCAAGGGAAAATACCCGGCCGCTGATAGGCTTTGATCTTCGTAAGAATTGGGCAGAAATTTCAGAGGTGCCCCCCAGCGGTGGTTTGGACGAATTCGACCGCAAACTGGTCCGCAATGACTATCATCTTCTGGCGCTGCAAGAGATGGGCGTCCGGGACGTGCGCCTGCCTCTGCAGGATCTTCTGGACCCTGTACGCCGCGCCCGGCTTGGTATTTTGCAACATCTCGGATTTCGCATCACGTTGTTTGGCTACAGTATTCCTGAAAACCACCTGGATCTGATCGCATCCGTCGCTGACACACTGACCGATTGGGAGATCACCTTGAATTGGCGTGATGTCGAGAGATCTGTTGATGCATTGTCTGACGCTCACGAGAAAACCGGCTTGCCGATCTACATTTCCCGGATGCGCACAAAGGAAGAGGTCAAAGCGGAAGGTACGTACTTTCATGTGATCAATCACGGGTTCGATACACAGGACAGTAACCAGATGGAAATCCTCGCATCCCTTCCGAATTCCTGCGGAAATGCGGGTGCCGTGTTCCGGCTGGGCAACAACGAGCCGGTTGTAGATCGGTTAGAAGCCGCAGATCGGGCGGTCATGCCCTACGGCTTGAAAGCATCGGTACATCTGCGCGTTGCCGGAGACAACCCTGCCATTCCCCACAAGGATGATGACGCGACCAACGCCCGGGTCCTTGAAGCAATGGAGACCCGCGCAAGGCTCAAAAACACGCGGGTATTTTGCGATACCCTTGCCGATGTTGATCGTGGTTACTTTGTCCGCAACGGTGCGATTGATCGATGCAACAACCCGCGCCCCCTTTTGGAAATCGTCCGTGCGCGTCATGTCGGCAAAATTTGAACGCGCATACGGCTGGCAATGCAGCTGCGCTTATTCAAACCTACCTGCCGTTCGGATCAAACAAAAAACCGTTTCAGTTGGACTGGCATTGGACCAACTCGAGCGTGCCTTTACCTTGCAATTCAACCAAACCCATCGACTTGCCGCGAAAATTGCCCTGGATCAGACACCATACAGGGTCGCTGACAAGGACACCGGAGGGCTCTGCTTCTTCCACAATTCTCGACGCGACATTCACCGTATCGCCCCATAAAAAAAATACAAACTGCTTGCGACCAATGACTCCAGCGACCACGGGACTCATACGAATTCCAGCGCGCAGATCCCGCGTCGCCCCAATGTTTTTGATCGCCGGTATCATCTCTAATCCTGCACGCACGCTCGCCTCAGCCGGGCTTTCAACCTATTGTAATAGCCCGGCAGTTGCCATGTACGCATCGCCAATGGGTTTGATTTTCTCTAACCCAAGGCGGGCGGTGATTTGCTCACAGGTATTCACCAAATCCTGCAGATGAGACACCACTTCTTCCGGTGCATGCCTGTCGCAATATTCGGTAAATCCGACCACATCGCAAAACAAAACCACGACATCTTAGAAACGTTTTGGACACACTGTGTTGGTTGATCCCTCAGACATTTCTTCTCCAGGCTTGCAGAAATTCTGGCCCGCAAAAGTACCGAGTTAAAGGGTTTGGGCAAGTGGTCTGCTGCACCAAGTTTTATGCAGCGCATCACGCTTTCGATCTCATCCACCGCCGAGACTATTATGACGGGTATGTCCCGCAGGGCCATGTCCGACTTCATGCATTCCAGTGTTTCGAACCCGTTCATGCCGGGCATCATGAAATCCGGAAGAACCAAATCAAATGAAGCCTTGGCCAGTATTCCTAGCGCTTCGTGCCCATCGCAGGCTTCAACAAGATTGGTATACCCTTCGCGCTTCAGGCACCGGGTACCTTGCGGTAAACGAGAGGCAGGACCGGGATATGCAGCGCTGTCACTTATCCTGAGGCAGCCGGATAATTGCCATTTTATCCTGTGTCATGTCGTGCATCGTGTATCCGATCCCGCCGGTGTTGTAACCGGATTGGCGGCGGCCTGCGAAGGGCATCCAGTCAACCCGAAAGGCCGTATGGTCATTGACCATGACCGCCGTGGCATCCAGCGTGCGTACCGCCGTCAGCGCGCGGTCAAGTGACCGGGTGAAAACCGCCGACTGGAAGGCGAAAGGCAATGCGTTCGCCGCCTCAACCGCGCCATCGAAAGTGTCATAGCCATACACACAGACAACGGGTCCGAAGATTTCCAGCGTCGAGACTTTGGCATCCGCCGGAGGGTTGAGCAATACGGTGGGCGCGTAGGTTGTCGACCCCAACCGCTTGCCTCCGGTCAGAACGCGTGCGCCGCCAGCGATTGCCTCGTCCACCCATTCTGCGACCCTGTCCACTTCGCCCGGACGGATCAGAGGGCCGCAATCAACCGTTTCATCAGTGGCGTTACCAACTTTTAGCTGAGACGCGGCTTTGGCCAGCTGCGTGGCGACCTCTTCGGCCATATCCATTGGCGCAAAGACCCGCTGTGTCGAAACACAAACCTGCCCGGAATGGTAAAACCCGCCTTTTGACAATACCGGGATCATCGTATCCAGATCGGCATCTGTGTCCACAATCACCGGCGCGGCACCGCCATGTTCCAATGCGCAGCGTGTACCCGGTGCCAGTTTGGACCGCAGCATCCATCCCACACGGGCTGATCCGATGAAGGTAAAGAAAGCCGTGCGCGGGTCGGTGATCAACTGTTCCGCCACCGCATTGTCGCAGGCGACAAAATGACAGAAATCCTGCGGCAGGCCAGCCTCGTGCAGCATGTCGACAAAGACCTTGCAGGACAGTGGCGTGTCGAGGGCCGGCTTCACCAGCACCGGGCACCCGGTTGCCACAGCAGGGGCGACCTGATGCACAATCAGGTTCAGCGGGTGATTGAACGCGCTGGCGGCCACAACCACCCCGATGGGTTCGCGGGTCGTAAATGCTAAGCGCCCGGCTCCGGCGGCGGTCAGGTCCATCGGGATTTCGCGCCCGGACATCTGCCCGATCTCGTGGATACACAAGCCCACCCCATCTATGGCGCGCGTCACCTCGACCCGCGCGTCAATCAAGGGTTTGCCACCTTCATCGGCGATCAGATACGCCAATTCGTCGAACCGATCCCGCATCAGAGCAGCGGTTTTTTCCAGAATTTCAATCCTTCGATAACCGGGAAACCACGCGGACCTGTCCCGGAACAGAGAGTGAGCGCGATCCAGCATCGACTCGACCTCGTCCCATGACCGCAAATCAATCGCGCCTATTTTCTCAAGGCTGAATGGGTTCACGACATCCAGGCTGGTACTCATATCAGGCACACCTTGGCTTCCAGTTCTTCGATCAGGACGCGCTGGTTTTCGCTGTAATCGACAGGCACGTCGATCAGATACACGCCACCCGCTGCAAAGGCGGCCTCGAAGGTCGGAACCAAGTCTTCTGTGCTTTCGACGCGGTGGCCGGTTGCACCATAGCTGTTGGCGTATTGCACAAAATCGGGATTGTTGAACTCCAACCCCCAGTCGTCAAATCCTGCATGAGCCTGTTTCCAGCGGATCATTCCGTAAGAGCTGTCATTCAGCACGGTCACCACCAGGTTCAAACCCAGCCGCACGGCGGTTTCCAGTTCCTGGCTGTTCATCATGAATCCACCATCGCCACAGATCGCCATGACCCGGCGGTCAGGATACTGCATCGCGGCCATCATCGCCGAGGGCAACCCTGCGCCCATCGTCGCCAGCGCGTTGTCCAGCAAAACAGTGTTGGGTTCATAAGCTTTATAGTTGCGGGCATACCAGATTTTGTAGATGCCGTTGTCCAGCGCGATTATATCGCTGTCACCCATCACCTTGCGGGTGTCGGCAACGATACGCTGCGGGATGATCGGAAAGCGTGGGTCATCGGCACCTTCGGATGTGTGTTTTTCCGTTTCCTCGCGCACAAGCCGGAAATAACTGTCATCGAATTCCAACGGACCGTCGAGGATTTCGGCCAGGCGTGTGATCGACTTGGCCAGATCGCCGACAACCTCGATCTGCGGGAAATAGACCTGATCGACCTGCGCGGCCTTGTAGTTCACATGGATCACCTTGGTGCCGCCCTCTTCCATGAAGAAAGGCGGTTTTTCCACGACATCATGGCCGACATTGATGATAAGGTCGGCTCGGTCGATGGCGCAGTGCAGATAATCGCCATCGCTCAGCGCAGCCGTGCCCATGAACAGCTCAGACCGTTCATCAATGACACCTTTGCCCATTTGTGTGTCAAAGAACGGGATCTGAGTGTCTGCCACAAACCGGCTGAGCGCTTTGCGCGCGTCTTTACGATTGGCCCCGGCGCCCAACAAAAGCAGGGGCATCTTTGCCGATCGGATCAGTTCAGCGGCTTCCTGCAAAACCGTATGGTCCGCTACAGCATAATGGCGCGGATGAGGTTGCAGAACCGGGGCATCGGTGGCTTCAGCTGCAATATCTTCGGGCAGTTCCAGCAATACCGCGCCCGGGCGCTCTTCCTCGGCCACGCGGAACGCCTCGCGGATCAGGGCAGGGATCGTGTTGCCATGCACGATCTGCTTGGACATCTTGCAGATCGGGTCAAACAGACCGACCACATCGATGATCTGGAATTGCCCCTGTTTGGATTTCTTGATCGGCTTTTGCCCGGTGATCATAATCAGGGGCATCCCCCCCAAATGAGCGTATGCAGCCGGAGTTGCGAAGTTTGTCGCCCCCGGCCCCAGGGTCGCCATGCACACACCCGCCTTGCCGGTCAAACGGCCATAGGTGGCCGCCATAAAGGCCGCGCCCTGTTCGTGGCGCGTCAACACCAATTCGATGGACGACGTGCGCAGCGACTCAAGAACATCAAGGTTTTCTTCGCCGGGTACGGCAAAAACCCGGGTGACCCCTTCGGCTTCGAGGGCGGCAACTAGCAGGTCAGAGGCTTTGGTCGGAGTAGATTTGGCAGACATGGAAACACTCACCTAAATGGGGTTTGAATGGAACTATAGACAGCAATTGCGGATTATTCAGCCGCCGCCACTTGTTGCGGTTCGGGATAAAGTTCGCTCATCGGCAGAGAGCGTCCGTTTTCCAATACAAGCCGTGCGTGGTGCCGCCTGAGAAGTCGGGGTTCAGCCACACCGCAGCTATGGGCAATAATGCCGATCTCTTTCTTCATGTTCATAGCATAGCTGGCTACGCGTTCCGATTTATTGGCCGGGTCCAACCCGAATTGCAGCTTGCGATTGTGGGTCGTGATCCCGGTTGGGCAAGTGTTCTTGTTGCATTGCAATGCCTGAATGCAGCCCAGGGCAAACATGAACCCGCGGGCCGAGTTGACAAAATCGGCCCCCGCGCAATAGGCCCAGGCCACTTCGGACGGGTTGATCATCTTGCCGCTGGCGCAGACCTTGACCCGGTCGCGCAGACCATGCGCCTTCAGCACATCGATGACCAAAGGCAAGCTTTCGCGTATCGGCATGCCCATATTGTCAATCAGGCTCATGGGGGCTGCGCCCGTGCCACCATCCGCGCTGTCGATGGTCACGAAATCCGGGGCGCTTTCAACACCGCGCCGCAGAATTGCAGCACAGAGGTCTTCAAAGAAGCCTTGCGCGCCGATCACCGCCTTGAAGCCCACCGGCTTGCCAGTAACTTCCCGCACAAAGGCGATCATGTTCAGCAGATCGTCAACGCTATCGATATCGGGATGCCGGTTGGGGCTGATCGCGTCTTGCCCGGGTTTGATCCCCCGGATTGCGGCAATCTCTTCGGTGACTTTGACGCCGGGCAGAATACCGCCTTTGCCGGGTTTTGCCCCCTGGCTGAGCTTAATCTCGAACATCTTGACGGCATCATGCGCCGCAACTTCGCGCAGCTTGTCCTCGTCAAACCCGCCTTCGGGTTTACGAACGCCGAATTTGCCAGTTCCGATCTGAAAGACGATGTCGGCGCCGCCTTCCAGATGGTACGGCGACAGCCCGCCTTCGCCCGTGTTCATCCAGATCCCGGCCTTTTTTGCACCCAAAGACAGGGCCCGCACCGCCGGGATTGAGATGGCTCCGTAACTCATGCCCGAGATGTTGAAAATCGAACTGGTCTTATAAGGATGGCGCGCAAAAGGCCCGATTTCGACCTCGGCGGGTTCCTCGGCATCTTTCTCCAACGTTGGAAAGGGACAGTTGGCGAAGAACACAGTTCCCGACGGCTTCAAATCCCGGCTTGACCCGAAGGCGACAGTGGAATCCACATCCTTGGCTGCCCGGTAAACCCAGGAACGCTCCGCCCGGTTGAACGGCATCTCCTCTCGGTCCAGTGCAAAGAAATACTGCCGCAGAAACTCACCGACATGTTCGAACCCGTAACGAAACCGCGCAATGACCGGGTAGTTGCGGCGCAGCGTGCTTTCGGTTTGCGTCCGGTCGCGAACATACAAAACCACAACCCAAAGCGCCGCAAGGCCGACACAAAGGACAAACGAGTACGTAAGTATTTCAAGTAATTGAAATGCTGCTCCGGAAAACTCTGCCATATTCATGTCGAAGCCGGCTCCTGTAGTTGTTTCACTGACCTGCTTTGCCGCGAGGTAACCTCACGCAGCGTTCACAACACTTAAAGGCGCCGATCCGAGTGAACTAGTAAGCCTGCGCGCGATTTGGATCACACCCGCTGACAAGCGCGAGACAGAATTTTCCGTATCTGTGAGGTCATTGAAACAAATTGGATTGTTGGTGGAATAGTGCGCATCCCTCAACAGGCCGGGCAAAAGCTGTAGTCTTGCCCGGGTCGGGTGGTAGGCGACACTAGAAAGCTACCTCTGGCTTCTTGACGTTCTGAATAGAAGCAGGAACACGAAAACGGAACCAATTGAGGTGGTTACGATCCCGACGGGCAGTTCTTGCGGAGCCAGCAATAGGCGGCTGAGAATATCTGAACCTGTCAGCAGGGCCGCCCCGACAATCGCTGCTGTCGGCAAAAGATGCTGGTGCAACGGCCCTGCGATCCCACGGGCGATATGAGGGACCATCAGGCCTACGAACCCGATCACGCCTGCCACCGAGACAAACACGGCTGTTGCAAGGGCAGCGACAAAGAACATGCTGAACCGCAGTCCCTGCACGGGCACGCCCAGCGTTGCAGCTGTCAGGTCTCCGGTCAGCAATGCGTCTAGCCAGCGGGCACGATAGAGCGAGTAGGCCAGAATAAGCAGCAATCCGGCGCAGACCAGTGGGAATGTCTCCCATCGGGCCAGACCCAGACCGCCCAGCATCCAGAAGATCACCGAATGCGCGGCGCGGCTGTCGCCCGCGAAGATCAAATAGTTGGTGATGGCAGAGAACAAGAAGGACACGGCGAGACCGGCCAGTATCAGTTTCTCGGGCGCGCTGGTGCGCAACCCGTGAACCAGCGCCAGCACGATACCCGACGCTACAAGCCCTCCGCAGAATGCGGCCAGCGGTAAGGTCCAGAAACCCAGAATATCGCCGGTCACTGTGATGACGAACACGGCACCTGCCGCCGCGCCCGAGGACAGGCCAAACAAAAACGGGTCGGCCAAATCGTTGCGTGTGGTGGTTTGCAAAACCACACCGACAATGCCCAGACCAGCCCCGATCACGGCTGCGAACAAGGCGCGCGGCAGGCGCAGATCAAAGACGATCCGGTGCAGCGGTGACATCTCTCCTTCGCTCAGGCCCGTTCCCAGCAAGATCGCCGTGACCGTGTCCGCGACGGGGATGGATGTGGTGCCATAGATCGTGGATATCAGTAAGAGGGCGGCCAATACGGCCGCCCCCAGCACAAGTGTCAGGCCCAGTCGGCCCATATCAGTTGAGGCCTGGATGCATGGCCTGGGCCATTTTCGAAATCGCTTCGATATTTGCCGGTCCGGGGGTCAATTCCTCGTACCGCAAACCGATCCAGCGCTCGTTTTTCACGGCTTCGGTCTGCGACATCACCGGATGTTCCTGCAGAAATTTGAACGTGTCCGCAGCGCCATTGCCCGTTTGATAATCAAGCAGCACAAGGAATTCCGGGTTAGCAGCGGCAACCGCCTCCCACGAGGTTCGGCCCCAGCTTGTTTCCATGTCGTGGGTCACGTTTTCACCACCCGCGGCAGCAATCATAGCATCGGGGATGGCGAACTTACCTGCGGTGAATGGCGCGTCCGCCGGGCCGTCCAGCAAGAAAACGCGGGGTTTCGCCAGGTCGGCAGTCTGCGCTTCGATCGCTGAGAGTTCGTCTTTCCAGCCCGTGACCAGCGCCTCGGCCTTGTCTTCGACGTGCATGACCTGACCCAGGCGCAGGACGTCATTGAATAGCAGGTTCATGCTGGCTTCGGGGCGATCCTTGTCCAGATGCACACAGCTTTCGGTCAGGATCATGGTTTTGATACCAAAGGGCTCCAGCGTATCCGGGGTCACATCTCCGCCTGGTTTCATGCCGTAATACCAGCCAGCAAAAAACAGGTCGGGCTCCACGGCAACAAGGTTTTCGACAGTTGGGTATTTCGGTGCCAGTTCGGGGATATCACCGCGCAGGGTGTCGAATTCCGGGCTGGTTTTGTACCAGCCGGTGATGCCGGTCAGTCCGACGATTTTGTCCTGCAGGCCCAACGCGAAGGCCATATCGGTCATGTTCATGTCATGCACAACCAGACGCTCAGGCTGGGTTTCGAACACCAGCGGCGCTCCGCAGTTGTCGACGGTGACCTCGTGGGCGGACGCACCGCCTGCCATGGCTGTGACCAGCGTCACGGACCAGATGTGTTTCATTGGGGAATGTTCCTTGGTTTAGGTTGAGATTGTGGATTTACGGATATCCAGCGCTGGAATCACGCGGCCTTCGTGGTGAAAGCACAGGTATTCAACGCCAAAAGTATCGCGGACCCGCTCGGGGGTCAGCACTTCGGCCACGGGGCCAAATCCCGTGAGCCGCGTAGATTTCATCAGGGCCACGTGGGTGGCGAATTCCGGGATCATGACCAGATCATGGACAATCATCACAACCGTGATGCCCAGTTCGGCGACCAGAGACAGCATCCGACCCTTGGCATCCGGATCGAGATGGTTGGTCGGCTCATCCAGAAATAACAACGATGGGTTCTGTGCCAGAGCTCGGGCGATATGCGCGCGTTGACGTTCGCCCCCGGACAGTACCGCCATGCGCTTGTCTGCCAGCGCACCAAGGTCGGTCAGGTCAAGGATTCTGTTCAGTTCCCTGGCATGTTCAACTGCGGATCGGTCGGCCCAGATCGGAATCTGGCCCATGGCAACATAGTCCCGCAATAGCAACCTGCCATCCGGCTGCTCTTGCTGGCCCACAACCGCGATCATGCGGGCACGTTCCATAGCGGGCATATGTTTCAGGCTGCGTTCCTTGACCAATACATTGCCCAATACAATCTCAGCCGCCCCGCACAGAAGGTTCAAAAGCGTGGTTTTTCCCGCCCCATTCGGACCGGCAATTGCCAGTATCGCGCCCTCGGCCAATTCAAACGAGACGCCTTGCAGAAGAACGTCACCATTGAGCGCATAATATTCGAGATCACGCGCAACCAGAAAAGATGAGGTCGTCATGATGGCTCCTCCAATTGAATTCGAGGCAAACGAGAAAGGGTTTTTGTAAATAGTGGTTGCGGCCGGTCCGTCGCGTTGGTCCAACCGTCTGCGACGTTGCGGTACTGATGTGCGAATTCCGCCAACGCGTCGACATCTTCGGCAGTTTCAATATCGCCGAACAGGTACTGAGCTTTGCCAGCGGCCTGAAATCCGACGGTCGTTGGTCGCGCGCAGCCCGCCATGCAGGTAACGGTGCGCACTGCGAACCCGGTTGGCAACCTGCCGGTCAACGCATTGCGCACGGCATCAACAGGCAATGCCCCGGTGCAGGTCGAGCAGATCAGAAGGAAATGGTCAGGTGTTTCCGGCATTGTCCGCTCCGCTTGAAGCCAAGCGCGGACAGAAGGTGCCGATCATGTACACACGTTTCAGACGTGCCATCAAAGCCTCCTTCCAGGACGCCCCGCCCCGGGTTGGTTGAACATGTGATGGCAGGTCTCCTGACTTGCGGGTCGATGCTTGGCCAACCTTCCCGGCCTAATGGCCAGTGGATTTTGGCGTCGCTCACCGCTTACAGTTGCGGGGGCAGTCACGGATTTGGCGCCAAAGTGGCGAACCGCACCGTATTCCCTTTTCATCCCTTGGGCGGACCATCGGGAACCATCTGGCCCTTGCTTGTCTTAGACTGGGGGCCATGTCAATCACGATTTGAAACAACAACCTTTCGACCGGAACTCAAACGCTCACAGTTTCGAAATCTGTCTCATGTGTAGTGACTGCAAGAGCAGCCTCTAAAGCCGCAGGCGTTGCGACAGCAGGCTGTGATAGAAGTGGCATTTTTTGTCCTTCAGGTCTGGGAATTCAATTTGAACGCAGTCGATTGTCGGTCGCGCGCGAGCGTTCTAGCTTCGGCCCGACTGAGCGACATGAGCGTTTCTTCTGATGAAAGCCCCTTGGCCCGCGATTTTGACCAGATACGGCGCGCGGATACCGGGGACCATGGCAATGCCGCTTCTGACAACCACTGTCGCAACGGGGCTGGAAGGCCGTCAAACGCATCCATCGGATCGCTTGATCGCCGCTTGCGGCGTAAGCTGCATTGCCCGAGGTTACGTCTCATGCTTCGGTTTCCGGATTTTGCACTGGGTCCAAAACCAAGACGAGACGGGTTTCATTGGTACCTTCGATCGGAGGTGAGCGGTGCACCACCCCTGACGATGGTCGCTCGGGCCAGAGTGTTCCCCGAAGCAGGATCGGCGCGCCGGTCTGAACGGTGAACACTCGCTTGGGATCGCTTCCATCGGTCGAAGTGCCATATTGTGTTCCAGTGCCACGATAGGTGCAGACCAACCTGGCGGTGACCGCATCGGTATGGAATTTACGGCAAGCATTGGTAGTGACAACATCCAGCCGCAGCCGCAGGAACTTGGCGTTCATCAATTCACAGAAGATATCGGCCAGAGAAGAGATATCGTCCTGAAGCCACGCTTTTTCTGGGCCGTCAGCCAAGCCGGAGATATCGCAGAGTTGTCCCACGGTCGTTTGAATGGCGCTTGGCGGAAGAATGACGCGCCCACTTGGCAAAGCTTCGGGGTCAAGCCGGTCAAGCCAGCGTTGCATTTCCGGCGGGGTTCGCCGGCGCCAAATCATAGCGGCACAGCTTGGCTGTGCAAAAGTGCGGAGCGACGCTGGATCATCTGCGAAGCTCACACCGGTGACCTTGTCTTTCACGGGTTTTCTGACGAAGTTCATGCGGCATCCTCTACCCGGCGCCAAATCGGGAAGGGGTCAGGAAGGTCCGGCAAATTGTCGGGCCCTGCCGCCGTAACTGCTGGCATAAGGCAATTGTCCAATCGTGCCTTCAACCCCGGCCAGTCGATACTGGCACCGATGAAAACGATCTCTTGACGGCGGTCGCCCCACGGCTCTTGCCAGTGGGCCTGCATATAGGCGCGAGCGCTGTCATGTGTGGGGCGTAGCTCTTCGGGCACCGATGCCCACCAAGTGCCGAGTGGTTTGACGCTGGACAATGCACCGGCGAGTGAAAATTCAGCCACCCAGTCGGGGCGTGTTGAAATCCAAAAGTGGCCTTTGGCCCGGATCACCCCTGGCAGATCACCGTTGAGAACGTCTAAAATGCGTTCGGGAACGAACGGAAGTCGCGCCCGGTAAACGTATGACGCAACCCCGTATTCCTCAGTCTCAGGCACGTGGTCGGCAAATCCGTACAGTTCCTTTGCCCACATTGGGTGTTCATGGGCTTGCTCGAAGTCAAAGAGGCCAGTGTCCAGGATCTTTTCTGCGGCAACTTCCGAGTGGTTGGTCTCGATGATCTCGGCATCTGCATTCAGACTGCGGATGATCTTGCGGGCCGCATCAACTTTTTCCGGCCCTGCATCATCAACCTTGTTCAGAACCACGACATCAGAGAATTCTATTTGATCCGTAAGCAAGTGGACCAGCGTTCGCTCGTCTTCCTCACCCATCGTTTCGCCTCGGTCTCGCAGGAAATCGTGGGACGAGAAATCGTTCAGCAAGTTCACCGCATCGACAACCGTTACCATGGTGTCGAGCCGCGCCACGTCGGACAAGCTGTCGCCAGCTTCATCCCGGAAATCGAAAGTTGCTGCCACGGGCAAGGGTTCAGAAATGCCTGTGGACTCAATCAGCAGGTAGTCAAAACGTCCTTCCGCAGCGAGGCGCCGGACTTCCTCCAAAAGATCGTCCCGAAGGGTGCAACAGATGCAGCCATTCGACATTTCAACCAGAGTTTCATCCGTCCGGCTGAGTTCGGTATCGGCCCGCACCAGATCGGCGTCGATATTCACCTCGGACATATCATTGACAATAACCGCGACCTGACGCCCTTCGCGGTTGTTCAGGACACGGTTCAAAAGGGTGGTCTTACCCGCCCCTAAGAAGCCGGAAAGGACGGTGACAGGAAGTCGGGTATCTGACATGAGTTGCTCCAAATGGTGCCTTGAGAGTCACGTAACTTACGCAGTTACTAGACGAATGCAACAGTTATTGTTACGTGTGATATCTGCCTAGAGAAGAACGACAAATGAAGCGCAATAGCCGCCTATCCCTCGCCCTGCACACGCTCAGCCACATGGCCGGAGATCCGAATCGTAAGCGTACATCTGCGGATATCGCCGAGCATTCAGGGACGAACCCGGTGGTGGTACGCCGCGTCTTGGGACGGCTTCGTGACGCGGGTCTGTTAACTTCGGAAAAAGGCCACGCAGGAGGGTGGAGTCTGGCACGCGAACCAGACAGCATAACCCTCGCGGATGTGTATCTTGCGTTGGACGAAAGTCTGATCGCCTCTGGCAGCGAAGATCATGCCCCCAAATGTTCAGTGGAACATGCGTTGCACCGTCGCGTTTCGAGTATCATGAAGGAGATCGAGCAAAGCCTAGTCGACCGTCTTGGTGAGACGACCATCTCCGAAGTCAGAGGCAAGTAATACCTGATCAACTATCGCGGCAAGCTTCTATTTATTCTCACCACATCGTTTGACGCTATGGGTGCCATATTCCCGCTGTTTAAGGTTCGCACCAACTGGGGTGGTGATACGTCCTTTGGTAAGGCTTAGCTTTAACTTCAGGCTTGTTGGATCTGCCTCAGGACCATAAGACGGGTGGACCGCGTTTCTCACAGCCCACCGGGACCATGTTGCAAAGCCTTAGGAGTACACAATGAAATCAATATTGACGGCTGCGTCGATGACCTTGCTTTTGACAACTGCGCTATACGCCGAGGAAAAGGTCTATGTTTACAATTGGGCTGACTATATCGACGAGTCTCTGCTGCAAAAATTCACCACCGAAACGGGGGTCGAAGTCGTCTATGATAACTTCGATTCCAATGACTTGCTTGAAACCAAAATGCTTGCAGGCAAGTCTGGTTATGACGTCGTGTTTCCCTCGGGCACGTTTTTGCAACGTCAGATAGAAGCCGGCGTCTTCCAACCGCTCGACAAAGACCAGCTGCCCAACTCGGTTCACTTGTGGGATGCTATCGAGCAACGAACCGCGACGTTCGATCCAGAAAACAGCTACTCAGTGAACTATATGTGGGGATCGACGGGCATCGCTGTGAATGTCGAAAAAGTCCGCGAGGCGCTTGGTGACGATATTCCACTGGATACGATGGAGCTGCTGTTTAACCCTGAATACGTATCCAAGCTGTCCGATTGTGGCGTGAATTTTCTGGATGCTCCGTCCGAGCTTATCCCCGCCGCCCTGACCTATATCGGTGAGGATCCGAATACGCGCGATCTCGATGTTATTGCCAAAGCTGAACCGGTTCTTAACGCGGTTCGTCCTTATGTAAGAAAGTTTAACTCGACAGGCTATATCTCGGACCTTGCGACCGGTGAAGTGTGCGTTTCAATGGCCTGGTCAGGTGACGGCCTGCAAGCCCGAAGTCGGGCTGCCGAATCCGGAAACGGGATCGTAATTGAGTATAGCGCTTTCCGAGAAGGTTCGGGCATGTGGTTCGACCAGATAGCAATCCCTGCGGATGCCCCTCATCCGGAACTGGCCCATAAGTTTATCAACTTTCTGATGGAGCCAGAAAACGCGGCCGCAATTTCTAACTATGTTTGGTATGCAAACGGAAACCTTGCGTCGCAGGAGTTTCTGAACGAAGAGATTTTGAATGATCCGGGCCTCTATCCGTCTGAAGAAGGGATGAAGAACCTCTATATGAAGATGCCTTGGGACGCTGAGATGCAGCGTTTCGTGACGCGCATGTGGACTCGGGTTAAATCTGGTGTCTAGGTCGCCTTTGGGCGCGAAGCTATTCGTCTAAGAAGCACAGAACGACGGATACGTGCAAAATGTTGGGGCTGGGAAAAGTTCGCCTTGCCCCAATGCACTTTGCAGAAGGCCCCAGCCGGTGTCGTAGGTCGCAGTCTGAGCTTTTTTCACATTTGACCCCGGCTGACGACGCAATAAGACTTGGCTTTAAAACGGATACCAAGCTTAGAAAAGGGATCGCGACCAAACAGCGAAATTGGGGCCGGGAAAAGTCAGATGACGCCGAATGATGGCAGCGCGAGTACGTTAGAAAAAACCCTGTGCGCAATCGCCGCGGGTTTGGATCGGCAAGCAGAGACTTCGCCTGAATACCCAAATTCAAACCTTTCCAGCCCAGATTTCGGTTACCAGGTACGACAAAACCAGATTTGCGCAGTCGGTTGGTTGCTGTTTTTGTTTGGCGCAACACCGCGCAGAAGGTTGGGCCGACTTGTTCTGAAATCAATGCGGGATGTGGACCTTGCAAAACCCCCCCGTTGGAAACTGTCTCAGGCCATTGACGACGCAGCGGGCTCGTTGAACGACCAATACCCAAATGTAATGAACAAGGCGATTGTCGGCACCTCGGATGATAATGCCGATCGTATTGCGCAAAGAGTTCAAAGCCTTATTGGCTTGCGCGCATTCGACAGCGCACGCAAATTGTTGACGCAAAACAAGACCGATCTGCGTGAGAATTTTGAACCGCTTCGGAAACGTTTAATCAGGCATGAGACTGGGGACCCAATTTCGGAATGCGGTCACAGGCTGGCGAGCCGTCATAGCGAAGTGTCACCAAGAAAACTCGACTCTGAACAACCTTTGGAAACTGAGTGGCGAACAGCCAACCAGGAAATTGTGAATGCTCTCTTAGCCGAAGAAGAGGGGGACACTTCAGATATCGACGCGTTGCTTTGCGACGTTTCTAATGATCCCCAGCGCGCCCTGTCATTAGTTGTTTTTTTGAACGATGGTTTGGATGCCAGTTACAAATCCAAACTGATTACTTTCACATTGTCCCTGCCACCAATGGCGCGTTTCGTGATCTTTTCACACTGGCATTGGGTCGATGAAAAGCATCTGGTTAACGCGCTGGATGAGGCATTCTCAGACGGTCAAACCTACTATGTCGAAGCATCGCTTACTCGTGCGATGTCGGGTCGAATATCTCCACCTAAAAGGAACGCGGCAAAGAAGCGGTTGTTTGACAAGCTGTTACGCCTTGCTAGGGGTTGGTCGTCGTTTGGAAATGATCCATTGATTGAGGTGGCGAAAACTCAGGGTGTGCGCGTGGTTGGTCCAGAATCAATGCCCGCCGCGTTTCCAGCTGATCAAGACTACGCAACCTCGTCGAGAGGGGTGGCATACGGCGTCGATTCTGCGCTTACCGATCGGGCGAAATCCTGGCTGGAAAACAATTCTGAAAACGCAAACGGGATCGTAGTGTTCTCGCCTCATTCTCAGAACCTGACCTTTGCTTCCAGACGTTTGCAAGTCGCGCTGGCGGGAATGGGAAAGCCGGTACAAACACTTGTCGAGGTTGCACCCGAAGTTGGCGACCCTGCTGAACCCTCGGACTTTCTGACCGCCGCGCGTCGCGAAGGCTACGACATCACCTTGTCGGGTCGGCGGGTGACAAAACGCAATTCCTACTCCAACCGATACCTGGACCATTTGCGGGCGGGCGCGGTGCTTCAAATATACTTCGACGGAGAAAGAGCCCCCGGCAAACGGTTGTTGGTACCGTGGCTTTTACGCCCCGGCAAACTGCCCGGATTTCCTGCGCAACTTGCGATTTCCAGCGGTGCGGATGTCTGCTTTGCTGCGACATGGGTTGACGAGGATGGCGTGCCGGTCATTGACCTCGTCCCACTCAAACTGCCGCCTCGTTCGGGTTCAAATCTGGTTCAGCGGTTGTGGCTTACCCAGCAACTGGCGCGCGCTTGCCGAAGCTTTGTTTTGACACAGAAAATGCCGGTTCAGCGGCATTTGATCGCCGCTTACGGTGGAGCAAAGCCAAGGCGCAAACTGGTTGACCTGGAAACCTGGGCGCGCAGCGACACGGTGCGCCTAAGTAAGTTGTGCTGGCTATCCAATCATAACCCGGATCATATCGCCATTCGAACAGCGTCTGGGTCTGTCACCTACGGGGTTTTGGCAAGCCTTTGTTTGCGCATGGCCAACATGTTGCTGCATTTTCAAGATACTGCCCCCTATCACTCGGACCCTGGGCGTAAATTTGGGGACCAGCACCGGATTTTGTGCCTGCTACCGGCCAGCCCTGCGGCAATTGTGACGCAACTGGCCTCAACGGCAACCGGAAGTCTGCTTTGCGTGGGTCTGCCAGAGGACTCAGACGAACAGCTTGTTGATCGCCTGAAAGCGTTTGACCCTGATTTGGTTCTTGTCACGTTTTCACTTTGGAGCCGTTTGATTGCCGCAAACCCAGAGCTTGAGGATGTGAATGCTGTGATCATCGGCGACGATTGCGACGCAGCTGCTCTGGACTTTCTTCTAGAGAGTTTTGCCGAAGCGCCGGCTTTGCCACCCCTTGATCTCCGGTGTCCCGCCTATGTTGTTTACACGTCTGGCAGCTCGGGCGAGCCCAAAGGCGTTGTTCTGGCTGCGGGCATGGCCTCGCGGATGCGGGTGTTCGATTATGATCAGCTGCAAACCTTGCTGACGGTTGTGCGTTGGGACACAGCAACCGCGCTGGAAACACTGCCCGCATTTGTAAGGGGCCACACGATTGTTCTGCCCCCAACCACCGGATTTTCTGATCTGAAACAGCTTTGTGATCTGATGGTTGCGACGTCCACCACAGCTTTGTCCGCACCGTGCAGCGTATTGCACGGTATGTTGCAAAACCCCAGTTTCTCACCCGAGTTTCTGCCCGGATTGACCGTCTTTTACCCTTGGGGGGAACCGAGTCGCGCGCGTCTCATTCGGGATATTGTGAAGCGTTTTCCCAAAGCTGAACTAAACGCGACCTACGGCGCTTCGGAGTTTATTGAAGTTTCACATGGAAAGCTTCCCGCCGAAGATTTCTCCAAGTATCAGGGATCTCCGGGTGGAATGTTCTTGGCTGGTGCAACGGCAGTCAATGCAGACGGTCACGACTTGCAACCCGGCGAAATTGGCCGGGTCAAGGCCGTTGGCTATGACCGAACCCTGGGTAATTTCAAGAATTTGCAGGCAGGTGAGCCGGTTTTTGATCCACTCAAGGATCCCATTCTTCTTGATGATTGGGTGACCATTCTGCCTGACGGGAGTTTGGATGTATTGGGAAGAGTGGACGATGTGGTTAACATCCGGGGGCGTAGACTGTCGCTGAATGCCGTTACCGAAATCGCAGAAAACGTAGGAGGGGTCGAGCGGGCCTTTGTCACCGTCGCGCAAATTCGCGAGGCAGATGCGGTTGCCATTGCCATTGAAACCAAACGCAAGGATGTCGACATTCTGGAAAAGGAATTGCGGCAGGCCATTACCGAAAACTTCTTTCCCGCCGCCGCGCCTTTG
Organism: Ruegeria sp. ANG10; assembly: GCF_040705255.1. Classification (NCBI taxonomy): domain Bacteria; kingdom Pseudomonadati; phylum Pseudomonadota; class Alphaproteobacteria; order Rhodobacterales; family Roseobacteraceae; genus Ruegeria; species Ruegeria sp. ANG10. The sequence continues at coordinate 179,969 of NZ_JBFCVU010000007.1, forward strand.
AGATTTGTACACACAGAGGAACTGCCGCGACTTCCCAGTGGAAAATTGGATCGTAAACGTCTTCGATTAATATTGGAAAATGGGGGGGCAGACACATCTGGTTTGCCAACGCGGCAACCGAAGGCAGCTACTTTGCCTGAGTCACCTCTGTCCCCAATGCTTGAGGTGTTGCGAAATTTCGCAGATCACGAGGGGTTGGTCCCGCGCGCAGGTTTTGATCCCGACAACACACACCCGTTTCTCGATTCCATCCTTAGCCTGATACTCATGCTGAGCATTGAAGAGAAGTTTGGCAATATCCCACCCGCAAACGTCTTTGATCGCCAGGAAACAGCGACCTGGCGCGAGCTTGCAGAAGCTCTTGAACCGAAAGCCTGTGTTAACTCGCGGTCTGAGAACTGATGTTCCTGGGGTCGGACTTTATTGACGCAGCGACTGAAACAGTTTGAGTGTCAAAAGCCTGCCAGTTTTTTTGCCGGCTTCCAGGAATTCCTTGGACCAGCTATAAAAAAGTCTCTGCGCGATGCCCTCACGACCGCACAGCTCTGCAATGCTGTCCTCGCCTTTTAGGCCGTCCAGCACGATCCTGATCTTCTCTTCTGCGGAGTACTGTTTGCGGGTCGCACGGCGAATGCCCTTTACGACCTTCTCACCGTGGCTCTGCTTGGTTCCGGGTTTCTTTCTAATCTCCACTCCTTGGCGGTTACGATGAGCCAGAAACCCTCTCTTATCAAATCGACCTAAACTGTCCCATTGGTGCTGACGTCAGACACGATGTATTTCTTCTCGGTCTTTGTCATCGTTCACTATGCAGCCAAAAAAGACGGCATCGTTGGTGAGAAATCTTCGGAAAGAGCCTGGGAAATTCTCAAGACCGAATGGTTCTACATCCTGCCGCTGGCAACGATCACCGTCTTTATGTTGGCCGGTTACTCGCCAGGGTATTCTGCAATCCTTGGGATCGTCGCATGTATCGTTGTTAGCTGGTTTAACAAAGATAGCCGGATTGATCTTCACGGCTTTGTCGAAGCGTCCAGATACGGCGTGGAATCCAGCCTGAAGATTGGTGCAACGGTTGGGGTCATCAGCATCATCATCGGTGTGCTGACCTATAGTGGTCTGGTCCTGACCTTTGCGGACATTGTGATTGAGCTGGCGGACGGCAAGTTGTTCCTCACCATTGATCTAATCGCGCTGGCGTCGCTGGTACTGGGAATGGGTGTGCCAGTGACGGCGGCCTATCTGATTACAGCTGTTGTTGCGCGGTGCCTGCCTTGACACATCTGGGTGTCAATCCAATTGCCGCTCATATGATCGTCTATTGGCTGTCGCAGGATTCCAACATCACACCACCAGTCTGCATCGCGGCCTTTGCCGGGGCCACCATCGCCAAGGCCAATATGTGGGAAACGGCGTTCTCTGCATTGAAGTTCGCAAAGTTCCTGTATCTTGGACCGTTCCTGTTTGGCTATGTGCCTGCGTTCTCTCTGTATGGTTCATCCCCGGATATCGCCATCACATTTGTGCATATTATCATTGGTACTTGGGCTTATTCCTGGTTCCTGAGCGGGATTTGGTTGTCCTGGTTCACCGGCAAGCGCGAAGGTGCATCCACGGATCGCGTGTGATAGGCTAACGCAGTTGAAGAAATGTCGGGCAGCGTTTCAATCAAGAAGCGCTGCCCGAGCGTATTTTGAAACAAACGATGAGCGCTTCTGTCGGGCTGTACAGTCAGAAGTGGCCGTGGCGATTGGGTGAAAAACGAAATGGCTCAGAATATCACAAAGGGCGTAAGTACTCTCTTGGAAGAGGCCAACAAGATTGTAAAAACGCTGTCCGTGGCCGAGGCAAAATCGTTGTATGATAACCCGGATTACGTTTTTGTGGATTTGCGCGACATTCGAGAGTTGCAGAGGAATGGTCAAATTCCGGGCGCGTTCTCATGCCCGCGTGGCATGCTTGAATTTTGGATTGATCCCAAAAGTCCGTACCACAAACCGGTTTTCAACCAAGAAAAAATCTATGTCTTTTATTGCGCAAGTGCGTGGCGTTCTGCGCTAAGCGCGAAAGCGGCGCAAGAAATGGGTTTGACTCCAGTATTTCATCTGGAAGGCGGCTTCAGCCAGTGGGTTAAGGAAGACGGCCCGGTTGTTAGCAAGGAATGAACGATCTGGCGCATAAATAGGATCGTTATCTGACACCCCTGCACAACAGATCGCATTTTCCTTAGGCAAAGGTGGGGTCAAAAATGTGCGGCTCATCCCTATGATCTGTAAACGCTACGAGGGTTTTTGATCCGACAGCAGTCGGCGTTTTTCAGCCATTGCTTCCCTGCGACTGCGTTCGATCCCCAGCCTAAAGGACTCCTCGACGAAATCGATGTGGTCGGTTGCGGCCTTTTCTGCACGTTCCTCTTCACCGTCGATTACGGCCCGGCCAAGCTCCATATGTTGATCCAGCAGCTTCTTGCCGGTGCCATCAATCGTCTTTAGAAAGTCGCGATTGTAAAATACGCCCTTGCGCGTGAGTTCGTAGATTGAAGCCATGATATGGATCAGAGTTGCGTTCTGGCTGGCGTCGACGATTGCAGAGTGCAGCGCAAAATCTGCCTCTTGAGAGGCTTTGGTGTCGTTTTCACGCCAGGCGCGATCATTTTCGACCAAAATCTCGGCAATCCTTTCTTGATCTGCTTTTGTCGCGCGGCGTGCTGCAAGGCGGGCGGCAAAGCCCTCCTGTTCGCGCCGATATTCCAGATAATCGAAAAAGGCGGGCTCATGTCTCTCATAAAGTGCCAGCAGTGCAGGCATCATGGCCTGTCCTGTCAGAGCCGCGACAAAAGTTCCTTCACCATGTTGCGTCGTGACCAAGCCGCGCTCTTCCAGAACGGACAGAGCCTCGCGCAGTTTCGGGCGCGAGACGCGCAGCATCTCTGCGAGGTCTCGTTCCGAAGGCAGTTTGCGGCCCTGTTTCAGGATGCCCGAGGCGATCAAATCCTCGATCTGAGACACAACAGCCTCGGCCAGTGATTCGTGTCCAACCGGTTCAAATATTGCTGTGGGGCTCATGGCGCTGTGCCTCTGTTCGATGTCTTAAGAAAAGATCACTGGTAAATAAATATAACCATAATTTGGTAAAACTCAAGCAGTGAGATTTGGAAGATAACCGCATAACAGGTGCCTGTTTTTGAACATAATTTACGTGATTTTCTCTTCTTATATGCGAATGACGTATGTGGCTGAGGTGACTGCGTCTCGACGTTGGTTCAATTCCATTGGTAAATAAAATTGTTGACTGGTTTTTATTGGTAAAGTTAATTTACCACCGGAATGGTGCGGGAGAGACCTGCGCCGCTGATCGGGACAATGTTCCGACCTACCCTGGAGGAGAATTCATGAAGAAGACCCTTACGAGCCTCGCCGTAGCCGCCAGCCTTCTGGCCGCACCTGCGGTTGCCGCGGACAAGCTGCTGCTGAAAACACCAATTGCTTTTTCGACCGAGCTGCCGGGCCTGGGTTCACCGATCCCACGCGTTGCGGAACAGTTGGAGGTGATGTCTGGCGGTACGCTGAAGATGAAAGTGTACGAGCCGGGCAAACTGGTTCCGCCGTTTGAAATTCTTGACGCTGTGTCTACCGGCAAGATCAATTCAGGCTACACTACGGCCGGATATTGGGCGGGTAAAATCCCTGCCGCGCCGCTGTTCTCAGCCGTTCCTTTCGGCCCCGAGGCGGGCGAATACATGGCTTGGCTGTATTATGGCAACGGCCTGACTCTTTACCAAGAGATGTATGATCAGGCGGGTTTCAACGTCAAAGTTCTGCCCTGCGCGATCATTGCGCCTGAAACTTCGGGCTGGTTCGCATCCGAGATCAATTCACCCGAAGACCTGAACGGCCTGAAGATGCGTTTCTTTGGTCTGGGCGGCAAAGTGATGCAGAAACTGGGCGTGGCGACCTCGCTGCTGCCGGGTGGTGAGATCTTCCCCGCGCTGGAAAAAGGGGCCATCGACGCAACCGAGTTTTCGATGCCCGCCATCGATGCGCGTCTGGGCTTCCATAAGCTGGTAAAATACAACTATTTCCCCGGCTGGCATCAGCAGGCAACTGTGTTTGAACTGTTGATCAACAAAGATGTCTGGAACGAAACCAGCGACCAGCACAAAGCCATCATCGAAAGCGCCTGTAAAGCTTCGATGGCGGACAGCTTTGCCGAAGGCGAAGCCATCCAACACGCTGCGCTGATCGACAACATTGAAAACAACGGTGTCACCATCAAACAGTGGTCGCCTGAGATGCTGGATACCTTCCGCGCAACTTGGGATGAGGTTGCTGCTGAAGAAGCTGCTAACGACGCCTTCTTCGCACAGGTACTGGCCGACATGAACGAGTTCCGCGACGGCTATGACCTCTGGAAAACGAATGCGTTCCTCCCTCGTCAGTAATCTCCCTTGCTGACGCAACCGGGGCGGCGGTATCCGTCGCTCCGGTTCTTATTTCCTGATTTTCGGAATTTCTATCCTTTCACTGCCCGCGCGTCGGGCTGCTGAGCGAGGTATGACCATGACCACACAGAACAACCTTACCGATCCGGTCGAAGCCTACGAAGGCATCCTGGAACACCCCGAAACCGACCGTCAGAAGATCGCGGTCGCGATAGACGCAAGCGTCAAGGCTGTCGGCCATGTGGTCATGTGGGCAAATGTCCTGCTGATGGGGGCAATTTTCACCCAGGTTGCTCTGCGGTACTTGCTCAGCCAGAACTACCCCAAGCTGGACGAGATCCAGTGGCATTTCTACGGCATCGTCACGATGATCGGCATCTCTTATGCCTTGATCACCGACAGTCACGTGCGGGTCGATGTTCTGCACATGCAACTGTCACGCCGGGCTCAGCGGGTCATCGAGGTGATCGGTATTCTTACCCTGCTGACCCCGTTCATCTATCTTATGATCGATCAGGGGTACGACTATTTCTATGAAAGCTTCCGGGTCAACGAACGCTCGGACAGCCCAACCGGCCTGCCTGCCCGCTGGGCTTTCAAGGCAGTGATCCCGATCAGCTTTGTTCTTCTAGCGCTGGCGGCGCTGGCGCGACTGATCCACGATGGGCACGCGCTTTTGTATGGACCGGCCTCAGAGCGCGAAGGGGCATCTTTGCGTCGTATCCTGCTGGTTCTGGCCGTGTTTGCGGCGGTCTGTGTCGGTCTGACCTTCCTTGTTGAGACGACCGAAGAGAAGCTGGTCATTGCAATGTTCCTGACCTTCATCGCGCTGCTGTTCACCGGCTATCCGGTGGCATGGGTTCTGGCCGGTGTAGGCGTCGCCTATTGCGGTCTGGCCTATCTTTTCGACAACGATCTGATGCTGTGGACCGGGTTGGAGAGTACGTTCACAGGGCTCGACTATCTGACCCTTGGTGCGGTTGTGAACCGGGTCTATGCGACGATGTCCAATGCGGTTCTGGTGGCCCTGCCGATGTTTATTTTCATGGGTCTGATGCTGGACGAATCCGGTGTTGCGGAACGCCTGATGTCCTCGATGCAACGCCTGTTTGGTACAGTGCGCGGGGGGTTGGCCATCACCGTTACCCTGATCGGTATAATTTTGGCGGCCTCGACCGGCATCATCGGTGCGTCCGTTGTGTTGTTGGGAGTGCTGTCGCTGCCGTCGATGATGCAACAGAAATATCAGCCGACGCTTGCGGCGGGCGTGGTCTCGGCATCCGGTACGCTGGGTATTCTGATCCCGCCCTCGATCATGCTGGTGATCATGGCCGACCAGATGGCGTTGTCAGTGGGCGACCTATTCATGGCCGCGGTTTTCCCGGGTGTAATAATCGGTGGCCTGTACCTGACCTACATCTTCATACTCGCACTGGTGAACCGTGACGCGGCCCCTGTGCCCGAAGGTGCGAAGGCCCCCGACTGGGCTGCGGTCAAGGACGTTCTGATCGCCGTCATCCCGACGCTGATCCTAATCCTTGTAGTGCTGGGTTCCATATTCGCGGGCTTGACCACACCGACCGAGGCATCAGGTATCGGTGCGTTGGGGGCGACGCTGTTGGCACTGGGCTATCGCAAGCTTACCTTCCACAAATTGTGGAACGTGCTGGTGTCGACCTTCAACACCACGGCCTACATCTTTGCCATTTTTCTGGGTGCGACCGTCTTCTCGTATGTCCTGCGCGAACTGGGCGGTGACGAGTTGATTGAACATGTGGTGCAATCCACCGGGTTCAGCGCAAACGGTACCATCCTCTTTATCCTGTTCATCGTCTTCCTGCTGGGTTTCGTGCTCGACTGGATCGAGATCACGCTGATTGTCCTGCCCCTGATGCGCCCCATCGTGAACGGCCTTGGTATCGACATCCCGGGCTTTGGCGTTTTGGACGAACCCGCGCTGGTGTGGTTCGTGATCCTGGTCGCGGTGACGCTGCAAACCAGCTTCCTGACACCGCCCGTGGGTTTCGCGCTGTTCTATCTGAAAGGCGTCTGCCCGCCCGAGATCAAGTTGATGCATATCTACAAAGGCATCATTCCCTTTGTGCTGCTGCAGCTTACCGGTCTGGCGCTGGTCTTCTTATGGCCGACCCTTGCCACCTGGTTGCCTTCGGTCGCCTATTAAGGAGTTCTCGTGATGCGTCTGAGCCAATGCCACAACTTTCATGACTTTCGGCGACTGGCCAAAAAGCGGCTGCCGGGACCCATCTTCAACTATATCGATGGCGGTGCGGATGACGAGGTGACGTATCGCGAGAATACAAACGCGTTTGACCGCTGCGATCTGCTGCCCTCGGTTTTGCGCGGGGTGTCGGATGTGGATATGTCCGTCACGGTGATGGGGCAAAAGCTGGACATGCCCATCTATTGTTCGCCCACCGCCTTGCAGCGCCTGTTCCACCATCAGGGTGAGCGGGCGGTCGCGGCGGCAGCCGAGAAGTACGGCACCATGTTCGGCGTGTCCTCGCTGGGCACCGTGTCGCTGGAAGAACTGCGAAAGAAACACAAGAACCCGCAGATTTATCAATTCTATTTCCACAAGGATCGCAGTCTGAATTCGGCCATGATGCAACGCGCCAAAGAGGCCGGTGTCGAGGTTATGATGCTGACCGTCGACAGCATCACCGGCGGCAATCGCGAGCGTGACCTGCGCACCGGCTTTTCGATCCCGTTCCGGCTGACACTGGGGGGTATGATCCAGTTCGCAATTAAACCGATGTGGGGGATCAACTATGTGACCCACGAGAAATTTCGCCTGCCGCAGTTAGAGGAACATGTGGACATGGGTGGAGGTGCTAGTTCGATAGGAGGCTATTTCACCGACATGCTGGATCCGTCGATGACCTGGGACGACGTCGCTCAGATGGTGCGGGATTGGGACGGCCAATTCTGCCTGAAAGGGATCATGACCGTTGAAGACGCTCGTCGCGCGGCCGAGATCGGATGCACCGGGATTATCCTGTCAAACCATGGCGGCCGTCAGTTGGACGGCTCGCGCACGCCATTCGATCAACTGGCCGAAATTGTCGATGCCGTCGGTGACAAGCTGGACGTGATGATGGACAGCGGTATCCAACGCGGAACCCATGTGTTGAAGGCACTATCGCTAGGCGCCAAGGCCGTTGGGGTAGGGCGCCACTATTTGTATCCGCTTGCCGCCGCGGGGCAAGCAGGGGTCGAACGCGCTTTGGGATTGATGCGGGCCGAGATCGAACGCGATATGAAACTGATGGGTGTGACCCGTATCGACCAGTTGAACCGCAATAACATCCGGTTCAGGGACACTGCGCCCACTTTGAATGTGCAAAGGGACGCAGCATGACCAATGAGGACCTGATCGAAACTTTCCGTGTCATCGTCGGCTCTCGCAATGTCCTGACCGACAAACGCGCGACTGAACGGTTTTGCCGCGGCTTTCGCTCGGGTGAGGGCGAGGCATTGTGTGTCATCCGACCCGGTACGCTTTTGGAACAGTGGAGGGTGCTGCAAGTCTGCGTCGCGGCGGATAAAATCGTCATCATGCAAGCGGCCAACACCGGCCTGACCGAGGGCTCGACCCCGTCCGGCCACTATGACCGAGATGTGGTCCTGATAAACACCCGCCGGATGGATACCCTGGTCCCATTGAATGACGGCGCGCAGATTGTCAGCTTTCCGGGTGCCACACTTTTCGCATTGGAAAAACTGCTGGCTCCGCTGGGGCGCGAGCCGCATTCGGTAATTGGGTCGTCCTGTATCGGGGCGTCGATTGTTGGTGGTGTCTGCAACAACTCGGGCGGTTCACTGGTCGAACGCGGCCCGGTCTACACCGAGCTTTCGGTCTATGCCCGGATCACCGAACAGGGTGATCTGGAGTTGGTCAATCATCTGGGCATTGATTTGGGCGAGACGCCCGAAGAAATTCTGACCAATCTGGACGCCGGAAAATTCGACCGGACACCAGAGCCAACAAACAAACGTGCTTCGGCCAGTGATTATGCGCAAATCGTGCGAGATGTGGATGCTGAAACGCCGGCGCGGTTCAACGCCGACAAGGGGAAACTGTTCGAATCCGCTGGGTCTGCTGGAAAGTTGGCCGTATTCGTGGTGCGCCTTGATACCTTTCCCAAGAATGACGCTGAGAAGGTGTTTTACATCGGCGCCAACTATCCCGGTGATCTGGCCGCCCTACGCCGCCACATTCTGTCCGAGTTTAGAGTCTTGCCGGTGTCTGCGGAATACATGCACCGCGATGTGTTCGATATCACCGCGCGCTATGGCAAGGACACGGTGGTGATGATCGATAAGCTGGGCACTGACCGCCTGCCGATGTTTTTTGCCATAAAAGGAGCCGTGGATGCGTGGCTGCGCCGGGTCCCGTTCCTGCGCAATTTTACCGACCGCTTCATGCAAATGGCAGTGGCGCTGTGGCCGCGTGTTTTACCAAAGCGGATGCTGGGTTTCCGTGACCGATTTGAACATCACCTGATCCTCAAAATGAAGGATGCCGGGATAGAAGAAGCGGCCAATTGGTTGCCCGGCTTTCTGGAAGATCGCGACGCCGATTTCTTTGAATGCACCATGCGAGAAGCCAAGATCGCGGGGCTTCACCGTTTTGCCGCCGCGGGGGCGGCCGTGCGCTACATGGCCATCCACGCGGATGAGGTTGAGGACATTATCGCCTTGGACGTCGCCCTGCGTCGCAATGATCAGGATTGGCTGGAAAACCTACCGCCCGAAATCAATGATCAGCTTGTCCACAAGCTCTATTACGGGCATTTCATGTGCCACGTGATGCATCAGGACTATGTGGTTCGAAAAGGGGTGGATCCTAAACCACTGAAGGCGGCGATGCTCAAATTGTTTGACGAACGGGGCGCGGAGTATCCGGCCGAACACAATGTGGGCCACTTATATGCCGCAAAACCCGATCTGGCGGCACATTACAAATGCTGCGATCCGACCAATTCCTTCAACCCTGGAATTGGAAAGATGTCCAAAGCGCGAAGCTATGCCGGGCCCACACCCGAATAGCGGACATTGATTGATGCGCCCTCTGCCGCAGACCCAACATTGTTGGGCAGCCTTCTGGTGATACGGGTGTAGGGGATTTTTTCCAGGTCGCAGAGAAAGGTACCTGGTGAAGAAACCGCAAAAACCTCCTCTGCAATAGGTTCGAAATCTGCCCGGAAATGGGCTGTACTCTTCACGCAAATCACGGAATAACTCTTTGGGTTTAAACCGATATGCGTGAAATGTGCGCGATCCAGACATTGGTTGCGTATGCTTGTGACGACAAGATCAATCTCGGCCTTGTACCCAACCAATCGAAGGGCCGCCGTCTTGCCGAGCGTGGCAACGCCACCACCATACATTTCACCGCTATAGCGACATGTGCCGTCACCCAATGCCAGAACTTCAAATTCTGCCGTGACCGGAACGTGGCCCGCCAAGTTGGATTTCGCACCAATTGCCAGTTTGGCCAATGCACCTTCACCCGCCGCATGGGCTTGTTCTGCGCTTACCGGATCATTGAATAGGCCCATCAAAACGCTTGTGGCTTCACCCTCAATCAGGGCTGCCAGTAACCCAGTGGTGTCAGACGTCCCTCCTGCACCGGCGTTGTCCTGAACATCAGCCAAAACAACCGGCTTTTCCCGTCTTTGGCGGCCTGTCAAAACAGCCTCTTCCAGAGAAAGCATGGAGCAATCAAGGTGTGCTTCCTTGGTCAAAAACAAGTCGACGATCTCTTCAACGGCAGCGGCCGCTTCCTTCGCCGTGGCTGCGTAGGCAACGCAGGACGGGCCGGTGTCGGGAAAATCCGCCGCCGTAAAACCAAGCGCGATTTCTGCCAGTACATCCTGCTGCTCGAATCTTGCTGGCAATTGATAGACTTCGTCGAATGGCGCAGAACCGGTATATTGTGCATGCAGCGGAATGAGATACGGCACCGCTTGAAACGCTTTGCACAGTGGTTCACTTGCCAGCAATCGCTGTAGTACAGGAACACACCTTGCCCCTGTTTCTGCCATATCCAAATGAGGGTAGGTGCGAAAGATCGACAGGTAATCTGCGTGTTCAACCATCTGAGCAGAGATGTTGGCATGCAGGTCCAAACTTGCAACCACTGGAATTACGGGGCCTACGAGATTGCGGACGCGACGCAAAACCTCTCCTTCACCGTCAGCCAAGCTTTCGGTGACCATCGCACCGTGCAGATCAAGATACACGCCGTCAATCCGACCCGCAGCGCGGATTCCATCCAATAACATCCCGCAAATCGTTTCGAATGCGTGATCGGTTACATGAGCGGACGGCTCTGCCGAACACCACATTATCGGCACAGCTTCAAACCCTGCTGCTGCAGCAGCTTCTGCAAAACCTGCGGCGGGTAGGTTCATGCCAGCCGTTTCCGAGATAACCTGCACACCGTGCAGCATACTAGGCCAGGAATCCGCCATCTCAAACTCGGCCAGACCAGCCTTTGTCACACCATAGCAATTGGTTTCATGCTGAAACCCCGCGATCGCGATACGCTTGGCCGTCATTATGTATGCTCGACTTCTTGTTCGGTGGGCAGTGCTGAAAATACAATTTGACCGTTGCGAATTGTTTCCAGCACCCGTGTGTCTTTCAGGTGATCCGGGGCGTGCAGAGGGTTGCGCGAAAGAATGGTGAAATCAGCGACCTTACCCGGCTCGATAGACCCGCGCTGATCCTCTTTGAAGACTTGCCAAGCCGCGTCGATAGTTTGTGCGCGTAAGGCCGACAGAGCGCTGATCTTTTGATCCTCGCCAAGCACACGGCCCGAAGCGGTTTTGCGATTTACCGCGCAATGGGCCAAGTGGATCGGCCGTGTTGGCGTGACCGAGGCGTCATTGTGGATCGTGTATCGCACGCCGAACTTTTCCGCTGACGCCGCAGGGGAAATCCGTTCAGACCGCTCGGGCCCCAGGAAGGTGTCAAAGTGGCGATCCCCCCAAAAATACACATGAGCGGGAAAGAAGCTGACGGTCAGGTCAAGCAGGGCCATACGCCTTAGCTGATCATCCCGCAGGGCCTGACCATGGATAATGGTATGGCGATGATCTGCGCGGGGGTGCGCCTGCAGGGCTTTATCAACCGCATCAATGAACATCTCGGCGCCGGCATCGCCATTGCAGTGGCAATGAATTTGCAGACCTTTTTCATGAAGCTTGCGAACGTCAGCATCCAGCTGTTTTTGCGAGGTGTAAACCATTCCGCATGGATGATCCGAATCTATCGGTCGATAATAGGGGGCCGACAGATAGGCGGTCTGCAACTGAAACGCCCCATCCGTGAACAGCTTGCGCGGACCAAGAGTGAAATGTGGATTGCCGGGCCAATACGCGCCGATCCAATGCGTGCTTAGTTCGGGCTCCAGGCTTCCGATGGGTAAAAGCTCAATGTCTATTCCCGGGTCCTGATCTGCGGGCAAACTGGCAAAGTGATCCAGCATGGCTTGCGACGTCCAAGCATTCTGCGCATAGGTCACGCCGTGGGCCAGGTATTCGTCACGACAAGCATCAAAGCCCTGCCAGAATCTTTCTCGGTTAATAAGGAAATCCGTGTCGCCCATCTCACCCATGGCAGATAGCCCTTCGATCAAACCTGTTAGGGCGCCGGTATCAGGATCACGACCAAAGCGGCCACCTTCCGGGTCTGGTGTTTGACGGTTTATCCCGCGCCTCTCGAGTGCAACAGAATTTGCCGCCCCGTTGTGACCCGACGCATGGATAATCCAGATGGGATGGCGTAGTGATACGTCGTCCAACTCGGCCCGTGTGGGCATTCGGCCTTCTAGAATGGACGTATTGTCGAACGACACCCCCATGACCCATTCACCCTCGGGCGTTGCGTCGGCTTTCTCTCGAAGTCTGTCCAGCGCTTGAGCCATTTGTGTGCAATCCCCCAATGGGGGCGGGGACAGGTCAACACGGAACAGTCGGATAAACCCCGGATCCGGGAAATGTCCGTGTGGGTCGATAAACGCAGGCATCAGAGTGCGCCCTTGCAGGTTATGCTCTTGGACATCAGAAGGCATGCGCGCGCGCAGGTCAGCCTCGGCCCCCACTGCCTGAATTCTGCTTCCTTCGGTCAGAACAGCCTCTGGTGAAGAGTTCTGCGCGTCCATCGTCACGATAGTGCCGTTATAATAGAGTGTGCCTGGCATTGGATTTCCTACTACGACAGCGGGGCCAGACAACGCAGGCCGTGGCCTTCGCCCACTTCCCATTCTGGTGTCTGGGTGCAGATATCCTTGGCAAAAGGACAGCGCTCGCGGAATTCGCACCCGGAAGGGCGCTTGAGCAGGCTCGGGGGTTCACCTTTAAGGGCGATCCGTTCCAATCGCGCATCCGGGTCGGGCTCTGGGTTCGCACTTAAAAGACAGCGCGTATAGGGATGGCGCGGGTCGTTGAAAATCGTCTCGGTTGTGCCTTCTTCGACCAATCGGCCCAGATACATGATGCCCATCCTGTCAGCCACGTGGCGCACGACGCTGAGGTTATGGGTGATGATCACCATCGCCAGGCCAAGCCTTTCGCGCAGGTCATTGAGCAGGTTCAGCAATTCGCCCTGCACCGACACATCGAGGCCTGCGGTTGGTTCATCCGCCAGGATCAGCTTGGGCTCCAGCGCCAACGCACGGGCCACGCCGACACGCCGTGCCTGACCGCCAGACAGCTGATAGGGGTAACGATCTGCAAAATGCGTGGGCAGGTTGACCATTTCCAGCAGGCGCTTGGCCTCGGCATCCAGATCGCGGTCTTTCATGCCCTGAATGCGATAGGGTTCTGTGATCAGGCTGCGGATCGTCAAGCGTGGCGAGAGGCTTCCGACTGGGTCCTGAAACATCATTGCCATGTCTTTGCGAAGCGGACGCATGACTTTTTCCGGCGCCCCTCGAATTTCCTGACCTTCGAATGTGACCGAACCATCCTGCGCCGGGGCAAGTCCCGCAATGGCGCGAATAACTGTTGTTTTGCCAGAGCCACTTTCACCAACCAGCGCGTAGGTCTCACCGGGTTCTACGGTAAAGCTGACGCCCGCCAGAACATTGACCGGTCCATAGCTGGTTTTAAGGTCCACGACGTTCAGCAAGCTCATGTTGTGGCCTCCTCATGGTTCAGCCAGCAAGCAGCGTGATGGCCCTTTTTTAGTTGATCCAAAGGGGGCACCTCACTCGCACAACGCGCCATTGCTTGATCGCAACGATCTCTGAAAATGCAGCCACCTGGCAGGTTGGCCAGATCGGGCACTTCGCCGGGGATGGTCGGCAATACGCGGGCGCGCTCTTTGATGTGGCCGGGGTCACATTCGATCAGACGGCGTGTGTAGGGGTGTTTGGGATTGTGAAAAATCTCACGCACGTCGCCACTTTCGACAACGGCTCCGGCATACATCACCACCACCCGGTCGCAGAGTTCTGCAATCACGCCCAAATGGTGCGAGATAAACAGGATGGCACAGTGAAACTCGCGCTGCAGTTCTTGCAGACGCTCAATGATCTGCACCTCAAGCGTTGCATCCAGTGCCGTAGTCGGCTCATCCGCGATCAAAAGATCAGGTTCGGACATCAACGCCATCGCAATCGCGATCCGCTGACGCATCCCGCCTGAGAATTCATGAGGATACTGTTTCAATCGCGCTTCGGGATCGGGAATACCAACGGCGCTAAGCATCTTGGCTGCATGGGCCAGTTTGTCCGCTTTGGACTTCTTGGATCGGTGCTGAATGTCCAGCATCTGCTGCCCAATGGTCAGAACCGGGTTATGGGTTTGCATCGGGTCCTGAAAGACAATCGAAATATCCGCCCCGCGCAGGTCGCGCATATGTCGCTCCGACGCCTGCAACAGGTCTTGCCCCTTGAACCTGATCTCTCCTTCACGAAACCGCGTATTGGGTGCGGTCAACCGCAGGATCGATGAGATCAAGGTGGATTTGCCACAACCGGATTCCCCGACTATGCCAACGATTTCACCTTTGTTGACGTCGAAGGTTATGTCCCTCAGGGCCTTCAGGTCACCGCGTCCTGTTTCGTAATCGACGCTGAGGTGTTCGATTTCCAGAAGTGTATCGGTCATCGCTGTTTCCTCAGCTTCGGGTCAACCACATCGCGCAGGCTTTCACCCAGGAACGTGAACCCAAGTGTTGCCAGAATGATCGGCAGGCCCCCGCCCACAACCAGCCACGGGGTTTGGCGGATAAGCGAATAACCGTCCTTGAGCAAAGCGCCCCAGCTGGGGGTCGGAGGTTTCACGCCCAGACCCAGAAAGGACAGGCCAGCCTCAAGCGCGATGACTGTGGGGATGTCCATGGCCGCAAGTACCGCCAGAACGCCAATGATGTTGGGCAGCATATGCACGCCCAAGATGCGCGCCATGCTGGCCCCCATCGAGCGTTCGGCCAGTATGAACTCGGAGTTGCGCAGCGTCAGCGTCTGGGTTCGCGCCACCCGCCCATAGGTCGGGATCGATGTCGCCATGACCACGAACACCACGGTCTGAAGGCTCGGCCCGACGAGGGCCACAACAGCAAGCGCGAACATCACGGTCGGAAAGGAGCGAATGGTATCGAAAAACAGCATCAGAAGATTGTCGAGCCATTTCGGCCCGTACCCTGCAATCATACCCAGCGTCAGGCCAATCGCCATGGCACCAAACACAGCAGGCAAAGCCACCTTGAGCGCGACTTGGCCTCCGGCAATCACACGCGAAAACGTATCGCGACCCAGCTGGTCGGTCCCCAGCAAGTGCGCGGCGGACGGTCCTTGCATGCGGGATTTGATATCCATCGCAATCGGGTCATAGGGCACGATCCAGGCCGCAAATATCGCGCAGAACACGATGATGCCGACGATGATCAAGCCCATTAGCCCAAGCGGGTCACGGGCGACGCCGACTATGATCTGGCCCAGTTCAGAACGAGATTTTTCCATAACTCCCCCTCCTCAATGAGCCGTACGCGCACGTGGATCGAGCAACGCATTGATCAGATCAGCCAATGCGGTCGACACCACGAACAGCGCCGTTGATACGAGGACCGAACCCATGACAATCGGGTAATTGCGGGTCGTGATGCTATCGATAACCAACTTTCCCAGCCCAGGACGGGCAAAGACGATTTCTGCAAAAACGGCCGAGCTGAGAAGAAAGCCCATCCCGACCCCAATCACGGTAACCACTGGCAGTATGGCAATACGCAACGCGTAAACCATAACCACGCGACGTTCGGCGATACCAAAGGCCCGAGCCGTGCGCACGTGGCTTTCGCCCATAACCTCCAGCATCGAAGCCCGCACAAGCCGGGCAATATAGCCAACCCAGCTGAGCCCTATGGCAAAGGCCGGCAGGACCAGATGGTCTAGACGATCCCAAAACCCTTCGCCCGCGCCAATGGCAGGGAACCATTGCAGATGCACGGCAAAAACAAGCAGCGCCAAAAGTGCAACAACAAAGGCCGGGGCCGCAACAAAGCTGACCGATACTGCGGCTGCGATCCGATCGATCAAAGTGTTAGGATGCGCAGCCGCATAGGCACCAAGCGCTATGCCCAAGCTTGCAGACCACAGGATAGACGCAAAGATTAGCTCCAGAGTGAAAGGCAATTGCTGAAACACAATCTCGGTGACGGACCGGCCCGAAAAGACATCAGTCCCAAGGTCACCCTGCAAGAGGTTTCCATAGAAGATCAAAAGTTGCTTCCAAATCGGTTGATCAAGCCCCAACGCCGCAGTGAGTTGGGCCTGAAGCTCGGGCGTGGCGCGTGGGCCCAGCATGATCTGGACCGGATCGCCCGGCACGGCGCGGATCATCAGGAACATGACGGTGACCGCCACGAACAGGATAAGCAGCGACAGCCCGAAGCGACGGGTTGCGAAATTCAGCATGGCCAACTGGCTCCTTGCGGCTTGGTGGCTTTGTTTTTGGCACGGCGAGCGTCACGCGCCCGCCGCACCCCGGTCGACCTGGGGAGATCAGGTCGCCTTGCCGAAATAGCGAAGCAGGGACAGGCCATCCGGCCGCAGCGCAGGAATGACACGTGCGCTGTGGATGACCGGTGTCGCCTCGTGGGTGATAAAGCGATAGGCACCGCTATCTTCCATCAAGTCCTGCGCGCGCTGATACATTTCAGCCCGTTTTGCTATATCCGTTTCCGCAGCCGCGGCTTCATGGATTTCGTTGAATTCAGGACTATTGAAACGCTCCCAGTTCCACTTGCCAATCTGTTCGGGCGTAAACCACGACGTCGCATAATACGGATCAGGGGTCATGGAATAGCGATTCAGTACAAGCTGAAGGTTCTCATTGTCCCCAGACGCCCAGAACGCCCCGGATTCTAGAACATTCACCTCAACCGTGATCCCGATCTGCGCCAGTGTCGCCTGAATGATCTGGGCGGTTGTCGTAAAGGTCGTCTTGTTCAGTGTATCGAGGGTCAGCGTGACATTGGTTTCACCGGATTCCGCCAGCAACTGCGCCGCTTTTTCAAAATTCGCCTCGGGTGGCACAAGCGAAGAAGGTCGATGCCCGGCAAGACCCGGTGCAATGATGCCGGTCGATGGATCAGCGGCACCAAAATAGGCGGCCTCTAGAATGCTGGGTACATCCACCGCGTGCTGGATCGCCTGCCGCAGCTTTTGATTTTGCAGTTTCGGATGCTCGACGTTCATTCCCAACCAGACATAATAAAGCGAGGGTTTTTCAACTAGAGATCCGCCATTCGGAACCCCGGCGCGATAACGCTCGACCGAGCCCAGCGACACGCGGGTTACATCCAGCTCACCTGCCTCAAACGCAATCTCAGCCGTGTTTTCGTCGTCGATCGGGTAAATTTCGACGGTGTCCCAGGTCGGGGCATCCCCTTTCCAGTCAGGGTTGCGCTTGAGAACCGTTTTTTCCTTGGGCGCCCAACTGTCCCGCAGGTATGGACCGGACTCTGCAACAGGATCAGCGCCGATCCGGCCACCGGCGGCTTCGACCGCAGCTTTTGAGACAATGTTTCCGGTGATATAGGGCAGGGCGATCGACCAGATCGGAGCGAATGGCTTGCTCAGAACGATCGTCCCTTCGCGTTCACCGTTCACTTCAACATGGCTGAATGGCCCCAGGTCGGGCTTGTTCGGACTGTCGGTCGCGTCGTCCACGACCCGTTCCATGCTGAATTTGACATCCTCGGCTGTCATGGCACCAAAACCGTTGGTGAACCCGATATCGTCACGTAGTGCGAATTTGATGTGGGTCGGATCAACCTGCTCAATCATCGTTGCGGCATCCAACTGCCAGCCCCATTCCTCGCCTGGTTTGTACTGGATCAGCTTGTTGTAGATCGAAGCATGCACCTCCTCTTCAACAACACCAACGGAATGGGCCGGATCCATGTTCTGTGCATCACCATAAGCCCGCACACGCAAAACACCGTCATCTGCTGCAAAAGCACGGTTCGCCCACCCCATCGGAAGCGCAGTTGCGGCCCCAAGCGCGGTTGCGCCTTTCAGAAACCCCCGGCGACCGACATTGGCCTTTGTCCATTCGATCTTCATTTTATCCTCCCTTGGATTTAATCACAGAAGCCCACGCGGAATGGTTTCGGACCATTCCTTTGTCAGAACTTCGATTTCGTCTGTTCCTTCGGTGGCGCGGAGTTTGCGGTAGAGGTAGAAATACTGCGCATCGCAACTCATGCGGCACTCGGTCGTGATGGCCACCTGCCAATCCGCCCGCTCAAAGGTAAAGTTCCAGGCGGTCTCAAAGACCGCGGTGGCGGGATCATCGGGTTGGATACCGTAGTGCATTCGCACATCGCTGCCGACAATCAGATCATGATAAGGATCGCGCGTCTTGCCATAGTCATCGAACGTTTCCAGAACCACCCGACCATCATCGGTCATCATGCGTTCAGATTGGGCTGAAGGTGGGCGCAAAAGTTCAGCTTCAAGAACCGGATATGTCTGTGCCGGTCCCGGTTCCGAGGCATGAATTTCGCGTGTGACCTCGCGCACCGGCAGATGCAGGGCGCAATCTTGCAAGTGCAAAGACACTTCGGCAGAATGTGGTGCTGGCCAAATGATCGGCCAGTAAGATGTAGACAGCGCCAGCCGCAACAAATGGCCCTCGCGCAAGTGGTGCGCGCATTCATTCAGGGCTATCTCGGCCTCGTAAATCTGACCTGGCTCCAGCGTTTGCGGCGTCTCGTGACTATGATAGTGACACAGGTTCAAAGACCGATAGCTGATCCGTTGCGATACACCGTCAGGCGAGACGTCGCACAACCGCGCGATAAGTTGTGCCACAGGTTTATCCACTGAAAATTGAAACTTCAGCCTTGCGCGCCCCAGCAACTCTAACGGAGCTTGCAGCGGCGCGCTGTCAAAACAAACCGACAGGCCATCGTCCTTGGCCTGGTCGCCCGCAAGTTCGTTGTCGATCCGCATACCGGCACAGAAATACCCACCATCGGCACCAATATGGCAGGGCGACGCGATAGCGACCGTGCCAGCGGTCGACTCCTGTGAAAACCCGCCCGGAGTCAGATGCCAGACCTGTTCAGAGACATGAGGCGAGGGCCACGTCGCCTCAGCGATCCAACGACCTTGCCGAGGGCTGTTATGTGCCGTTGGGTTAAAATGCTCCTGCATATAGGTCCGATACGCAGGCAAATCCTCGGCGCCATTTTCTTGCCCCTTAAGCCAGCGATCAAACCAGCCGATGACTTCAGAGTGAAAATCCGCAGGATCAAGCTTTGAGATATGCGCATAGCGATGTTCCCACGGTCCAATGACGGCTTTGGCGGGCACCGTCAGATTCGCGGCCAAAGCCGGGGGCGCATTGACATAAGCATCTGCCCAGCCGGTGATGGCCAATACTGGGGTTTGGATCGCAGACCAATCCTCGCAAACTGAGCCGTGCTTCCAGAAAGAGTCCCGTGTTGGATGGCGTAACCAATCCGCAGCGGAAAATGGGACGTTTTGCAGTCGGGCGAGCCAATCCTCTCGCCAATCCGCACGAAGCTCAGGATCAGCGGGGCGGGTCAGGTACGCAAACATCTGACTGCCCCAGTTCATATTGTCACTTAGCAGGCATCCCCCCATAAAATGGATGTCATCCGCATAGCGATCCACGGTCGAAGCGACGCTGACCACGGCTTTCAACGCAGGTGGGTGTCGAAAGGCCAGTTGCAAACCGTTAAACCCACCCCATGATATTCCGACCATACCAACCTGGCCGTCACACCAATCCTGCGCCGCGATCCAGGCTATGACTTCTTCACCATCACGCAGTTCTTGCTCGGAGTATTCGTCGTCGAATTGCCCTTCGCTGTCCCCGGTGCCAGCAATGTCGACGCGGATGCAGGCATAGCCCGCCTCTGCAAATACGGTGTGTGTTGTTTCATCTCTTGGCGCGGTGCCATCGCGTTTGCGATATGGCAGGTATTCCAGAATGGTCGGGGCTGGCCCCGTGCCGGGCAGCCACAGGCGTGCTGCAAGCCGCCGCCCGTCGGCGAGGGTTATCCATGTGTTTTCGATGGTTTCGATTGGCATCTGAGACTTATCTGTTGTGGACCGATACCGAATAAGAAACCGATTTGCAGACAAAACAAATTGTGCGATCTTACGCGGATTGACGCTATTTGCAGTGATACCGCGTCAGAACGCGAAAGGTTTTGCCTGTGTCTGAGAATTTTTCTGCCAACCTGCGGTCGTTATGCGCAGAACATGGGAACATTTCGCAGATTTGTCGTGATATCGGCGTCAACAGACAGCAATTCAATCGTTACTTGAATGGCTCCAGTTTGCCTTCCGCTTACAACATGCGTCGCATTGCACGTCATTTCGACCTGACAGAAGCCGATTTGTTCTCTGAAACCGGCGTCTTCGAACTCATGTTAAAAGGCGCCCTGTCACACACCGGAACAACGCCAACGGATGCTTTTTTGGAACCTTTTCGAGGCCAACAGAAAAACCTCCGGCGATACGTAGGATTTTATCATTCCTACTTCCGCACCCCTTCTTGGGAAGGAAAGATCTTTTGCTCATTGATTCGAATTCAGGAAGTTGATGGGCTGTTCGCGATCCGCTCCCGAGAAATTGCCACGTCTCCAGACAAAAGCACGCACCAGATTTCACGCTATGCCGGTTTGGTGACAATGCGCGGAAACAGGATATTCGTGACAGAGCACGAACTTACGCGCGAAGGTAGCGTTGCCAATACGATTTTGTATTCCGCACACCGTCAACAGCTGAAATATCTGCGAGGCATGACAATGGGCGTCGCATGGCGCCCATACCCGCATCCCTACGCTGCCAAGGCAATCTGGAAACGATTGCACGAGCGTGTAACCGCCCGTGAGGCAATTGCTGCTTGTGGGATCTATCCTGCCCAAAGCAATAGGATTGATCCAACCGTCAGGAAACACCTTCACGAGGCTTGAGGCGGTCGGCGAACCCAAAAACTAATTTCTATTTGTGATCGTTCGTTGCGGAGCGCGAACTCTACAGCCTTGAACTTTTAACGCAACTTTCTTGAAACGATCTGGGCACGATAGCTGGGTCATTGCTATCTACTGCCACTCAGAATACGTAACCAAAGGCTTCGATGTCTTTGGCGTAGGTGCGATGAACAAGATCCCGCGTCTGAGGTGTAAAGGCCTCTCTATAGGAATGAGTATTTCTTGACGTGTTAAACCGCGGCAATTGGCATTCTATGCCCACCTGTTCGCAAATTTCCTGAAAGCTGTCTTCGATCGTTTCGAACCGCCCTACATATTTCACTAATTTCTGCCCGCTCCTGTTGAAGACGAACTCTGACTGAAATGGGATGTTGTCCCGCCCACAATGCCATTCTGCAAATGTAGAAAAATCACCTAGGGACTTCGCGAATGAATGGTTCCAATGGCGATGGTTTGACAAAGTATAGCTATAGGTAGAAAAAAGCCGATCCCAAGGGTTTCTAACAAATGTAAAAGAAAATAGGTCGTCAAAATTTTTTTGACCTAGCTTATCTACGACTTCGTCAACCCGAACGTGGTCTTTGAACGGTTGAGCCACTGTTCGAAGCCCCGTTCTTTCGTGAAGCTTTGTGTATATTTTCAGTTGCTGCCTATAGGTCAACAATGGCGATAACATTCTTTGCACAGGCCCCGCGGCAAAAGGCATCAAGGCATTGGCGACCGATTGGCCAGCTGCTTTGGGAATGTGGATAAAAATAAATTTATGCCTGCGAGAAAGTATCATTACTTCTCCTTGTAACTTTCTTAAACTAGGCCGCAACCAAGTATCTTTTTCCCGGTGCGCTGCACTCGCAATCTCGTCTCAGTTTCCAGACTTTCCAATTAGTTGTGGTCAAATATAGTGTCAGCTGCCGAGGCAATGTGTTGACATTTCAGGTCCTTTTGCCAGGGTCAACTGCTTTATTTATGGCCGCATAGCGGGTTGTGTTTATGAAGATTTGTAAAGGGTCTGGGGGCGGGCACTGACTTACCCAAATGACTGTGCATTGAGCAGTTTATACGTAAGCATTGGCTCAAACTATCGGCGGTCAAGTATCTGACAGAGGCGCACCATACAACTGCGACCGCGGTGCTGTTTGGTTTGCTGCCCGATTTTTCCAGGGCAACATGTGTTGGCATGTATGCGGAAAAATCCAAAAAAACATCGCCCACAAGAAACAGATTTGCGCCACGAAGCTGAACTCGTTTCTCACCCAAATCATTAAGGTAAAAAAGAAGACTGCGGAAAATGCAATTGCGTGGGTCGAAATATTTGGCGTCCGAATACAATAGTGCATTCTGGTAAGTATCCGACCTAAGATTGCATGTCCCGCTGCGATCCCGAAAACATGGAAGTTCAAATACATCTCTGAAATCGCCATGAATCCGGGGCCACCTTTGCGGCTTGGGATAAGATACTGGTGTATTTGATTGCTGTTATTTGGCGCAGCTCCTGAGTTGAAGGGGATCGCGGCCAGAATATTACCCAAGTAATCACTGCCAAGCCGCAGCATTTCACCATCCGCGACACGCATCCGTGTCCCCATAAGGGTCATGAGCGAGGGCGAAAAAGGACCCAGCGAAGTTAGTAGCGTGCTATCTGCAAATTTCTCTTTTGTTCCTGACAGATTTCCTGCGGTCTCCAACATGAGACTGAGGGACCAGTCTGCAGCAGCTAGCCCTCTCATTACTTCCATCAAGGGGACAAAGACCATGACGGCACACGCAACGATGAGCAGCTTAACCGGGGTTACATTACGGCAAATCGCCTGATGAATGATCAACCAACCTGCAAAACACGCAAGCAGTGTTCCTCGATCCCCTGCAACCAAGAGAATGCTCATTAAGCAGAGAAATAGAAGATCTGACCAACCGAGACGCCGAACTCGACTTTTGATCATTGCGTTGCACGTCAAGGCGGCGATGGGCAGAAACCACGTCATCGATGCAATGAAAAGCCTGCTTTGAGAGCCACCTGTTCTTGCGTCGGAGTAATCATGATAGTTACCCGAAAGCATCGGTTTCAAACCAGCCCCTCTTGCGGTGTCCAAAGCGATGATCAGAAACGAAAAGCCAATCAAACAAAGCGCTAAAAGTGTGGTAGTGACCTCAACCCGCCTTCTGTTTGCAGGCAGCTTTGTCATGTTAAAGCCTGTTCGCCGGGAACAGGTCAGAACACCACAAGAAAAGGCTGCGACGGCGATCATGATCAGTGGCAAGCAACCGGTTAGATAACCGTAATCAATCGCCCTGAAATAAACCAAGCCCACAGGGCCAAGTTCAAGATAAAGTATGTACGGCCCCAACAGGTAGAGCGATAAAGATGCGAGATAAAGGAAAGGCATGGATACGATTCCGACCCCCGGCGTCAGCGCCAAAACGACCAGATGAACGAAAAATACCGCAATGCACATCCAAGCTAGAATTGGCAAAAAGACGGGATCAATATCCGGTCCCCACAATAGGGCCGCGGCGCTCCAGAAAACGACTTCGCAAGCAAAAAATACTACAAGCGTTTTCATATACACTTTCCCAGCGCATCTCTTTTGCTAATTTTTGCAGCTACGTGGGATTGATCAGGCCCGAGCCAGCCGCTGTCACGCAAGCCATGGCACGTTAACGCGGAGTGTTCAATCACGTTGCTCACCCCTCTGACAAGGCCCTGAGTTGTTTTTCAAGCCGCGCAATGCACTCCTGATTTTGCAGACCAGTCCAATAGAAGTTCCCGCGGAATAGAATAGTACTACAATAGCCGAGAGACGCACGTCCCCGATTAAGCCGGCGACGATCAGTCCGGCTGACAGACACAACAACATGAGGATGTTGTAGTTTCTTACAAACCGTTCCGCGTGAAGCAAGACAGCCGTAAGCTGCCCAGGCCCAGCTGCCGCGCGACACAGTTGAGCGAACGCAATGGTCACAAAAACCCAAAGCAAGAGATCTTGATCAGCAAGATCTGCCACCGGCCCAAGCCCGAAATACCCAAGGACCAGCAAAAGGATTGCTACACCAACTGCTGCTAGAACACTGATAGAAAGTGAAAACAGGATTGCGATCCTGTAATCGTGGCGAATAGCGCTGGGTTTATTGGCTTTGACGTGGCGATTGATCCGGGCGCCAAACACCGCTCTTGCAGCTTTGACTCCAAAATTTAAGGGGCCCGCCAGCCGTATCGCAATCGCGAGATACGCCAAAGTTTCAGGTGTTAGAAAGAACCCCGAAACAAAAATTGGCAGGTGATTTCCTACGCTGCGAGACAGGGAAACCTGAAAATGTGCTCCGTTCGTCTTTACCAATCCAGCCCCCTGCCAATTGCGTGCAGCCTGC
Organism: Ruegeria sp. ANG10; assembly: GCF_040705255.1. Lineage (NCBI taxonomy): Bacteria > Pseudomonadati > Pseudomonadota > Alphaproteobacteria > Rhodobacterales > Roseobacteraceae > Ruegeria > Ruegeria sp. ANG10. Next base: position 204,282 of record NZ_JBFCVU010000007.1, read on the forward strand.
AAGGTAAGTGGGCACAAGTAATAGATCGAAGCAAAAGCCGTACAGATAACAAAGATCAGCAAATAAACAGTTGGTTCCTTAACCTCTGCCAGCCACAGCAAAAAAAAGCCACCGAACAACGCGATGGGCCTTAGGAAGTCACGGGCAAACTGTGCTCGCACGCCGCGCTCGGCAGCGCGTAAGATCGCGTCAGAAATGTTCAGTGCTGTCAGCGCAAAGGCCGCTGAGGCAATCCAAGCCAGCTCATTGCTTGCACCCAAGGAAGCAACAAGGGCAATTGTGAGTGTTACCAATGCCCCAAGCAGATAGATTAAATAAGTATTGCCCATCTCAGAAGGCGCCTTGACCTTAGCAAGGTCGAGCGGAGCATACTTTTTTATAAGTGTTGTAGGTTGGCCGCGTTGCAAAACCAAGCTGCCGATACCCGCAGCCGAAATGATCCAGATATATCGCCCATAACCATCCGCACCCAAGGCCGAAGTAAGTAGGATCACAGTCGCCAGCGCGAACGCTGCCCCAAGGGCCTGTAGAACAACTATTGATGAAAGCGCTCTCAGCATGGCCATTTCAATGCGACAGCCTGCTCAAACAGTTCCAGCGCTTCCAGATAACGCGGCGAGGCTAATATCTGATCATAGTATTTTTGTTTCAAGCGATCTTTCTCGGCATTGGGCAATGAACTGCGTGACTTTTCTTTTCGCTTGTCCTGCGTCGCCTTTTCGATCAACTCAGTTGTTATGGTGACATCATGACCAATTTTCTGCAAAATAGCCGATGAAATGTTCGCGGCATCTTCAATCACATCATCAAAAGTAACGATATGAATCTGAGGCGCGGAAATGTGTGCCAAAGTGGTTTGTGCGAACCCGATATACTGCTTTAGGCTGTCTGCTACCTTCAAATCTGGCTCACGCACTAGATAGGATGCAATGCAGTCCAGAGGGTGCCGGAACAGGATAAAACACGGTATACCGTATCGTACGGCCATGCTGATTTGTTGCGGACGATGAACATGGTTTGCAATCCGCAGGCCCTTTGGCCCGGTAGCGCGTACTATGCGGTGCAGATATGTGTTAGCCGATCGCGGGTACCCTTCTATGACAAGATCGCTTTTTGGTGTCACCCAAATATGGCGTCCCAATTGTGCATTGCGCAGGGTTGCTGCCGCTGCAAAAAGGATAGGTTTATCAAGAAAATTCATGGTACCCGTTTCGTATTACGGTTAGATCGTCTGACCCACAATTGGCTTAAGAGCTGGCCAAGGTCATTTTGTAAAGTAGGCGATCACCAGGAGCGGTCTTGTAAGTGGCCCGCCCAGCATCGAATGAACCGGTGAAATTGGGCGTGCCGAACATTTCGGCGCGCACATACCCCTGTTTCGCACCGCGCGGCGCAAATCCAAGATCAAGATCGCTATCCAAGCTATCCAGGCGCTCTTGTTTGACATGAAAATAAGGTAGCTTTGTCTTCCAGCGCCTGTGGCGAAGATTCACCCGAAGATACGCAAGTAGCAGGCGCCAACGAGAGACATAAGGTAGTTGATGGCGTTGATTGTACCCCTGCATTGAAGTGGCCCAGGTAGAGAAGGAACGTTGTGTATGTATAACCACAACCTCGCAACCAAGCGCGAGGTATCGCTCAATTCCTTTGTCTGTTTTTGAGCAATCGACCATCCCGTTTCCAAAATTTTTTGCTTGCTGGATTAGGGACTCGTATGGAGCTAAGTCGATTTCAGATATGACCAGCGACCAGAAAGAATCTGACTGGATTTCTGCGTTCTTACGCTCGCGCTCTTCTGGTCGCGCCCACCGTCCGCCACTCTTTTCAAAGCCGGGATCACTCACGAACCCCAGTGAACGAAAGGTTTGCCATACTTCACCCGCATTTAAGATGCGCCGATCCCTTGCAATCCAATCTCCGACAAAGGTACTGCCCGACCGTGGTTGCCCCACAACATAAAATACCGTGAACTTCGACACATTCTTAGACATCTGCGCCTCTCGGTAAATCGACATCCATGGGACCCTGAAGGCTGAGCGCCTCCAGAAGCTGAGACTTGATGCTCTGCGGGCTAAAACCCTGCTGAAACAACTCTGCTCCGGCCTGTCCCATGCCCGCAATATCCGCGCGAGCGCATTCCTGCAACGTATCGGCAAGACGATGTGGATTCTGCCCATCAATTAAAAAGCCCGTTTCACCAGATATTACCTGGTCAGGAATACTGCGATACCGAGTTGCGACTATGGCGCACCCATTAGCCATAGCCTCCAGGATCGATCTTGGCTGTGCCTCGGCGGCATAGCAGGTAGGTAGGCAAAATACGTGGTGTTGCGAATATAAACGCTGCACCTCGCATCTCTCCACAACAGTGTCTCCAATATCCACGTTTAGGCCATGTATGGAAAGCTCGGCTGCACGGTGTTCAAAGGCGCACCGGTCTTCCGCAGATAACCATTTGCCGCGAAACGTAAGCGAAAACTGATCTCCCACTCCTCGCTGACACAGAATTTCGCATGCTTCAAGCAGCGCAAGATAGCCCTTTTCCTTAATGAAGTTCGACAGATAAAGCACTTTCAGCGGTCGTGGTGGCGCAGGTTTTACCGGAACCTGCTTTGGAACAAGCGCCGCATCAATCGTGTTCGGCAAGATACAGACCTTCTGCAGGTTGAGACCACACGCGGCCGGGTCTTCCGGCAATAGGCTCGGACTAAGGACCAAAATGTTGTTGGCCTGCTTATTCACATAGCGGTGCAAGTAACCCATTAACCCGGTCATGGGCGCAAAGTAGTTTCCGTTCCGAATATGGAAGACCAGGACGGAGTTGCGAAAAAGCAGCCGAACTACAAAAACGGTGGCCGCGTTGCGCAATATCCCCATTTTCGAAGCTGCAGGCAGAAAATAGACGTAGTCCACTTTCGCACGCCGCAGTCCGCGCATTGCAAGCCGTGCTAATAAATCAACAGACATGATAGTGGCACCAACCGCGGTGCGTAGGCGCTCGAACAGGGTAGTGGCCGCCAAGTTTCTCAATCCGTTGGTCTTCAGCTCGATGAGTTCGATCCTGCAATAAGGCTGTAGAACGTCCAATACGACCTCGGTACCAATCGCGGCACCTGTTACGCCACCTTGTGCAGAGTTGGTCGCCGCCAGGGCAAGAAATGTAGGCCTGGTCATGAGGTGGCTTTTTTCAGGGATAATTGATCATAAATACCGTCATAGGAGGCCGCCATCCGCTCAACGCTGAACTCCACTAGATCAGACTGCATGCTACGCAAACGGGTCTGGATGCTCTCTATTGGACTAGCGTTAGTATTTCGAAGCTGCTCCACCAATGAGTTGAGGTTTTCGTGGTCAAACGTAACCGGCTTGTGTTTCCACCCGCAGAGCATAGCATCAAGCTCTCTGCTCTGGCTGGTTAACGCAAAATATCCCCAAGAGATCGCCTCAAACAGTGTATTGGACATGCCCTCGGAAGCGCTGGGAAGCACCAGCATATGCGACTCAGGGCTGAAACACTCGCCCCAACCCGTAAGACGGCCATGCAACCGGACGTTATCCGCAAGCCCCAATCGCTTGATACTATTGCGGATGGCCGCCTCTTCTGGCCCTTCACCTACGATGTCGAGACCTTGGATCCCGGTTTCTGCCAGAATGCGCGGCATTTTCTCGACCAAGGGTTGCACACGTTTTTGCTCGACCAGTCGCCCAACGAACAACAGACGTGTTGGGTGGCTTGAGATCGTGACCTCGCAGGCTTTCAGCGCTAAGCCATTTGCAATGGTCTTTGTTTTGCGTGGTACGCCCAATACCCGACGCAATGACAAAGGCGGTGGGAAATGAGGATAATTAGGCACCACCAGATCCGCAACCACATGGTTGATATACGGCAGCCTGTCTCGAAAGGCGCCCCCACCGTAGTTACGTACCTTACGACGATCGCCACTGATTACTCGACAGCCATTGGATCTCGCCGCCAACATCGCCGGAATTGTAATCCGGTCAGGCAGCCATAGTTGCACAATGTCAATGCCATACTCCCGGATAGCAGTTTGGATTTTGGAAAAAATCTTCACTGGGTTGAGATTTTCCAACAACACTACCGGAGTGTCACTCGCGATTTCGTTTCCCTTGAGGACTGCAATGACATGGCTATGTCTGGAAGCTTGCGTCAGCAACATCATTTGACGCTCAGCTCCCCCTTTCTCCATATGCGCGATGACATGCATAACTTTGGCAACATTCAATTTTGTTCGTTCAAAATGTTCTGGCATTGGTAATTTTCATGAAGTCGGAAAAAATAATCTATAGTTGAGCGTCCCGTAGCAAGCTTCTCAGTTCACCAAAACCCACAACGAGAGGTAGGCATGTCTTTTTTGCCCGACCTCCCTCAATTTGGATCACTTTTTTCATAAAGGAGCATAGGTCAGGGTGCATTTTTGCACGCAGACAACGGTCCCTCGGAACGAGGCTGGCTTTAGTTTTCTGAAATGTTGATGCGACTGCGCGGGGAAACTAAAAAGCTTTAAACGTCCCCCAAAGTCACTTTGCTCATCAATTGTCTCCATCGCCTCAATGGCGTTGAACCAATTTGACGGCAACCAAGACTTTGACCCTGATTAACCCGCCAACTGCAATTCACGCCATCTATGACAACTTACTGCGTGGCCCGCCTCGCAGGTCTCCAAATGAGGCTCCTCCCGCTTGCACAGGTCCGTGGCAAAAGGACATCGTGTGTGAAACTGACAGCCGCTGGGGCGATTGGTTGGCGACGGAATTTCACCTTCAAGTTTCTGCGCTTTGCCGCGATCATCCGGGTCCAGAGACGGGATCGCTGAAAACAGAGCTTTAGTGTATGGGTGGCGCGGCGACTGGAACAGCTGACGCGTCGGGGCACTTTCCATGATCTGCCCCAGATACATCACTGCGACATGATCGCAGGTATGGGCCACCACCGACAGATCATGGCTGATGAACAGATAGGTCAGCCCCATCTCATCCTGAAGCGACTTTAACAGGTTCAGGATGTCGGCCTGAATGGAAACATCCAGCGCCGCGACGCTTTCGTCTGCCACCACAAACCGGGGTTTGGACACCAGCGCTCGGGCAATGGAAATCCGCTGACGTTGCCCCCCAGAAAAAGCATGCGGAAACCGGCGCAAATGTTCCAGGTTCAGCCGGCACAAGCTGGCGATTTCGCGCACACGCTCGTCCACCTCTTCGCGAGAGTTGCACAGACCCATGACTTCCAGAGGTTCGGCAATAATGTCGCGCACGGTCATACGCGGGGACAGCGCAGCATACGGGTCCTGAAAAATCAGCTGCGCACGGCGGCGGTATTCCTTCAGGTCGGCCCCGGCCAGCTTGCCCAGATCATAGCTGACCTCTCCATCATCATAATGGGCGCTGCCACCAGTGATGGGAGCGGCATTCAGAAGGGCGCGGCCAAAGGTCGTTTTGCCCGAACCGCTCTCACCGACCACCCCGAAAAAGGACCCGCGGGGGATCGACAGCGAAACTTCGTTGACCGCCATCAGGACACTTTTGTTGAAAATTTTCCCGCCGACAGGGAACCCAACCGACAGGTCCTGGGTTTCGATCAGATTGTCGTTGCTCATGCTGTTTGTCCCTGATCACAAAGGTGGCAGGCCGTGCGATGGTTTTCGCCGGTGTCGGACCAGCCCGGAACAATCGTTCGACAGACATCGCCTACAATCTTGCTGCAACGGGTATGGAAAACGCAGCCTTCGGGGCGTTCCAGCGGTGATGGTATATCGCCCGGCACAGGCATCAGCGGTTTGTCCAGATCGTCAAGCTGCGGCAGCGCATCGATCAGCCCTTGGGTATACGGGTGATAGGGGTTGCGGATCACCTCACGCACCGGGCCTTGTTCAATCATCTTGCCCAGATACATCACCGCCACCTTGTCCGCTGTCTGCGCGACCACACCAAGGTCATGGGTGATAAAGATGATTCCCATGCCGAACTCATCCACCAGGTCCTTCATCAGGTCGATGACCTGAGCTTGGATCGTCACATCCAGCGCCGTTGTGGGCTCATCTGCGATCAGAAGCTTTGGCTTGGTCGACAACGCCATGGCAATCATCGCCCGCTGACGCATGCCGCCGGACATTTCAAATGCGTATTGCCCAAACCGAGTGGGCGCATCGGAAATACCAACACGGTCCAGCATCTCAATCGACAGTTCGCGGGCCTGTTTTTTGGACATATCCGTATGGATCAACAGCTGCTCGACCATCTGGCTGCCAATAGTCATCGCAGGCGCAAAACTGGCCATCGGTTCCTGAAAGATCATGCTGATCGCCCCGCCACGCACGACTTCCATATCTCGCGGGCGTTGCAAGGCAAGAACATCTACCGGCCCGCTGTCCAGATGAAGCGTGATACGGCTTTCCGGCGCGTAGACTGCATTGCCCGGATTAAGCTTCATCAGCGATTTCGCGGTCACAGATTTGCCCGAGCCGCTTTCACCCACAAGGCCCATGACCTCGCCCGGGGCCAGCGAAAATGACACGTTGTCGACCGCGGTGATCAGCCCTTCGTCGGTCTTGAATTGCAGCGTCAGGTTTTCGACGTCGATCAGGCTCATTTACGGGTCTCCGAATAGGGATCGGCAGCATCACGCAACCCGTCGCCGACAAAGACGAAGGCCATGACAAGCGCGATGAAGAAAAGAACCGGGATGAAGTACCAATGATAGTTCAACAAGACATCGGCTTTGGTCACGTTCTGCAGCATGACACCTAATGAATTCACCGGATCCTTGAGACCCAGCCCAATAAAGCTGAGCGCCGTTTCCGACAGGACCACGTAGGGGAACGAAATGACCAAGTCGACGATGATATAGCTGGTAAAGCTTGGCAGAAGATGCCGCCTGATGACGTGACCAGCGGGGGCCCCGCACAATTGCGCGGCCAGCACGTATTCCTGATTGCGCTCGGTCAGCAGATGGGTCCGTACCCGCCGGGCCAATGTTGGCCACCCCACCAGCCCAAGGATCAGGGTTATGACGAAAAATCGGGTCTCGGCTGACCATTCGGGTGGGATAAAGGCGGCAATAGCCATGAACAGCGGGATGGATGGCACCGTCCTGACTGCATCGGTAATCATCTGGATCACGCTATCTATGGCTCCGCCATAATATCCAGCCACCCCCCCGATTATCAAAGCCAACACGAACGAGATCACCACCCCCAACGTCCCCACTTGAAGCGACGTCCAGACCGCGTGCAGCGTGCGCGAGAAGATATCCTTACCCGCACTGTCGGTGCCGAACAGATGGACGTAGCCCTGATCCATGCCAAACAGATGGATGTTTCCTGGAATGAAACCGAACAGTTTGTAACTGTCGCCGCTCACGAAAAACTGCATATAGCGGCGCTCATCCTCGTTTATCTTTTCGACCCAGCGAAAGTTGGTCGCAAGTGACCGCTCACGAGTAACAGTGTGCAGGAAGGGACGGATTGAACAGCCATTCTTGTCGCAGAATTTCGGTATCTGAGGCGCACCGTTTAGGTAGTCCTTATCTCGACCGGCAACCGTTGGGTCGTAGGGCGACAGGAATGGCGCAAAGAGGCCCGATAAGATCAGCACAACCAATACGGTGGCGGCAATCATCGCCGCGCGTTGCTTTTTGAACCTGGCCCAGATCAGCTGTCTTTGAGAGGCCGTGAAATACGCCTCCTTGGCCTTCTGATCGTCAATTTTTGTGGAGGTTTTTGCAGACATGGATCTTACCTCAGAATGCTCTTGCGCACGCGCGGATCAATCACGGCCAACAGGATATCCGTGGCAAAATTCAGCGTGACGATGGCGGCTGTCAGCAGAAAGATGATGGCGCCGGCCAATTGCTGGTCGTTCGACCGTGCCAGAGCCTCCAGCAGCAGTGACCCTGCTTCGGTTAAGGTCAGGATCAGGGCAACAATGGGCAGCTCGTTGAAGATACGGTTCAGGTCGAATCCCAGCGAGTTGACGATTGGCCCAAGCGCGTGACGGGCAGGATAACGCCACAACAGACGGCGGCCATAGATGCCGCGCGCCGCAGCAGCGGTAACATAAAGCTTGCCGATCTCATCCGACATCAACGCGCGAACGGTCTGCAACGCAAAAGCGGTTGCGGACCAGCCCAGAATGAATATGGGCAACCATGCATGTTTCAGCAGATCCACGAACTTGGCCCACGACCAGGGGGCCTCGCGATATTCCGGGCTGAACAGGCCGGTGAGAGTTTCTCCGAAATAGATGGTGGAAAACAGCATCACCATCAGCGCCAGCAGAAAGTTGGGCATGGCCAGACCCAGATAGCTGATCAGGCGCAGCGAGTTGTTGAGGAATGCGTTCTTGGAAGCAGCCGAGATAATGCCCACGGGAAGCGCGATCATATAGGCCAAGGTCAACGACCCAAGGCAGATCCACAACGAGATCCAGAACTTATCGCCCAAAAGCTGCGCGATATTCACGCGCAGTATACAGCTTTCACCGAAATCACCGCGGAACGCACCGCTCAGCCAACTGGCCCAGCGTGTCAGGAACGGGCGATCCAGTCCCAGTCGGGCCCGTTCGGCTTCGATATCCGCCAGTGTGATGGCCGAACCTTGGGTGTTTTTGTAGGCAAGATAGCGTTCCGCACAATCGCCCGGCACAAGCTCCATCAGCGTGAACACGATGAGGGATACCAATACAAGTGTAACCACAGCCATCACCGCGCGCGTGGCGGCAAAGCGAGCGAATTGGAGCATGTCTTTGTTCCCGGCTAGCAATTGGAACGGGGCGCGAACGCCCCATTCCGTCATCTCAGATCGAAAATCGGATTATTCGGACAACCACCACTGTGCAGGGCGGTACGGATAGGTCCGATAGAACTCATAGGACTGCGTCTTGAACTCGGTAAAGTTCTGCAGATTGTTCGAGTGGTAGATCGGTGCCGGCGAGTTGACCGTGCCGATGAACAGCAGTTCGCCGGTCATGATCTCAACCATCTTCTGAGCAGCAGCGACGGATGCCTCTGATCCTGGTGCGCTGGATTGGTACGTATCCAGAGCGGCTTTCAGATCAGCAACCCATGCGGGCGGTTCCACACCGTTTTCACCGTTCGAGCTAAGGTATTCAGCCCAGAGCATCCCGGTACGCACATCGAAATATCCATCGAACGGTGGCACCCAGATTTCGCCGTCACCCAGAACCGAACCGGCAGGCTGGCTCTTGAGCCACATACCCATGTCCAGCGTATTGGCCGATTGCGCAGCGCGGAACTCATCCGAGGTGACTTCTTTGATCGCGGTGTTGACGCCCACATCTTTCCAGTTCTGGGCGATTAGTTCCACCAGCTGAGCAGATGCGGATTGCGTCGAGAACTGCCAATCCAGCACAAGCGGGTCACCGTTTGGCAGGTCACGGAAACCATCGCCGTTCTGGTCAACAAGGCCGACCTCATCCAGCAGAGCATTGGCGCGGTCCTGATCAAAACCAGCCTCGTACTCTGACCACTTAGCATCAATGAAGTCCGGGCGCGGCGAGAAACCGATATACTGTGTCGGCTCACCCAACCCGAATGCGGTGACTTCGTTCAGCTGATTGCGGTCCATCGCAACCGACATGGCCGTTCTGAAACGGATGTCGTTGAAAAGCGCTCGTTTGCCCTCATCCTCGGCGGTCACGTTAAACGTCAGCACCGGATAGCCGATCGCAGGCTTCACTTCCAATGTGTAGTTGCCGCTTTCCTGACCCTCCAAAAGAACTGGAGCAGATGTCAGGTTCACACCCTGAGATTTGTAATCCACCTCACCGTTCAGCAGCTTGAGGTTACGCACCTCTTCATCCGGGACATAGGTTTCATCCATTTCCGAGATATAGGGCAACTGGTTACCCTGAGTGTCGACCTGGAAGAAATAGGGGTTGGCGACATAGTGGCGCCCTTCGGTGCTTTCCTTCACAAGAATATGGCTTTCAAGGGTCGGCATAGCATCCTTGGGAAGTCCTGCCAGCTTGTCACCCGCCGTCAACATCGGCGACGGCGTATCCATCCAGTCCGAGTTACCGTAATACGCCTTGATCAACTCATAACCGTTTTCATACCCAAGCGCCTGTGCGTTGGCGTCCGCATTTTCATCCAACGCCGGGTGGAATTTTTCAAAGAAATGCTTGGGCTGGTATGGCTGCACATAGGTGAACGAGAACGTCTCGGTCAGGCCAGGCTTGGGTGCGGCCAGAGTGAACTGTACCGTGGTATCGTCCAGTGCCTCAACCTTCATCGGCTGACCGCCTGCCAGCGCATAATCCTTGGCTTCGGCGATGACATTGGTGTCCATCATCAGGTTGTCATACCAGAACACCACATCCGCCGCGGTGAAGGGCGCCCCGTCCGACCACTTGTGACCTTCGCGCAGATGCACGGTCAGTTGGGTGAAATCATCGCTCCATTCCCATGACTTGGCCACATTGGGCACCAAGGTCTGAAGATCGTCGGAATACCGGAACAGGTTCACGTGACGTACAGACAAGAAGTCTGACGTGCCGCTTTCGGTGGCGTTGGACAGCGCATCCAGAACCCCACCATACTGACCGATCGAGTCATATGGCACGATGACCAGAGGTTCAGCCGGCAGACGATCCGCCACCGCAGGCAGGTCGCCATTGCCACGGATTTTACCATTTAGATCTGCAATGGCTGGGTTTTCTGCAAAGCTTAGCGTACAGCCCGCGGCCGACTGAAACTCAGCCAGATCAAATTGCTGCGGATAAGCCCCGTCAGATACACCCTGCATATCTGCCACTGTCGCTGCCGGACAATTCGCCCAGGCAGTTCCCCCCAGAGTGACCAAGGCCACACCTGACATCAGAAGCTGTTTCATGTTTTCTCCCTACGGTAACGTCAGTTTCGTTTTTTATTTGCTTGTGAAACCGATTAGTTGACTGCAGCAACGTCGGTTTTCTTCTTCTTTTTCTTTTTTTTGCCACGCAGCGCAGCGACATGGACTGCAACTCCCGCATCCTTCAAAGCTGTGGTGAAAGTTTCAGACGGGGGAATGTCGGTCACCAAATCGGTCACCTGGTCAAATCGGCAGGATACATTGGTCGCTCGTTCCCCGAATTTCGTGTGATCGGTTGCGACAATCATGCGCCGCGTATTTTTAAGCAACGCGCGCGTCAACTCAGCCTCCAGCGGGTTCGAAGCCAACACGCCACCGGAAAGCGATATGGCGTCTGCACCGCAAATCACCGCATCATAACTGTATTGGCAGGCCAGTTCCTCGGCTGCACGACCAAAGCTGCCGCGTTCGGATCGAATAACCTCACCACCGGCAAGGATCGCTCGCGTTCCGTTGTGATCAGCCAACGAGGCGACAACCGATAACGAGTTGCTGACCACGGTCAGGTTCTTCAGATCGCGCAGCTGCTCGGCAACATGTGTGGTCGTTGAGCCCACCGTAATGAACAGCACCATGCCGTCTTCGATCATTTGGCTGACCTTGTTGGCAATAAGCGTCTTTTCTTCGGCATTTTGCTCCAACGCTCCGGAAAACATCGGCGTGTCCTGCGCCCGGGAAAGAAAGGTTCCCCCATGCACCCTCTCAACCATGTTTTTTTGCGCCAGCGCTTTGACCAGTCGACGAACAGTTTCCTCAGAAACGTCCATAACCTGCGCAATCTGGGTATTGCGCGCCGAGCCCCCCAACCTTGCCAGGACATCCAGAAGTTCACGGCCCCGATGAGGGATATTATCGCTATCGTGATCCATTTTTGAAGCCCAACATAGTTTCACTTAAAAATCCACAAAAATTGTGAATGTTTTGTGACAATATTTGATTTGCGGGGATTTTTTTATATTTTCCAATAAATCCGGTCATCGACTGGAAGGCGTCTGGTCTACTGAAATATGAGCACTTGACTGCTTTTGTACGGTAAGACCTACCGGCTTAACGCTGTGGAATACCACTGGTGATTATAAATTCGGGCCCCGGCAGAGTGTCCGCCGAGGCCCTTGCTTTCACAACGCTGCTTTGAACAGCGTTTTGAGGTTGTTTTCGGTCAGCTCAACGGGGTTCCCACCGCATGATGGGTCGATGATTGCGCCTTGGACCAGTTCAGGGATTGCGGCCTCAGTCACGCCCAGGTCAGACAGTTTGCGCGGAATGCCCAACTCGTCGTTGAAATCCTGCACAAAGGCGCGGAAGCCGTCAAAGCCGCCCTGGATGCCCAGATAATCGGCCGCCATCTGGAACCGGTCGGCAATGGCAGGGGCGTTGAACTCCAGAACGCCGGGCATGCAGACCGCGTTGGTGGTGCCGTGATGGGTGTTAAACACCGCCCCGATGGGGTGGCTCATAGCGTGGATCGCGCCCAGACCTTTCTGGAACCCGGTAGCGCCCATCGAGGCTGCGCTCATCATATGGGCGCGGGCCTCGAGATCGGTGCCGTCCGCATAGGCGCGGGGCAGATACTCTTTGACCAGCCGCATACCTTCCAGCGCGATGCCCTGGCTCATCGGGTGGTAATGCGGGCTCGAGAACGCCTCGACGCAATGGGCAAAGGCATCCAGACCTGTGCCTGCGGTGATGAACCTGGGCATGCCCACGGTCAGCTCCGGGTCGCAGATCACCACCGTCGGCAGAACCTTGGGGTGGAAGATGATCTTCTTGGCATGGGTTTCGGAATTGGTGATGACGCTGGCGCGCCCCACTTCCGAGCCGGTCCCGGCGGTGGTCGGCACCGCGATAATCGGCGCGATGACATCGGCGTCGGCGCGGGTCCACCAGTCGTCGACGTCTTCAAAATCCCAAACGGGCCGCGTCTGGCCGGCCATGAAGGCCACCATCTTGCCCAGATCCAGCCCCGAGCCGCCGCCAAAAGCGATCACCCCGTCATGACAGCCGGCGTTATAGGCGGCAACGCCGGCTTCGAGGTTCATTTCATTCGGGTTCGGGTCTACGTCGCTGAACAGACCCCGGCCCAGACCGGCGGCCTCCATGATATCCAGCGTCGCAGTTGTGATCGGCAGATCGGCCAGCCCCTTGTCGGTAACCAGCAGCGGCTTTTTCATGCCAGCAGCCGCACAGGCCTCGGGCAATTCCTTGATGCGGCCAGCGCCGAATTTGATCGCGGTCGGGTAGGACCAGTTTCCAACAAGGCTCATGATGTCACCTTCTTCAGATGGTAGGATTTGGGACGGGTCAGGTTGTGATAGCCGATGACCGACAGGCCACCGCCCCGCCCGGTATTCTTGCAGCCGGTCCAACACAGGCCGGGATCCAGATAATCGGCCCGGTTCATGAACACGGTGCCGGTCTCGATCTGATCACCCACACGCGCCGCTCGGTCCACATCGCGGGTCCACAGGCTGGCGGTCAGGCCAAATTCGCTGTCATTCATCAACGCGATGGCTTCGGCGTCGGACGAGACCTTCATGATGCCCACCACCGGGCCAAAGCTTTCATCCCGCATCACCCGCATGTCATGGGTCACATTGGTCAGAATTTGCGGGGTCAGATAGGCGCCACCGTCATCTTCGGCGAAGGGTTCGATATGGGCCACCGCACCATCGGCCACCGCCTCGGCAATCTGCGCGCGCACCTCATTGGCGAACCGCACATTGGCCATCGGGCCCATGGTGGTCTCCGGATCCAGCGGGTTGCCCAGCTTGTAGCCTTGCACAATCTCAACCGCTTTGGCGACGAAGTCATCATAGAGGCTCTCATGCACGTAAATTCGCTCGATCCCGCAGCAGCACTGGCCCGCGTTGAACATGGCCCCGTCGATCAGCGTATCGACCGCCGCGTCCAGATCGGCATCCTCCATGACATAGCCGGGGTCCTTGCCGCCCAGCTCGGTGCCCACACCGGTAAAAGTGCCCGCCGCCGCGCGCTCCATCGCTTGGCCGCCGCCGACCGAGCCGGTGAAGTTCACAAAGTCGAACGCATTGCCCGCAATCAGATCGTTGGTCACATCGTGGCTGAGGAACACGTTCTGGAACACATCTGTCGGCACGCCAGCTGCATGGAAGGCCTGCGCCATCCGCTCACCCACCAGCAGGGTCTGGGTGGCATGTTTCAGGACCACCGTGTTGCCCGCAATCAGCGCCGGGGCAACCGTGTTGATCGCCGTCATGTAGGGGTAATTCCAGGGCGCCACCACAAACACCACCCCGTGCGGAAGGCGCTTGATATAGCGTTTGAAGGTCTCATCCTCGCCCACCGCGATATCTGCCATCGACGCCTCGGCGATCCCGGCCATATGGCTGGCGCGCTCGTGAAAGCCACCAAACTCACCGCCATAGCGCACCGGGCGACCCATCATATGAGCCAGCTCGGGCACGATCACATCATTCATCGCACCAACAGCCGCCACGCCCGCCATCACACGATCGATACGCTCTTGCAACGGCCGCGCCGCCCAGTTCGCCTGCGCAGCCCGCGCCTTTGCTGCAACCTCAAACGCAGCCTCGCGCGACAGAACCTCGCGTTCCGCAAAAACCGATCCATCAATCGGTGAGACACATTTCAACATCTGCCCCATAACCACTCCATTTCGAAAGACGGCAGGATCCCCTGCTTCATCTGGCCAAAAATACCTCGGGGACTGGGGGCAGAGCCCCCAGCCTGGCCCAAGCTCACGCCCGCTCGAACCCGCGGGCAACTTCCCAATCGGTTACCACACGCTCGAATTCCTCGATCTCGACCTCTGCCGCGCGGGTATAGTGATCTACCACTTCATCCCCCATGGCCGCGCGCAACATGGCCGACCCATGCAGGGCGTTTCGTGCATCCTTCAACGTACCCGGGATCATGCCGGTGTCGCCCTGATAGACATCGCCTTGGGTGGGCGGCTGCAGCTCCAGCCCTTCCTCGATCCCGGCAATTCCAGCCGCCAGCATCCCGGCCATCGCCAGATACGGGTTCATGTCCGAGCCCGGAATGCGGCATTCGACCCGCACCGCCTTGGTGCCATCGCCACACAAACGGTATCCGGCCGTGCGATTGTCCACCGACCAAATGATCCGCGTGGGCGCAAAGGTGCCCTTCATGAAGCGCTTGTAGCTGTTGATGTAGGGTGCCATGAAATAGGTGTAGTCCGGCGCGTATTTCAGCAGCCCCGCCATGTAGCTTTTCATCAGCGCCGACATGCCTAACGCATCCGACTTATCGAAAAATGCCGGCTGACCGTCTGCCCACAGCGACTGATGCACATGGGACGAACTGCCCACCTTGTCATGATGCCATTTCGGCAGGAAGGTCGCCGCATGGCCGTGCTGCCAGGCAATCTCTTTCACCGCATTCTTGGCGATCGAGTGATACTCGGCCGTCTCCATTGCCGCCGCATATTTGATGTTCAGCTCTTCCTGCCCGGTCTCGGCCTCACCTTTCGAGTTTTCAACCGGTATCCCCGCATTCCACAGATGGTTGCGGATCGGACGCATCACATGCTCTTCCTTGGTGGTCTGCAGGATGTGGTAGTCCTCGTTGTAGCCCGAGATCGGAGCCAGATCGCGGAAGCCCTCCTTACGAATCTGGTCAAAGCTCTTCTCGAACAGAAAGAACTCCAGCTCGGTCGCGCACATCGCGTCATAGCCCATCGCCTTCAGACGGTTGACCTGCTTTTTCAGGATCGAGCGCGGCGCGTGCGGCACTTCTTCGTGGGTGTGGTGATCCAGCACATCGCACATCACCATCACAGTGCCTTCCAGCCATGGAACAGGGCGCAGCGTGCTGAGGTCCGGCTTCATGACGTAATCGCCATAGCCTCGCTCCCAACTGGTCGAGGCATAGCCATCCGGCGTACCCATCTCCAAATCCGTCGCCAGCAGATAGTTGCAGCAATGCGTTTCTTCCCATGCCCCCGCAACAAAGTGACCCGCATGAAAGCGTTTGCCCATCAAACGTCCCTGCATGTCAACAAAACATACCAAAACCGTGTCAACATCGCCCGCAGTCACACGCGCCTTCAGTTCGTCGAGGTTGAAAGTTCCGCTCACGATTTATCCTCCTTAATCGCGATGTCGTTCAGTGCCGGTAGCAGCAGGGCCAATACCTCTTCTGCTGCGACAGCAATCTCTTCATCGGTACGCAGTAGGTCGTTGCGCACTTCCAGCATTACATTTGGCAAATTTCGGTTGAGCGCATGTAGGCGTAACGAATGAGTGACCCCATCGGTTGGACCATAAGGCTCATTTCGCTCGGTTCGGCGGTTCGGAATACGATCCACATAATTCAGCATCGCATCCACAAGCCGACTGTCTTCATCATGCAACAAACCCAGCTCAACCGTGCGCGGTTGGCCGAAATAGACTGGGGTAAATGAATGCACAGTCACGATCACCGTATCAGCCCGGCGCTTGTTCAGAACCTCAGACACAGCGGCACAGAACGGATCGTAAACCGCAGCCGTACGCGCATCGCGCTGCGCTTGCGTCAGGCCCGCGTTCCCCGGGACCATGATTTGTTCGGATTTCTCAGGCATTGCGCTTGCGGCTTCCGGGGGGCGGTTGCAATCATATACCAAGCGCGACACGGTCGAGGCCACCACCGGCGCATCCAAAGCCTGCGAAAGCTTGAGCGCCAGGCTTCGTGCACCCGGGTCCCAGACTGCGTGACTTAGCCGGTCGGCTTCGGACAGACCCAGATCACCGTATTCTGATGGAATCCGATGGCTCGCGTGTTCGCACAGCAGGACCACTTTGCCCTGGCCTGTTTCGTTCAGTACCTCTACGGGCGCAATCATCCCTTCACCTCAGTATCCGAACCTTTTTGCGTCCGGGGCATTTCTTCGATCAGGCGTGTTTCCAGTAACTGGCCATTCCGATAAAGGATCGGATAGGCCACAGCTGCGATGTGACTGTTGAATTCACGCAGCGCGCGCAACGTCTCAAGATGGATATCGCTGGTCTCAAAACTTTCCGTGCTGCCATGCTGTAGCCGTTTGAGGTGACGCTTGCGGCTGTCACGCTCGGCCCGTTTGATTTCGGTCTTTTCAAGGCTCAGCAGGCGGGCACTTTCCAAATCGTCCGAGATCAGCACGTTCGAGGCCAGTTTGAGATTGGCTAAAATACCCTCGTGCATTTCGACCAATTCTGCCCAACCTTCTTTCGAGAATGATGCACCATTTTTGCGCATGCTAGTTGCCAGCACGGTCAGGCGTTTGGCGACGACGTCGCCCGCTGTTTCAAGGCGAATGGCGTATTCCATCAAGTCGCGCGCCACCTTCGCGTTCTGCTTTCCAAAATCCTCTGCCGGAATGGCCGCCACGAATTTTCGGACGCCAGACAGGCACTCGTTCACCTCGACATCAATGTCCCTGACGGCACGGATCTGTTCTTTGTCGCCGCTGCGGTACAACTCCAAAGATGGGCGGAACATCGATTCAACCAGATCGCTCATCCGCAGCAGTTCCCGCTTGAGGCTCGAGAGGGCCTGGCTGGGGCTGCCGATATTGCGCATGTCCAACGCGCTGGCGGGACGACCCGGCTGCACTGCAGTCTCTGAAACTTTTGGGTCTGGCAACAGCCGCTCGAACGGGGCACTTAGGCGTCCACAGAACGGCAGCGCCAGAACCAGCAAAGAGGCGTTAAAAGCCAGATGCGCGTTCACCAGCATTTGCCCGCCTTGCAGGTCGCCCAAAACGCCCGCCCTCAGGGCTGTGGTGGCCGCGAATAGAGTAATAACGGCCCAACTGCCACGCAGGGCCAGATTGGCAAAGGGGATGCGCCGGGCTGATAAATCCATCCCCCTCGTCAGCCAAACCGGGATAAAGGCCGAGCCGAAGTTAGCCCCCAACACCAAAGACAGCCCGGCGGCAAAGGGAATTGCGCCGATTTGCACAAGCGTCACGCACATCAAGATCGCCGCGACCGAGGAGTGCATGACAAAGGCCAGCGCGCCACCTACCAAAAACGCGGTGATATAGTCGCGGGCCAGATAGTCAGCGATGGCGGGCAGAAAAGCACTGTCGCGGATCGGGTCCATTGCCTCACGCAAAAAGCGCAATGAGATCAGGATGAATGCGACGCCCATCAAAATGCGGCCCAATTGCCGCGGTTTCTTGGACTCGGTTTTGACGAACAGATACCCGCCAATCGCCAACAGAAGCGGCACCAGCCAATCCAGCTTGAACGACAGGATCTGAATAATCAGCGCAGACCCCAGGTCACCGCCCAGTACCATTGCAAGGCCCGCAGGAAATGCCAGCATCCCACCAGCGGCAAAGCCCGAGGTCAACAATGCCACCGCCGCCGAGCTTTGCAGCACAATAGCCATCGAAAGCCCCACCATCGACGCCTGCAAATAACTGCGCTGGCCTGTCATAACGCGCTGAAACGAGGCCCCATAGCTGCGCTCAATCCCCGTGCGCACCATGCGCACGGCGAAAAGCAACAACATTGTCGCTCCGGCCAGGCTGATGAGAAAGCTTACAATCGCCATGAGCCTAACCGTTCACCATTTCCAGCATTTCCGCATGCAGCTCGGGCGTTGCTGCCGAGATCACCCGGCCGTCCGAAGCCAGGTCGAGTGGCTTGCCGTTCCAGTCGGTCATCACCCCACCTGCGGCCTCAACAACGGCCAGAACAGGTAAAAAGTCATATGGCTGCAAGTCATAATCAATCACCGCATCCACATGCCCCGCCGCCAGCAGGGCATGCGGGTAGCAGTCATAGGCGAACCGGCGGGTCTGCCCGGATTGCATCAGCTTTGCGAATAAAGACGGATGATCGCGATAGATCTTGTCGCCTTCGTTTACAAACAGAATGGATTGATCCAATCGCGTCTGTTTTGAGGTAGCGATGGCATTGCCATTCAGTGTCGCGCCCTGACCGGAAACGCCTACAAATACCTCATTCAACGCAGGCATACCGATCACACCGATATCCGGCTTGCCATTGACCAGATGCCCCAGCAAGAAGCCGAACAGCGGATGCCCCGAAAGGAACGATCTTGTGCCATCAATCGGGTCAATGATCCAAACTTCACGACAATTCTGCCCGTCAAATCCATGCTCTTCGCCAAAGATACCATGATCCGGGAAATGCTGCTCTAGGTAAGTGCGCACCTGAGTTTCAACACCTTTGTCGGCCTGTGTAACCGGGCTTTCATCCGACTTGAATTCAACACCCAGCCTACCGCGAAAATACCCTCGTGCCGCAGTATTGGCTATATCGGCAACCGCCATCGCATGCGTTACCAGATCAGCCATGTCGGTATTTTGAGAGCTTGTTGGATTCAACATCCATTTCCGTCCTGTCTAGTTATGGATTGTGGGGCTAGGGCAGCAATATTTGGGAAAGGTCATGCGGGTTCCAGCCGAATTTCGTCTAAATTCGATCACATTTCTTGAATTTGCTTCAACGCCCAACATCCGCGCATAGCCGTGTCCGATGGTGGCGCCCAGCCTCCTCTCGGGCGGTCGAGCTTCACCTTCAGAACCTTGGACATCTCCCGCTATTCCGACGCTCTGATAGCCCTCGGCACACTGCATCACGCTGTGCAAGTCAACAATCCAATCCTGAAGTTCCAGGCTGTCGTCTTCTTGTAACATCAGATTCCGGCTTTTTGACATCATTACTCCCTATAATTCCACAAAAACATACAATTTCAACCAAAAAAGTCCTGAATTTATTTGTTTTATGTGGGTTTTTAAGGGATATTGCACTCACCGTTTTGGCGATCCGTCAAGACTTCGCATGATTATCGGCGTCGCTCACGTTGGCAATACCTCAAGGTATTGATGGCGGTGGCAGACTGTCTGATGTCGCCAATGCGCCAGACGGCGGCCAATCTGCTCGACAATCCTTGGGTTACAGAGACAAAGCTGGCAGACACTTGAATGACCACACACACTCTGATCGCACGCCGCGCGCTTTGAAAAACTACAGGACAAACCCATGATCCAGAACAACCCAGCCCTCATCGATGCGATCCGCGACCGGTTTGCCCATGTCGAAAGCTGCCCGTTTCAGGGCGAGCGCATTTTTTTCGAAAACGCAGGCGGTGCGCTGACATTGAAAAAGGTCACCGAAACCTCGGCTTTTTATGCTGCGATCCCAGACAATCCCGGTCGCATCAACCCGGCGGGGCAGGGGACGCAGAATGTGATCAACAAGGCCAAGGGTGACTTGGCGGTATTCATGAACTCCTCGGGCGGGCAGTTCTTTGCCGGTGAAAGCGGGACCGAGTTGTTGTTCCGGATGATCCGTACTGCCTGTCTGGCCGCGCCCAAGGGGTCTAAGGTGATCGGGTCGTCCATAGAACATCCCGCCACGCGTAGCGCCGCGCGCCGCTGGGCCGAGATTGCAGGACTGGACTACATAAATGTACCGCATAATGACGAAACCGGGCTGGTCACACCCCAGGATTACACTGCGCTGATGACTCCCGACGTGACGGTGGCGACGATCCTGCATGCCTCGCCCGTGACGGGAATGGGTATGGATGTGGCGGCGATTTCCTCCGCGATCCGCGCGGTCGCACCGGATTGCATGATCATTGTCGATGGCATTCAGCACGCCGCCCACGGGCAACTGGATCTGGATGCTTACAATGTTGATGGCTATGCGATCTCGCCCTACAAGGTGTTTTCGCGCCATGGGTATGGCATTGCCTGGATTTCTGACAAGCTGACCAATACCCCGCATGACATGCTGATCGACGCGCCTGCGACAGGCTGGGAATTCGGCACCCGAGACACCGGGTCTTATGCGACCGTCTCAGACGTGGTGTCCTATTTCGACTGGCTGGGCGGAGAAGTGTCGGAAGAGACCGAGCCGCGTAAACGGATCGAGGCCGCTGGTCGTGCCATTCATGCCTATGAGACTCACCTGACCAACGCGGCGATCAATGGGACCGGTAATCTGCCTGGCCTGCGCGATATGGATCACGTCACCATTCTGGCCGGGGCCGACAATCCCGCGCGTGAGGGGCTGGTGTCGATCGTGGTCAACGGGCATGCCTCGGAAGATGTGGTGGAGATATTGAACCAGCAGGGCATCCGCACCCACACCCGTAAGGATGACCACTATTCCGGCAACGTCCTAAAGCCACTGGGCCTGTCGGATTGCATCCGCATCTCGTTCTGCCACTACAACACCGAACAGGAGATCGCGCGTCTTTTGGGTGCGATCAAGGTGCTGGGTCAGGACAACTAACGGGGGGGTCAGTCAACCGTGATCAACTAGATCGGGGTCGTTCCTCCGCTGTCAGAAGCCCTGCATCAGCATGTCAATGGCAACCGTGACCTGGTCGGCTTCCTCTTTCAGGCTGGCGGTCTGAGATTTGAGAATTCCCACCGGAACCGCGGCCATGAACTGGGTGACCATGACAACCTGTTCGCCATGGATATCGAACACCGGATTAAGCCGGGTCGCGGGCTTTGGAGCCTTGGCCAATGGTATCAACGGGGCGACCACCCGCGTATTCAGGTCCCCAAGCAGATCGGTTTGAACATCCAGAAGATAGCCATCACCCGAAGGGTTCGGAAAAACATCGTATTTAGGCATCAGAATTGCCGGAAGCTGTCCAGCGGCAGGCCGTTTTGATCAACATACGCGTTTGAGCTTTTGAGGGCTTCCGCGTTGTCTGCTTTCCATTGCTCGGCTTTGGCCTCGGCAACCGCAATACGAACACCTTCTTCGGCAGCGCGCGACAGGTTGACCTTCAAAGCTTTGGCTTCGGACAGCAATGTGCTGTCCAGCGAAAGGTTGGTTGGTCTGCGTGATTGGGCGTTCATCAGATAAGCCTCCCTGCGCACTAGGATAGACCCATTAAATATGCGCGTCAATTATGCGCATATTTAATGCCGGCAACCTTTGGTGTCCGCTGCTGCCAATTCGTTACGAAGGCAGTTTGTCGCTGCGCGTCGCCTGGGTGGCGAAAGGGCACAGCAGAATACACCGCTTTCTGCGATATCTGTGGTGGTATCTTCCCTTGATCTCGCACTAAAAAGGCCCGAAATACCAAGTTTTTTACAAGGGCAACAATATGCAGAGCGTTCTCATCACCGGGTCAGCCGGCTTTATCGGCTTTCATCTAAGCAAGCTGCTGTTGGCCCAAGGGTATCGCGTAGTGGGGTTGGACTCTCTGAACGACTATTATGATGTGTCGTTAAAAAAGGCCCGCCACGACATGCTGGCGCGCGAACCCAATGGTAAGAATTTTTCGCCCGTCATCGGCAAGGTCGAAACCCCCGGCCTGATGATGGAGTTGTTCGAGGAACATGGTTTTGACTATGTCATTCACCTCGCTGCCCAAGCTGGGGTGCGCTACTCGATCGAAAATCCGCGCTCGTATCTGGAAAGCAATGTGATCGGGACTTTCGAAATTCTGGAAGCGGCGCGGGCGCATCCGCCCAAGCACATGCTGTTGGCTTCGACTTCTTCGGCCTTTGGGGCCAATAACGAGATGCCCTATAAGGAAACCCAACGCGCCGATCATCAGATGTCGTTCTACGCGGCCACCAAGAAATCGACCGAAAGCTTGGCTCATTCCTATGCGCATCTGTTCGATTTGCCGATCACCATGTTCCGGTTCTTCACAGTCTATGGCCCCTGGGGTCGCCCGGACATGGCGCTGTTCAAATTCACCAAAGCGATCCTCGAGGGCAATGCGATTGATGTCTATAACCACGGAGACATGAAACGCGACTTTACCTATGTCGAAGATCTGATTGAGGCGATCCGCCTGCTGATGGACGCCGTCCCTGTGCGCCCCGCAGATGGCAAGGTTCCAAAAGGAGACAGTTTGTCACCGGTCGCCCCTCATCGGGTGGTGAATATCGGCAACAATGATGCGGTAGAGCTGACCGCGTTTATTGAAGCCATCGAAACGGCCACGGGCATCAAGGCGGATAAAAACATGATGCCGATGCAGCCCGGTGACGTACCCGCAACCTGGGCCGATGCATCGCTGCTCAGGGAATTGACCGGTTATCAACCAAGGACTTCGGTCGAGGATGGCGTGGCCGAGTTCGTTAAGTGGTACCGCGACTTTTACCGCCCAAACGGGGCAGGGACCGACGGGTAAGATGATTAGCCTGCAGGCCTAACAGATTGGTGGTCGTCCTCTCAGTTTTGAGGTTTGGCCACTGAGTTTCTCAAGGTTAAGAACGCATACTGTTCCAGTACCCGGAACGTAGTTCAAAACCTTTCCTGATGTGATTGTTCCACAGGGCGATTACGTCGCGCATCTCTCAGTCCAACTGAACGGATGCCAATTTGAGCACCCAAAAAACACGTTAACCCGGTTGTCTTTTCGTCCGTTCCGACCTACTGACAACCTCACCTCGGGGTGCGTGGCCTGCCGCGCTGAGATGCCTTTGGCGAACCCGTAGAACCTGAACCGGCTAGAACCGGCGGAGGGAAAGGTAACGGTTTCATCCACCCTTGCCCTCTCGCCGCAATGGAGGATGACATGAAACATCTGATGATTGCTGCGGGACTTCTGAGCGCAACAGCGGCTGTCGCGGCCGACAAACCTCAGCTGACCGTTTACACTTATGACAGCTTTGTCTCGGACTGGGGTCCCGGACCGAAAGTAGAAGAAGCTTTCGAAGCAGTATGCAACTGTGATCTGAACCTTGTGGGCGTCGAGGACGGCGCGGCGCTGTTGTCTCGCCTTCGGCTTGAAGGTGAAAACACGGACGCCGATGTGGTCCTTGGATTGGACACCGGCCTGATCGCAGCGGCCAAGGAAACTGGCTTGTTTGCTCCAAACTCGGTCAGCGCCGATTATACCCTGCCGGTTGAATGGTCAGATGACGTGTTCGCGCCTTATGACTGGGGCTATTTTGCTTTTGTCCATAACGCAGATGCGGCGGCACCTGCCAATTTCCGCGAACTGGCCGAAGGTGAAACCAAGATCATTATTCAAGACCCGCGCTCGTCCACTCCGGGTCTGGGGCTGCTGTTGTGGGTCAAAGCGGCCTATGGAGACGAAGCCCCCGAAATCTGGGCCGGGCTTGCCGACAATATCGTGACCGTGACCAAAGGCTGGTCCGAGGCGTATGGCTTATTTCTTGAGGGTGAGGCGGACATGGTGCTCAGCTACACCACATCGCCTGCTTATCACTTGATCGCCGAGGATGACGCCAGCAAAGCAGCGGCCGCCTTTGATGAGGGCCACTATATGCAGGTTGAAGTTGCGGCGAAGCTTGCCGGTACCGATCAGTCCGAACTGGCGGATCAATTTCTGGAATTCATGGTCTCGGACACCTTCCAGCAGATCATCCCGACCACCAACTGGATGTATCCGGCAGTGACCCCTGCGGCTGGCCTACCCGAAGGGTTTGACACGTTGATCACGCCTGAGAAATCCTTGCTGTATACCCCGAATGAAGCCGCCGCCGTGCGGGATCAGGCGCTTGCGGAATGGCTGGGCGCGCTCAGCCAGTAAGCCCTTGGCCGGGTGTTGGCGCAGCGGCACTGGTTGCTGCGCTGATATTGGGTACTTTGGCCGCTGTGGCCCTGCGCGCTGATACAGCGGGTGGGTTGGGTCCGGCCGATTGGGCTGCGCTGCGCTTTACGCTGGTTCAGGCGGTGTTGTCTGCGCTGTTCAGCGCCGGGCTGGCTATTCCGGTCGCCCGGGCACTGGCGCGGCGTCGGTTTCGTGGGCGGTCTGCCCTGATCGCCCTATTGGGCGCCCCCTTTATCCTGCCGGTCATTGTCGCGATCCTTGGGTTGTTGCAGGTTTTCGGACGTGCAGGCTGGATTTCAGATTTTTTAGGTCTGTTTGGTTTGCCGCCGCTGCGCATCTATGGGTTGCACGGGGTGGTTCTGGCCCATGTATTCTTCAACCTGCCTCTGGCCACGCGCCTGATCCTGCAGGCGTGGCAGGAAATTCCCGCAGAAAGATTTCGTCTGGCAGCCCAACTTGGTTGCGACGGCTTAGCGATGTTCCGTCTGATCGAACTGCCAATGTTAGGGCGCATCCTTCCCGGTGTTATGGCCGTGATCTTTGCGATTTGCCTAACAAGCTTTGCCGTCGCGTTGACCCTTGGCGGAGGGCCCCGCGCAACGACACTTGAACTCGCTATCTATCAATCCTTTACCTACGATTTCGACCTTGGCCGCGCGGCGTTGCTTTCTGCGGTGCAACTAGCCTTGACCGCTGCTGCCGCAATGGCTGCGCTGAAATTTTCGCGTGGTGACGGGTTCGGCGCAGGGTTGGACCGCGCGATACAACGATGGGATGGCGGCGCGCCTGCGGTCGATGTGTGCTGGATCGGTGTCGCGGCAGCGTTTCTGCTTCTTCCTTTGGCGGCGGTGGTGATCTCTGGCCTGTCCGGGTTGTTCGAGATGCCTGCCTTGGTGTTCCGCGCGGCGGTGATATCGGTTCTGGTTGCCACTGCTAGCACGGCTGTTTTGTTAATGCTTGCGCTACCGATGGCCATGGCCGTTGCAACCGGTCGTCACGGAATTGTCGAGCTCAGCGGTATTCTGGGGCTGGCGGCATCGCCTTTGGTAATTGGCACGGGCCTGTTCATCCTGATCCGCCCCATGGCTAATCCAGTTACACTGGCATTGCCGGTAACCGCGCTGGTGAATGCCGTAATGGCCTTGCCCTTCGCGCTACGCATTCTGGTGCCGGCGGCACGCGATGTTGTGGCGCGGCACGGGCGGCTTGCCCTGTCGCTGGATATGGATAAGAAAACCTTCATTGCTCGCGTTATGCTGCCTCGAATGCGTCCGCAAATCCGCTTTGCTGCTGGCCTGTCCGCGGCTTTATCGATGGGAGATCTGGGGGTTATTGCCCTGTTTGCCGATCCGCAGATTGCGACCTTGCCCTTGCAGATCTACCGGTTGATGGGCGCCTATCAGATGCAAGCGGCGGCCGGTGCGGCGCTGTTGCTGTTGTTGCTGTCGATGGGGGCCTTCTGGCTATTGGATCGCGGAGGGCGGTTGCATGCTGAAACTTGAAGGCTGCGTAATCGAGAATGGAAAATTTTCGTTGCGCGCTGATTTTACCGTCGAAACGGGTGCCAGTGTGGCCATTATCGGGCCGTCCGGTGCGGGAAAGTCGACACTGCTTGAGGCGATTGCCGGGTTTCGTGACCTCAAACAGGGAAAGATATTCTGGGACGGTGAGCTCATATCCAACCTCGCCCCGGGCAAGCGCCCTTTGGCGATGCTGTTTCAGGATGGCAATCTGTTTCCACATCTGACGGTCGAACAGAATATCGCTTTGGGCCTGCGTCCGAACGGGCGGTTGACGGTTGATGAGCAATCTCAGGTCCAATCCGCACTGGATCGGGTTGCCCTGCCTGGTTTGGGTGAGCGCAAGCCAGCCGAGCTGTCTGGGGGTCAGCAAAGCCGAGTCGCATTGGCCCGGGTTCTTGTCCAGCGTCGTCAACTATTGCTGCTGGACGAACCGTTTGCCGCGCTGGGACCTGCACTGAAGGCCGAAATGCTTGATCTTGTGGCCGGGTTGCTGGCGGAAACCGGAACGACCCTGCTTATGGTCAGCCATGACCCGCAGGACGCGCGCCGCATTACCAGCCAGACGGTTCTTGTGTCTAACGAGCAGGCACATCCCCCTGCGCCGACCCGGGACCTTTTGGACAATCCACCGCCCAGCCTGCGCGACTATCTGGGGTAGGGGTCTTGGAAAAAAGCCTGCAAGGGGAAAGATCGCAGCCCGGCGTGAAATTGACGAGTTTCTGCACGCCGGACTGACAGGGAGGGACCTTATTTCCGGTTGTGGAAAATGAACCCGAGGAAGTTCAGAAGCAGTTGCGCTGCAAGGATTTGCGTACTTTCGGTCTGGTCATAGGCAGGGGCAACCTCGACAAGATCAATGCCAACCACATCGCCGCGCTTGCTGAGCCCCTGAACGATTTCCAGAACATCGTAGTACTGGAACCCGCCATGGCTGGGTGTCCCTGTTCCGGGCGCAATCGACGGGCAGAACGCGTCGATATCTATGGTGACGTAATAGCGCGCACCTTCGGGGATACGATCCAGAACGCCCTCGGTTCCCAGCTTGCGCACTTGTCGTACGGAAAGGATATCTGAACCCCGCGCCCGCGCGTCGTCATAACCTTCTTTCGCGGTTGAGGATACGTTGCGGATGCCCAGTTGGGTCATGCCCGAAACATAGTCCTTTTCGATTGCCCGCCGCATCGGGTTGCCATGACCATCGGTGACGCCTTTGCGTTCGTCGACAAAGTCCAGATGCGCATCGATCTGGATCACGTGGATGGGCCCGTTCTTTGTGCAATCTTCTTCAAAGGCACGGATACATGGGATGTTGATCGAGTGATCGCCGCCGATAGTCACCGGCAGCGCGCCCGCATCAAGGATTTTCTTCACACCGTATTCGATGTTGGCGTGGCTTTCCTCGGTCTTGGTGTGGATGATATCGGCATCGCCCAGATCGACGATGCGCACATCGCTGGCCAGATAGGTTGCGTCATCCTCGTGATCATAGGCCCCGGCGTGACCAAAGCTGAACAGGGTGGACGCTTCGCGCACGGCGCGTGGTCCGAACCGGGCACCGGATCGGTACTGACACCCGAAATCGAAAGGCGCACCAAGGACGGCGACATCGGCGTCGATCTTATCCCAATTTTCGACATAAGGTTTCTTGCCAAACGTCGCGATGCCGACAAAAGGCAGGTTCAGACGACCAGATTCATAGCCATGACTCGACATGATTTCTCCGTTTCTTATGGGTTATCGGTACGCCAGTTCCGGCAAGAACAGCGCGATTTGAGGGAAAGCCATCAACAGCCCGGTCACAACCAAAAGGATGATCAAAAAGGGCGGCACACCGCGGACCACCTCGACAAAGGGGCGGCGGAATACGGCGATGGCGGTGAACAGGTTGCAGCCAAAGGGGGGTGTGGCGGCTCCGATGGCGACTTGCAGTGTGATCAGAACGCCGACCAGTACCGGGTCCAACCCACTGGCCTTGATCATCGGCGCGAAGATCGGAACCAGGATCAGGATCACCACGATCGAGTCCACGAACATACAGCCGAGGAAAAACGCCACGTTGATCGCCAGCAGCACCATGAGCGGGCTGGCCTGTTCCAGCCCCAATGCTGCGATGATGGTTTGCGGCACTTGGGCAAAGCTCAGCGTCCAGCTAAAGGCGGCACCAGCGGCGATCAGGATAAACACGACCGACGTGATGGCCCCTGTGGACAGGGCAATATCGAACAGGTCGCCTACCTTGATCGAGCGAAAGATCACAACCTCGAGGATGACGGCATAAAGCACGCAGATTGCCGCCGCCTCGGTGGGTGAGAACACGCCGCCATAGATTCCTCCGACGATAATCGCCGGAAATCCCATCGGCCACAGGGCTTTGCGCAGCGCGATCAGGCGCTGTCCCCACCCCTCGCGAGGCAGCACAGGGATATCGTGGCGGTAAGCGTACACCATGCAATAGGCCGAGAATAACACCACGATCAGCAATCCCGGCAAGATGCCCGCGATGAAAAGCTGAGAAATTGACGTGCCCGAGACCACGCCATAGATAATCATGCCGATAGATGGCGGGATCAGATAGGCCAAATCAGCGGCGTTTACGATCAACCCGATCGAAAAGCTGTCGCTATAGCCCGATTTCAACATACGCGGCCGCATCGCCCCGCCAATGGCCACCACAGTTGCTTGGGTTGATCCACATACAGCCCCGAACAAGGCGCAGGCTGAGGTGACAGAAATCGCCAGACCGCCTTTGATATGGCCCATGAAGCTCATCACTAGATCGATCAGCCGATTGGCAGAATGACCCCGCGTGATGATATCGGCGGCGAGAATGAACATGGGCACCGCAATCAGCGCGGCCGGTTTCACGCCTCCGATCATCTGCTGGATCAGGATTTGCATGTTCATGTCAGGGAAATAGACGAGAAACCCAAGCACAGCCGCCGAGATCAACGGCATTTTCATTGGAAAGCCTGCCAGCAGCAGGACGATCATTACAACCAGCATCAACTCGGTCATTTGTCTGCCTCCGCAGTGTCCTGGAATTTCTTGATGGCTGACGCGGTTTCCGGATCTTCATAGCTGTCAATTTCGAGGTACGAGACATAGACGTCCTCGTCCGCGAAGTTCAGGTTCCGGATTGCGGTCAGCAGGTATTGGAACGCGGCCAGTGCCAATCCGATCACCACCCAGACATAGGTCAGGTACAACGGCAGCTGCAGCGCCGGGGTGATCCGCCCGCGCGAGGCGACTTTCTGCACATATTCATACGCGTACCAGGCGAGCACGGCCATCACGACGGCTGTGGTGGTGGCGATCACCACCATCAGGCCTTTGCGCAATTTGACTGGCAGGGCGTCATAGATGGCCGACATGCGGATATGGATGCCCTTGCGGGTTGCATATCCCAACCCCATGAAGGTGACGATCACAATCAGAAACTCGTTCAGTTCTTCTGAGAAATAGATGGACTGGTTGAACACATACCGACCAAAGACATTCGCGATGGTGTTCACGGCCATCAGGGTGATCCCCCAGCCCAGGATCCAGATTTCGATCCGTCCGATAACGGCGTCAATCTTTCCCAACAAGCCGAAGGGAGTGGCAGTATTGCTTTGCATGGTTTCCCCCCTTTGAAAGCCCCCACGCGCAAAGCGCGTGAGGTAGTTTTGAGTGAGTGGGAGGGATCAGTTACCTAACAGTTCCGCCTGCAGCGCGTCCAGCAGTTCCTGACCACGGTCGCCTACCGTGTCGACATAAGCGGCAGAGGTGCCCGTGCTGCGCTCACGGAAGGCGTCACGCTCTTCTTCGCTCAGAACGACCAGGCCAATGTCAGGTTTGGCTTCTTTGATGATATCCAGACGCTGCTGGTTGAATTCGGTGACGACGCCATCAATGAACCCGGTCATGTCGGCCATGGTGTCACGCACAAGTTGCTGACGGTCAGTGCTGAGGGTCGCGAACCAATCCGAACCGGCCACGACGGTGGTAACAAGCTCTTGCTCTCCGGCCCAGATCAGGTGACTGGTAACCTCGTAGAACTTCATCTCTTCGATGGTCGGGATCGGGTTGACCTGACCGTCCACAGCACCCAGTTGAAGCGCGCCGAACACTTCGCCAAACGGCAGCGGGGTCGGGCTGGCACCCATGTTCTTGTAGGTTTCCAACAGGATCGGCGACACCATCACCCGCATCTTGAAGTTGTCGAAATCTTCGGGCGTGCGGATTTCGCGGTTGGTGGTCCAGACCTGCGGCCCTTCGGAATACATGGTCATGACTTCCAGACCACGCTGGCGGAAATCATCGTTTAGCGGGCCGTAGATGGTTTCCGAACTGCTCAGGATGTTCGAGATCGCAGCCGGATCGGATGGCAACAAGTAGGGGAGCAGGAAAACTTGGCTTTCTGGTACCACGGTGCCCAAGTTGCCAATCGATACGTTGGTGAACTGGATGACACCAT
This sequence comes from Ruegeria sp. ANG10, assembly GCF_040705255.1. Taxonomy (NCBI): domain Bacteria; kingdom Pseudomonadati; phylum Pseudomonadota; class Alphaproteobacteria; order Rhodobacterales; family Roseobacteraceae; genus Ruegeria; species Ruegeria sp. ANG10. The sequence goes on from NZ_JBFCVU010000007.1 coordinate 234,668, forward strand.
CGGCGGCCTGCTCAACCGTTTCAGTGGGCGTGCCCAGCGTGCCCATTGGGTAGACGGTCACGGTCACTTCACCATCGGTTGCGGCTTCGATGCGGGATTTGAATTCTTGCGCGTAGGCATCCATGATCGAGCCCGGAATCTCTTCGATTGCGAACTTCCAATCCTCGGCCAAGGCGGCGAGAGGGGTAAGGCCCAGCAATAAAGCTGCGGCAGTTATCTTGAGGGGACGAGAGGTCAAGGTCATGTTGGTTTCTTCCCTGTTGCCTTATTGGGTTTGGTCTTCAGGGATCAGGACAGCATAGAAAAATACACGAAAAAATATCATCTTGTTTATGTTCACATGAGGAATTTTAATGTAGATTATCCCGCGACTCCCGAAAGGCGGATAGGCGTTGAAACTACTCAGAAATACTCTGCTCGAAACCTTCGTGACCGTGGTTGAATGCGGTGGTTTTACAGATGCGCAATACGCATTGGGCATTACGCAATCGGCGATCAGCATCCGAATCCGAGATCTGGAAACGGCGCTTGGCTATCGGATTTGCGAACGCGGCCGCGGTGGGTTTCGTCTAACCGAAAGGGGCGAAATCGCCTATCGCAAGGCCGGAGATATCCTGCGCAGTGCCCGCGATTTCGACGCCGAATTGCTGGAACTGCGTGGGACCACTACCGGCGATCTGCGGATTGGCACCATTGATGCGGTCAACACCTTGGCAGAGCTTAGTCTGGCACAGGTCCTTAAGCGGTTTCTCGACCGTCCCAATGAAGTGCAGCTAGAAGTAGTTGTCGCGTCGCCAACGGAATTGACGCAGAAACTGATTACCGGCGATTTGCATGTTGCAATCGCCCCCTTCCGCAATCAGGTCCCAGAGCTGACATACACCGAACTGTGCCGGGAAGAGCATCGTTTGTACTGCGGGCAGGATCATCCCTTGTTTGACTTGCCGGACGATCAGATTGATCTGGAAGTAATCTCACAGCACCAAATCTGTCAGCGTTCCTACAACATATTAGTGTCACCAGTGCTTCAGACTGCGCAGCCCAAAGCCACAGTTGCAAATATGGAAGCAATGGCGATGATGATTGAAACCGGCCACTTTTTGGGCCCGCTGCCGGTTCACTTTATCGAAAACTGGGCCCACCGCGATCGACTCAGAGAGCTTGCGCCGGACAAGCTGAACTGGAACTCAACCTTTTACCTCGCGACACGGCCATCACTGGCACATAGGCGCGCGGTTGAAATTCTAGTGCAGGACATCGTTGAATCCTGCCAGCGTGACGAGGATTCCTAGCCGACTAGGCATCGTCATCCACAAAGTAGATTTCGGCGAACGCTTTGGCGACGGCCTCAGTCGTCTCTTCACGGCGGCGTTCGATGTGTTTTCGAATAGTATCGACTGCGACGCTTTCGTCTCGGTCTGCAATGTTTTGCATGATCATTAGGTGACTGGGGATTTGGCTAGTCGTCGTTTCAGCCCCGTCGTTCAAATACGCGTTCTTGAGATCGATCAGGCGAACGAACCGGATGCGTGCATTGAGGTTCTCAAGAATACGCACAAGTTCCTGATTTTTGGACCCCTTGGCAATGTCCACATGGAATTGCTCATCCAGTTCCAGCAACCTCCGGGGGTCTTTGCACTGGTCATATTCGCTCAAAACCCCACGCAATGTTTCCAGCAAAGCGGCAAGCTGACTATCCGAAGATTTGCGAATAGCCAGCCGCAAGGCTTCTGTTTCAACCGCGATCCGGGCCTCGTACAGGGAAAGAATCTGAGAGGGGCTAAGCGGACGGCAGAAAAATCCCCGCCTGGCCTGAAAGGTCAGGAACCCTTCGGCCACCAGCCGGTTCAGTGCTTCGCGTACGGGTGTCCGGCTGGTGCCAAAGCTTTTGGCCAGCGCGACCTCATTGATCTGGGATTCTGGTTTGAACTCAAAGTTCTCGGCCATCCTGCGCACAAGATCATAGACGCGACCAACACGATCTTCGGTTTTTGTCATCCGGTTTCCCCAAGGCAAGGATCAAGCTTTGGACTAACAGGTTTTTGCCGGGGTTTGAACTGAGTATTGACCGGTCGGCAATACTGTATAATTAATTGTCGACAATTTGAGTAAGCGACTCACGAAACGGAGGATAATGTGGTGAAATCGGCAGATCCCATGCGTATGAACGGCGCGCAGGTCATCCTGAAGATGCTGGAGCTTCATGGCGTGCGCCATGTGTTTGGCCTGCCTGGTGAAACAACAATCGGCTGGTACAAGGAATGGCGCGAACACAGCGATATCGAATTTGTTCTGACACGCGATGAACGCACGGCTTCTTACGCGGCCGAAGCTTACGCCAAGATCACGGGTCGACCTTGTGTTCTTGAGGCCCCAAGCCCCGGCATTACCCACTGCACACCTGGCATCACTGAGGCGTTCCTCAGCTCGGTTCCGGTGATCTTTTTCAGCTCGGACATCCCAATTAATCAGGACAAGAAACATGGGCTGACGGGTATTGATCAGACCAAGCTTTACGACAGTATCTGCAAGGAAAGCTTTGTTCTGACCAACGTCAAGGACATCCCATTCCTGTTGCGACGCGCCTTCCGTGTGGCAACGTCGGGGCGCCCTGCGCCCGTTCACATCCGAGTACCAATCAACATTTACGGCGAAGAGGCTGAGATCAACGACCTTTATGCTGAGGCTGACTACAGTCACTATCCGGCGCATCGCCCCGTCGCGGATCACAGCAAAATCCGCGCAGCGATTGATATTTTGATCAAAGCGAAAAAACCGGCGATTGTCTGCGGTCAGGGGGGGCTGATCTCCAAGGCGTCGGACGTGATTCTAGAGCTGGCGGAACTGCTGCAAATCCCGATTGGCACCACCACACCGGGCAAGGGCACCATTCCCGAAGACCATCCGCTGGCCCTGCGTGTGATCGGTGGCCGGGGCGGTATGGAATATTCCAATCAATACGTCCGCGACGCCGACACGATCTTTTTCATCGGCTCAAACACCGACAGCGCCGCCACCGATCACTGGAAACTGTATGGCGACCCAAACACAAAGACATTCCTGCATTTGGACATCGCCGAAGCCCATATCGGGAATAATTTTCCGGTGCAGGTCGGTATGGTGGGCGATGCGCGCGCCAGCCTTGAATATATGGTTGAACTCATCCGGGCCGAACACCCCAATCTGGATCGGCCCAGGGTAGATCTGAACCCGGTCAAGAAGACGGCGCTCGACAAGGTATTCAACTCCAACATACCCATGCCCGAAGGCACCTTGTCACCTGTAAGGCTGTCGCAAGTGCTGGACAAGATCATGCCCGATGATGCGGTGGTCACCTCAGAGCCGGGCGTCAGCGCGATCTACCCTTCGGCGCTGCTGACCTTCCGCAAACCCGGGCGGCGGTACATTACCAATTACTCGATGGGAGCTTTGGGATACTCGGTGCCGGCCTGTATCGGGGCGGCCTATGCCAATGACGGACCAGTGATCTCATTCACCGGGGACGGCTCCTTTGGATTTGTGATCGGAGATATGGAAACGCTCAAACGATCAGGCAAGAACGTGACCGTGATCCTGACTCGCAACGATACATTTGGCTGGATTCGAGGCGAAGCGATCCTGCTTGACGATGTCGACGAACCATGGAGTACCGATTTCGGCGCTGTCGATTATGTCAAAGTGGCAGAAGGCTTCGGATTCAAAACGGCTCGGATTACCTCAGAGGCTGATATCGAGCCGATCCTGTCGGATGCCATAGCCAACCCAGGGGCAAATTTCATCGAGATCATGGTGCCTTCGCAAGACAAGATCATTCCGTTTGTTCCCAACTGGGTCCGCGCAGCCCGTGAAAAGAACCTTCCGTATTTCTATTGAGGTTGGGCTTTTGCATCTCTTTCGGCATCACCGTTCGGTGAGTTTTCGTTGTGTTAGTTGTGTTTTGTTTATGGTGTTGCTGATTGAGATGACTGAGTGAGGTTGGGCTGATGAGCATGAACCCTTTTAGCAATCGCGTTTCCAGCCTTTCGGGGCC
>NZ_JBFCVU010000008.1:0-205762 GCF_040705255.1 Ruegeria sp. ANG10
CAGCGCGCCCGCCTAACAACTTCCCTAAGATGCCCCCAGTCTATCCTGAGCGTCTCAACCGTCTTTCCAGTCCGTCAGGCCGTCTCTCCGACCCGTCAGCACCGCCTCAGCAGCGCCGGTGAAGGGGTATTTACGGATTAGGTCAGGGACCTGCAACCCCCATTTTAAAAAAACTTCGCATTTCCCCGCAGAAACTTGCCCACCTTAATAAAATCAATAATTTAACTTAACAATTCGCGGAAAAACCCTGCTTACAGGTCACTGAAATTGGGGGCAGTGTTGGTCTATGGGCGGAATCGTACCCAATGCTTGGTATGCGCCGAGGGTATGAGCCAAAGAAAACGCCGCCCGAGTCTCTTCGGACGGCGCAACAATTACGTTAGTCGCGTGTTTACGACAGATCGAACCGATCCGCGTTCATTACCTTGTTCCAGGCCGAGACAAAGTCGCAGACGAATTTGCCACCGGCATCGGCTTGACCATAGACCTCGGCCAGCGCCCGCAGTTGCGAGTTCGACCCGAAGACCAGATCAACACGCGTACCGGTCCACTTGACCGCCCCACTGGCACGGTCGCGGCCTTCATAGACGCCGTTGCCCGCAGGCTTCCACTCGGTACCCATGTCCAGAAGGTTGGTAAAGAAATCGGTGCTGAGCGTGCCGACGTTGTCAGTGAACACACCATGTGTTGTGTCGCCGAACGTCGCACCCATGACCCGAAGCCCGCCAACCAGCGCGGTCATTTCCGGGGCTGACAGAGCCAGCAGCTGCGCCCGGTCGATCAACAGCTCTTCGGGCGATACGCTGTACTCGGACTTTTGATAGTTCCGGAAGCCGTCTGCAATTGGCTCCATCACCGAGAACGACTCGACATCCGTCTGATCCTGCGTCGCATCGGTGCGGCCCGGGGCGAACGGTACCTGAACCTCATGACCCGCCGCTTTGGCGGCCTGTTCAATACCAGCTGCGCCGGCCAGAACGATCACATCGGCCAAAGAGACCTTTTTATTGCCCGACTGCGCATCGTTAAACGCTTTCTGAACGCCTTCCAACGCATCCAGCGCCTTAGACAGTTTCATCGGTTCGTTCACGTCCCAGTCTTTCTGAGGCGCAAGACGGATACGGGCGCCATTGGCTCCGCCGCGCTTGTCCGACCCGCGGAATGTCGAGGCCGAAGCCCAGGCGGTCGACACCAGTTCAGAGACCGACAGGCCGGTTGCCAGGATCTTGCCCTTCAGGTCAGTCGCATCCGCGTCGTCGATCAGGTCGTGATCCACGGCCGGTACATTGTCCTGCCACAGCAATTCTTCGGTCGGGGCCTCATCACCGATATAGTTCGAACGCGGGCCCATATCGCGGTGGGTCAGCTTGAACCAGGCACGGGCAAAGGCGTCCGCAAACTCTTCCGGGTTCTCGTGGAACCGTTTCGAGATCGGGCCATAGATCGGGTCCATGCGCATCGCCATGTCCGCCGTGGTCATCATGGTCTTGACCTTTTTCGACGGATCATGCGCCGCGGGGGCCATATCTTCTTCTTTCACGCCGACCGGTTCCCAGATCCAGGCGCCCGAGGGGCTTTTGGTCAGGTTCCAGTCATAGCCGAACAGCAGGTCGAAATAGCCATTGTCCCATTTGATCGGGTTCGCGGTCCACGCCCCTTCGATCCCGCTGGTGGTAGTGTCGTCGCCCTTGCCCGAACCGAATTTGTTTATCCAGCCAAGGCCCATTTCCTCGATCGGCGCAGCCTCGGGTTCCGGACCAACCAGATCGGGATCACCTGCGCCGTGTGCCTTGCCAAAGGTGTGACCACCCGCGACCAATGCGACTGTCTCTTCGTCATTCATTGCCATCCGACCAAACGTGTCGCGGATGTCACGACCAGAGGCCAACGCATCAGGCTGCCCGTCGGGGCCCTCGGGGTTCACATAGATCAGGCCCATCTGCACGGCGGCCAGCGGGTTTTCCAGATCACGCTCGCCTGAATAGCGGCTGTGAGGATTGTCTGTCGGAGCGAGCCATTCCGTTTCCGTACCCCAATAGATGTCTTCTTCGGGTGCCCAGATGTCTTCGCGGCCACCGGCAAAGCCAAAGGTCTTGCCACCCATGGATTCGATGGAGCAGTTACCGGCCAAAATAATCAGATCTGCCCAGGAAATCTGATTGCCGTATTTCTGTTTGATTGGCCACAGCAGGCGGCGCGCCTTGTCCAGGTTGCCGTTATCCGGCCAGCTGTTCAGCGGCGCAAAGCGTTGGTTACCGGTCGACGCGCCACCACGGCCATCTGCGGTCCGGTAGGTCCCAGCGCTGTGCCAAGCCATCCGGATGAACAGCCCACCGTAATGACCGTAATCCGCCGGCCACCAATCCTGAGAATCCGTCATCAGCGCGTACAGGTCTTCCTTCAGCGCTTTCATGTCCAGCTTCTTGAACTCTTCCGCGTAATTGAAATCGCCTCCAAGCGGGTTCGACGCGGGTGCATGCTGGTGCAGGATCGACAGGTTCAGTTGGTTAGGCCACCAATCCCGGTTTGACCGGGTTCCGGCGCCATGCATCACCGGGCATCCGCCCGTTTTGGGGTTGTCACTTCCATCCATATCGATCTCCATTCCTGGCTAATTTCCGGCAGGTTTGCACGGTTCAAACTTGGTCGATCAAGAACTCATGCAGATGACACCTTTACCCGCCCTTAAAGCGCGCCCAAGGGCACGCGTTTTTCGCTCGGGGGGAACGGCGACTCTTTCGTCTTGTCATCACCAGAAGTAGCAAATTCATATCATGCATAAAAGTTTTGTTTAATGATGAATGTGATAGGAAATGGTTATAATAATTTCATAATCCACTACGTTCCGATCAGTTCGTCGACAGCACCACGACATAACCTTGGGTCACTCCCTAATCGCGCCAATTGTTTTTTTCGATCGCTCCGCCACAGTCAGTCCCCAGGAAGGTTACGGGCATACCCATGCCTGATCCGGCACAAAGGGAGCCAGAATGGAATTCGACTACGTCATCGTTGGCGGCGGGTCCGCGGGTTCGGTCTTGGCAAATCGCCTCAGCGCCGACCCAAACACCCGCGTTTGCCTACTTGAGGCTGGCGGTCGTGGCGACAGTATTCTGGTCCGTATGCCCTCGGCCGTGGTTGCAGCGCTGCCCGGGCGGCCAAAGATCAACAATTGGGCGTTCGAGACCGTGCCGCAGCCAGGCCTGAACGGACGCCGGGGATATCAGCCGCGCGGAAAGGCACTGGGTGGATCCAGTGCGATCAATGCGATGCTTTATATACGCGGGCAGCGGCAGGACTATGATGGCTGGTCCGACCTGGGTTGCGTCGGTTGGGATTGGGACAGCGTGCTGCCCTATTTCAAACGGTCCGAGAATAATGAGGACGGAGCCGATGATCTGCATGGCGACAGCGGCCCCGTTCAGGTTTCACACCAAAAAGAGCCGCGTCCGATCACCCATGATTTCATCCGCGCAGCTGAACAAATGCAGCACCGCCGCACATATGATTTTAACCGAGGCGACAATGAAGGGGTCGGCCTGTACCAAGTGACCCAGTTTCACGACCCGGCCCGAAATGGAGAGCGCTGCTCAGCAGCCGCAGCCTATGTCTTTCCGGTGATGGATCGCCCGAACCTGAAAGTTATTACCCATGCGGTGGCAAAAGAGCTGACATTCGACGGCAAACGCGCAACCGGCGTGACTTACAGGAAAAAGGGCAAAGGGCCCGACATCACGGTCACGGCCAGACGCGAAGTGCTGATCTGCGCCGGTGCGCTCAAATCTCCGCAATTGCTGCAACTGTCAGGAATTGGGGATGCCAAGGACCTTACCCGACACGGCATCACGGTGCGCCATAACTTGCCCGGCGTTGGTCAGAACCTGCAGGATCACCTGGATTTCATCCTGTCCTACAAAACAAAAGACACTGATAATTTCGGGATCGGGGCGGCCGCATCGGTGAACCTGCTGCGGCACCTGCTTCGTTGGCGCAAGACCGGCGTTTCAATGGCGGCCACACCGTTTGCCGAAGGGGCGGCCTTTCTTAAAACATCGCCTGATCTTGTCCGGCCTGACATTCAGCTGCATTTCACCATTGCTCTGGTCGACGATCACGCCCGCAAACTGCATTACGGTCACGGCTTTACCTGTCATGTTTGCAAACTGCGCCCCGAAAGCCGGGGCGCTGTAGGACTGCACAGCGCCGACCCATTCGCCACCCCCGCCATTGACCCGGCGTTCCTGTCTGACGACCGCGATCTGGAAACGCTGATCAAGGGCGCACGGATGACGCGTGACATCATTCAGGCCCCGGCGCTGGAGAAGTACCGGCATAAGGAAATGTTCGGAACCGAAACCGCGCAAACCGATGCCGATTGGGAACGCCACATCCGCGATCGCGCCGACACGATCTATCACCCGGTCGGGACCTGCAAAATGGGTGTGGATGACATGGCCGTGGTCGACCCGAAATTGCGCGTACATGGGATTGATGCGCTGCGCGTGGTTGACGCCTCGGTCATGCCAACGCTGGTGTCCGGAAACACCAATGCGCCCACCATCATGATTGCCGAAAAGGCCGCTGAACTGATCAAGGCCGCTGGCTGAGCGTCAGGTGTCTTTCATCAGGGCCTCAAGCCCGGTGCGGTAATCAGGATAAAGCAGACGTACGCCCAGTTCGTCCTTGATCCGATCATTCCTGACCCGCTTGTTTTCGTTATAGAAACTGCGGGCCATTGGGGTCAGATCAGCCTCGTCGAACGGCACCTCCGGCGGTAAGGGCAGGCCCTGCAACTCAGCGGCATAGGCGATCACGTCCTGCGGTGGCACCGGCTCATCATCGCAGACGTTGTATATGGTGCCGGGGTTGGGCGCGGCCATCGAAGCGGCCAGAACCTGTGCAATATCCGCAACGTGAATGCGCGAAAACACCTGACCGGGCTTGATAATACGCCGCATCCCCGCGCGTTTGAGCTTGGAAAACGGACCGCGACCGGGACCATAGATGCCCGCCAGCCGGAAAATATGTGTGGGCAGCTCAGGGATGCTCATCCACTGCTGTTCGGCCTTCACCCGCCATCTGCCACGCTCAGCCGTGGGCGCAGGCGGGGTGGTTTCATCCACCCATGCGCCTTGATGATCGCCATAGACTGCGGTCGTCGACAGGTATCCCACCCATTCAAACTGCGCAGCCCGCGCGGCAATCTGATCTTGCAGGGCAGCCAGCACCGGATCGCCATTCGCCTTCGGCGCGGTTGAGATCAGCAGATGCGTCACCCCATCCAGATTCGGCACCTGCCCCGGCCAGATCAGCGGGTCAGCACCAGACGCACGAATTGTAGGGGATTGGGCCGGGTCGCGTGTGGTGCCGCAGATACGCCAACCTTGTGGTTCAAGTAGCTGGGACAAGGCTTGCGCCGAATATCCATGGCCGAACGAAAAAAGAGTTCCTGTCATGGCGCCTTAGATGATCCGCAATCCCGGCGGATGCAAGCAATTGCGCCGGAATACTTGATTCGAATCCCTCAATGCGCCTTTCTTTTGAGTATGAGTGACAAAACGCCCAATCTGCACGCTGCCTATGCCCTGGACTCACCGGAAGAACACAAACGGCTCTATGCCGAGTGGGCCGGGGACTATGACGATTCCTTTGCAGCACTTGAAGACTATCAACTGCACATCCACACGGCCCGTGCCTTTGTGAGCGCGGGTGGGCAAGGCCCGGTTCTGGATGTGGGCGCAGGCACAGGATTGTGCGGTGCGGTTCTGGCCGGTCTGGGCGTCGGGCCAATTGACGCCACCGACATCAGCGCTGAAATGCTGGATCAAGCCATGCGCAAGGATATCTACCGCGACGCGATTGAGGCCGATCTGAACCAGGGTATCCCGGTCCCGCGCGACAGTTATGCGGGCATCGTATCTTCGGGCACTTTCACCCACGGCCATCTAGGCCCCGAGGCCCTGCCCGCCCTACTGCGCATTGCCCGCCCCGGTGCGCAATTCGCCCTGTCGATCAATGCAAAGCACTATGAGAAAATGGGTTTTGCCGAAACCTTGCACAAACTGGCGCAGGGCCAGATTCGAAACCTGACCCTGCCCGAGGTGCGCATCTATGGGGACCTCGCCGCAGGCCCCAACAAGGATGACACCGCGCTGATCGCCTTATTCGAGCAGAGCTGACCTTTCAGGTATACATCTGCTTTTTGAAAGCGCGCGTCCGCGTCGTCGCCTCGGCCGAGCCGTCGTGATAGGTGCCAAACCACTTGTCGAACGGGATCTCGGAGGTGCCGTAGTTGCACTCGAAATACCGGTGATGCAGTTGGTGGAAGAAGTCTCCCGCGCGGGCGGCATCGGTTTCTCGGGCACGCAGCTTTTCAAACCCGGAATGCGACAGGACAGGGCTGACCTGTTGGAAATAGGCGTGGAACAGCAGGTGCAGTGGGTGCGAGGGTACGATCAAGTGGATGAAGTATGTGGTGAAGTACAGGATGTTTTCGAACCAATGGTTTGAAATCCCCGACCACGGCCCCGTATTGACGTTGCGATGATGCACAGCATGCACGTGCTTATACAGCTTGGGGTGATGTTCTAAACGATGCACCCAGTAAAAATGCAAGCCCGACCACATCGGGATAAAAGCCAACCAAACCACGCACCAGACCGGCGCGCTGGCCCAGGTTACGGTGGGCACATAGCCGTTCGCCATGGCCCAGTAGATGATCCACTGATACACTGTCGCGACTGTCATCGCGCTGCCCAGCGTCCACCAGATATTGTCCCAAACCTGGTTGCGAAAGGTGAACGTGCCGTTGCTGCGGGTCAGGTCGCGGCGATCAAACTTCTTGTACATGCCCTGCCCTTTGCGCATGTACAGCCACCAGTGCAGACCACCCGCAATTAGGATCTGAGGTACCATGTTCAGCAGCCAAATGCGGAACATCCAGCCGGGTGCAAGGGTTTTCATAGTCTCTAAATCTGGGAAAAAGAGCACGTAGGCTGTCACCGCCAGCACCAAGCACAGCGTCAGCGACGTGAGCTGCAACCAGGCACCGCTATACCATTTCAACACGGCAGCGGGGCGTGGGGGCCAGTTGAAAAGCGGGTTCAATCCCACTGGCCCCTCGGGGTGGTAATTCCAACGGGCGGCTTCGGGGTCCTGAGTGGAATCAGTCATAGCATTACCCTTTATGTGGCGTAATCTGAGCCATCGGCATCCAGCAGAGCCTTGATCTCACGCAGATGCGCATCGGCCTGATCGGGATACTCGTCCAGTTCCTGTGCCGTCTTTTCGGCAATCTCATCCGACAACACGCGCAATGGCTGGCCGGTTTGCAGCGCACGGATATACGTTTCGGCCGCGCGTTCGAAATAATACAGCCGGTTGAACGCATCCGCCGGATCGCTTCCAATCACCAACACGCCATGGTTGCCCATGATCATGACCTTCTTCTTCGGATCCGACAGCATTGACGCGCAGCGCTCACCTTCACTTTCAAAGGCCAGACCACCAAATTCGTTGTCCACCACATAGCGATTGTAGAAGGTGGCCGTATTCTGATCGATCGGCGGCAGGCGACTATCGGCCAATGAAGCCAGAACGGTGGCAAAGATCGAATGCACATGCATCACACAACGCGCATGCGGGCAATGGCGGTGGATCGAGCCATGCAATCCCCACGCGGTTGGGTCAGGCGCACCGGGTTGGGACATGACGTCCGGGTCATTGGCATCCAGCAGCAACAGATTCGAGGCCGTGATACGGGCAAAATGCATCTGATTGGCGTTCATCAGAAACTGCGTGCCATCTTCATTCACTGCCAGACTGAAATGATTGGCAACGCCTTCGTGCATATTCAGACGTTCAGTCCAGCGGAAAGTGGCGGCAAGATCTACGCGGTCCTCCCAGTGGTCGATATTGGGGCGCAGGTTTGTGACGGTCATTGCGGGCTCCGATAGGGTGGCTAGGGCTGCTGAAAAGCCTGCCTGCGCTTTAAAAAATTGACCAACGAAAAAAACAGACCTAATTCATAAGTTGAGCTAATGGCAGGGTTATGCGAATGCAGAAACAGCTTCCTCCGCTGGGGTGGTTACGCACGTTCGAAGCCGCTGCGCGCCATCTATCTTTTACCGGTGCCGCGCGCGACCTGAACATGACCCAAAGCGCGGTCAGCCAGCAGATCAAATCGCTGGAGGGATATCTGGGCCAGCCCCTGTTCCTGCGCCGCCCGCGCGCGCTGGAACTGACCGAGGCCGGCATCACCTATCTGCCGGTTGTGCGCGAGGCGTTTCGAACGCTGGTCCGCGGCACGCAAGCCGTCACAGGCGCGCAGCAAAACGCCGTTCAGGTGCAAAGCAACATCACGTTTGCCGTCAATTGGCTGGCCCCGCGCCTGCCGCAATTCCGCGAGGCCCATCCCGAAGTCCAGCTGAACATCTTTACCGAATTATGGGAGCCGCGGGAGATGGCCGAAGGGGCCGCCGTAGAAATCCGATATTCTCTGCGCCCATCCGATACGGTTCGAACGGAATTGCTGCGGACCGATCATTATTACCCGGTCTGTGCGCCGGGCTATCAAGTGACGCTGGAAACGCTGCAGGATCAACCGTTGTTCGATTGTTCGAATCTATTGTCAAACTGGGCAAATTGGGCAGAAGAACAGGCTCTAATTTGGGGAAATCCGCCCATCACATACTCGACAACCTATTTGGTCAGCCTGTCCGTCGCGATGGCAGGCGGGGGGCTTTGCCTGACCCATGACACTATTGCACGGGGCTTGATCGAACAGGGGCGGCTGGTGGCCCCCTTTGCCCATCGCGCGCCAATGCCCGAAGCCTATTACCTGTTATTGTCACCCCAAGCCGAAGAAACCCCGGGGGCGCTGGCCTTTGCAGATTGGTTGCGCCGCGAGATGGAGGCAGACGCGCAGTTTTGATAAGGGGTACTCCCGCCCATCGTCACTGCCGCTGCGCGGCACTTCCTCTGGTTGGGCCTGGCAGCGCTGACGCGCTGCGTGACGGTTTCATTACAGCTGTACGGTGGGGGTTGAACCTTTCTCTGCATTCAGGAAAGTTGAGCCATGGAATACACACCTTTCCCAAGCTGGCCCGATGTCGCCCCTAAATTGATTGCCGTTGCCGCGGGACGGGAGGCTGCGGACATGATCATTCGCGGTGGCATTTGGGTGAATGTACACAGCCGCGAGACCCTGCCCGATCACGACATTGCCGTTGCCGCCGGACGCATCGCGTATGTTGGGCCCGACGCGTCCCATTGCGTTGGCCCCGACACGCAGATCATCGAAGCGCATGGCCGCTATATGCTGCCGGGTCTGTGCGACGCCCATATGCACATCGAATCGGGGATGTTGACCCCGGCTGAGTTTGCCAGAGCGGTAATTCCGCACGGCACCACCTCGATGTTCACGGACCCGCATGAAATCGCGAATGTGCTAGGGCTGGACGGCGTGCGCATGATGCATGACGAAGCGCTGATGCAGCCGGTGAACATCTTCACGCAGATGCCGTCATGTGCGCCGTCGGCACCGGGGCTTGAGACCACAGGTTATGAGATTACGGCCGAGGATGTAGTCGAGGCCATGAATTGGCCGGGCATCATCGGGCTTGGCGAGATGATGAATTTCCCCGGTGTTATTCACGGCGATCCAAAGATGCTCGCTGAAATCGCGGCGACTCAGCGAGCCGGGAAAACAGTCGGTGGGCATTACGCTTCGCCTGATTTAGGGTCTAATTTTGCGGCATATGTGGCCGGCGGTCCAGCCGATGATCACGAAGGCACCTGTGAGGCCGACGCTATCGCCCGCGTACGGCAGGGCATGCGGTCGATGATGCGGTTGGGGTCAGCCTGGTTCGATGTGGAAAGCCAGATCACAGCGGTCACCGAAAAGGGGTTGGATCCGCGCAATTTCATCCTGTGTACAGACGATTGCCATTCCGGCACCCTTGTCAAGGACGGACACATGAATCGGGTTGTACGCCATGCAATCGCCTGCGGCTGCGATCCACTGGTGGCCCTCCAGATGGCAACGATCAACACGGCCACTCATTTCGGGTTGGAGCGTGAGATCGGTTCGATCACTCCGGGGCGGCGAGCGGATGTTATTCTTAGCTCGGACCTGAGGGAGCTGCCCATCGAGATGGTCATCGCCCGCGGTCAGATTGCCGCCGAAGAAGGCGCAATAGCAGTGGATTGCCCGCACCTGAATTGGCCGAGTACCGCGCGCAACACCGTGCATTTGGGACACGCACTGACCGGTGCGGATTTCGAAATCAAAGCCCCCGCAGGCGCCAACCGTGTGCAGGCCAATGTGATCGGCGTTGTGGAAAACCAGGCCCCCACCAAGGCGCTGAAATGCGAGCTGCCGATCATCGGCGGGTTAGTCGAAGGTGAAGGCGAGGTCTGCCAGATCGCGCTGGTCGAGCGCCACCGCGCGACCGGAGGGGTGACGAACGCCTTTGTCTCGGGCTTTGGCTACCAGGGCAAAATGGCGATGGCGTCGACCGTAGCGCATGACAGTCACCATATGATCGTTGTCGGCACCGACCGCGACCAGATGGCATTGGCTGCGAACCGTCTTGCCGAGGTGGGCGGCGGTATCACCATTTTCCGCGATGGCGAGGAACTTTCGTTGGTGGAACTGCCCATTGCAGGCCTAATGTCGGACAGTCCGGCAACCGAAGTGGCGGCAAAGGCGGAACAGATGGTTGCGGCGATGCAGGCCTGCGGCTGCCAGTTGAACAACGCATATATGCAGCACTCGCTGCTGGCCCTCGTCGTAATCCCTGAGCTACGGATTTCAGATCTTGGGCTGGTGGACGTGCGGACCTTTGAAAAGATCGACCTTTTGGAACCCCTTGCATGACAATAATCAGAACACCCGACGTTCCTACACCCGAGAAGTTCACCGACCCCGCAGCGGCAGTTGCCCGTCTGGAACAGATTTACGATCAGGCGACCCAATTCCTCTGCGACAGCTTTGCCAAAGCAATAGAAGGGGAGGCACCAACCGAACGATTTAGAGCCTATTACCCGGAAATTCGCATCAAAACGGCAACCTATGCTCAGGTCGACAGCCGGCTTAGCTTTGGTCACGTCTCTGAACCCGGCACTCATGCAACAACGGTGACGCGACCAGATTTGTTCCGCTCCTACCTGACGCAGCAGATCGCGCTTTTGATCCGGAACCACGGCCAACCGGTGTCCATCGGTGCGTCGGACACGCCGATCCCGGTACATTTCGCCGTAGCCAACAATTCCGATCTGGTGGTCCCGCATCAGGGGGCGGCCGGGTTTACGCTGCGCGATGTGTTCGACGTGCCGGATCTGACAACAACCAATGATGACATCGTCAACGGCGTTCATGATCACGAAGGGGATCACGGCCCGCTGGCCTTGTTCACGGCACAACGGGTGGATTATTCGCTGGCACGGCTGGCCCATTACACGGCCACTGATCCAAGCCATTTTCAGAACCACGTGTTGTTCACCAACTACCAGTTCTATGTGTCCGAATTCGAAAACTACGCCCGGTCACAACTGGCCGATCCGGACAGCGGCTATACCAGCTTTGTTTCCACCGGAAATGTCGAGATCACCTCGCCAGACGGCACATTGGACCAACCCCTGAAACTGCCGCAAATGCCGACCTATCACCTCAAACGTGCGGATGGGTCCGGGATTACTCTGGTCAATATCGGGGTGGGGCCGTCGAACGCCAAAACAGCCACCGACCATATTGCCGTCCTGCGCCCGCATGCCTGGTTGATGGTTGGCCATTGCGCCGGATTGCGGAACACACAGGCGTTGGGGGATTTCGTGCTAGCCCATGCCTATCTGCGCGAAGACAAAGTGCTGGACGATGACCTGCCCGTATGGGTGCCGATCCCGCCCCTGGCCGAGGTACAGGTCGCTTTGGAGCGCGCTGTTGCCGAAGTCACCGAACTGGAAGGGTACGAGCTCAAGCGGATCATGCGGACCGGCACCGTCGCCTCGGTCGACAACCGCAACTGGGAACTGCGCGACCAATCCGGCCCAGTCCAGCGTCTCAGCCAATCCCGCGCGATTGCACTGGATATGGAAAGCGCCACCATCGCCGCCAATGGTTATCGGTTCCGGGTTCCCTACGGCACATTGTTGTGCGTGTCAGACAAACCGCTGCATGGTGAATTAAAGCTTCCCGGCATGGCGTCAGCGTTCTATACCACTCAGGTCAGCCGCCATTTGGCGATCGGAATCCGCGCGATGGAACACCTGCGCGGCATGCCGTTAGAGCGTCTGCACAGCCGGAAATTGCGTTCATTTGACGAAACAGCCTTTCTCTGAAGCAAAAAAGCAACGAAATCCCCCTATTTTTAGGGTTTTCGGCGCTACTATTCGTTGTGTTCACCCACAATATCCCGTTACAGTTACGCGGTGAGGCCCTATTTATCGGGCACGTTAAGGAGACCAAGAAATGGCAAAGCCTATGACAAAGACTCAGCTGGTTGCTGCTCTCGCTGAGGAAATGGGAACCGACAAGAAAGCTGCGAACGCAGCGCTTGAGGCCGTGACCGGCCTGATCACCCGCGAAGTGTCGGCTGGTGGTGCGGTAACCCTGCCCGGTGTTGGCAAAATCTACTGCCGCGAGCGCCCCGAGCGCATGGTGCGCAACCCCGCCACCGGCGAGCAGTTCAAAAAAGAGGCCGACAAGGTGGTCAAGATGACCATCGCGAAGGCTCTGAAGGACAGCGTGAACGGCTGATCCCAGCCTTTACGGACAAGCGATTGAGGGCCGCCGATTGGGGGCCCTTTTTCTTTGCTATCAATGCAGGCTTAGCAACACCTCAAGATCACGACGGCTGAGCCGGGTCATCAAAGCCTTGTCGTCAGCGGATAGCTTTGCACCTTTGCGGATGTAAGCCTCAAGAAAAGCGGCGATTTCAGTGGTGGACCGATAATACAGGTCCGGCGAAGATTGGCTGAGTTCATCCACAAGCCGAAACAGAAGTTTCTTCTGTTTTTCCGAGTCCAGATCTTTACGTTTCTCTTCCAGCATGAGGTTTCCTATCACACTTACAAGAGAAGTAGGGCGCCAAAGATTTTCAACAACTCTTATGCGTTGTTTCATTCCAACTTCTGGTCGATATCCAGACTCTGGGGCAATTCAATTACGGAAATGAAATTAAGAATCCGGTGCGTATCCCGGATTGTAAATCGAATACACTCTGACATAGGTGAACTTGTTGTTGGGGCTTACGTCATAAAACGCACACATCATAAGACGGAATTTTGTACCTGCCTTGTAAGGAACGCCATTCCACTCAAGGTCTTCCCGGCACAGAAAGTCGATTGGCGCTTCTGACGCTACAGTTGTCTCGTTCGCAAGGTAGTGCGTGTGCAAAAGAATAACTTCCTGCATCTTGTCGCCAACCCCGCCCCAGAATTCCAAGACCTCGGCTCGACCGACATTTTTTCTAGCTTGTGGTACGTATTCGAAGGTGGCGTCCTGTTCGTAGTACTTGTCGAAAAAGTCCGGAAGAGACATCCCACCCACAAAAGTTGAATTAAAGTCACTGATGTACTCTTTGTATCTGGCTTCGCTAAACATGTTCCAACCTCGATGCAAAAAATCTGTTTGAGAATGTTACCACGCAGCCCTCGACAGCGCGTTGGTCAACCTTAGAGCAGCACAGCGCCAATTGTGAAGCTTCCCTGCACCAAGGCAAATTTGCCCGCATATCAGCCTGATTTAGACTTCTTAAAGCTGTTTCCTCGCGAACGAAGAAAAGCCTATCCCGCAGGGTTATCGCAAAAAAACGGGCGCTCAAAGCGCCCGTTTTTGTCTCGATTTAAGGTTGATCAGTGAACCGTCTCAACCTTGTGGAAATCCAGATCGCGGTCCTCGGGCATCGAGTCGATGCTCAGTACCTCTTGGCGTTTGGTGATCAGGATATAGACCACGCAGGCCAGATAGAGGCCAACAACCACCGCACCGATCCACTGGATCTGCAGCCACTGGCTCTGAAACAGCAGGGTCAGGACGAACAGCAGCACGACGTTGCCTGCCACATAGATCGCCTTGCCGAAGCGTTCGACCGTCATGTTCAGGTTGTCGGTATAGAGCCTAATCAGCGAGTCCAGCGAGTTGATCACGAACGTCACGCCTACGATCACCATTGCGATGTTGGTGATGCCTGCGGTGCTGATGCCGTTCAGGTGATAGTAGTAGAGAACGGTGAACCAGATCGCCAACGGGATCGACGGGAAGATCAGCAGTGCTGCCAGCAATTGCCAGGTCTTCAAGCCACCCACAAAGCGCGAAGTGAACTGACCAATCATGATCGACCACGCAAACCACCAGAACAGGTAAAAAGCGTGATAGTCGGTCAGCGGCAGGACGAACTTGTGCAGGTTGGCGAAATAGGCCCCGATATTGCTGCTGGTTTCCGCGAACCCAGTAAAGCCCATGCCAGCTGCAACCCACATGCCAAGGATCAGCGCCAGGAACAGAAAGGTCGAGCCCACCGAAAGGATACGCACGTATTTCAGGTCGGTCGACGAATAAGCCGCCGCAAGAATGACCACGAACACGATGACATAGAAGGTGGTGACCACGGATTCGCCGTCTCCGACCTCGGGCAGGTAGCCGGGCAGGTAGATCAGGAACAGGCTAGCGGTAAAGGCGCAGGTGCCGATGATGACCACGTTGTTGATCAGCTTGACCAGCGGGATCTCAAAGAACTTGACCCGCGGTTCGATCACGCAGAAGTAGAACGCGGTCAGGAAATAGAAGGCCCAGATCAGAAAGCCCCAGAACCCGAACTCGATCGCCAGCGGATTGGCAAAGGCATAGGCCGGGTCATCGGCATAGCCACCGAACTCGGTCAGAGGGAACATGATCAGGCCGACATCCAGACCGGATGTGAACAGGATCGCGATGAAGGTGAACAGATGGACAGGCGTCACGCCGACGCAGCGTAGGTTCCACCATTTTACAACGAAGAAAGCGACCAGGCCCAAAGCCAATAGGACGCCAAAAGACAGAATGTATTCCAGAAGCACTGACAAACCTCCCATAATCAGTCAGATTTTTTGCATTTATCTTTAATTGGCCAGTCAATCAATAAAAACGTCGCAGTTTTCACGCTTGCCCCAAAGGTGTGGTTTTTTGGCAAGGGGCGCTTGCGACCTGATGGAAATTCGGAAACAGTCCCACCGTTCTGATAGGGGAATGCTTAATGGATTTGCGCGCCATCGCCATGGGGCTGGTTTTTGCCTTTATCTGGTCCTCGGCTTTCACCTCAGCCCGGATCATCGTTGCTGATGCGTCGCCTCTGTTCTCGCTGGCACTGCGGTTTTTGATATCGGGTTTGATAGGTGTGGCTATCGCACGAACCATGGGGCAAAGCTGGCACCTGACCCGATCCCAGTGGCGCGCTACGATTTTGTTCGGTATTTGCCAGAATGCCCTTTATTTGGGTCTGAATTTCTATGCGATGCAGACAGTCGAAGCCTCGGTAGCGGCTATTATCGCGTCCACCATGCCGCTGCTGGTGGCGTTGGCCGGATCCTTATTTCTGGGTGAAAAGCTGCGCCCGGTTGCGGTGCTGGGTCTGATCGCCGGGTTTGCCGGCGTCGCCCTGATCATGAGCACCCGTATCGGCGGTGGTCTGGACCTGTTTGGCGTGGCTTTGTGTTGTATCGGGGCCCTGGCGCTGACCTTCGCCACACTGACCATCCGCGGTGCCACGTCGGGCGGTAATTTCATGATGGTGGTCGGGTTGCAGATGCTTGTGGGGTCTACCGTTCTGTTTGTTGCCGCACCCATGTTCGAGACGATCTTCATCCACCCGACCGTGCCCCTGGCGCTGGCTTTCACCTATACCACCTTGTTCCCTGGCCTGCTGGCCACGCTGATCTGGGTGTTGCTGCTAGACCGGATCGGAGCCACCCGTGCGGCGACCTTCCATTTCCTCAACCCGGTCTTCGGCGTCACCATCGCCGCTATTCTATTGGGTGAAAAGCTAGGCCCGCTAGATGCTGTCGGGGTTGGGATCACGACACTGGGCATTTTAGCAGTGCAGCTGTCCCGCCAACCTGCTCAGGGCAATAAAGCCTCGACCTGACGCAGCAGCTTTGGTGAGTCCGGTTTCACATTTGCACCATATGTAACGACGACTTCCCCATCGGGATCGAGCAATATCTTGTTGAAATTCCAACTGGGCTCAAACCCGGTTTGCGCCTTTACTTCCTTGTAGAATGGATGGGCATCGGCACCCTTGACCGGCGTAATATCCGTCATCGGCAATGTTAGTCCATAATTCAACTCGCAGAATTGCCGGACTTCTTCAGCAGACCCTAACTCCTGATTGAACGAGTCTGACGGCACGGCCAAAACCACAAGTCCGCGGTTAGAATAATACTCATGCACCTTTTGCAGAGCTTCATATTGTCCGGTAAATCCGCAGTGTGACGCAGTGTTGACGACAAGAACCGGTTGTCCCCTCCAATCTGCGATCGAAAAAGTGCCAC
This sequence comes from Ruegeria sp. ANG10, assembly GCF_040705255.1. Taxonomy (NCBI): domain Bacteria; kingdom Pseudomonadati; phylum Pseudomonadota; class Alphaproteobacteria; order Rhodobacterales; family Roseobacteraceae; genus Ruegeria; species Ruegeria sp. ANG10. The sequence continues at coordinate 16,528 of NZ_JBFCVU010000008.1, forward strand.
CATCGATTGACTCGAATTCTCCGCCCAACGGCGCGGCCTGAACGGCGCGACCAAGCATTATCAAAGCCGTTAGTAGAAGCATTCTGATCATTGCATAGCCTCCGTTTGCTCTTTTTACGTATGGAAACCGATTGCAGATCACCTGCACGACTGCGCGAGGACACTGAAATAGGGCTTTGAATTCTGCATCCCTGCCCCCAGATTATGCCACAAGTTTAATGACCGGAGGACCCATGACCCAATTCACCAAATCCCCCGAGGCTATCGCCGCCCTGTCACCCGAAGAATTCCACGTCACCCAACGCAGCGGAACCGAACGCCCGGGAACCGGCAAATACCTGAGCAACAAGGAACCGGGTATCTACGTGGACATCGTCTCGGGCGAGCCGTTGTTCGCCTCGACCCACAAATACGAATCCGGTTGCGGTTGGCCCAGTTTCACCAAACCCATCATCCATGAGCATGTGGAGGAGTTTCACGACGCCACCCATGGTATGATCCGCACCGAAGTCCGCTCGAAACACGGCGACAGCCATCTGGGGCATGTGTTCCCGGACGGCCCGCGTGAACATGGCGGGCTGCGCTATTGCATCAACTCTGCCGCCTTGCGTTTCATTCATCGCGATGAGATGGAGGCCGAAGGTTATGGCGAATACCTGATCCATGTGGAGGACATCAAATGACCGAACAACGCGCCGTTCTCGCCGGGGGCTGTTTCTGGGGCATGCAGGACCTGATCCGCAAAATGCCGGGCGTGTCGCGCACGCGTGTTGGCTATACTGGCGGTGACGTACCCAATGCCACCTATCGCAATCACGGCACCCATGCCGAAGGGATCGAGATCTTTTTCGATCCAGCCAAGATCACCTATCGCGAATTGCTGGAGTTTTTCTTTCAGATCCACGACCCGACCACGATGAACCGTCAGGGCAATGACCGCGGTATGAGCTATCGATCGGCCATCTATTATCTAGATGACGACCAGAAACAGGTGGCGCTGGACACGATTGCGGATGTAAATGCCAGCGGTCTGTGGCCCGGCAAGGTGGTGACCGAGATCGAGCCCGTCGGCGATTTCTGGGACGCCGAGCCCGAACATCAGGATTACCTGGAGCGTATACCGAACGGTTACACTTGCCACTTCCCACGCTCCGGATGGGTTCTGCCCAAACGCGACGCGGCTGAATAATGGTGATAGCCCCCTGTGGGGCTATTCCGACGCAACGCGGGGTCGGCCACTGGCCTCAACGGTAATCAGTGCCTCGACGAACACCTCTTGCGCTTCGATACGGGCTGTGCGGATGTCTCGATCAACCACGACCCGGATATCCGCAGCCCCGGCTTGGCGCACGGCGCCTTCCGCCTCACCCCGTAACACCGATTCAAGCAAGTCCAATGCTTTGCCGGATTCCGTGAAGTCCTGCGGCCCATCTTCAAGATGTACCCTGAACCGCCCCTCGGACGGGGATGTCACTGTGCCGGATCGGCGCAGGGTCAGTCGTCCGACCACAGCACCGATGGCATTGGCCACCCCCGCGTGTTCAGGCAGGATCATGCGGGCGTGCAGCCGTTCCCCAACCGCTGGGTAATAACTGGGAGCCGAGGCCCCAAGGCCCACCACATCCACATTCAACGCTGTATCCAGCGCCAAAAGTCCACGATGGCGCGCCAGCCCTTTTTGCGTCAGAACGTGTCGGGCAAGATCGGCAGACGGCACGCCAAAGTCATCGGCCTCTTCAGCAAAAGCACTCTCTAACAAGGTCAATGCGGTCTGTTTGGTCAGCTGATCCACAATCATCTGCGCCAGCTTTTCCGGTGATCCGGCCAACATATCGCCGGTTCCCACACGCTTGCGCGCGACAATCTCCAACGCCTTACGTGCCGCATCCGCATCCCACGCGTCCAACCGACCCAGCACATGGCTGGCATCAGACGGCGTCACGCCCGAGACCTGAACGATCCCGCGATCGACCAGGCGCGTCAGAGCACCGTTTTCCATCCGGGTGCGCAACAGATCGCTGAGCGGCATGACCTTGTTGCCCAACCGCTCCATCAGCGCCTCTTCCCGCACGCCCAGGCCTTCGGCGTGGATGCCGGGAACCTGGCGGGCAAACCGGGTGTCATGTTCGCCCACCGTTGTGGACCGCAGCTGTGACTCTAAGGCCGCGTGGACAACATCCGGTGCCTCGGACGCAATCAGGGAAACCGGCAAAACCCGCCGCGGCCCCAAAAATACACCACCGTCCAACCCTTCGGTCACCACATGCACCTGACTGTCACCGCCCAAACCATGGGTACGCATCGCCACCGCCTCGACCATCGTACGAAACCCGCCGACCTGCGCGCCCGCCGGGTCTATCGCAGGCTTGCTGTCGCGGATCAGGGCTACATCCGTGGTCGTTCCACCGATATCCGACACCAGCGCATTCTCGGCCCCGGTCAGCCAACTGGCCCCGACGATCGAGGCCGCTGGCCCACTGAGGATGGTCTCAATCGGTCGTTCCCGTGCCTGTTCGGCGCACATCAACGCTCCATCCCCGCGCACAACCATCATTGGCGCGGTTATGCCCAATTCCAGCAATCGATCCTGTGCGCGCCCGATCAACCGATCGATCATCCCGATTAAGCGGGCGTTCAACACCGCCGTCACCGCCCGTTTCGGGCCGTTCAATTTTGCTGACAGATGATGCGAACATGTCACCGGCGCGCCGGTCCTGTCGGTGATGATCCGTGCGGCTTCCAACTCATGCGCGGGGTTGCGGGTAGCGAATTGCGAGGCCACTGCAAAGCCCGATATCCCCTTATGAGAGTCTAAAAATGCTTCCAATGCGGTCACATCCATTGGCATGGCCTCGCCTCCGGCATGGGTATGACCCCCGGAAATTACCAGCGCCGGATCACCCTTCAGCGCATCCCGCAATCCGTGCTTGTCCAGATCGCCATCCTTGAACCCGATATAGATTAACGCAACACGTCCACCCTGCCCCTCAACCAACGCATTCGTGGCCAGTGTGGTCGACAAGGACGCCATGGAAATCTGTCCCGGTGCCACCTGCGCCGCATCCAAAACTGCTTGAATCGCCCTACCCACACCAATCGCCAGATCGGCCCGCGTGGTCAGGGACTTGGCCGAGGCGATGACCTCACGCTCATCCCGGATCAGCACCGCATCGGTGTAAGTTCCACCCGTATCTACCCCCAAAGCCAGCGCCATCGGGTTCTCCTTCCTGTTCGCTGCTGATGGGTGTAGCGGTTTGGACCGACACGTCCAGCCTGTTTGCGGCACTTACGCCAGTTGTTCGACCGCCCAGCGCGCGGCATCTGCCACCGTTGGGTCCGGGTCTTCCATCAATCCTTGCGCCACCGGTTGCAACGAAGGTATTCCCGAATTGCCGATGGCATACAGAACATTACGCACGAACCGCTCGCGCCCGATCCGTTTGATGGGCGAACCGGAAAACTTCGCCCGAAACGCGGCATCGTCCAATACCGCCAGCTCCGCCAGGGGCGGCGCTTTCAGATCATCCCGGGCAGCGTACCGGACATCACTCGCCGCGACGGCGAATTTGTTCCACGGACAGGCTGCCAGACAATCGTCGCAGCCGTAAATCCGATTGCCCAGCTTGCCACGCAGACCTTCCTCAATCGGGCCTTTATGTTCGATTGTCAGATATGAAATGCAGCGCCGCGCATCCAACTGATACGGGGCCGGAAACGCGTCCGTCGGACATGAATCCAAACAAGCCCGGCATTTTCCGCAATGATCGGTTTCGGCCACATCGACCGGCAAATCCAAAGTTGTAAAAACAGAGCCTATAAAGGCCCAATTCCCCCAATCCCGGCTGACGAGGTTGGTATGTTTTCCCTGCCAACCCAGCCCTGCGGCATGGCCTAACGCCTTCTCAGGAACAGGCGCGGTATCAACAAAAACCTTAACTTCTCCGCCGCCTTCGGTAACCAGCCAGCGCGCCAGCCGCTTCAGCCGTTTTTTGACCAGATTATGATAATCCTTGTTCTGTGCATAAACGGAAATCGCTGCCCTGTCCGGATGATCCAGTATTTCCGTTGGATCATGCTCGGGCGCATAGCTTTCGGCCAGCATGATCACCGACCGCGCCTCGGGCCACAGGGCCGCCGGATCACCCCGCCAATGGGTGCGCTCGGCCATCCAGCCCATCTGCCCATGAAATCCGGCCTGCAAGAACGCTTCTAACCGAGGAGGAACTTGCGGCACATCCCACGGCCTGCAAATGCGGCAGGACACAAAACCTTCGCTCAAGGCCTGCGCCACCAGTTTGTCTTTCAAAGATGATCCGCTCTTCATCTGGCCAAAAATACCTTCGGGGGTGAATTGGCCCAAAGGGCCAAGAGGGGGCAGACGGCCCCCAGCACCACCCTATCAGAAATCCAAATCAGCGTAATGCGCAGGGGGGCGGAATCCAGGCACCTGATCCGCAAGGATCGACCGAAACGCGGGACGCGACTTTATCTTGGCATACCAGTCTTTCACCGCTTGCGATCTATTCCAGTCCACATCCGAGATATAATCCAGCGCCGACAGATGCGCAGCAGCAGCAAAATCGGCCAATGTCATCTGATCCCCCGCCAGCCAACGGCGGTGATCCAGCAGCCAGGCCATGTAGTCCAGATGATATTTGATCGCCCGCGCGCCTTCCTTGACGTTCTTGCTGTCCGGATAGCCCTCACCGGTGACTTTCTTGTTCACGCGTTCATACAGCAGTTTCGAGGTCACCTCGTGATGGAACTTATCATCGAACCACCCCACCAAACGCCGAACTTCGTACCGGCCTTCGGGTGTTTTCGGCATCAACGCAGGCTCCGGGCGCGTTTCCTCAATATATTCGCAAATCGCCGCGCTTTCCGCCATCACCTGCCCGTCCAGTCGCAACACCGGCACCTTTCCGGCAGGATTGCGGCGCAGGAAATCCGGGTCTTTCTCCCAGTACTTCTCCTCGACCAGCTCAACCTCGATCTTCTTTTCCGCCAAAGACAGACGAACCTTGCGGCAATAAGGGGACAGGGGAACGTGAAACAAACGCGCCATGAGCTTCCAATCGAACCAGTGTATACCCCCCAGCTTTAGCCTTGAGGGATGTTGAGTTTCAATCCTCGAAACAATCCGCGCGACCATCTGCGCGGATGGTGGCCGCCCCGTCCAGGATCGACGCGGCCCGTCTGCGCGTCCGCACTGACGGATCAGTGACTGAGCGATTGCGGGGTGAGGGCAAAATTGCCGCGATCCGGGCCGCCTGAACCGGGTTCAGCCGGGCAGCGGATACGTTGAAATTGCTTTGGGCCGCGGCTTCGACCCCGAACACGCCCTGTCCGGTTTCAGCCACGTTTAAATAGACCTCAAGAATACGCTGTTTGCTCCAGAATATTTCGACAACCGGCGTGATCGAAGTTTCCAGCGCCTTGCGCACCCAGCTGCGGCCCTGCCACAGGAATACGTTCTTCACCACCTGCTGGGTAATGGTCGACGCCCCGCGTGATCCGCCATCTTCCAGCGCATCGCGAATGGCCTCGACGTCAAAGCCCCAGTGTTGGCAGAAATTCGCATCCTCAGCCGCAACAACCGCACGGGCCATGACGGGCGAAATCTCTTCTATCGGCACCCAGTCACGCTCGACCTTGCCCAGCCTGCGCCATTCCGACCAGATCGTGTGGGTCACCGGCGGGTTCACCACCGAATACAAAGCGACCAATGCAACGACGAACACAACGGCCGCCAACAAGCCACGACTGACCCATCGGCGAAGCCGTTGCATCAGTGGGGTTTTGGCTTTGGATGCCTTTTTTTTCTTACCGCTTTTTTTGCGGACTGCTGCTTTTGCCATGTCACAGCTATACGACGTTGGGCGCGCGTTTGAAACGGGTGTTGTCGGTATAAGGGTTTAAGAAAACCCGCGCAGCCAATTGGCGCGCGGGTTTGAGTCTGGTCTGTTGTAACCTGTTATTCGGCCGGAACAGCCGTTGCTTCGTTGGTCAGAGGGTGGCTGAGCTTGTTCAGCATCTCTTTTGGGCAAACCTGCAAGAAGCTGGTCTTTTCAACATCCCAATGCTGCAGAATGTCGGCGGCCTTGCGGCTAAAGGTTTCAGCCTGATGGGTTTCGATCAGCGATTTCAGCTGATCTTCCCAATGGTCGACGGTCACCGGGCAGGTCACCAGCGTTTCCATGTTCATCAGCGCCTGCGCCTTGCCTTCCGGGTCGTACAGATAGGCCATACCGCCGGTCATGCCCGCTCCAAAGTTGGCACCAATATCACCTAGGATCACCGCGATTCCGCCGGTCATGTATTCACACCCGTTCGATCCGCAGCCCTCGATGACAACGGTTGCACCCGAGTTCCGGACCGCGAAACGCTCACCCGCGCGACCTGCGGCAAACAGGTGGCCATCGGTGGCGCCGTACAGGACAGTGTTGCCGATGATGGTGTTGTCATCCGCCTTCAGCGGGCTGACCTGTGGTGGGCGCACGACGATGGTGCCGCCCGACAAACCCTTGCCGACATAGTCATTGGCGTCACCCGACACTTCCAGCTTCAGACCGGGTGCTGCAAAGGCCCCCAGCGACTGACCGGCCGAGCCCTGCAGTTTGACGTGCAAGTGGTCGGACTGGAACGTGTTCCGCATGCCAAAGTTCTGCACGATATGGCTTGAGACGCGGGTGCCCACAGTCCGGTGCGTGTTCTGCACCGCATAGGACAGCTGCATTTTCTCACCGTCTTTCAGGAACCGCGCTGCATCCCGCACGATTTCAGCGTCCAACGTATCCGGCACCGCGTTACGGTCCTTGTCGCGGTTGTAGACGATATCATGCGCGCCATCGACGGTGATCAGCAGCGGGTTGAGGTCGAGATCGTCCAGATGCGCCGATCCCCGACTGACCTGCGCCAACAGGTCGGCCCGGCCGATGATCTCATCAATCGAACGCGCGCCGAGGCTGGCCAGCAGCTCGCGCACTTCCTGCGCGTAGAAGGTGATCAGGTTCACCACCTTGTCTGCGTTGCCGGTGAATTTGGCGCGCAGGTCCTCATCCTGCGTACAGACACCGACGGGGCAGGTGTTCGACTGGCACTGACGCACCATGATACAGCCCATCGCGATCAGGGCGGCGGTGCCGATACCGTATTCCTCGGCCCCCATCATCGCGGCCATGACGATATCGCGACCGGTCCGCAGACCACCATCGGTCCGCAGGGTGACGCGGTCGCGCAGGTTGTTCATCGCCAGAACTTGATGCGCTTCGGTCAAGCCCATTTCCCACGGCAGACCGGCATATTTGATCGACGTCGCGGGCGATGCACCCGTACCACCGTTGTGGCCCGAAATCAGAATCACATCCGCCTTGGCCTTGGCCACACCGGCAGCAATTGTGCCAACGCCCGAAGACGCCACCAGTTTCACCGTCACCTTGCAGCGCGGGTTGATCTGTTTCAGATCATAGATCAGCTGCGCCAGATCCTCGATCGAGTAAATATCGTGGTGCGGCGGCGGTGAGATCAGCGTCACGCCCTTGGTCGAATGGCGCAGACGCGCGATCAAGTCGGTGACCTTCATGCCCGGTAGCTGACCACCCTCACCCGGTTTAGCACCCTGGGCGACCTTGATCTCCAGCTCTTCACACTGGTTCAGGTATTCGGCGGTCACACCGAACCGGCCCGAAGCCACCTGTTTGATTTTGGCCGAAGGATTGTCGCCATTGGGTTCCGGCACGAAATGCGCCGGATCTTCACCACCCTCGCCCGAGTCGGATTTCGCACCGATCCGGTTCATCGCCACGTTCAGCGTCTTATGCGCCTCGGGGCTGAGTGCGCCCAGCGACATGCCCGGCGTGACAAAGCGTTTGCGGATCGAGGTGATCGATTCCACCTCTTCGATCGGCACCGGTTTGCCCATGGGTTTGAAATCCATCAAGTCGCGCAGATGGATCGGCGGGTTCGACTGCATCTTGGTCGAATATTGCTTCCACAGCTCATAAGACGCGCGGTTACAGGCCATTTGCATCATATGCATCGAGGTCGCTTCCCACGCGTGGGTCTCACCCGACTTGCGTGCTTTGTAGAAACCGCCGATGGGCAGCACATCCAAACCGCTGTCCCAGCCCTTGGCGTGAATTTCTTCGGCTTTGACGCGGATGCCGTGGATCCCGATGCCCGAGATACGGCTGATCATGCCCGGGAAATATTCGGCCACCATGGCACGGCTCAGACCCACGGCCTCAAAGTTCAGACCACCGCGGTACGAGGAGACAACCGAGATGCCCATCTTGGCCATGATTTTGAGAAGACCCTGATCGATCGCCTCGCGATAGCGGGCCACATTTTCGGTCAGCGTGCCATCCAGCAGGCCACGTTCGATCCGGTCGGCCAGCGAGTCTTCGGCCAGGTAGGCGTTCACAACTGTCGCGCCACAGCCAATCAACACGGCAAAATAGTGCGGGTCGATACATTCCGCCGACCGCACGTTGAGCGAGCTGAAGGTCCGCAGACCCTGACGTGTCAGATGGCTGTGTACCGCGCTTGTGGCCAGGATCATCGGCATCGCCACTTTGTCCGGCCCGGAATACTGATCGGTCAGCACCAGATGCCCGGCACCAGAACGCACGGCCTCTTCCGCTTCGGCTCTAATACGGGTCAATGCGCGGTCCAGCGCACCCTCACCGGGTTCAAAGCTGCAATCGATCTCAGCCAGTGGTGCGTTGAAGTTTTCGGCCAGAATTTCCCACTGGGCGTTGCCGACAAAGGGGCTCTCCAGAACGATGATCTCGGTCTGGCTACTGTCCTCGTCCAGTACGTTCTTGAGGTTCCCGAACCGCGTCTTCAACGACATCACGCGGTATTCGCGCAAGCTGTCGATGGGCGGGTTGGTCACCTGGCTGAAATTCTGCCGGAAGAAATGGCTAAGCGGGCGGTACTGCTTTGACAGCACGGCTGAAGGCGTGTCATCCCCCATCGAGGCCAAGGCCTCTTTGCCGTCCTCGGCCATGGGCGCAAGGATCTGCTCAAGTTCTTCAACCGAATATCCAGCCGCGATCTGACGCTTTCGTAGTTCCTCCCCCCTAAACAAGGGTTGTTCGGTTACACCGCCCAGCGTTGCGTCCAGATCGTTGATTTTACCGACCCAATCGCCAAAAGGCAGGGCGCGCGCCAGCTTGTCCTTGATCTGCTTGTCACGGAACAGCTTGCCCTTCTTCATGTCCACGGCCAGCATCTGCCCCGGACCCAGCGCGCCTTTTTCGGTCACAGTGGCCTCGTCAATCGGCACCATGCCAGCCTCAGAGCCGGCAATCACCAGACCATCGCCTGTCACCACATAGCGCATCGGACGCAACCCGTTCCGGTCCAGACCGGCACAGACCCAGCGGCCATCAGTCATCGCCAGCGCGGCGGGGCCGTCCCACGGCTCCATCACCGAGTTGCAGTAGGAATACATGTCACGCCAGGCCTGCGGCAGTTCCACCGCCTGCTTGGACCAGCTTTCTGGCACCAGCATAGTTTTTGCCATCGGGGCCGAACGGCCAGCACGCACCAAAACCTCGAAAACCGAGTCTAATGCGGCCGAATCCGACGATCCACCTGCGATGATCGGCTTAATGTCTTCGGCATAGTCGCCAAAGGTGCTACTGGCCATGCGGATCTCATGGCTTTTCATCCAGTTGACGTTGCCCTTCAGGGTATTGATTTCACCATTATGGGCCAGCATCCGGAACGGTTGCGCCAACCACCATTGCGGGAAGGTGTTGGTCGAATAGCGCTGGTGATAGATCGCAAAGGCGGATTCAAACCGCTCATCCATCAGGTCGGGGTAGAAAACCGCGACCTGCTCAGCCAGCATCATGCCTTTATAGATGATCGAGCGGCAGCTCAGCGACGCCAGATACAGGTCCGAAATCCCGGAAGCGGCGGCAGCTTTTTCAATACGGCGACGGATGACGTACAGCTCACGCTCGAACGTCTCTTCATCTACACCTTTCGAGTTCGAGATCAGGATCTGTTCGATCTCGGGACGGGTCGCGTTCGCCTTTTCGCCTAAACAGGTCACATCAACCGGCACGTGACGCCAACCATAGATGTAGTAGCCCATACGCAGAACTTCGGTTTCAACGATGGTTCGGCACTGTTCCTGCGCGCCGAAATCGGTACGAGGTAGAAACACCTGACCAACAGCGATCAGCTGGTCCAGATTGGGTTCGTGCCCTGTGCGGCGGACCTGGTCATAGAAAAAGCGAACCGGGATCTGCACGTGAATACCGGCACCATCACCGGTCTTACCATCAGCATCCACGGCGCCGCGGTGCCAGATCGCCTTCAGCGCATCAATACCGGCGTCGACAACCTTGCGCGATGCTTTGCCGTCAACGGATACAACTAGACCCACGCCACAGGAAGAATGCTCTTCTTCTTCTGAATAGAGACCGTTTTTCGCCATCCATTCACGTTTGGCTTCTTCGGCCCGTACCCAATCGGCATCATATTTGGTCATTGGCTGTCTCCTTCTTCCGAGGGGGCAAACATCGCCTCGACCTCGGCTTTGGTCATTTGCTTGCGCTCACCTGCGAACGCATACCCTTCGGGCTTTTTGTCGATAAAAAGTTCCAGTTGCAGTCCGTGGCCCGTATCTTCGAACAGGCCCGCTGCCATTTCTGTGTGTCCGTGCATGTCGCCGGGCGCGGTGACCCGGTACCACAGGGCCGAGCCGCATTCGGCGCAAAAGGCGCGTTCGGCCCAATCGGACGAAGCGAAGGTCTTAACCGGTCCCAAGGCGGCATACCCTTCTTCAGCTTGAAAACTCACCAGCATTGAACTGGTCCAGCGGCGGCACTGGTCGCAATGACAGGCACCCAGCGCATCCTTCGCTGGGGTGGCGGTGACGGTGACCGCACCGCACATGCATTGGCCTTGCAGTTCAGGCATTCCTGACCCTCCTGTCGCTGGGCTGGGTGTTACTCGGCTGCGACGGCAGCCTTGCTGTTGAACCTGTCGATAATCGCATCGGCACAGTCGCGCCCGTCACGGATCGCCCAGACCACAAGCGAAGCACCGCGCACGATGTCACCAATTGCATAAACACCATCCATCTCGGTCTCGCCGGTCTGGAACGCGGCCTTTACGGTGCCCCAACGGGTCACGGGCAGGTCGGGCTGGCCAAACAGCTTGGGCAGGTCTTCGGGCTCAAAGCCCAGCGCCTTGATGACCAGATCGGCCTCTTCGACGTAGTCCGCGCCTTCGATTACCTCGGGGGCCTGACGGCCAGTTGCATCTGGCTGACCCAGACGCATCTTTTGCACCATCACGCCAGATACCTTGTCGTCGCCAGTGAAACCCTTGGGGGCGCTAAGCCATTCAAAGATCACGCCTTCTTCCTCGGCATTCTGCGTTTCACGCTGCGATCCCGGCATGTTCGCCCGGTCGCGGCGGTACAGGCATTTGACCGATGTCGCACCTTGACGGACCGAGGTACGTACGCAGTCCATCGCGGTATCGCCGCCACCAATCACGACAACCTTTTTGCCGTCAGCATTCAGTCGGCCATTGTCAAAATCTTCGACCGCGTCACCAAAGCTTTTGCGGTTCGAAGCGGTCAGGAAATCAATGGCAATTTCGATACCGCTCAAGCCGCTGCCCGGCATGGACAGATCACGGGACTTGTAGACCCCGGTTGCGATGATCACGGCATCATGCTTGGCGCGAATGTCGTCGAATTTGACGGCGTCCACGTCGCAGTTCAGCTCGAACTTGACCCCGCCTTCAGCCAGCAAATCGTTGCGACGCTGAACAATTTCCTTTTCCAGCTTGAAGCCTGGAATACCGTACATCAACAGGCCACCGGCACGGTCGTGACGATCATACACAGTAACTTGAATGCCAGCCCGACGCAGCATGTCAGCAGCCGCCAGGCCGCCGGGCCCACCACCGATGATACCGACACTTTCGCTGCGTTCGGCACCGGGGGCGGCAGGTTTGACCCAGCCTTTATCCCAGGCTGTATCGGTGATGTACTTTTCGATCGTGCCGATGGTGACCGTGCCGTGACCGGATTGTTCGATTACACAGTTGCCTTCGCACAGACGATCCTGCGGGCAAATGCGGCCGCAGATTTCCGGGAAGGTATTGGTGGCCTGGCTGGTCTGATACGCCTCTTCCAGACGGCCCGTGGCGGTCAGGCGCAGCCAATCAGGAATGTTGTTGTGCAGCGGGCAATGCGACTGACAATAGGGAACACCGCATTGGCTGCAGCGACTGGCCTGTTCTTCCGCCTTGGCAGCAGCGTATTCAGCATAGATTTCGTCAAAGTCTTCTTTGCGGTCATCGGCGGCACGCTTTTCAGGCATGACGCGGTCGATCTGCACAAATTTCAGCATCGGTTGCTTGGCCACGGGTCAGACTCCATGAATTGGCTTGGTCGCGCCTGTTTAAGAGATACCTTACCGGATTAAAAGTCAATTGTGCTGACCTAAATTGAAAAAATACTTGGCGTCAGGAAAAGTAATTGGAAAATGTCATCATTTTTAGTTCCGTTTCGGACCTTTTTACATGCTTTCCTTTTCGGCACCGCACTTATACCCATTTCCCCAAACAATACGCGGCGGCAGCACGGCAGGTTAGATGAGTCTTTTTCAGTTGATTCTCGTGGCGATTATTCAGGGGATAACCGAGTTTTTGCCGATCTCTTCCTCGGGTCACCTGATCCTGTTGCCCAGCCTGACCGGAATGGAAGATCAGGGCCTGGCCATCGACGTCGCCGTGCATGTCGGCACGTTGGGCGCGGTTATCCTGTATTTCTGGTCCGATGTGAAACAGACCGTTGCCGGCCTGCCACGCGCCCTGACCGGGCAGATCGACACCCCGCAAGCAAGGCTGGCGATGAGCCTAATCATCGCAACGATTCCCACGGTTATCGTCGGTGCCATTTTGTTCACAACCGGGCTCAGCCAATCCCTCCGCTCGATGGCGGTGATTGGCTGGACCATGCTGGGCTTCGGATTGTTACTGTATTGGATGGACCAAAAGGGCCCCCAATCCAAGAACACCAACGATTGGGGCCCGCGCGATGCGGTCATCATGGGTTTGTGGCAGGTTCTGGCGTTGATCCCCGGCACCTCGCGGTCCGGCATCACCATCACCGGCGCGCGGCAGCTGGGCTATAGCCGCGAAGACGGCGCGCGGATCGCGATGCTGATGTCGATCCCGACGATTCTGGCGTCAGGCGTATTGCTGTCGACACAAGTAATCCGTGAGGCGGATGCCCAACTGGCCAAGGACGGCGCCATAGCCGCCTTTTTTGCCTTTATCTCGGCCTTGCTGGCCCTGTCCTTGATGATGCGCCTGCTGCGCAGCGTCAGCTTTACGCCTTATGTGATCTATCGTGTGATTCTCGGAGCAATCCTGCTGGTGATTGCCTATAGCTGATCAGGTACGCAGGTTGTCTGCCGATTTCTGGATCTCATCATACTGGCCCGAGGGACGGAACTTCCACAGGTAGTCCGGCAAGATGGATTCCAAAGTGGCCGGTTCGATCCCCAAATCGCCAAAGCCTTTGGCATCGTCCGACACCACATTGTCCCGGCGCAGGTTCGTCAACTGATCGCGCGTCAGGATGTGGTTGGGAAACAGCTGAAAGCTGACAAATTTCACGATATCCAGCACGCCCGCCATGATCCGGGCGGCCCAGAACGGCACACCAACAATCACCCGGCGACGGTGAATCACCCCCAGCATCTGCTGCATCAACGCACGGAAGGATTTCACCTCGGGGCCGCCCAGCTCATAAGGGCCGCGCTCGGCCTGCCCCAGAACGCCCTGCACGGCGGCCTTGGCGACATCATCCACATAGACCGGCTGGAACTTGGTTTCTGCCCCGACCAAGGGCAGAAACGGCCCCATCCGGGTCATCCCGGCAAAGCGGTTAAAGAACTGGTCCTCGGTCCCGAAGATGATCGACGGGCGTAAGATCACCGCGTTCGGCATATGCGCCAGCACACCGGCCTCGCCCTGTGCTTTGGTGCGGGAATACTCGCTTTTGGCCGTGGCATCCGCGCCGATGGCTGAGATATGCACCATCCGCGCAACACCCTGTTCGGCAGCGATACGCGCGATCCGCTCAGCCCCTTCGGCCTGCACCGCGTCAAATTCGTTTTTACCCAGCTCGTTCAGCACACCCACGCAATTCACCACCGCATCGGCCCCGTGCATCACGGCCGCAACCGAGGCATCATCGCGGATGTTGCACAAAATGGGTTCAACCTGACCAACCACGCCATAGGGTTTGACGAACATCGCCTCGTTCGGTCGCCGCACTGCGACCCGCACACGCCACCCTTCATTTGCCATACGCCGGGCGATATACCGACCGACAAATCCCGATCCGCCATAAATCGTGACCAGTTTGGACATGCGAGGGCTCCTGCTGATGGGTCTTGACCCGATCTACCGCCCAAAGCCCCGGCAAACAAGGCGCAATAACGCCGCGCGTCCGCGAAAACCCCGGCAATTTCCCAAGTGTTTCGGAGGTGAGTCAAAAAACTTGTCAAAATCTTCCCGAATCTGGTTGACGCCCCCCGTCAGTAGGCTTAAACGCCGCTCCACGACACCTGCCCAGGTGGCGGAATTGGTAGACGCGCTAGCTTCAGGTGCTAGTGTCCGTATGGACGTGGAGGTTCGAGTCCTCTCCTGGGCACCATATTCCCTACAGATTATTTGGCTTGTCTCTGATGCGTATCAAATACGTGTTCGGGTGACGTATTCCCCCAATTTTTAACTATTGGACGTCTCTCCCTTCGGGCTATGCTTTGCCAGATTTCCGCGAAGACAGACTGGCTAAATGGTCCCGTTCAGGCCTTAGCGAGACCCGCATCTTTCGTGACGCCACGTCACGAAAACTGGCCTGGTGAGTGAGTATCTTTACGTAAAGGTAAGCTTTCCAATCATTTTTTGACTGGCCGGTTAATAAATGACGCAAAAACCCGGATTCTTCCCCCTTACGGTGGCAAACGACCTGCCTAAATGCGCCCTGTCGCTGCGGATCATCACTCACGGATTAATGATCCTCGAGCTCTCGACCATAGGGTTCGGGTCGGGTCCGCAGCGGCAAATTTTTAGGCTTTGAATTTGAAGGACCGCAACAATGAAGAAAAATTCGTTTCTCAGTCGCTTCAAGTTAGTGAAAGCGCACCGGATGGACGTGTCAGAAGATGACCTGCCTTCGGATTATGGGCGCAGGCTGCCCCTGGTGAAGAAATCTGAACTCAAGGTCCTTTTTCGTACCGTTCTGGAAGAAAAGCGGGCGGACCTGCCATCGCGACGCCGGTGATGGCGTACCACCCCGGATAGTTCAGGCCCGTCCGTTTGAACCGGTCAGTCTTACCCTGTCAGACCCGGGATTTTTCGAACTTTTCCCAAGCAGATTGAAACGCATTGAAATCAAACCCCGGCTGCGCGGCAGCGTCGAGCACGATGCGCTCGGTGGACAGCAATTTCTGAATCGCGTCCTCTAGCTGGTCGACAACATCTTCCGGTATCACCAGCGCGCCGTGCCGGTCGGCATGGATCAGATCACCGGGATTGACCGAAAGACCAAAGATCGAGACCGGCGTATCGACCTCACGCACGTGGACGAAACCGTGGCTGGGCCCGACCGATCCGGCAACCACCGGGAACCCCTGTGGCAGATCGCCAAGGTCGCGCATGACGCCGTTCGTCAGCGCGCCTGACATGCCAAACCCCTTGTGTACGGTTGTGTTGATCTCACCCCAATAGGCTCCGATACAGTTAGGGAAATCGACATCCTCGATCACCGCGACCGAGGGTGCGGGACCTTCGGCCATGTATTTGTAATAGGCCATCCGGCGTTCCCTGATGACCTCGGGCGCCTCGGACGGCGGCTGCACAGCGGCGATCTTAGCCGTACGGGCATACCCCACGATAGAAGGTTCCAACGGGGCCGAACACAGCATGGTGCCGCGCGTGAAGCCGTTAAATCCGCGCTTGCCCTGCGCCACCTCGATGGCGTTGCAGACGGTGGGGGTGTCAACCTTGCGCAACAGGGTCAGAAGGGACGGTGTCATGGGGCCTCCAGCCAGCGGATAAGGGCCGCTGTTGTTTCATTGGGTTGTTCCAGAGTGGGCAGGTGCCCGGCCTCTTCGATAATGCGCAGCGTGCTATTGGGTATCAGATCGTGCATCAGCCGGTGTCGCTCGACCGGGCACAGGCCATCCTCGCGCCCGCACATCACCAGTGAAGGGCCGGGATAGGCGGCCAGTATTTCGGTCTGGTCCGGGCGATCCATCAAAGCGCGGGATTGGCGCAGGAATACGTCCGGACCCAGATCAACGGCCATCGCCATGCACAGGTCCAGAATGGCCCCTTGATGCGGGCCATCAGCCAGATAGTTGGGCTTCATCTCGTCCCGCATTACCTGCCGCAACTGACCCGCCTGAACGGCCTTCATCTGCGGCCCACGCCGGGCTTTGACCTCGGGCTTTTCGGCCAGCGGATTGGTGTCCAACAGCGCCAACCGTTCAACGCGAATCGGGGCTTGCCGCACCACCTCCATCGCAACGATGCCGCCCATCGACAGCCCCGCCAATGCAAAAACCGGCGGCGCGTTCGATAAGATATCAGCCGCCATCGCCTGAACACTGTCTTGCTTCGCCAACGGGAAAGTCATTAGGGGGCGCGACCCGGACAACGTGGCAATCTGTGGCTGAAACAACCGCGCATCACACATCATACCGGGCAAAAGAACCAGCGGTGTCATGCCGAGGCCAGTTTTGCACCCTCGGACAACGCCGTCAGCTTGGCATAGGCAATATCGGGATCAACGGCCCCAAAACCTGCGAAGGTGCCAAACCCACAATCGCTGCCCGCGATCACCCGATCGGCGCCGACGATATCGGTAAACCGCGTGATCCGCTGCGCCACCAGTTCGGGGTGTTCGACGAAATTGGTGGTGGTGTCGACCACACCGGGAACCAGAACCTTGTCGTCCGGAATCTCGGAATTACGGTCGCGGAACACGGTCCATTCATGGGCGTGGCGCGGGTTCGAGGTTTCGAACAACACATAGCAGGACTTGGTCGCCATCAGAGTGCTGAACACCTTATCCATGGCGATATCACAGCAATGTGGCCCTTCGTAATTGCCCCAGCAGATATGCACCCGCACCCGGTCCTGCGGTACATTCTGCAGCGCGTGGTTCAGGGCCTCGACATGCATGTCAGCGATTTTGACGAACTCTTCATCGCTCAAGTCGGTGAACAGCATGTGACGTGACAGGGCCAGATCAGGGCAATCCAGCTGCAAATCCAACCCGGCGGCCACGATGGTTTCGTATTCGTCCTTCATCGCATCGGCCAGCGCGGCCAGATAAGTCTCACGCGTGGGGTAGAAATCGTTCTGCAGAAACAGCGAGATGACGCCTGGTGAGGCGGCATTCATAAAGCCCTGCCTGGCCCCGTGCTGCGCCATCGCAGCCTTGAGGTTGGCGATGTCCTTCTCAAGCTCGCCCTGCCCTTTCGACCGCACCTCGCCTGTACATTGAGGCCGCGCATATTGCGGCGTGCCACCATCATCAGCCAGCCGTTGCAAAAAACCGGGAAACATCTTCAGATCGGCAGGCGCATTGCGCGGACTGTCACCCGAGAACCCAGTGTAGCGGTCTTTGACATAGGTGGCGTAAGAAATCTTTGAGGTCTCGCCATCGCTGACGATATCCACACCGGCTTCGACCTGTTTGCGTACGGTTTCGGATACGGCCGCAGCCATGCTCGCGTCGAATGCGTCCTGATCGAACGGCTCTTCGCGTTCGCGCGCGAAGATGAAATCCACCACTTCCTGAGAGCGTGGCAGCGACCCGACATGCGTTGTCTTTACGGTCATGGAACCTCCGTTAATTCTTGCGTGCCATCAGCACGGTGTGGCTTTGGGTCTCCGGGTCCTTGGCCAGAAATCCGGTCATGATCATCCCGTTTTCTTCAAGGCAGGTGGCGTATCCGGCGGGTGAGAGCGAGGCGTGATATACGAGCTCTCCGCCAACGGTTCCCTGCTCCTCACCTGCGCTGGGGCCAACGGTCAGCATCAGCATACCGCCCTTGCGCAGATGGCGAGCCATCCGGGCGATGCAGTCTTTCTGCTCGACCGCAGTCAGGTGGAAAAAGCTGTTCCAGGCGACGATGCCATCAAAGCTCTGGTCCAGTTCGAATTCCCGCATATCGGCCTGCCGCCAGTCGCCATCGGGCCAACGGCTGCGGGCGATCTCAAGCATGGCCTCGGAAAAATCGACACCTGTGACGGTGAACCCTTCGGCCTTGAACCAGCGGGCGATGGGCTCACCGGTACCGCAGCCCAGATCAAGGACGTGATCGCCAGGCTTCAGACTGGCAGTGAAGCGCGCCAGCCAGCGCGCTTCGAACAGGGCGCGCGAGCGTTGCTCGTCATAGGCCCTGGCCTGCCGTTCATAAACGGCATGGGTATCGTTTGGATCGACGGTCATTCGGTCCATGTTGCCCCGGCGGGGTCATCGGTCGCGGTGATGCGGTACAGGCCTGCCTGCCCGGTCATGGACGGCGCGACAGTGTAAGCCTCACCCGGCATCACCAGCGCGGTATCGCCGTTGGACAATGTGACCTCATACCCATCTACGGTGATACGCCAGTGGCCGCTGGCGGGCATCAGAACCACAGGCTTTTCCGCTTTGACAGGATCGTTCACAGCCGAGCCGCGGGTCAGGAAATCAACCTCGAACCCCGGCTTGTCCTTGATAAGACCGGCCTCACCAATCACCAGCGCAGGTTTATCGGCGGCCAGTGCAATCAGGTCCCAATAGCGGGCGACGTATTTGCCGATCACCGCGTCGACCGGCACCTCGGGATAGGCTTTCAACTCCTCCTCGGTCAGCAAGGGCATCGGGCGGACATTGTGGGGCAGCTCCTGACCTTTTTTACTGTCATAAAGCACACCGTTGTCGCCCAACATCAAACCATGTGCCTGCGCGTCCTCGATTACCTGCGGGGCCCACGTGACACCACCACCGGCATCATCACCACCGAGGATCGACATGATCATGCCGTAGTCCTGACCGACATTCTCGAACCCGCGGAAGATACCGGTGGGGATGTTAAAGATATCTCCCTCTTCGGCAATGAACTCTCCGGCGGTGCCATAACGGCCCCAGAAGAACCGCCAGCGGCCTTTGGCCACAAAAAACACCTCGGCCGTGGTGTGGCTGTGCAATGAGTTTCGGCATTTCGGCGGCTGACCCGCCGCGCCAATGTTAAATCCGATCTTGTCAGTGATGTGGACGTGCTGATCGGGCGATTCCGACACGCCGCCACCGACGATCGTAAAATTCTCTTTCTGATCGCTACCCGGTGTGTGGGCATCGATAAAGGCGGTTTTGCAGGGTTGCAGCTCGCCATAACGGACGATGCGTTGTTGAATGGTGCTCATGACCGTGTCTCCTTGGATTTGGGGGAAAGATGGGATCAATTCCCGCCCCCCGGAGGCCGATTGTTCAGACGCCGCGCGCGCAGCGACGCACGATGCGTATGGTACCGCCGCGCCGCCTGGCTGGCGTTTAGGGATGAGACCATCGCGGTCACCTAACCTTCTCCACCCTGCAGCAAGATCTGTTTCCAGATCGAGGTCTCATCGAACAATGTATATTCCCGCCGCAGCTGTGGCTGACCGCCGATCAGCGCGCCGAATTCAGCATGGCTGATGCCCAGAACATAGACCTGTGCGCCGGTTGGGGCACCAAACGCACCCCAGCCATCATGCTTGCCCCAAAGACTCCAGCGTAGCGCAGCACGGGGCGGCATGTTCGGATCATCGCGACCAATCTGGTGTTCAACCTTGAATTCCGCATTGGGGAAGCTGGCGCGCAGACCCATCCAGAACCGATCCACCGCATCCCAGCCGTGGCCGGTGACACCGCCGACATATTCGGACTGCACGGCGCGGTCATATTCAGCCTCGACCACACCCATATCGGCATTCATGATCTTGGTTAGAATATAGGCATAGCGCTGACCCCACTCGTTGTCATTGCCACTACCTTTATAAGGGCCGGGCTGATCGATTTCTGGCGTCAGGGGTTTGACGCAATTCTCTGCTCCGCCCTCACGCGCGATCAGGTCGGCGGCGTATTCCTTGGGATCCCAGCCCATCTGCCGGACGATGGCGCCCTGATCGCGGATCAACCACTCATCGTCGATCTGATTATCTTTAGCGTGACAGTCGGCCAGAATCCGATAGCGCAGCTTTGTGCCGGTTGGCTTGCCATACACGCCTTCGGCCAGATGCGTTGCGGTCGAGATGATCCGGTGCGAGCTTAGCATCCCCTCTTCCGGCGTGCCGGACCAGATCACATCCTCACCCAGCAGTTGCCGATCCGGAAATTCGGCCAGTGTTGCCATGGTCGCACCGATGACATTCTGATTGCCTAGAACTACAGATCCTGGAGAGCGCACGACGATATCCTTACTGTAATAGTCGTGCAGCGTGGCAATACCCCGGTCTTCCCAAATTTCCTTGGTGATACCGATGATATAGTCGGGAAAATCCCGGAACTTCGGATCGAAGCCTTTCATATGTCTGTCCTTTGTGGGGTCCACCCTTTTGGCAACCGGGCCGAGGTCCGCACGATCAGCGGCCCGTCTATGGCCACCTTGCGCGGCTCGGCTGCGTCCGGGGTGTCGATATGTTCAAAAAGGGCGGCGACGGTTTCGGCGACCATCATGTTGGCCCGTTGCCGGATCGTAGTCAGATTATAGGCGGGCCACCCGGCGGGCGGCACGTCGTCATAGCCCACGACCGAGACATCCTCGGGCACCCGCAGGCCAAGTTCAAAGCGGATCACATCCATCACCGCCAGCGCCATATGGTCGTTGGCGACAAAGACGGCATCGGGGCGTTGATCCGGTGCAACGTCAAACATCCGCCGCGCAGCTGCGCGGGCGTTTTCGGTATGGAATTCGCCCACATCATGGGCATAGACCTCTTGACCGGCCTCTGCCAACGCGGCGCGAAACCCGGCCTCGCGATCCCGCTGGGTCGAAGCCCCTTGCCAGCCGGCGATATAGGCGATCCGTTTGTGGACCCCAGCGATCAAAAACTCGGCCACTTTGCGGCCGCCGGCATAGTTGTCCGAGGTGACCGTGGTTATGCCTTCGATATCCTGGCTTCGGTTGAACAGCACAACCGGCACCCCAGCCTGCTGACACCTCATGGCGATATCCGACGACATCGGAACCGAAGCCAAAATGACCCCATCCACCTGATAGTCGAGGATTTCATCCATCACATCGTCAATATTCCCGGCCGAGCGCGAGGCCATGAAGATCAACACATGATAGCCCTGCTCTTGCAAGGCGTTCGAGAGTTTCTCAAGCGCCTCCGGATAGAAGTAGTTGTCCAGATACCCTACAACCAACCCGATGATGCGGCTTTTGCCGGATACCATCGCACGGGCCAGAACATTGGGGCGGTAACCAAGCTCGGCGGCGGCTTTGCGCACTTTCTCTTCGGTCTTTTTGCTGACCGAGGCACCGGGCGTGAACACCCGGCTGACTGCGGACTGACTGACGCCCGCCAACTGCGCAACCTGAAGGGATGTGACTTTTTCTGCCATCAGTCCGCTGTCCACCCCCCGTCAATCAACATCGAGGTTCCGGTCACCAGCGCCGAGGCGTCCGAGGCCAGGTAGGTGACCGCGCCCATGATATCCTCGACCTCGCCCACACGGTCCAGCTTGATCTTTTCCATGATCCAGGCGGCCCGTTCGGGGTTGTCGAAAGTGGCTTGCGTCAGCGGCGTGCGGATGAAGGTCGGGCAAACAGTATTGATACGGATGCGCTGCTTGCCCCATTCGATCGCCATGGCTTTGACCATACCCTCAAGCCCATGCTTAGTCGCACAGTACAGCGCCCGGTCGACGCCGCCGACGTGGCCCATCTGGCTTGAGATATGGATGATCGAGCCCGGCTTGCCCGCCCCCATCAGTGCTTTGGCCGCATAGGCCGAAAGGAAATAGGCCGACCGCAGATTTACATCCGTGACCGCATCGAAATCCTCGGGTGTTGTGTCAATGGCCGCGCTGTGGCGCGCAGTGCCGGCGGAATTCACCACGATGTCAAAGACACGTCCTTCGAACACCTGCCGAAGGGCATTCAAATCGCCCTGATCCACAACCGCAGCCTCAGCCGACCAACCCTGCGCCTGCAAGGCTGCAACGGTTTCAGCCAGCCGGTCCGCCCCACGGGCTGCGCAGACCACATGCGCCCCGGCCTCGGCCAAGGCCACGGCACAACCCTGCCCGATCCCCGAGGACGCGCCGGTCACAAGCGCGGTTTTGCCGTTCAACGAAAACGAAGGGGTACGGGGCAGGTTAGTCATCAGCTCAATCCATCTGGCGTTTCAATGCGGCCCAGATTGCGGGCCTTGTTGAATTCTCGCAAACGGGCAAAGACGTCAACGCCAAGCTGGCGGTAAGCATCCAGAAGATCGACCAGCACCCAGTTTTCACGGATACGCCCGTTCTCGAGCCGCCAGAAATCCAGACTGCGCATGGTGATTTTCTTGCCCGAGGGCGCAATCCCCATCCAACCGTCATGGGTCACCGTCTGGATCATGTTTGGCCAACCGGTCACAGCTGCATACTCGCCATCACCGAAGAAATGATAGGTGATGTCATCCACATATTGCCCACGATCCGGCATGCCGTTCAGGAACGGAATCTGGTGCCAATTGCGAAAACCCGCATAACCGCGCCCAGTACCAATGCCCGAAGGCCCGTACCAGTTCATGCGTGGATGCCAGAACCGCTCCATCTCCATCACTTCGGGGCCACCTTGTGACGGGTGTTTTTTCAAGTGTTCCAGCATGTCGATAATGTGTTGGCACGTCGCCTTGCTCTTGGCCGCATCGTAAGGTCCGGGCACGAACCCGTCCTGAGTGGCTGGTCCGGGCACATGCCATTCACGGCCAAGGCTGGGGGCCATCGGCCAGGCGTTGGCCTGCATCATCACCTCAGGGATGTCCCAGAGCGCCTGAACCTCGACGACCTTGCCATCCACGAACCGATAGAATTCGTGGAACCGCATGGTGACCTGATGGCCGGTCGGCGGGATATCCAGCCATGGCCCGGTAAAGGTGCCGGTGTAATACCCCCCGCACCCGACCCAGTCCGCGCCGTCTTCGTCCGGCCCTGCCATGACGATATAGTCGCGACGCTCCAGATCGGGCCATGCGTCCAGCAGGCCCTTATAGGCGCAGTCGTAATATGCATCGCTGCCGATACTGTCACCAAAGGGATGGCATAGGTGGAACACTGCGTCCGATGTCGTGACCTCAGCCAGCGCCTTGCGGACGCCGGCATAGGAAAAATCGTACATCGCGGCCCTGAGCGGAGCGATCAGGGCCTTGTGCTGTGTGTGCTTGTCGCTCATTCAGCAGCATCCCGATACGGGGCGGGCTCGCCGTAAGGCACGTTGATGCCGCCATAGCGGCGTACCCGCACGTTGCACTGCTCGGCGTGGCCCACAAACCCCTCAAGCATGCACAGGCGTGAGCCATATTCGCCGATCAGCGTTGCCGCCTCGTCAGTCAGAACCTTTTGATAGCTATGCGTTTTCAGATACTTACCCACCCAAAGACCACCGGTATAGCGCCCGGCTTTCTTCGTCGGCAAAGTATGGTTCGTGCCGATCACCTTATCTCCGTTCGAGACATTGGTGCGCGGACCAAGGAACAGCGCGCCATAGCAGGTCATGTTCTCAAGGAACCAATCATCCCGGTCCGTCATCACCTGTACATGCTCGGACGCAATGTCATCGGCGACCTGCAGCATCTCATCATAGGTGTCGCAAACGATCACTTCGCCATATTCGTCCCACGATACTTTCGCGGTGCCTGCTGTGGGTAGGATACCCAGCAGACGGTCGACCTCGGCCATCGTGTCCTCGGCCAGTTTGCGAGAATTGGTCAGCAACACGCAGGGACTGTTATAGCCGTGTTCGGCCTGACCCAGCAGGTCGGTCGCGCAGAGTTCCGCATCGGCGGCTGTCTCATCGGCGATGACCATGGTCTCGGTCGGGCCTGCGAACAGGTCGATGCCGACACGGCCGAACAGTTGCCGCTTGGCTTCGGCCACAAAGGCGTTGCCCGGGCCGACCAGCATATGCACAGGATCAATCGTTTCAGTGCCCAGTGCCATCGCACCAATGGCCTGAATACCACCCATGACGTATATCTCATGCGCGCCGCCCAGATGCATCGCCGCAATCACCGCTGCGTTGGGCTTGCCATTGAACGGAGGGGTACAGGCGATAATCCGCGGCACGCCCGCCACCGAGGCCGTTGCCACCGACATATGGGCCGAGGCGACCATCGGGAATTTGCCACCGGGCACATAGCATCCCACCGACTGCACAGGGATGTTCTTGTGGCCCAGAATAACGCCGGGCAGGGTTTCGACCTCGATATCCACCATGGAATCGCGCTGCGCCTGCGCAAAGTTGCGCACCTGTTCTTGCGCGAATTTGATGTCGGCCAGCTCACGGTCGGTCAGTTGTCCGATGAGGTCATCAATGTCCTGCTGAGACAGGCGGAAATAAGGCGGCGAATAGTTGTCGAACTTTTCGCTCAGCTCCCGCACGGCGGCATCGCCGCGGGTTTCGATGTCTTTCAGGGTCGCTTCGACCACGGCGCGGGTTTTGGCGTCATCTTCGGCCCGGTCAGCGTCAGATTTACCGCGTTTGAGATACTCGATTGTCATGTTTCCAATCCTCAGTTTTCGGGTCGGGGAGCTACTTTTTCACCCCGGTCAAAAGCTTCCCAGCCTTCTCCCTGGAACAGATCGACACCCAGCTGCGCCGCGACATGCGCGAAATCGACATTCACCCAGTTGTCGACGATCTTGCCATCGACCACTTTCCAGAAATCCATGTAACGGATTTCGACCCGTTTGCCGGTTGGGGCGATGCCCAGGAACTCACCGGAATGGGTGGCTTCCTGACGGCCAAACGCTGCGGCCCATTCGCCCATGTACAGGCGGGCCTCATCAATGCAGGTCTTGTCCGAGAACGCGGCCTGAAACGGGCGCTGCCAATTGTCCTGAAACTCTTGCAGGCCAGTCTTGGTGCCGCAGCCCTGATTGCCCATCCAGCGAAAGCCTTGAGAAAAGAATTCGCCAATGTCATCAATGCGGTGGTCGTTCAGGCCATCGACCATGGTTTCGATCACGCGGCGCGTGTCTTCGGTTTTGTTCAGGTCCGTGTCGCGGGTCAGAACCGCTTGTTCGGGGCGGGAACCTTTCATCTTTCTATCCTTTCAGGTTGCCGAGGGAGGGATTGGGTCAAGAAACCCCAACGCTTAGAAAATCCCTGGGCATCCTGTTCAGCGCCGGGTGGCGCGACAGCGCGTTATGGCGTGCGTTCTTGCTCATCAGCCTTTCACCGCCCCGGCGGTCAGACCGCTGACGATCTGGCGCTGGAAGATCAGAACAAGAAAAATCAGCGGTGCGGTGATCGATACGGCGGCTGCCACGGCGACCACCTGATCGGTTGTCGTGGTCTCACGGTTGAACATGCCGACAATGGCCGGAACCATGGTCTGGTTCTGCGCATCCAGCAGCAGCGACGTGACGAGGATGTCGTTATACGCCAGCAGGAAGCTAAACAGCCCAGTGGTGATCACGCCCGGCCACATCACCGGCATGATCACGCGGCGGAACGCCTGGAAGTGGTTGCAGCCATCGACGCGCGCGGCCTCATCCAGTTCGGCCGGGATGTTCTGAAAGAACGACCGCAGCATCCAAATGGTGAAAGGCTGGTTAATCGCCACCAGCACGGCAATCACTGCAAAAGGCTTACCATAAAGCGTGGGCGCGTTTTCCCCTAAGATCGGCGCCAACCATTCGGATGAGCTGATGAAGACCGGCAAGTAGCTGGCCACCAGCGCCGAGGGCGGCAAGGCGCGAAAGATCAGCGCAACGATCAGCAGCCAGAACGCCAGAGTCGAACCCGACCGCGCCAGCCCGTAGCCCGCCAGTGTCCCAACCGACAGCGACAGAACAACAACCCCCGTGGTTACGATCAGCGAGTTCTTGAAGTTGTTCGAAAATCCCCGGTCGATCCAAACGGTTTTATAGTGTTCGGTCGTCAGCCCCAATATGTCGCGACCCAGAGGGCCAAAGAGCGGGTTCAGCACGCTCAAAATCGCGGGCAGGATCACGAAGAACACGACCAGAAAGGCCACGACGGCGGCCAAAATGCCAATCACCCAGCCAAACCACTCCTGACCTTCTTTGGAATAGGCTTTGATCATCGCGGGCATCTTCTTGGTCACCAGAGCAATCGTGCCCCAGATCACGGCAATCCCGAGGATGATATCCAGCAGTGAAAGACCGTTGCCATTGGCCAGCGTCGTTGGCCCGAAGATCACGTTGAGGGCGTTGCCGTCAAAGGCATCGACCGGAGATTTGAAGCTCATCACCGTGATCCAGAAGATCGGGAAGATAGCGACGATGCACCAGAAGGCCAGGAAGATGTTCGAGGTCAGCCGCAGGCTGAGCGGTTGGCGAAGCGCGCGCGAGGACATATCAGTGACCTCCTTTATGGTCGCGCCATGTCCGGCGCAGCGGGAAGATAAGCAGGATGGCGATACCGATCATGGTCAGCATAGCGCTGGCCGAAGCCCGGCTGATCGAACGGTTGCCCGCCTGATCAGGCACCAGGAAGTCATAGGTCAGCCACTGCAATGAGATGACATAGCCCTGGCTGGCGAAACCCACGATCTCTTCGAACACGCGATAGCTGTCCATCAGGTGAATCATCGCCACAAAGATGATCAGCGGCATCAGATGCGGGATGACGATGTATTTCATCCGCTGCCAACGGGTTGCGCCGTCAATCACAGCGCTCTCCAGGCTGTCCTGATTGACGGTTTGCAGACCGGCATAGAATATGATGGCGGCAAAGGGGGCGACGTGCCAGACGCGGTAGAGCATCATCAGCACCTCAATCGTCCACGCCTGTGCAAACAGTGCGATATCGCGGTTCAGCCACCATTCCAGCATCGCCGTCAGGATGCCGTCACCCCGGAACAGCCAGTTGACCGACAGCACACCAATCACCGGGGTGATAATGAAAGGCAGCAATGAGACAAAGATGACCGGTCCCCGAATCCACTGTGCGGCGTTGTTGATCATCACCGCAATCCCCAAGCCACAGACAACAACCAGAGGCAGGGTAATCAGGGTAAAGGTCAGGGTGAACCGCAGCGCTTTCCAGAAGTTGATGGTGGACAACACGTTCCAGTTGCCGTCACTGATTGCGCGCCAGGCCCGTTCGGGTTCCAGCACGTTGCGATAGCTTTCCCAACCGACAAACTGGGTTTGGGTGATAATCTTGCCTTCTTCATCCAACTGTGGTTGCGAGACCGTCTCGGTCACGCAGGTCTGCGTCAGAAACCCGGGGGTGCAGGTTTCGATTTCGACTGACTCATAAATCGGTTGGGTGACGTAAAAGCTCTGCTTGAACACGCTGATCAGCGGGAACGCAATGAAGAGAAGCATCATAAAGACAGAGGGGCCAACAAAGGCGGCAAATGTCCGGAAATTCATGGCTCTGCCTTTCTCATGGTTCTCAAGGGAGACAAGGGATGGGAGGACCTAGGCCCTCCCGCCAGAAGGATTAGTTATTAACCAAACCGGCCTCTTTGGCAGCGGTCAGATACTCGGCTTCGATGTCAGCCAGAGTGGTCTGGGCATCTTTGGCGCCGGTCAAATAGTCGGCCAGACCGTTGCCAAGCGCGCTATGCAGAACGCCCATCGGGGCAGACGCAGGGTACGCCTTTGCACCATTTTCCGCCGAAGCAGCGGCACCAGCCGCCAGATCACCCGGCGTGTAAGCCGGGCTCAGCCACACAGCAACATCGTTGTTGGCGCTTACCATGTCTCCGTCAATGCCTTCCATGACGACGCGGAAAGCAGCGTCCGCTTCTTCGTCGCTCATGTTCGCGGCCAGAACCACACCGTCCCACCAAATCGTGGTCGACGGCGCAGCAGCACCCATCGGCGCCGATGCCATGGTTACTTTTCCAACAACCTGGCTTTCGGCTTCGTCATTCATGGCAGCAGCACGGCTGGCCCACAGGTTTGCCATAGCGATCTTGCCCTGCTGGAACTGCTGCTGAACATAGGTGGAGTCCGAGACCAGATATTCCGGATCCATGAACTCGGTCATCGCCTTCATGGTCTCAAGAGCTTTGACACCCGTCTCGTTGTTGATCGAAGGCTGGTTGCCTTCGCCAAAGAACTCACCACCTTCGCCCATGTACATGTTGACGAATTCCTGAGCGAGGTTCCAACCGGTTTTGAAGGTGCCGCCAATCGGGTAGTCCATGACGCCCGCTTCCTTGATCTCGGCAGCAGCAGCCAGAACGTCGTCATAGGTCTTGGGTTCTTCGATGCCCAGATCAGCCAGAACGTCACTGCGGTACATCAGGTGTTGCGCGTTCACCATCATGGCAATCGCCATGATCTTGCCGTCCACCTTGATCAGCTGGTTGGGCAGAAGGTCCTGACCATATTTCTCAACCAGATCATCCAATGGACGTAACGAGCCCGCGTTCAGCAGCGGGATCATGGTTTCGTTGGCAACGCCGCCGATCTGATACAGCGAAGGGTTGGCAGCGAATGCTTCGGGTTGTTTCTCGCGAAATTCCTGGTCCAGCGAAGCACTGAAGTTGCCGCATTCGGCCATTGCTTCGGTGGCGGCCTTCCAGGCTTCGAACCCGGCCGAAAGTGATTTCAGCGGCACGTCATTTTCAAACGAACAGGCGGCCCATGCGCCACTTGCAGCGATGGACATGGCACCTGCCATGAGGATCGTCTTGAGTTTCATGCGTTTCTCCCTGTCAGGATCGGTCCGTCGTCGACGTCCGGACCGGTGTTAAGCCCGTATGGGCTGTTCGTGGGGTTGTTCCCCGATCCGCGCACCGCTTCCAGCTTCGAAGAGGTGACAGATTTCTTTGGGCACCGAGAACGAGACTTGCTCGCCAATCTCGGCCCGGAAGGCTTTGTCAGCCTTGACCGATACCAGCGCACCGCCGACCCGGACCGAGATCATGGTCGCGTCGCCCAGCAGCTCCAGCGTGTAGATCGGCGCGGTGATTTCACCCTGCCCCTCGGCAAGGCCGGCATCCTCAGCGCGAAAGCCCAATGTCATCGGACCGTCCGGTGCGTCGACCGGGATCGCCACGTGTTCGGTGCGGAACACTCCGCCCGAAACTTCGCCATCCATCAGATTCATCGCCGGTGAGCCGATAAAGCTAGCCACAAATGTATTGGCGGGCCGATCATAGATATCAGTCGGGCTGCCCACTTGCTGCACCACGCCTTGTTTCATCACAACAACTCGGTCGGCCAGCGTCATCGCCTCGATCTGGTCATGGGTCACGTAGATGGTGGTCACCGCCAACTCGTGGCTGAGGTTTTTGATCTGCGCCCGCGTCGAAACCCGCAGCTTGGCATCCAGGTTCGACAGCGGCTCGTCCATCAGGAACACGTTCGGTTCGCGCACGATGGCGCGGGCCAGTGCCACGCGCTGCCGCTGACCGCCCGACAATTCAGCCGGTTTACGGTGCAGGAAGTCGTCCAGTTCTACCATTGCGCTGGCGCGGCGCACCTTGTCGTCATGGGTCGACGGATCAATGCCGCGCACTTTCAAGGGAAAGCGGATGTTTTCATAGACGTTCATGTTGGGATAAAGCGCATAGCTCTGGAACACCATCGCCACATCGCGGTCCTTGGGTTCCAGATCGTTGACCACCTTGCCATCGACCAGAATTTCGCCCTCGGTCACATCCTCAAGACCCGCGATCATGCGCATCGTGGTGGTCTTGCCACAGCCCGACGGGCCCAGCAGAACCAGAAATTCGCGATCTGCGATGGTCAGGTCGAAATTGTGGACCCCTACAAAAGACCCCCAGCGCTTGCCGACGTTGCGCAATTGAATTTCCGCCATGGTGCCCCCTGAAAGGATTCGTTTGCATACGTTTGCAAAACAGTAATTCGCATATATCAAATCAGGCAAGACTTTTTTGCATACGTATGCAAAAATACGCGAAACTACCGAGTCGAATTCGCGGAATAGACCCCGCAACTTACTGATAAAGAACGGAAAGCGCCGTGAGTTTTCAAACCGAAAAAAAGCTGATCCTGTCGTTCCATGACGCGCTTAGCGGCGCCGATGGGGATGAGTTGACCACCGTCATGAAGCAATATTGCGCACCGAATCTGGTGTGGCACGGGTTTCACCCGTTCGACGAAATCGCAGGCCCTGACGCGGTGGCGCGCAGGTTCTGGCAGCCGCTGAAACACAGTCTGACCCACCTGCAGCGCCGACAGGATATCTTTTTTGCGGGCCACAATTCTCTTACCGAAGGGGGCGTCTGGGTAGTGTCGATGGGGCATCTGATGGGTCTGTTCGACGCGCCCTGGCTGGGCATCCGCCCCACCGGCAAGATGGCCCTGCTGCGGTATTGCGAATTTCACAAAGTTGCGGATGGCAAGATTACTGAAACGGCAATGTATTTCGACATTCCGCACCTGATGGTCCAGGCCGGTCAGAACCCCTTTCCGCCACAAACCGCCGCGCATCTGGTGCAGCCCGGACCGATGACCCATGACGGCATTTTAGCCGAGGATCAGTCCGCCGACGAAGGTCACAAGACGCTTGAGGTCATCAACGCCATGATCTCGGACCTTGGGCAGTGGGACAGCGGCTTGTCCCTGACGGATGAGCTGGCGCAAACCTGGCATGACGACATGATCTGGTGGGGGCCCGAAGGGATCGGTGCCACCTACACAATCGCACGTTACGCGCAGCAGCATTCCGGCCCGTTTCGCGCGGCCTTCACCGAACGCTCAAAGACTCAACATATCTGCCGCATGGCCGAGGGGCATTACGGCGGCTTTTTCGGCTGGCCCAATTTCACCGCCGTGCCCACGGGCGGTTTCATGGGGATGCCCGCCACCCGAAAGGCGGGGGAGTTTCGGGTGATCGACATCTATCGCCGTGCGGATGACAAGCTGGCCGAAAACTGGATCTTCATCGATCTTTTGCATTTCTGGAAACAGCAGGGCGTCGATATTCTGGCCCGCACAACCAGGATTGAAACACCATGAGGATTGATGCGCATCACCATCTGTGGGACCTGACCGCGGTGCACTATCCGTGGTTGATGGAAACGGGCGCGGTGCGGTTTTTTGGTGACCCCACCCCAATTCAACGCAATTACCTGCTGCCCGAGTTCCGCAATGATGCCAAAGGGTTTTCCGCCTCGGTCCATATCCAGGTGGGCGCGGCCGATCCCTGGGCCGAGGCGCATTGGATTCAGTCTGTTGCAGATCAAAATCCCGATTGGCCACTGGTTCAGGTTGCTTTTTGTGATCTGACCGCACCGGACGTGACCGCGCAGCTAGATCGTTTGCAAACCCTGGCCTCTGTGCGTGGGGTGCGTCAGATCATCGGCCGCGCACCGGGCGAGGATCAACTGTCCGGCACAAACGACCTGCTGGACAATCCAAGGTTTCTGGACGGGTTGAAACAGCTGGGCGACCGTGGCCTGTCATTTGACCTGCAATTGCTGCCTGAATTGATGGTGCAGACCGCCACCGTTCTGGCGCAGGCCCCTGCGACGCGGGTGGCGCTGTGCCATGCAGGGTCACCCCATGACCGGTCGGAACAAGGGTTGCAACGGTGGGCGCAAGCGCTGCATCACCTCTCGGCGCTGCCGCAGGTGACATGCAAACTGTCC
The DNA here is from genome assembly GCF_040705255.1 of Ruegeria sp. ANG10. Classification (NCBI taxonomy): domain Bacteria; kingdom Pseudomonadati; phylum Pseudomonadota; class Alphaproteobacteria; order Rhodobacterales; family Roseobacteraceae; genus Ruegeria; species Ruegeria sp. ANG10. The sequence goes on from NZ_JBFCVU010000008.1 coordinate 48,370, forward strand.
GGTCTTGGCATGTTCGATCACAACTGGAGCGCCGACAGCGTGCGACCCATCGTGGACACATGCCTGACCCAATTCCGGCCCGATCGGTGCATGTTCGGGTCGAATTTCCCGGTCGACAGCCTGTCTTCCACCTATGCGGTTTTGGTTGAAAGGCACGGCGCGCTGGTTCCCGAACAAGACCACGATCTTGTCTTCGGAGACAGCGCGCGCCAGTTCTATCGCATATGATCCACGCGGTGCCTCGGCTCAGGATACCGACTGTTCCGACACGATCTCACCAAAGCGGGTGAAGAACTTACCCGACAGCTTTTTGGCCGTGCCCGCAATCAGGCGGCTACCAAGCTGAGCGATCTTGCCGCCAATATCGACCTTGGCTGTATAGGCCAACACGGTTTCATCCCCATCCTCGGTTAGAGTTACCTCAGCCCCGCCTTTGGCGAATCCCGCCGCCCCGCCCTTGCCTTCGCCGGTTAGGGAAAACCCACCTGGCGCGTTGGAATTGTCCAATGTAACTTCGCCTGCGAACTTCGCCTTTACCGGGCCAATCTTCAGGACCACTTTCGCCTCAAGTTCGTCGGGTGATGTCTGGGTCAGTTCTTCGCAACCCGGAATGCATTCGCGCAGGATTTCAGGGTTGTTCAAAGCCCGATGCACAACATCGCGTGGCGCCGTGATACGGATTTCGTCACTAAGTTCCATTCATGTTTCCTTTGTTCAACAGCATCTCGGAAATACCAAAAGTGCGGTCTCCGTCGCCTCTTTCGAGGTTTGTTTGGGACGCGCAGGCCACAAGGCCCGCAGCCAGTTAAGCACGTTTTTCATCATCAGACGTATCCCTTGTTTTTTCGGTGTTTCGCCACAACACGATCTCAGCCAGGATCGACACGGCAATCTCGTGCGGGTCGATCGCGTGAATATCCAACCCCGCTGGAGATTTGAGCCGCGCGGCGCGGGCCGGGTCCACTCCCTGAGAAACGAGTTTCGCCGTCAGCGTTTCGGCCTTTCGGCGGCTGGCCACCATGGAAACTCGGGCTGCATCGGTCTGCAACGCAGCCTTGAGCGCATCGGCATCGCCGCGACCTTGAGAGGCGACGACAACAAAATCCTGCACCTCTATCCCCAATTGCTCAATTGTATCTGCTGTGAATCGCTGAAACTCACCATCGATCTCAGCGCTTTCACTTATGCAAACACGGAACCCGGACAATGCACCATGGGCGGCCAGGGCCGTTGCAATCAGCGACTCGCCAAAAATCACCAGCCGCGGGGCGTGCTTATACGGCTCAACCAAAAGGTCGACCGTGCCACCCGATGGGCAACCGCTCTTGTATGTCTGCATACCGTCAGGATCGACCATGTTCACCACCTTGTCCGAGGGTTTGACACGAATCATCTGCGGTGACCCGCTGGCCACCGCCTGTTGCGCCGAAGCCCGCACAGCGCGCTGCACGCAGGCCCCGCCGAGATGCCCCAAGATGCGCCCGTCCTTGGTGATCGCTGCCTTTCCCCCAGCCTTGGCCGAGGTCGCGTCCGCCGTTCGTAGAACTGTCGCCACACAAAACGCGTCACCGGTCCGGCGTAGCTGCTCAATGGTGTCGAATATGTCGAAATTAGCCAACTTAGACTCCATTCATAACTTACGAAACTGCGGCTCCAACGCTGCCAATGCGTCGAGTGTATTGGCAGGCAAGTGGGCATCCAGATAGGGTGTGGCTGCCTGCATAGCGGCGGCAATAGGCTGATAGTCACGCCAGCCTTTCAGAGGGTTCAACCAGACGATCCGCCGTGCTTTGCGCCGAATACGCGCCAGTACATCGCTCAGCGCCTGCGGGTCGGAACTGCAATAGCCATCCGAGAGGATCAGCACAATTGTTCTACCATTCAGCGCGCGCGCGCCATATCCAGTGAGAAACCGCTCCAGACTGCCCGAGATATCGGTGCCGCCACCGAACCCCTCTGCCATCAGCGACAGTCGCCCCGCTGCACGCAACGTGTCGTGATCACGCAACGCATCCGTGACCCGCATCAGACGGGTGTGGAACAGATAGGCATCCGCTTGTGCATCGCCGCCAATCAAGCCTTTGAGAAACGAAAGAAAAACACGAGAATATATGGTCATCGAGCCACTTACATCGCACAGGGCCACGATCCGCATTGGGCGCGGTGGACGAGTGCGACGGTAAAGGTCTATCGGTTCACCTCCACGCGCAAGACTGGCGCGTTGGATTCGCCGCATGTCCAGCGCCGGGCCTCGTAAGGCTTGTTTACGGCGGCGCGAACGGCGGTCACGAATGGCGTTTGCAAGGGTTCTTGCAGCCTTTTCCGCCTGTTTTAGAGTCTCATCGTCCATAACCTCGCGCAAATCACGGCGCGACAGGTTGGCCGTACGGGTCGCAATCAGCTTCCCGTCTCTCCCCACGGCCTCCCCGTCGCCCGGATCAGGCACGGTGGCCTGATCCTTACCAGTATCTGAGTCTTGCGCCTCTTGCTGTTCACCCTGCCAAATCATCGGTTTCGCGGTTTGCACCCGGACATGCGCAGTGTGCGCCGTGCCCGTCCTCTGTTTGCCCGCGTTGAACCAAAAGGCGTCGAACAATTCATCAAACCTCCGCCATTGGTCAGCGTCGCCTGCCAGCAAGACACAGAGCGCCTGCCGAACCTGAGCGCTGTCCGTGGCCTCAACTGCAGTCAGAGCTGCCAGAGCATCTGCAGTTTCCGAAGGCCCAACCTGCAGGCCGTTCATCCGAAGATGCGCAATAAAGCCCGACATACGATCTGCAACGCCTGTGGCGCGAGTGGGAAAGCGCGTTACAGCCATCACGCCACCTTCCCGATCAAACGGTCCATCACCTCGGGCGGAGCGGCATCGTAGTCTGCCGCCGTTTTCAGCAGGCAGACCAGTGTTGCCTGCACTTCCTCACGTGATTTCGACAGATCATTGACGCCCAGCCCGGACAAGGCGGCCGCCCAATCCAACATCTCGGCAATGCCCGGCGTTTTTTCCAGGTCTTCCCTCCGCAATGCCTGCACGACGCCGATGATCTGTCGGGCCAGGGCCGCTTCGACCTCGGGCATCCGTGCCCGCAAGATCGCCATTTCCGTTGCTTGTGACGGGTAGTCGAGAAAACTGTACAGACACCTCCGGCGCAATGCATCTGACAAGTCCCGAGTCCCGTTGGCGGTTAAGATCACGATAGGTCGAACCCGCGCCTCAATAGTTCCAAGTTCGGGTATTGTGATCTGAAAGTCAGAGAGGATTTCCAACAGGTACGCCTCGAATTCCTCATCCGCCCGATCAATCTCGTCAATTAGCAAAACCGGAGGGACTTCTTCCGAAATAGCCTCTAACAAAGGCCGTTTCAGCAAATAATCATCCGTGAAAAGCTGCGATTCACTGGTGCCACCCTGCGATTCACTGGCACGGATAGCCAGCAACTGACGCTGATAGTTCCATTCGTAGATAGCATGGCTTGCATCTAGCCCCTCATAGCATTGCAGTCGGATCAGCCGTGTATCGCGCCACGCCGCCATCGCCTTAGCCACTTCGGTCTTGCCTACACCCGCTGGCCCTTCCAGCAGCAAGGGCCGACCCAATTGCTGCGCCAGATGCAGTGCCATCGCCAATCTATCATCGGCAACATAGCCTTGCGCGGCTAACCCTGTCTGCACATCACTCAAAGACAAAACCGGTATCCAATCTTCATATGGCCGTTAAACCTCGGGGGAGGTTCGGAGGGGGCTGACCCCCTCCGTTCGGTCAGACCGGCAAAGCCGGTTCGAAACCGTTTACCCGTGCATCCCCAGCCCATTTGCGATCTTCCAGATCCGCCAGTGATCATGCGGCATGTGGCTCTGAACAAGGCCAAATGGGCGGAAAGCGTCATGCACGGCGTTCGAAAACGCAGGCACGCCGCCAACATTCGGGCTTTCACCTACCCCCTTGGCGCCAATCGGGTGGTGCGGTGACGGGGTGACTGTGTGATCGGTGGTGTAGTTGGGCGTCTCCCATGCGGTCGGCAGGAAGAAGTCCATAAGCGTGCCAGTTTTCACGTTGCCCATCTCATCATAAGCAATTTCCTGGCCCATCGCGATGGCCAGTGCCTCGGTCACGCCACCGTGGACTTGCCCCTCGATAATCATAGGGTTGATCCGCGTGCCGCAATCATCCAGCGCATAGAACTGTCGAACTTCCCATTCACCAGTATCCACATCAATCTCCATGACACAGATATAGGCCCCAAACGGATAAGTCATATTCGGCGGATCATAGTAGCTGACCGCTTCAAGACCCGGCTCTAACCCCGGAATCGCCTGGTTATAGGCGGCATAGGCGATCTCTTTCATCGTCTTGAACCGCTCCGGCGCGCCCTTAACCGCAAAACGATCCACATCCCATTCGACATCGTTGTCGTGGACCTCGAGGAGATAGGCCGCAATCATCTGTGCTTTGGCGCGGATTTTGCGGGCTGCCATCGCCGTTGCAGCACCGGCCACTGGCGTCGACCGAGATCCGTATGTACCAAGCCCATAAGGCGCGGTATCGGTGTCGCCTTCTTCCAAAGTGATGTCATCGGCAGGCAGGCCAATTTCGCTGGCGATGATCTGGGCAAAGGTCGTGGCGTGGCCCTGACCCTGACTGATCGTCCCCAGCCGTGCGATAGCGGATCCGGTCGGGTGGATGCGGATCTCACAGCTGTCGAACATGCCCAATCCAAGAATATCGCAATTCTTCACGGGTCCTGCGCCGACGATTTCGGTAAAATGCGTCAGGCCGATCCCCAGCAGTTTGCGGGTTTTGCCAGCTTTGAAATCCTCAACCCGCTGGGCCTGTTCCGCCCGCAGACCTTCATAGTCGACAGCCTTCAACGCCTTGTCCCAGGCAGTGTGATAATCGCCCGAGTCATACTCCCATCCCAGCGCGGACTGGTATGGGAACTGATCGGCCTTGATGAAGTTGATCCGGCGCAGCTCCGCCGCGTCCATATTCAGCTTAATCGCCAGAACTTCGATCATCCGTTCGATGAAGTAAGCCGCTTCCGTCACCCTGAACGAGCAGCGATAGGCCACGCCGCCCGGAGCCTTGTTGGTATAGACCCCGTCCACAGCCAGATAGGCGGTCGGAATGTCGTAAGACCCGGTGCAGATGTTCATGAACCCGGCCGGGAACTTGGTCGGGTCGGCGCAGGCATCAAAGCCACCATGATCAGCAGTGGTATGACACCACAAGCCGGTGATCTTGCCGTCTTTAGTGGCAGCTATCTTGCCTTGCATCCAATAGTCGCGGGCAAACGCGGTGGACATCAGGTTTTCCATCCGGTTTTCGACCCATTTCACAGGCTGGCCGGTGACGATCGAGGCCACAACCGAACAGACATAGCCCGCATAGGCACCCACCTTATTGCCAAAGCCACCGCCGATATCGGGGCTGATCACCCGGATATTGTGCTCGGCCAGACCCGAGATCAGCGATACAACGGTGCGGATCGCGTGCGGGGCCTGGAACGTGCCATAGAGCGTCAGCTTGCCGGTCACCTTATCCATTGACGCGACACAGCCACAGGTCTCCAACGGGCAAGGATGCGTGCGGTGGTAATAGACCATCTCTTCGGCCACAACATCAGCCTCGCCCAGAACCGCTTCGGTCGCGTCCTTGTCGCCCTGTTCCCAGGTGAAGATATGGTTGTGATGCTTTCGCGGCCCATGTGCGCCTTCGGTCTGGCTAGCGAGGTCTTCGCGCAGAACAACATCTGATTTCAGCGCCTCGAACGGGTCGGTCAGAACGGGCAGCTCTTCATAGTCAACTTCGACCAGCTCGGCCGCATCCGCCGCGATGTAACGGTTTTCGGCGACGACATAGGCAACTTCCTGGCCCTGGAACAGAACCTTGCCATCGGCCAGCACCATTTGCTTGTCGCCCGCCAGCGTCGGCATCCAGTGCAGACCCAACGGTGCGAGGTCTTCGGCAGTCAACACAGCAACAACGCCAGGTATCGCCAACGCAGCCTCTTTGTTCACATTGACGACGCGAGCATGGGCATAGGGAGAGCGGACAAAGGCTCCAAACAGCATCCCGTCCATCTTGATGTCATCGACATAATTGCCCTTGCCTTGGGTAAAGCGCACGTCTTCGACACGTTTGCGGGCACAACCCATCCCTTTGAGGTTGGCGGCGCGTTCTTCGGGGGTCAGAGTCTGGTCGTTCATTCCGCGGCCTCCTTCTGAGCGTTCAGCAAGTCGGCAGATGCCGCGATCGCCTTGACGATGTTCTGATATCCGGTGCAGCGGCACAGGTTGCCGGACATGCCAAAGCGGATGTCTTCCTCGGTCGGGTTTGGATTTTCCTGCAGCAGACGATGTGCGCGGGTGATCATGCCTGGCGTGCAAAAGCCGCATTGAAGCCCATGATGTTCGCGGAACATTTCTTGCAGCACACCAAGGCTGCCATCGTCGTTGGTCAACCCTTCGACGGTGGTGATATCGGCACCGTTCACCTGTGCCACGAAGGTCGTGCAGGATTTGACAGATTTACCATCAATATCCACGGTACAAGCCCCGCAATGGCTGGTCTCGCATCCGATATGCGGGCCGGTGATTTTCAGATCTTCCCGCAGGAAGTGGATGAGTAACGTGCGCGGCTCGGCCAGACCTTCGACCTGTTTGCCGTTCACGGTGAGTTTGACATGCATCTTTGACATTGTTTTTCCTCCCCTCAACCTGCGCGGCTTTGCGCGCGGTCGATGGCACGGCGCAGCATCACGGCGGCCACGTGTTTCTTGAATTCGACGGGGCCGCGGTTGTCGGCCACAGGATCGATCGCGTCGAGCATCGCTGTCACGCAACCCTCGATATCGCCTCCAGCGAGTGCGTTACTGGCCGCTTCGGACCAAATTGGCGTGTCAGCCAGATTGGTCATCGCCACCGAGGCTTGACCGTTTCCGACCATCACCGCCGCCGCCGCCGTGGCATAATCACCGATTTTGCGCTTTTGTTTCTCGTAAGCCTGCCCGACACCCGAACCCGGTACCGGGATCGAAATCCGCGTCAGAATTTCCTCGTCTTCACGGGCGGTGAAATAGGCAGCTTCGTAAAAGTCGCGCGCGGCGACGCTGCGATTGCCGTCCGGGCCAGACAAATCGAATGTTGCGTTTAAACACTGCATCAGACCCGGCATATCATTGCCCGGATCGCCGTTGGCCACGTTGCCACCAACAGTACCGACATAGCGCACCTGAGGGTCAGCGATCTGCAACGCCGCTTCGCGGATCAAAGGAATAGCCGAGGCCAGCCCGTCATGGGTAATCAACTCGTGCTGCGTGACCATGGCACCCAGCGAAACTGTTTCGGCACCGATCTCAATGCCTTTCAACTCGTCAATGGCCTGAAGATCGACAAGATGGCCCATTTCGGCCATGCGCAGCTTCATCATCGGAATCAGACTGTGCCCGCCCGCAAGCACGCGTGCTTCGTCTCCGTATTCCTGCAGAATCCCAATGGCCGAGGCGATGTCGCCTGGCCGGTGATACTCAAAACCGGCTGGTATCATGTTTTTCCTCCCTGGGTCCGAGCGTTTTGCCTTAGGGGACCTGCGGTAAGGAAAGAACGGTAGGATCAGCCTTGCCAGCCAGTGGAAACGGGGCGCGCAGCTTGTTTCACGAGTTGCGAATAGGCTTCATGAACTGCGATCACAGGCCCAGCGCATTGCGGATGTCGTTCAGACGGGATCGGCTTACTGGAATCTTACTCAGCGCATCGACGCCTTCAAAATAGCAGGTGCCATTATCCTTGTGCCGTTCAAAGCCCGAGACGTGTTTTGGGTTCACCAGGTAGCTTCGATGCGCACGCAGGAAACCATCCGGTTTGAGGCGCGTTTCGGCTTCGGTAATCGACCAGGGACAAAAGAGTTTCTCTGATCCCATGTAAAGAACGGTATAGTGCCCTTCGGCCCGGATGGCTGCTATCCGAGCAGGTTCTGCGAAAAAAGTCTGACCTTCACGCTCGAACGGAACACCAGCCCGCAGCACAGTGGGTTCGGGGGCGGCGGGTTCGGGTGCCATGACGGCGGTCTCGGGCTCGATAAAGGTGATCCCAGTCAGAAGAAACGCACCGCAGATCAGGAAAACGGCAACCGTGACCCCCATGGCCAGGACCTGATTGTTCAGCACCGGTCCTGCCCCGCCCGCGTTTTCGCTGGCGACGAAATCAGTCAAGCCAGTGGCGACAAAATGCATGGTGAACACTGCCAGACCAAAGCACACAGTTCCCAGCAGGATGTTGCGTTGGGTTCGGTTGTCATAGGCCACCCAAATCGCCAGAACCGACAGGACTACGGAGGCCAGTGTTGCAATTGCCACGTCCAGCGCGTTGTAGACAGGGCGGCAAAGCTCCATCCCGGCCATCCCGACATAATGCATTACAACTATTCCAAGGCCGACAATGATGCCCGCACCAATGATGGTCTGCATCGTCCGAGGGCGGAAATGCAACAGCAACAGCGCCAGCCCGACCATCAGAATTGCCACCAGCGCAGACATCAGGGTGATCAGCGCGTCATAGTAGAACAGGATCGGCAATTGCAGGCCCAGCATGGCGACGAAATGCATCGACCAAATGCCGCCGCCCAATGTGATCGCCGCCAGCACAACAATAAACTTGCGACGTTGCGGATTCAGTTTGGACGCGCCATGCGTCAGATAAAGGCCGGTGAAGCCAGCCATCAGCGCAACGGCCAACGAGGCTGCCACAAGCCAGGCGTTATGCGAATAGTCCAGCATTTGGGTTTGCACGCCCTCCCCGACGCGAGGTTGACGTTAGCAAACGGATTTGATTGGGACAATTACAGACCGGGACGATATTTTAGCTTTGCGTTTTCCATTATCATCCACAGTCCCAAGTAACCTGCTCGGTTCTGATTATTGAATGACGGCGTTTTCCCAGGCAGAGACAAACTTTTTCCTTTTCAGAACGTCCAAAAACGTAAGCAAGGCCGGGTTTAACCCAATCGCCTCTTGTTCATTTGAAGCATTGCCCGAAGTCAGCAATGGAAGAAACGGCTTGCTATCGGGCGACGCAGGTTCTTCGGTGATCAAATAGCGGACAAATCGTTCTGCTGCCTCGGCTTCTCGGGTTGCTTCCGAGACCATGACAGTGCGCATCATTGTCGTCTGAAAATCAGAGGGAAGAATAACTTCCAAAGCGTCTTTTCCTTCGGTTCGGACGGCTGCGTAGCTGCCCAACACATTATAGGCGACCAAAATTGTTCCATCAGCGAGATCCGTGATCATCTCACCGGAACAGCAGTAAAGCCTGACATCCAATCCACCCATGACTTCCATCAGACGCCAGTAGGTTTCCGAGGCGCGCGCGTCCTGAGTCGCAAACAGGTAGCCCAGACCGGATTGGCGGACATCATAGGTTCCGATCTTTCCGCGAAACTCCTCGGGTCGTTCGCGCAGGGCTTCGATCAGGCCCTGGCGTGTCTGCGGGATAGGCTGCCCCTCAAATGCGGCGCGATTGATGACGATGGTCGCAGGCTCGGACGTGAAGGCAAAAAGGCTGTGGTGCCACTGGGTCCAAGGCGGCACCTGCATATCATCCAATGGCAACGCAAACCCGTCATTTGCAAGTTTCAGCTGCAAGTCCATCGCGCTGGAAACTATGACATCAAAAGCATCAGGCGTGGCACGCACGCGCTTGTCGATATCAGCTGTTCCAGACACCAGATACTCGATGCTAATTGATGGGTTTTGGGCAACGAAGTCTTCGATCAGAGGTGCAAACAAGACCGTGTCCGTGCTTGAGATAACGCGTAGATGTGCGCCTTGCGCACTATCGTTGAAAACCAGGCGGTCTTCCCAATCCTCTGCTGATCCTAAGCTGGGAAAAAGAAACAGGGTTACAAAGATAAGGTAACGCATGCGCCGCCCTCTGTTTGGTTCGTCAGAACAAGTGTGCCGCCATGCGCGGTCGCCACGTCCTGAGCGATGGTCAACCCCAGACCAGACCCAATCGTCCCGGTGGCGTTCTGACCACGTTCAAATCGCCGAGTTAAACTATCAATCTCGTCTGGCGGAAAACCGGGCCCTGAGTCCCTGACCGTGATCCGGGCGTTGGGCACAGCAGTGACTTCGATCTGGACCGTGCTGTCTGAGGGCGCATATTTCAGCGCGTTGTCGACCAAATTACGCACAGCGTTCTGAAGCAGAATGGGATCGCCGGAATAGGGAACTGAGGGATCACCGGTCAATGACAGCGAAAGCTCTTTCATTTCGGCAATCGGGGTCAGACGCTGCACCAGCTCTTGGACCAGACCAACAAGATCGATATCCTCGCGTTCCAGATGATCCGCACGAAACGTGATCATAGCGTGATCCAGCAACTGGCCAGCTGCGCGCGAGCTTTCGTCGATCGCACGCACCATTGCTCGCAAAGCTTCGCGGTTATCTTTGCGCTCAACCCGGTGCAACGTCGCCTCGGCATAGGATCTGACCGTCGCCAACGGCGTGCGCACCCGGTGCGCAGCTTCGGCTATGAAATCTTCGGATTGGCTAAGCGACTGATCCAATCGGCCCATCAGTGAATTCAGCGACGACACCAAGGGTGCCATTTCCCGTGGTACGGGTTTCTTGAAGGGGCTGAGATCCTGCGGACCCCGGCGTGTGACCGAGGTTGTCAGTCTGTTAAGTTGTCCGATTGTCGTCGATGTTACCCAGAACGACAGTACCGTTGTCAGCAGAAAGAAACCCAGACCCAAATAGGCGGCATTGCGCGAAATCTGGTCCATAGTTTCCGCAAGTGCGTCCTGGGTCTGGCCAAGCGCAACCTCAATCTCGGTCTGCCGTCCCAGCCCGACCAGCGTTCGGCTGGCGCTGACCTGACGAACACGCTCACCACGCACCTCTCCAGATCTGAACACCCAGTTATTCTGGGCCGGGCCGCCCGTCAGATGCAGATCCTCGTAACCGGACAGGAATTCTCCATCCTGATAAATGGCATAGAACACCCGATCATCTGACGGCGTGCTGAGCATCGAGAACGCGGCATATGGAATGTCGACTTCCAACACCCCGTCACGAAGAGCCGCTGCATCAAGGATGGATGTGACCGAGGCCTCAAGCAAATTGTCCTGACCTTGCTGGGCCACTTTTGCAGCATAGCTACGGACGGCAAAAAACAGCAGGATTGCAAGAATCGCCGCACCACCGATCAGCGTCAGCATAAGCCGATTTCTTAAAGATCCGGAAACGGTCGGATTAGGCGTCATGATCCAACCTGTATCCCAAACCGCGCAATGTTGTAATTTTCAGGTCCGACTTTTCCAGATGCCTGCGCAACCGGCCGACATAGACTTCGATCGCGTTGTCAGACACGTTGTCGTCGTAGGAAAACAAGCGGTCCGCCAGCTTCTGTTTTGAAAACACATGACCCGGCGCGTTTATGAACAGCTCCATCATACGCAATTCCCGGTTCCGCAATGACACGGCCTCTCCACCAACTGTCAAATGACCTGCCACCGGATCAAACACCACTCCGCCGATCTCGATAGTCGATTTCGCAATTCCTGATTTTCGACGCAGCACTGCGCGGCAGCGAGCCTCAAGCTCGGCATGGTCGAAGGGCTTGGTCACGTAATCGTCGGCCCCAAGATCAAGCGAACCGATTCGATCCGACACCTGGCTACGTGCGGTCAGGACGATCACGGGTGTGTCCAAACGACCCGCCCGATGCCGTTTCAAAAAGTCACGACCATCCCCGTCTGGCAGCATGATGTCCAATAAAATCAGATCATACTCGTCAGTTTCGACGAAAGCGGTTGCATCCTCTAAATTCGCTGCATGATCAATAACATGACCATCCAGACGCATACGAGAACTGATCGCATTCGCGAGGTCTAGATTGTCTTCCACAAGCAGAAATTTCATCAGGCTCGAACAGTATTTTGGCGCGTGACAGGTTGATGTCAGGTTGATGTGTTTTTGTTCCCTCCAATCTGAGCCGCCATGCGGCCGGTTGTCAAACGGGAGGAAAACATGACGACATTGAAACTGGGCCGACGCGCCCTGATCGCAGCCGTGGCTGCAATTGGTCTGACGGGACCAGCTTTGGCCCAAGACCAGGTGGTAGACAGCATTCACTTTCTGATCCCCGGTGGCGCTGGCGGCGGCTGGGACGGAACCGCTCGTGGAACGGGCGAAGCCCTGACCAATGCAGGCCTTGTCGGGACTGCGTCCTACGAAAACATGTCGGGCGGTGGCGGCGGCAAAGCCATTGGCTATCTGATCGAAAACGCCGACAGCAACCACGGCACACTGATGGTGAACTCTACCCCTATCGTGATCCGCTCACTGACCGGCGTGTTCCCGCATAACTTCCGCGACCTGACGCTGGTTTCGGGTACGATCGGTGATTATGCCGCGATCGTCGTGGGCAAGGACAGCCCCATCAACTCGATGGAAGACCTGCTGGCTGCATTTGACGCCGATCCTGCGGGAACGGCGATTGGTGGTGGATCGGTGCCAGGCGGTATGGACCATCTGGTTGCGGCCATGGTGATGGAAGCGGCCGGCAAAGACGCGTTGGCCGTAAAATACATCCCCTATGATGCGGGTGGTAAAGCCATGGCAGCCCTGCTGTCGGGTGAAATCGCAGCGCTGTCGACCGGCTTCTCGGAAGCCGTAGACCTGGCAAATGCGGGCGAGGTTAAGATTATCGGCGTAACGGCGGAAGAACGCGTAGACGCCGCGCCTGATGCCATGACCATGAAGGAACAGGGCATCGACACAACCTTTGTAAACTGGCGTGGTTTCTTTGCGGCCCCTGGCCTGCCCGAAGACAAGCTGGCCGTTTATCAGGACGCCATCGCCAAGATGTACGACACACCGGAATGGGAAGAAGTTCGCGCCCGCAACGGTTGGGTGAACATCCATAACTCGGGCGATGACTTCCAGTCGTTCCTGGAACAGCAGGAACAGCAGATCGGCGATCTGATGAAAAAGCTGGGCTTCCTCTAATAGTAGATATGTCAGGGCGGTTCGCCGCCCTGACATCCCCAACCACAACAAAAAAAGGAGGGGGTATAATGGCGTTGGATCGCTGGATCGCGCTCGTTCTTCTGGGTGTATGTTTAACGTATGGCTACGCCGCCTGGTTCACGATGGACGGAAGCCTTCCCCCTTTTATGCAACGTAACCCTATCTGGCCAAGCACCTTCCCAAAAGTGCTGTCCATTCTGGGTATCGTAACAACGACAATCATTTTGCTGGGCTTTGAAAAGTCTGAGCCGAAAGAAGCAGATATCGATTACCGGCGGTTGGGCGAGTACCACCTGGATCAGGCGCTGATGCTGCTGGCCTTGATGGTCATCTACGCCCTGTGCCTGCGTCCCGTGGGCTTTCTGATTTCAACCTCGGCTTTCCTGATCCTCGGGTCCTTTATTCTGGGTGAGCGCAAGTGGCACATCATGTTGCCCGTCGCGTTCATTGCCACGGGTTCCGTCTGGTATCTGGTTCAGGAAGTTCTTGGCATCTACATGCGCCCCCTGCCGGGCATTTTCGGAGGCTGACATGCTTGAAGGACTTCTGATCGGCCTGCAAACGGCATTCTCAATCCAAAACCTTCTGATGGTCGTCGCGGGCTGCTTGATCGGCACGTTCATCGGAATGCTGCCCGGCCTCGGACCGATGTCGATCATTGCCATCATGATCCCGGTCGCCATCTCGATGGGGGATCCTTCGGCTGCTTTGATCCTGCTGGCCGGGGTGTATTACGGCGCGATCTTTGGCGGCTCGACCTCATCCATCCTGCTGAATGCGCCGGGGGTCGCCGGAACGGTTGCCTCCAGCTTTGATGGCTATCCCATGGCGCGCCAGGGCAAGGCCGGAAAAGCCCTGACAGTCGCCGCGATCGCCAGTTTCGCCGGCGGCACGATGGGCGCTATCCTTCTTATGGTGTTTGCCCCTGCGCTGTCCTCGGTCGCGCTGTTATTCCATTCGGCTGAGTATTTCGCGCTGATGGTCGTGGGCCTTTCAGCCATTGCGGCGTTTGCGGGCAGTGGCCAAGTTGCCAAAGCGGTCATCATGACGGTGCTTGGGCTTATCATGGCGACTGTAGGCGAAGGCGCGTTGTTCAATCTGCCGCGCTTCACCATGGGGATTATGGATCTGCAATCCGGATTCGGCTTCATCACCCTCGCCATGGCTATGTTTGCTTTGCCCGAAGCCCTGTTTCTGGTCCTCAAGCCAAAAGACCTGAAGGGTGATGACGGTGAAATCAAGGATCTGCGCATCACCAAGGACGAAGCCAAGGCCATAGCACCTGTGGTAGGACGGCAATCCGTGCAAGGATTCTTTATCGGTGTCCTACCCGGCGCAGGAGCGACAATCGCCAGCTTCCTTGGCTACGCGGTCGAACGCAACATCGCGCCGAAAGAAGAGCAAGAGGAATTTGGTAAAGGCTCGATCAAAGGTTTGGCTGCGCCCGAAACGGCAAACAACGCGGCCTGTACCGGATCTTTTGTTCCATTGCTGACATTGGGTATTCCGGGATCGGGCACCACGGCGATCCTGCTGGGGGCTTTGATTGCCCTGAACGTGACACCCGGCCCGCGCCTTATGATTGATGAGCCGCAGATCTTCTGGGCCGTCATCATGTCGATGTTCATCGGCAACCTGGTTCTGCTGATCCTGAACCTGCCGCTGATCCCCTATATCGCCAAGGTGCTGTCCGTTCCGCGCAACTATCTGATCCCGTTCATTTTGTTCTTCACGCTGATGGGGGCCTATATCGGGCAGAACAATGCCACTGAACTGCTAATACTGGTCGGCTTTGGTATCTGCGCCACAGCACTGAAATTTGCCGACTACCCACTGGCACCGTTGCTGATCGGGTTCATCCTTGGCGGCATGATGGAAGACAACTTCGCCCGCTCGATGCAGCTTTATGATGGGATCGCTTTCATCTGGGAACGTCCTATGACGCTGGGCCTGCTCGTTATCGCAGCACTGCTGGTGCTGCTCCCCAGCTATCGTGCGCGTCGTTCGCGGGCACGGGCAGCCGGGGTTGCTGATGGCGACTGAGCCCCTTGCAGGTATTCGGGTTCTTGACCTGACAAATGTTCTGGCGGGTCCGTATTGCTGCTATCAGCTGGCACTGATGGGGGCCGATGTGATCAAGGTTGAACGCCCCAACGGCGGTGATCTGGCCCGCGTGCTGGGCGCTGACCCCGACAGGAACAAGGCGGGTATGGGCATCAGCTTCCTTGCCCAAAATGCCGACAAAAAATCCGTGACCTTGGACATGAAATCCACCAAGGGCAAAGCGCTGCTGAAACGCTTGGCGCGTACAGCGGACGTTCTGGTGGAAAACTTCCGGCCCGGGGTCATGGATCGCCTGGGGCTGGGGTATGAGGTTCTGCGCGCCGAGAACACAAATCTGATCTACTGCGCGATTAGCGGGTTTGGCCAGGACGGTCCCCGCCGAAAAGACCCGGCCTATGATCAGATCGTTCAGGGCCTCAGCGGTGTCATGTCAATAACTGGTGCCGCTGATACGGCACCGTACCGTGTAGGATACCCTCTTGCTGATACCGTCGGAGGTTTGACAGCTGCCTTCGCCATTAGCGCGGCATTGAACGCGAACTCTCGCGGTGCGTTTCTGGATATCGCGATGTCCGAGGCAGTCATATCGACCATGGGCTGGGTGGTGTCGAATTTTCTGGTCGGCGGCGTCACACCCGGCGCGCATGGCAACGAAAACACCACATCCGCGCCATCTGGTACGTTTGCCACTGCAGACAACCCAATCAATATCGCCGCGAACAGGGATGAACAATGGCAGGCCCTTGCCCGTCACCTCGGGCGAGAGGATTTGCTGGACAATTCCGACTATACATCCCGCGAAGACCGTAAAAGAAACCGCCATGCCCTTCGGAACGAGCTGGAAAAAACGCTGCGGAAACGGTCAGCCAATGAATGGGTCGGCGAGCTGAACGCATTGGGCGTTCCGGCTGGGCAAGTGCTGACAGTGCCACAGGCCCTGTCCGATGACCAACTTGCGGGACGAGGATTGATTGGATCCCTATCCGTTCAGGGTGAGGAGTTGAAACTGACTGGCAGCCCCGTCGTGATGGATGGACAGCGCAAGATGCCTCAAGCCTCTCCGCCAGAGCTTGGTGCGGACAATACTCTAGTTTGGTCAGAGCTTGGCCTGTCCACCACCGAAATCGATACGTTGATGAAAGAGGGTGTCATATGAGTGATGTGGCAGATTGGTGGAGCACCGCCATCATCGACATGGAACCCGGACGTATTGATCTGCGCGGAGAGCCAATTCAGGACCTCATTGGCAATCTCAGCTTCGCGGAAATGATCTGGTTCATGGTGCGTGGAGACAAGCCGTCACCGGCGCAGCTGAAGCTGTTCGAAGCCGCGTTGGTCGCCGCTGTGGATCACGGACCGCAGGCCCCGTCTATTGCCACGGCACGAATGGCAGTGACCTGCGGCTTGCCTTTGAACAACGCCATGGCCAGTGCGGTGAATATGCTGGGCGACATCCATGGCGGTGCAGGAGAGCAGGCCGTAACCCTTTACCATTTCGCTGCCTCGCACACATCCAATCTCGAGGTTGCGATGGACGAATGGATCGCTTTGAACGGGAAAATTTTGCCTGGGTTTGGCCACCGGTTTCACACGCCAACGGATCCACGTGCGCCTCGTTTGATGGCATTGGTGGACGAGGCGATTGCTAATGAGGCTTGTGACGGGCGCTTCAAGGCCGTCGCGCGAGAAATTGAGGCAGAACTGGCCCGCCGCAAAGGTAAACCGGTCCCAATGAACATCGACGGTGCCACCGCAGTGATTTATGCGGAGCTCGGCTTCGCTGCGCCTCTTGCTCGGGGCTTATTCTGTCTGTCCCGTTCAGTTGGCATTCTTGCGCACGCGTGGGAGCAAACACAACAGGGCGGGCGAAACAAAGGCCCAACGCCACCTAAGTACCGTTGGACGTACTTGGATGCCGAAACACAAGGCAGCGTTGACCAGTAAACACTTACGGCTGAGTTAACTCATACACAGGTTTGCAGAACCCGCTTGTCAAACCTGCTTTTCCACCACGGGTTCGACATCGGGCCGCACGGGTTCAACGTCAGGGCGGACAGGTTCGGCCTCCATCTCGATGATCTCGGGGGCCTCGGCCTCTTGGACCTCTTCCTGTTCCGGCTCGGCTTCGGGCTCAGGTTCCGGCTCGACTTTGTCCTCAAGCGCGCCGACGATCAGCGGCAGCATATGCACACCGGTGGCCGTGGCGATTTCGGGCGTTTGCGGGGTCTGCCAGCTGAGGGTGTCAAAGCTGCCGCAGTTCTGGCACACCGGTCCCCATTCGGGCTGAATGTCGTGGCAATTGTCACAGACCCATTGCGGCCCGCGCGGCGCGTTCAGCGCCTTGGCCAGCCAACCCTGCACCACCGCGTCCGAGGACCCTTCACCCCGTTCTATCGCTGCCATCAGGGTGTAGGCCCGCGCATCGGCCTGTTTTTCCACCACATCGCCCAGCGCGCGGCGGGCTTCGGGGAAGTCCTCGGCCACGATGTTCAACTCGGCCAGGATCAGGCGGGTCTCCAGATCCTCGGGGTGGATACGGGTCAGGGCGGCAAAACGGGTAATCCGCGCCGTCGGTGTTTCATCCGGTGCAATCTCGGCAAAGGCATGGGCCAGATCGGGATGCGGCTGTACCTCCCACGCTTTTTTCAGGATCTTGGTCGCAGCACGTGGTTTGCCCTTTTCGATATAGGCACGCGCGGCCATCGCGGCGGCAGGCACCAGATCGGGCGACAGGCGGTTGGCCTCGATCGCGTGTTCCTGTTGTTCGACCGTGGCGCTGTCATCCAGAATGTCCTTGGCCTCAGACAGGGCCAGCACCGCATCGCGGCGCTTGAACACGTCGCGCGGCAAGTGGCCAGCCTTCAGCTTGGCGGTCAGGGTTGATCGCGCACCGACCCAGTCCTGAGATTTGGTCTGCAGACCCAACAGAATATCTTGGGTTTCAGCGTGGCGCGGTTTGATCGCCAACGCCTTTTCAGCCAGCTTGCGGGCGGTGTCATCATCCCCCTCGGCCAGTTTCTGTTTCATGATGCCGCGCACACCAACAAAGCGGGTGGCGTTGTTAGTGACCAGTTTCTTGTAGGTCTCTGACGCCTTTTTCGTGTCGCCATTCATTTCGGCGGCCTGTGCCACCAGCAGATTGGTCAGTTCCGGTTTGTTCAGCAGTTTTTCGGCCTTGGCAGCCTTGTTCATCGCCACGCGCCCCTCACCCGAGGCCAAGGCCATCAACCCATCGGCCAGCGCCTGATAACCGCGCTTTTCGCGGCTGCGGTCGAAATAGCGCGACAGGGCAGTTTCGTCGCCATTGAGGAAATGCAGCGTGGCGATCAGCAGGGTCAGCAGCTTGAATAACACCCAGATCGCCACCACCAGCACGCCCAGCGCGATCACCGATTGCAGCGGCCCCAACGTGAATTCGGTGCCCGCAACGGTGATCTGCACGCCACCACTGGTTTCCATCAGGAACATGGCGCCCATGGCCAGCAGGCCGATAATCGCTACAAAAACAAGGATCTTTAACAATGACCACAGCATGGCAGGTCCTTCAGTTCGAGTTTACGCTGGATTGCAGCGCATTTACGGCGTCCACGGCAGCCACACGTGTCTGGGCCGCCTGTTCCCAATCGGACAACGCGGCCTGCGCCGTGTCGGGCAGAGATTTCAGTTCGCTTAGCGCGGTGGCGATATCTCCTTGGGACAGGGCCGCCTGCGCCCGAGACAGGATCGCGTCCGGACTGTCGCCCTCTTGCGGCGTTACCGACCGCGCGCCGGTTTGACGTTGCAGAAAGGCGACCAGCCCGGTGGTCTTGTCAGCGTCACGGGCATCGGCCAGTGCATTGCGGGCTGCGGGCTCAAAGGACTCGCGCAATGCGGCAAGGGTTGCAACGCCTTCTGTGGACGGTTTTGACAGTGCCTCTGGCACGCTCACGCCACCTGCCGTCAATTGTTCTACCAGGTCGTTATAAGGCTGGCCTGCCTCTAACTGCCCATGCACCTGAGATAGAACCGCAGCATTGGTCGCAGCTTGCGCCTTAACCGCAGCCTGCGCTTCAAGCGCTTGTGCATCCGAGACCATTTTCTCGACCTCAGCCCGCTGCGCGGTCAGCGAGTCCTGCAGTTTCTTCAGTTCGGCCTCAAAGGCGGCCGAAACCTCGGGCGAGGCGCCTTGCGTCAGGGCGCCGCTTTCAAGATCGTTCAGACGGCTGGCCAAGGGGTCAACCTTGCCTGCCAGCCCATCCAGGCTGGATTTCAACGCCGCCAGATCCGTACTGAGCGGCGTGACCTGATCAGTCAGAGCCACGATTTTGCTGTCTACGTCCGAACTGCCCGACTGGGATTCGGATAGGGATTTCGTCAGCGCCTCAATCTGGCTGGCCTGGTCGCTCAACTTCGATTCAAGGGCTGTCAGCGCGTCAGACTGGCCCGAATTGAACATGCCCGCACTGCCGGCGGCAAAGCCAATCGCTGCGGCGATCGCACCACCGATCAGGGCCGGGACAAAGCCGCCTCGCTTTTCTTCTTTGTGCGCCGCGGGCTCAGCGTGGGTCGGTTCCACGGCCATTTCGGCTTCGGCTTCGGCTTCGGCTTCGGCTTCGGAAAAGCCCTCTTCTACCGGCCCGGCCGCGTCAACAGGAGCTTGTTCCTCGGCAATTGTGGATTCGACCGCTTCGTCCGACTTGGGGTCTTCCACTGGCTTTTGATCGGTTTTCTTCTTACGAGCCACCGCAACATTCCCCTTATCGAATCCAAAATCATATGAATAACAGGCCACTCTAAGTTAATCGGTGGTCTCGCTACCCTCAACCCGCATCGCATGTTTCACAAGTTTTTTAACCGCTTTCCGCATTTTCTTCGGGGTTGGCGCTTTGGCGACCCTTAGATGTGCATAGTCCAAAGAATAAAGGGGTTCCGCAGTCGCTTCGCTGATCGAGGCCAGCCACAGGGGCGCTGAACCCGCCCAGATATCGGCAAATTGTCGCGCCGTCCGGGGCGAAAATAACGGCGCGATGACCGGCTCTTTGCCATCGGTGGCGGCTGCGGCCTCGGGTGTCAGCGGTAACAGGCGCTGCTCATAGACGGCCTGTTCGCGTACGGTCAGTCCCGACTCGGTCAGGCGGGTGGCGACATTGCCCCGGCTATGTTCACCGCGCAAATGCAAAAGCGGGCTGTCGGGCCGGTGTTTCAGCAGATAGGCCACCAGTTCTTCGGCAGTTGCGCCAACCATCTGCGCGTTCCACCCAGCACTTTGGGCCGTTCCGGTGGTGGCAGGGCCGACGCAAAAGGCGGGCATGTCCCGCGATAGACCTAGGGATACGGCAGCATTCACCCCATTGGCCGAGGTGAAAATTAGCCCCCGCACACCACTGGTGTCGACATTGATCGGCAAGGGGTTGATTTCGAGTAGCGGGGAATAGATGACCTTGACCCGGGATCTGGTGCGGGCCGGCAGCTGCGCGACAAACCGTTCTGAGGCGGCGCGCGGGCGGGTCATCAACAAATACAACGGTCGGCGCCTTCCGCCTTGGGATTGTTTGCATCCGCGCAGGGTGATACCCCGCTTGGCAGTCATGGTGTAACGGATCAGGCCAATGGTGCAAACACTTACCATCCTCGGGTTGGAAAGCAGCTGTGATGACACGGCCGCCGCCGTCGTGCGCCAAATCGATGGTGCAGAGGCCGAGGTTCTGTCGTCGATCGTGCATGGCCAGACCGAATTGCACAGCGCCTTTGGCGGTGTCGTTCCCGAAATTGCCGCCCGTGCGCATGCCGAAAAACTGGATGTCTGCGTGGTACAGGCATTGCAGGCCGCAGGGCTGACCCTGGCCGATATGGACGCCATCGCCGTCACCGCCGGGCCCGGTCTGATTGGCGGCGTCATGTCCGGCGTCATGTGTGCCAAGGGGCTAAGCGCGGCGACCGGCCTGCCACTGGTCGGGGTAAACCATCTGGCCGGGCATGCCCTGACACCGCGTCTGACGGATGGGATCGCTTTTCCCTATCTGATGCTGCTGGTTTCGGGGGGGCATTGTCAGTACCTGATCGCCCACGGACCGGAACAATTCACCCGCTTAGGCGGCACCATCGACGATGCCCCCGGCGAAGCGTTCGACAAAACCGCCCGCCTTCTGGGCTTGCCGCAACCCGGCGGCCCCTCGGTCGAGGTCGAAGCCCGGTCGGGCGATCCCAAGCGATTCCGCTTTCCGCGCCCACTGCTGGACCGGCCAGGATGTGATCTGTCGTTCTCTGGGCTCAAGACCGCACTGATGCGGATGCGAGACCAGATCGTTGCCGAAAAGGGCGGGCTGACCCGTCAGGACCGCGCCGATCTGTGCGCCGGGTTTCAGCAGGCCGTTGTCGACACCTTGGCCGAAAAAACCCGCCGGGCAATAGACCGGTATTTGGAAGAAAACCCCACAGACCCCGTGATCGCAGTCGCGGGTGGCGTAGCAGCAAACTCGGCCATTCGGGCCGCGTTAGAGACTGTTTGCGCAGAAAAAGGCGCGCGTTTCACGGCCCCTCCGCTGAATCTATGCACCGATAACGCCGCCATGATTGCCTATGCCGGGTTAGAGCTGTATCGCACCGGCGCCAAGGACGGGCTAGACCTGACAGCCCGGCCACGCTGGCCGTTGGATCAGACCAGTCCCGCCATGCTGGGCAGCGGCAAGAAAGGGGCAAAGGCATGAGCGTGGCGGTCCTTGGATCAGGGGCATTTGGCACCGCGTTAGCGATCTCGCTGGCCGGGAACGGGCCGGTGACGCTGTGGTCGCGCAACACCGAGCAAGCACGCGACATGCAAGACGGCCGCGAGAACGCTGCGCGCCTGCCGAATGTGACCCTGCCAGACGAAGTATTGGTGACAGCCGATATAGAGGACGCCGTGACCGCTGATGTCTTGCTGTTGGCGGTGCCCATGCAGAAATTGCGTGCAGCTCTGACGGAACATGCTCCAGTTTTAGCCGGTAAGACGCTCGTTGCCTGCTGCAAGGGGATCGAGCTGTCCTCGGGCCTTGGTCCAATCTCGGTGATCCGCCAAACCATCCCGGATGCGCGCCCGGCCCTGCTGACCGGGCCCAGCTTTGCCGATGACATCGCGCGCGGGTTACCCACGGCGCTGACGCTGGCCTGCGCGGACGGTGATCTGAGCGAAACGCTGCAGACCGAACTGACCACTGCGAACCTGCGCCTTTATCGCACCACCGACGTGATCGGCGCGGAACTGGGCGGGGCATTGAAAAACGTCATGGCCATCGGCTGCGGCGCTGCCATTGGGGCCGGGCTGGGCGACAGTGCCCGCGCAGCTCTGATGACCCGTGGTTTTGCCGAGATGCAGCGGTTCGCTTTGATGCGCGGTGCGCGTCCCGATACCTTGATGGGCCTGTCCGGATTGGGCGATCTGGTGCTGACCTGCTCGTCCGAATTGTCCCGAAATTATCGTTTTGGCCTGTGTTTGGGTCAAAATCGTCCCTTCGACAGCCAAACAACGGTCGAAGGCGTCGCAACCGCGCGCGCCATGGCCGACATTGCCACGGCTGAGGGGCTGGACATGCCCATCAGCGCCACGGTGGCCGACCTGAGCCACGGCACCTATAGTGTGCCCCAAGCCATTCAAACCCTGCTCAACCGACCCCTCAAGGAGGAATAGTATGCTCATCGCCCTGATCGCCAAGGACAAGGACGGCGCCCTGCAAACCCGGCTGGACAATCGCGCCAACCACCTGACCTATATCGAGGAAACTGGCGTTGTTGCACAGGCAGGTCCCCTGCTGAACGGCGACGCGATGGTCGGCTCGCTGATTATTCTTGAGGTCGAGGACATGGCTGCTGCACAAGCATGGGCAGACAACGACCCCTACGCCAAGGCAGGGCTGTTTCAATCCGTTGATCTGATCGTGTGGAAGAAGGTCGTCGGCTGATGGCATATTGGCTGTTCAAATCCGAACCCTCGACCTGGAGCTGGGACCAGCAGGTTGCCAAAGGCGATGCGGGCGAAGAATGGGACGGCGTGCGCAATTATCAGGCGCGCAATTTCATGCGTCAGATGGCAATCGGTGATCGCGGGTTCTTTTACCATTCGCAAAAGGACAAGGCGATTGTCGGTATTGTCGAGGTCTGCGCCGAGGCCCACCCCGACAGCACCACAGATGATGAACGCTGGGAATGTGTGGATATCAAGGCTGTACGCCCGTTCACCACAGCTGTCACTTTAGAGCAGATCAAGGCAGATGAACGTCTGGACGAGATGGTGCTGGTGAAAAACTCGCGCCTGTCCGTTCAACCTGTGACTGATAAGGAATGGGTAACCATCTGTGCGCTGGGGGCCACCCAACCGGATTGACGGAATCAACGTCTAAGGGTGCAAACCTTCTCAAACCACCAATAAAATGGTATATTTTTAGGGCTGCACCATGTGGGGGCAATGGCGGCCGCAGTTTCAGTGGTCGTCTGTCTTTTGGTGTTGCTCGATCTTTGGTTGATCAATTCGAAAGCAAGAACCCATGTCTGACGTTGAAGGCAGCGGTGGGAAGAACGAAGACATTGCTGCTGAGCTGAGTTCAAAATGCTGGGAAGCGCGCCTTGAGATTGCGCGAAAACAGCGCGCCGCTGCGCTGGCCGATGTGCAGCAATCAGGTCACCCGGAAACGTCACTGGAAATTGCGATTGAAACGCCGCAGGAAGACAGCCCCGCAGAACCCGGTGAATTCAAACTTGAGCAGGTTGTGTTCAAAAGTTCTCAGTCGAAACACCCAATACAACCGCCCCGAAAACAGCGCGTCAATCGCATGTATCCGATCGTTTTTGGTGCAATGTTCTGTGGCGCTACCCTGCATTGGGCCGCAACAAGCGTTTTCGCAGGATGGCGAAGCCCCGACGCAGTGGTTCAAACCAGCTTATCTATTGATACAACAGCAGAAATCGACGCAAACGCAAATCCGGCGGCGGGTGATCCAAATGACGGTGATACGACCCTGTCCAGCTTGGAATCGGACGCCGCAGAACCGGTTTCACGGTTTGCCAAAGTGACGCACAAGACCTCCACTGCAAATACGGGGCCAGGGTCAGTAGGGGGCAACTCACATTTTCCAATGGACTATGCGCCTGCCTGGGGTGAGACTCTATTGCCACCAGTGATACAAGGCTCTTACGAACCGGTGGCTCCGCTAACAACCGTACCTGACCTCGTGATCGCCCGAGCCACAGCACCGAGATCGGTTCTCGTGATCCCCGAAAAACATGACAGCCTGCCTAATCATGACCAGCCGGTTGAAACAGGGGTATCTCTTTTTGTACCCGTTGGCGTGTCGAACGAAACCAGCATCGCCGTGCTTGAGATTTTGACCTCGGACCAGACTGACGTGATTGCAACGGCGCGGGTAAATTATGCCGTGAAGGCGACTCAGGTCCGATTCTATCACCCCAAGGACGCGCAAATTGCGGAACTGACGGCACATTTGCTTGGCGGTATCTCTCGGGATTTTACGAAGTCCGGTCCTAAAACGCGGCCGGGTCATATCGAGGTTTATCTGGCCGGTAAGGGGGGTGGAAGAAAACGTCAACCAAATCGAGGGCCAGATTCAGTGGAACGGTTTGTTGCCCGAATTATTGAAGAGTTCCAATGAAAAATCGGGAAGGTTCCGACGATTCAGAACCTTCCCTACCCCCGCGTGCTCCCTACTCACCACACGCGTCTGGAAATCTTTGGCTCTGACCGTCCTGGTCACACTGTGATACTAGTCGAATTTCGGCGGTCAGCACAAACAGCAAGTGCTTAAAATTGAAAACGCCCGCCAGCGGCCTGACGGGCATCGTCGGATCAAGGGATCAGCCGTAGACCGACTCTTTGCCGAAATGCTTGGTCAGCATGTAATAAACAACGGCACGGTATTTGTTACGCTCAGACATGCCATAGGTTTCAAGCGCAGTGTTGATAGCGCCCGTCAACTCTGGCCCGTCTGACAGGCCCAGTTTCTTGATCAGAAAGTTGTTCTTGACCGTCTCGATCTCACCGTCCTGCGTTGCAGCCACGGTCGACGCGTCGGCGTCATAGATCGCCGGACCACATCCGATTGTGACCTTGGTCAGCAGGTCCATATCAGGGTCCATTCCGCATTTGTTTTTCAGATCATCTGCGTATTTTGCGATCAGCTCGTCGCGTTTTCCCATGTCCCAATCTCCCTAAGTTACAATGAAACGGCACCCTTACCGTCTTCATTAAGGTTAGCCGCGACGGATATTTTTCCGAAAGGAAAAAATTTAGGGATTTCTCCCCCTATTGCCGATTAAAGCGCAAATCGGCCCGGCTGACCTAGCGACAAAAGCCCCAACCGGGACCCTGCAGGTGGAAATGGTCGGCGTGCAAGCGATTGTAATCTGGCCCTAAAACAACCCGGAACCAGTCACAAGCACCACGTCCAATCCGATGCAAAAACACGGCCTCGGGTCCGGGTGTGTCCCAATCTGTCAGTAGGGTCAGTGATCGGCCGTCCCCCAGTTGCAGACCGATTATATCAATCGCGTCAGCGGTGGCGTGGCTGCTCCAGCCGCTGTCTTGCCCCTGTGCTGTGCGCATCCGGCGGCAATTGTAGCTGCCCACGTGGCGTAAGGCGCGCACGTCGGTGCCCAGGATTTCGCGCGCGGCGGGCTGCACGACGTGATGTTCCCACAAGGCCAGACGCAAAGTAGTGGTGCAGCTGGTTTCGATCGCCTCGATCCGTGCGGTCGTCAGACCAGACAAAAGTCCCCGACCGGCAATGCCACAGTTCTGATCAACCACCAGCTCGTCCATCGGCTCAAAAACCACTCCGGCTGCGGACAGGGCAGCCCGACACTGTGCCTCATCCCCCAATGCGCGGCGCAGCTGATACGCGGTGACCGGTGTGACCGGCGCTGTGACAGTCAAGTCCCCCAGGGGGTTCCAATGTGGCGGCACCGGAGTTTGCGGATGCGACAACACCCACCACCCGCCTCCGCCTATGACGATCAGCAAAGTAACGACCGTAAAAAGCAAAGACGCCGCCAGATACAAAATCCGGCGGCGTCCTGTGCGTTTGGTCATACCCGTTCCGAGATTAATAGCGGTAATGCTCGGGCTTATAAGGGCCTTCGGGTTTCACGCCGATATAGGCCGCCTGTTCGTTGTCCATCTTGGTCAGCTTCACACCGATCCGGTCCAGATGCAGGCGGGCGACTTTCTCATCCAGATGTTTGGGCAGGATGTAGACATCGTTGTTGTACTGATCACCTTTGGTGAACAGTTCAATCTGCGCCAGAACCTGGTTGGTGAAGGAGGCCGACATCACGAACGACGGGTGACCCGTGGCGTTGCCGAGGTTCAGCAGACGACCTTCGGACAGCAGGATGATGCGGTTGCCCGAGGGCAGCTCGATCATGTCCACCTGTTCCTTGATGTTGGTCCATTTGTGGTTCTTCAGGCTGGCCACCTGAATTTCGTTGTCGAAGTGACCGATGTTGCCGACGATGGCCATGTCCTTCATCTCGCGCATATGCTCGATGCGGATCACGTCCTTGTTGCCGGTGGTGGTGATGAAGATGTCCGCGCTGGCGACTTCGTCTTCCAGCAGAGTGACTTCAAAACCGTCCATTGCCGCTTGCAGCGCGCAGATCGGGTCCACTTCGGTCACTTTTACACGGGCACCGGCACCACGCAGCGACGCGGCCGAGCCTTTGCCCACGTCGCCATAACCACAAACAACGGCAACTTTACCGGCCATCATCGTGTCGGTGGCACGGCGGATGCCGTCGACCAGCGATTCCTTACAACCGTATTTGTTGTCGAACTTCGACTTGGTGACACTGTCGTTCACGTTGATCGCCGGGAACGGCAGGTGGCCGTCTTTCACCAGCTGATACAGACGGTTCACACCGGTGGTGGTTTCCTCGGACACGCCCTGGATCTGGTCGCGCATCTTGGTGAACCAGCCAGGGCTTGCCGCCATACGCTTGGCGATCTGGGCCTTGATGACTTCTTCCTCTTCCGAGCCCGGAACAGGGATGATGTCTTCGCCGGCTTCGGCGCGGGCACCCAGCAGGATATACAGCGTTGCGTCGCCGCCATCATCCAGGATCATGTTCGGGCCATCTTCGAACAGGAAGGATTTGTCCAGATAATCCCAATGCTCTTCCAGCGTCTGGCCTTTGATCGCAAAGACCGGAATACCAGCCTCGGCAATCGCCGCCGCCGCGTGATCCTGGGTTGAGAAGATGTTGCACGACGCCCAGCGCACATCCGCGCCCAACGCCACCAATGTTTCGATCAGAACAGCCGTCTGGATGGTCATGTGCAGCGAACCGACGATCCGCGCACCTTTCAGGGGCTTTGCGTCACCGTATTCCGCGCGCAGGGCCATCAGGCCCGGCATCTCGGTTTCGGCGATGTCCAGCTCTTTGCGGCCAAACCCGGCCAGCGCAATGTCTTTGACGATATAGTCCCCGGCCATCATATACTCCATTCCGGTAAGCAGGTCCGGGCTGCCCCCTAGCATCCCTTGGGGCAGGTAGCAACGCAGATGGCCGAAAACAGATTATTTGGCAGCAAAAATTAGCTGGGCTCACCCTTTAGTGTAATCTTCGGGATCGCTTCAAAAAAATCGGTGCCAACGGCGACAATACAACTAATGCCGTTCGCTTGGGTCACCAGAACCGTATAGCTTCCGGTTTCCTTCGAGGTCCAAACCTCCATAACCGCCTGCGCACCACGCGTTTTCTGCAATCCACCAAAGACCAGCTCTTCTGAAT
This sequence comes from Ruegeria sp. ANG10, assembly GCF_040705255.1. Lineage (NCBI taxonomy): Bacteria > Pseudomonadati > Pseudomonadota > Alphaproteobacteria > Rhodobacterales > Roseobacteraceae > Ruegeria > Ruegeria sp. ANG10. The sequence goes on from NZ_JBFCVU010000008.1 coordinate 76,218, forward strand.
AGCTGTCTTGCAGCTTGGCGATCACATGCTCGCGTTGCGCACAACCTTGGGCAAATGCAGGGGGGGCAGTGGCGGCCATTCCAAAGGCCAGGGTAATTCCAAACAGTCGCTTAAACATAGTAGCTCCTTCCGATACGAGTTACGTTCCGAGAGGGGCACACCAGGAGGAGCATGCACCCCCCTCAGCACAGATGTCGGTATCACCACGCGCCAATTCAAAGCACGTCTGGTCAAGAAAAAGTTGGCAGCTGGTGATCTCGACAGGTACATCATAACACAAAAACGCAAAACTTACGTGAGCGACTTCACAGGGCATGGCATAATGGCAACACAAGCACGAGCATGGCAAAGAATGCTGTCGGGGCGCAGACTGGATTTGCTGGATCCGACCCCCGTAGACATCGAAATCGAAGATATCGCCCACGGACTGGCCTTTGTGGCGCGTTGGAACGGCCAAACGGCGGGTGATTTCGCCTATTCCGTGGCCGAGCATTCCCTGCTGGTTGAGGAGCTTTTTGGCCGGATTGCGCCCAAAGCACCGGTGAAATGGCGCCTCGCGGCTTTGTTACATGATGCGCCGGAATATGTGATCGGAGATATGATCTCGCCGGTCAAATCCGCCGTTGGCCCCGATTACGGCGCGCTGGATGACAGGTTGGCGGCGGCGATACACATCCGCTTTGGCCTGCCTGCTGCGGTGCCGAAAACGGTGAAACGTCAGATCAAAAAGGCCGACAAAATCAGCGCCTGGATGGAGGCCACCCAGATCGCAGGGTTTTCCGAGGCTGAGGCGACGAAGTTCTTTGGTCGTCCGGACAAAGCGGTGATGGAGGGGTTGGAGATTACCCTGCGCCCACCGGTTGAGGTGCGTGAAGCGTACATGACTAGGCATAGAGTACTGTTGAAGAGCTTCTAGCCTTCAGTAGTGCTATAATTTGGTTTTGCAAACCTATTGTTTTTTACAACATTCAGGCCTCTGAATGTACCTTTTCGTATTTCCCAATCACAGTACTTTTTAGACTGGAAGTGTTTTCTGACGCCGCTGAATGAGTCAAAACCAAAAACGTGTATCCGGACTTCACCGTCATCGCCTAACTCCAAAACATCTCGCAGCGAATGGCAGCTTTCAATTGCTTCTCTAATGGTCTTTGAAGGTTTGTCTATGAACTCTATCGGATCACGAGTATCGAAGATTTTCACTCGCCTTTGTTTGCCCGGCGACAATAGTGGCACTTTCGACGCGTTTGATTTTACTAAATGGTGTGCCCAACCTGTCGCACCGCGATAGCCTTTGATGCCGATCCTGACCTGAATCTCCAGATCAATTATGTCACGTGATCCGGTGTTCTCGAACGCACATTGAAAAAAGCTCTCGTCTCCATCGAGCACATATTCAACCAACTCTTCAGAGAAAGTCACTTCTGGTTTCCAGCACCGAGGAATCAACCACCAAACAAACAGAGAAGAGACAGCGCCAAGCAAAAAAGACGAAAAAGGCGAAAACAAGTACGCAGCCAAATCTTCCAATTCCGATCCTTCCGATCATAGTCTGTATTAACAACAGCGCATTCTTTCTGAGCCAAAGAAATTGGCCAAAAAAACAGCTTCTCAAGAAAATTTAGCCTGAATCACCGCGGGCTGCGCTTCGCCAAAATCCGCTGCAACGTCCGACGGTGCATGTTAAGGCGGCGGGCGGTCTCGGAGACGTTCCGGTCGCACAACTCATAAACCCGTTGGATATGTTCCCAACGTACACGATCCGCACTCATAGGGTTTTCCGGCGGCGGGGGCAGTTCGTCGCCCTTGGCCAGCAATGCGTTGGTGATGTCGGTGGCATCGGCGGGTTTTGACAGATAGTCGGTCGCGCCGATCTTGACGGCGGCCACGGCGGTGGCAATGGCGCCATATCCGGTCAGAACTACAACCCGGCTGTCGGGGCGTTTTTCGCGCAAAACTTCGACCACATCCAGACCATTGCCATCCTCAAGCCGCAGGTCGACAACGGCATAGGCGGGGGGTCGGGCGGTTGAAATGGCGCGGCCTGCTGCGACGGAACCTGCGGTCTCAACCTCGAATCCGCGCTTCTCCATGGCTTTGGCCAGACGTCTCAGAAACGGCTCGTCATCATCCACCAAAAGCAGGGATTTATCGGGGCCGATATCCAGGTCAGAGCTGTCCGCCATATTCTGTTCTTTCCGTAATTTTACGTCTTTGGCTTAAACATGAGTAATAGCAGCGCCATTTCAAAGGTCAAATCGACTGTGCGCCCTATATCTGATCCAGGAAGCACCCGACCTTGTCGGCCATCTGCTCCGCAGTGTCGTCGCGGTTGAAGAATTCCAGGAATCCATGCTCGGGCGTCATCAGGTAAGTAAAGGTAGAATGATCGACCAGATAATACTCGTCACTTTTGTCATGAGCCTTGTAATAGGTCTTGTAGGTTTGGCTGGCGGCCTTGACCTGCTCGGGCGTGCCGGTCAGCGCGATAGTCTTGCCGCCCAGGTTGAACGCATAGTCAGCCATCACTTCGGGCGTGTCGCGATCCGGATCGATCGAGATGAACAGCGGCGTCACCGACTGGCCACGCTCGGCCAGAATATCCACGGCCTCGGCATTGCGTGACATATCGAAGGGGCAGACATCGGGGCAGAAGCTATAGCCGAAATAAACCAGCGTCGGCTCGGTGATCACATCTTTGTCGGTAACAGTTTCACCCTTGCCGTTGATCAGCTCGAACGGGCCGCCAATCGCGGCTGAACCGCCCGCGATCTGGCCAGAACGGCATTGCGCGAACTGATCGTCCGACCGGCCCCCCAGCGTCAGCAGCCACATGGCGCCCAGGCCAACGGCCAGAACTACGGTTGCTAGGATGGCATACAGACGGGTCATGACATCAATCCTGAAATGAGAGGGGTTGTTGATCGTTTTCGCCGGGACACCTATCAAGATGAACAGCCGATGCAACAGGACATAATAGACCGATGGCAAATTCCAACATCACTTCGTGGACCGGTCAGGAAGGGAGCAACTGGATTAGGCTGCGCACGCTGATCCTGTTGCGCTGGGTGGCCATCATTGGCCAGTTCACGGCCATTACCGTGGCACAGCGTTATTATCACGTGCAGCTGGAACTGGCCCTGTGTTATCTGGCCATTGGTGTTTCGGTCATGGGCAACATGACGGCCATTCTTCTATTCCCGCAAAACAAGCGCCTGACCGAGTTTGAGAACTTCCTGATGGTTCTGTTTGATCTGCTGCAACTGGCCATTCTGCTGTATCTGACCGGTGGTCTGAACAACCCGTTTGCGTTGCTGCTGCTGGGGCCAGTGACCATTTCGGCCAACGTGATGAGTACCCGTTCAACTCTGATTGTGGGGGGGGTTGCGATTGTTGTGGCATCCCTGCTGGCCGAGTTTCATCTGCCGCTGCGGACGGAGCAGGGCGAGGCATTGCTGATCCCCGACATGTTATTGTTCGGAAACTGGGCCGCGATCGTTATCGCAATTGTGTTTATCGGGGCCTACTCACACCGTGTCAGCTCTGAGGTCCGATCCATGTCCGAAGCACTTGCCGCCACCCACATGGCGCTGGCGCGCGAACAGAAGCTGACCGATCTGGGCGGTGTGGTCGCCGCCGCCGCGCATGAGCTGGGAACGCCATTGGCCACGATAAAGCTGACCAGTTCCGAGCTGATCGAGGAACTGGATGACCGCCCTGACCTAAAGGACGATGCCGCGCTGATCCGCGAACAGGCCAACCGCTGCCGCGATATCCTGCGCGATATGGGCCGCGCCGGCAAAGACGACCTACATCTGCGGCAGGCCCCCCTGTCCACCGTGGTGCATGAGGCCGCCGAGCCGCATATTCATCGCGGCAAGGCGGTTCATTTTGACGAAGGGCCTGCTGGGGACGGTGATGTGCAGCAGCCCTCGATCCTGCGCAAGCCCGAGATCATTCACGGACTGCGCAACCTGATCCAGAACGCGGTGGATTTCGCCCGCGCCAATGTCTGGGTCGAGGCCGAATGGACCACAGACCAGATCACTATCAACATCATGGATGACGGGCGCGGGTACCCATCGCAGATGATTGGCCGTATCGGTGACCCCTTCATGCGCCGCCGCCGGGCCGAATCCGATCAGCGGACCCGCCCGGGGTATGAAGGCATGGGACTGGGGTTGTTCATTGCCAAAACCCTGCTGGAACGCAGCGGGGCAGAACTGCAATTCGCCAACGGGTCAGACCCCTATCAGAACCTGAGCGACAAAAAAGACCGGCGGGGCGCGATCGTACAAGTTTCCTGGCCGCGAAAACTGGTCGACGCGCAAACCGGGGACACGCCTGTCCCGTCGGGTGCGAACCAGCGTATCCAGGTTTGAGTTAAGACCCCGTTAACCATTAACGCGCATAGTTCCTTCTCGTGATGTCAGTACCGAGGAGAGCATGGTCGACTGGATCATTCTGGCCGCTATCAGCCTGGTATCCGCCAGTCTGGCGGTGCAATGGCTTTTGCCCCGTCGTCGGCAGCGGGGCGATAATTTCGGTCTGTCCTCACCCGCATCGCTGTTTGATGCGGTGTTTCTGTTCGATGGGGACCGGCTGATCAGCCATTCCGACATTGCTCTGGAAGGGTTTCAGGCAGTCCGCGACTGGCCTGATCTGCGCCGCCTGCTGCAACGGGACTTTCCGACCTTTCCGGAAACACCAGACCGTATTCGACGCGAAGGTACCCTGGTCATTCCTGCCATCGACTGCACCATCGAACGCGATGTTCTTTGTGAATGGATCGACGGGATCGTGCGGGTGCAACTGCGCGACAGTACCGACCGCCCCGCCCCGGTGCAGCGCGACCCCCAAGACCCGATCCGGCTGGCGATGGAACAAGCCCCCTATCCGGTCTGGCTGCTGGATCATCAAGGCAATGTGCGCTGGTGTAATGCAGCTTATGTGTCACTTGTGCGCAAGGTCCGCGGTCAGGATACCGATTTGACCGCACCGATGTTCCCCGGCGCTGATGACGACGCGCGGCTGGGGGCAAAAAGCCGCATCTCAATTTCCTCCGAAGGCAGCGGCAACAAGCTGTGGTTCGACCTGACTCTGGTGGATCACCCCGAGGGGCATCTGTGCTATGCCGTCGATATCAATGCCATCGTCGCCGCAGAGACCACCCAGCGCAAGTTCGTCCAGACCATGACGAAAACCTTTGCTCAATTGTCCATCGGGCTGGCCATATTTGACCGCAACCGACAACTGGCCTTGTTCAACCCAGCGCTAATCGATTTAACCACCCTGCCCCCGGATTTCCTCAGTTGCCGCCCCAGCCTGTCCAGCTTTTTTGACCGGCTGCGGGATCAACACATGATGCCGGAACCCAAGAATTATCGCGGGTGGCGCAACCAGATGAACGACCTGCTCGAAGCGGCCGAGGACGGGAATTACCAAGAAACCTGGTCGCTCCCTTCAGGGTCGGTCTATTCGGTTAGCGGGAGACCGCATCCCGACGGCGCCGTGGCTTTTCTGTTCGAGGATATCACGGCCGAGATTACCCTGACCCGGCGATTCCGCTCGGAAATGGATCTGATGCAATCGGTTCTGGATAAGCTGGCCGATGCGATCGCGGTATTTGGTGATGACGGAACGCTGGCCTTCACCAACCGCGCCTATCAACAATTGTGGGGGGGTTCTGGTGAGGCCGGGTTCGAACCGGATTCCGTGCTGGATGTGACGCGTGGCTGGCAGGAACAATGTGCCGCCTCACCGATCCTCGGTGAGATCCGCGACTTCGTGGAAATGCGCGACAACCGCGCCGAATGGTCCAACGATCTTAGGCTGCGGAACGGCACCCAACTGTCCTGTACTGTCAGTCCCATGCAGAGCGGCGCAACAATAGTGCGGTTCTCGGTCGAGGATGCGCCGTCAACCCTGCCGATCCGTCAAATCAGCGCCTGAACCGGGTTGCAGCCGCCCGGGCGTAGGGCCATTGTGGCGCCATGACGTTGCACGCCCGTTCGATCACCTTAAATTCGCCCGAAGAAACCGCCGATCTGGCCGCAAGGCTGGGCGTAAAATTGCGCCCCGGCGACATCTTGTTGCTTGAGGGTGAGATCGGCAGCGGCAAGACCCATTTTGCCCGCAGCCTGATCCAATCGCTGATGTCTGTGCCCGAGGATGTGCCTTCGCCCACCTTCACGCTGATACAGGCCTATGATACCCCGTCTGGCGAGATCTGGCATTGCGATCTGTACCGGTTAAGCGCCTTGGAAGAGATCGAAGAACTGGGTCTGTCGGACGCTTTTGAAACTGCCATTTGCCTGATTGAATGGCCGGACAAGCTGGGTCCGCTGACCCCCGCTACCGCCCTGACCTTGCATCTGAAAACAGACCCTAACACGACGGGTTTGCGTTATCTGACCCTTTCGTGGTCCGATCCGAAATGGCCCCAAATACTGGAGAGTGCCGCATGACGAACCGGGCTGTGCTGGCCGAGGCGCTGATTGCACAAACACAATGGTCCAACGCCACGCGCGCACCGCTGGCCGGGGATGCCTCGAACCGCCGGTACGAACGTTTGACCGATCCCGACACCGGCCGCACGGCGGTTTTCATGGACTCACCCCCGGGCAAGGCAGAACCGGTCGAGGCCTTTGTCCGCATGGCAAACTATCTGCGGGAAGTCGGGCTCAGCGCACCCGAAATCTATGCCGAGGACACAGAATTCGGCTTTCTGTTGCTGGAGGATCTGGGTGATGACCTGTTCGCCCGCGTACTCAAGCAAAACCCTCAGATGGAGCGCGAGCTGTATGAGGCCGCTACCGACGTTCTGATCGAACTGCACCAGGCACCTACCCTGTCGCTTCCGTCTTATGATCCGACCATGATGACCGAACTGGCTGCGTTGTCCTTCACCAAATACGCCCAAGCGGTATTGGGGGAACATGATGCAGACGCTCGGATACGGTTTGAGAATCGCTTTGCGGATGTTCTGCACCGCGAAACTTCGGGCCGCAAAGTCGTCATCCAACGTGACTATCACGCGGAAAACATGATCTGGCTGCCGGACCGTGACGGGGTAAAACGGGTGGGTCTGCTGGATTTTCAGACCGCAATGCTGGGCCACCCGGCCTATGACCTCGTGTCGATGTTGCAAGATGTGCGCCGTGATGTGGCACCAGGGACCGAGATGCGGATGGTAAACCGATACATCGCCGCAACTGGCGAAAAGGATCATGACTTTCGCACTGCCTACGCCGTGTTGGGCGCGCAACGAAACCTGCGCATTCTGGGCGTGTTCGCCCGATTGGCGGTGGACTATGGAAAACCGCAATACATCGATCTAATCCCGGCCACATGGGCGCATCTGATGCGCGATCTGGACCATCCTGCGCTGGTCTCTGTTGCTGATCTTCTGCGCAGCGCCCTGCCCGCCCCAACCCCGGAAAACCTGGACAGGCTCAGACAAACATGACCCGACACCCCGACGCCGTGATGTTGTTTGCCGCCGGGTTTGGCACTCGTATGGGCGCTTTGACCAAAGACCGGCCCAAACCCCTGATTGAGGTCGCAGGCCGCCCGCTGATCGACCACGCCCTGGATCTGACCGACGATCTGCCCGCTGGTCGAGTGGTTGCCAACCTACATTATCTGCCCGACCAGCTTGCAGCGCATCTGGCCCCCAAGGGCGTGCTGACCTCTTTGGAAGAGCCGGAAATTCTGGAAACAGGCGGTGGGCTGCGTGCTGCTCTGCCCCTGCTGGGACCAGGGCCTGTCTTTACCTTGAATTCGGATGCGATCTGGTCCGGGCCGAACCCTCTGACCCTGTTGCGCAAAGCGTGGGACCCAGAACGGATGGATGCGCTGCTTATGTGTGTCCCCTCCGCCCAGGCCATCGGGCATGCCGGATCGGGCGATTTCACGGCGGATGCCGAGGGCCGGATCACGCGTGGCCCCGGATTGGTTTATGGCGGGGCGCAGATCATTAAGACCGAAGGGCTGGAGGCCATATCGGAACAGGCATTTTCGCTTAACTTAATGTGGGATCAGATGCACAAACAGGGCCGCCTGTTCGCGGCCACTTATCCCGGTCGCTGGTGCGACGTGGGCCGCCCCGAGGGGATCGCCCTTGCCGAAGGGCTAGTTGCCGATGTTTGAACCCAGCGCCGCGCCCCGCGTCTTTGCCGTTCCTCCGGGTGCGGATTTTCCAAAGGCTCTGGTGGATGGTCTGCGCCAACGCGCCGGTAACCAGCCGCCCGAGGCGTTGGCCCGGGTTCAACTGGTCGTCAACACGCGCCGTATGGCCAGGCGCGTACGCGATCTGTTCGATCTGGGCTCAGCCTGCCTATTGCCACGCCTGTCGCTGGTGACCGATCTGGGCGAAAGCGTCGATCTGGCGCAAATCCCGCCAGCCATCCCCGCATTGCGACGCAGGTTGGAGCTGACCCAACTGATTGCCAAACTCTTGGAACAACAGCCAGATCTTGCTGCGCGATCCTCATTGTTCGATCTGTCCGACAGTCTGGCGGCGCTGATTGACGAAATGCAGGGCGAAGGCGTTTCACCTGACACAATTCGGCAACTGGACGTCAGCGACATGTCTGGCCACTGGGCGCGTGCGCAGGCCTTTATCGGGATTGCTGACCATTTCGTCGACTCGGGTCCTGATGCGCTGGACGCGCAGGCGCGGCAACGGCGTGTGGTGGAAAATCTGATTGATCGCTGGCAGGTTTCGCCCCCGCAGCATCCGGTAATCCTTGCGGGCTCTACCGGCTCGCGTGGCACCACATTGATGCTGATGGAGGCCGTCGCCCGCCTGCCGCAAGGGGCGCTGATCCTGCCTGGTTACGATTTCGATCAGCCTGACCATGTCTGGCAGGGGCTGGATGATGCGCTGACCTCCGAAGATCACCCGCAATACCGGTTCCGCAAACTGATGACCCGGCTTGAGATACAGCCAAGGCAGATCGAACGCTGGACGAACAACCTTGCCCCGTCCCCTGCCCGTAACAAACTGATTTCACTTGCATTACGCCCGGCGCCGATTACCGATGCCTGGATGTCCGAAGGCCCCCAGCTAACCGATCTGGATGGCGCCACCAAGGACCTCACCCTGGTTGAGGCGCAATCCCCCCGCGCCGAGGCTTTGGCCATCGCCCTGCGGTTGCGCGAAGCGGCGGAAACCGGCCAGACCGCCGCGTTGATCACGCCTGACCGGATGCTGACCCGTCAAGTCAGCGCCGCGTTGGATCGGTGGAACATCCTTCCCGATGACAGTGCGGGGTTGCCGTTGCAGCTATCGCCTCCGGGCCGGTTTCTGCGCCACGTGGCTGGACTGTTCGCCCGACGGTTAGAGGGCGAGGCGCTGCTGACACTGCTGAAACATCCGCTTTGCCACGATGGCGGCGAACGTGGCGCGCATCTACTGCATACCCGTGATCTGGAATTGGATTTGCGGCGTCATGGCCCTCCGTTCCCCGACAGCGCCAGCCTGACCACCTTTGCCATCCGCAAAGAGGTGCCAGAGCAGTGGATGCAATGGCTGGTGGCGCAGTTCTGCGACCAGCACGTGACGGGTGAGTTACCTCTGTCCGAATGGGTGGCCCGCCTGCGCAATCTGGCCGAGGCGATATCGGCTGGCAGTGAGGGCGACGCCGGAACGCTGTGGGACAAGAATGCCGGTCAAAAGGCGTTGTCGGTTCTGACCGCGCTTGAGGACGAGGCCGAACATGGCGGCCCGATGACAGCCCATGATTTCGCCGACCTGCTGGGCGCGCTGCTGGCAGGGGAAGAGGTCCGCGACCGAGACGCGCCGCATCCGCATATCATGATCTGGGGAACGCTTGAGGCCCGGGTTCAGGGCGCTGATCTGTTGATCCTGGGCGGCCTGAACGAAGGCAGCTGGCCCGAGGCCGCAGCACCAGACCCATGGCTGAACCGACAGATGCGCGACAAAGCAGGGCTGTTGCTGCCCGAACGCCGCATTGGCCTGTCAGCGCATGATTTCCAACAAGCCGTCGGAGCACCCGAGGTTTGGCTGACCCGCGCAACCCGATCCGATGACGCCGAAACCGTGCCGTCGCGCTGGTTGAACCGCATGACGAACCTGTTGCAGGGCTTGCCGGGGCAGGGTGGTCGTGACGCGCTGGCTGCAATGCGCGCTCGCGGCCAGCAATGGCTGCGTTGGTCGGAGCAGCTTGAGGTCGCGCCGAAGATCGAACCGGCCGCGCGCCCATCCCCACGCCCGCCGGTCGCCGCACGCCCACGCCGTCTGAGCGTGACCGAGATCAAGCGCCTGATCCGCGATCCCTATGCGATCTACGCCAAACATGTACTGCGCCTGCGGCCACTGGACCCTTTGGTCCAGGCACCAGACGCCTTGCTGCGCGGGATCGTTATCCACGAAATTCTGGAGCATTTCGTCAAGGACAGTGTTTTAGACAGCGCCTTGCTGACCCGCGAGAATTTCCTGAAACGCGCCGAAACCCTGTTGGACCAACATGTCGCGTGGCCGATCGCCCGAAAACTGTGGCTGGCACGGCTTGAGCGGATTGCTGATGACTTCCTCACCGCTGAAACCGCCCGGCGCGGCGATGGCGGGCCAGTCGCGTTTGAGGCAGCGATGAAGCTGGTGCTGTCGCCGCTGGATTTCACCATCTCGGGACGGGCCGACCGGATCGACCACAACAGCCGTGGCGCGTTGCGGATCGTGGATTACAAGACCGGCACGCCCCCGACCGAAAGCCAGCAAGCCAAGTTCGACAAACAGCTGCTGATCGAGGCCGCCATGGCCGAGCAGGGTGCCATCGAAGGCATCGATCCGTTACCGGTTGCCGAGGCTGTATTCATCGGCATGGGCGGCACCTACAAAGAGGTCGCAGCCCCACTGACCAAGGAGCCGCCTGACAAGGTTCTGGCTGAGCTGAAAGAGCTGGTTGCTGCCTATTTAGAGCCTGATCAGGGTTTCACCGCCCGTCGGATGCTGCACAAGGACACGGATGTTGGCGACTATGATCACCTGGCCCGGTTCGGCGAATGGGACCGCACCGACGAAACCGCTCCCGAGGTTTTGAAATGAACGCCCGTAACGATGCAACCGAACGGCAGGTGCAGGCCGCGCGTCCAGATGCCTCGACCTGGTTGGCGGCCAATGCCGGGTCGGGCAAGACGCGGGTTCTGACCGACCGGGTGGCGCGATTGCTACTGGGTGGCGTACAGCCGCAACATATCCTCTGCCTGACATACACCAAAGCCGCCGCCAGCGAGATGCAGAACCGGTTGTTCAAACGGTTAGGTGAATGGGCGATGCTGGGGGATGACAGCTTGCTGGCGCAACTGACCGATCTGGGCGTGCCGGGCGTGATCGATCCTGACAGGCTGGCGCAGGCCCGCACCCTGTTTGCCCGCGCCATCGAAACGCCAGGTGGTCTGAAAATCCAAACGATCCACTCATTCTGCGCTTCGCTATTGCGACGTTTTCCGCTCGAGGCCGGGGTTAGCCCTCAGTTTTCCGAGATGGAGGACCGGGCCGCCGCCCTGTTGCGTGAAGAGATCGTCGAGGACTTTGCCGAAGGTCCGCAGGCCACACTGATCGAAGATGTTGCCCGTTTCGTCACCGACACCGGCTTTGACAACCTGACAGCCGCCGTGACGCATAAACGCAATCTGTTCACACAGCCGATGACATGGGCCGATCTGCTGCATCGTTTCGATCTGCCCGACGGGTTCGACGAAAACGCCCTGCTGGCCCGCGTGTTTCTGGGCGGTGAGATCGATCTGATCCGCGCGATCCTGCCAGCGCTGACTGAAAGCGGCGGCAACAACGCCAAGGCCGCGGCTAAACTGGCGGCGTTTACCGAGGCGCGCATTAACAGCTTGCCGCTGTTGGAAAGCGTGTTTCTGACGGGCAAGTCCGCCAAAGAGCCCTTTACCGCCAAGATCAACAGTTTCCCCACCAAAGCCCTGCGCGAAGGCGTGCTGGCTGGGCACATGCCACAGCTGGAAGCATTCATGCTGCGGATCGAGGCCGCACGCGAACACCGGCTGGCGCTGGTCGCGACACGCAAAACGCATGTTCTGCACCGTTTTGCCGCTGCTTTCCTACCGGAATATGAACGCCGGAAGCAGTTGCGCGGCTGGCTGGATTTCGACGACCTGATCCTGCGCGCACGACAGGTTCTGAACGACCCGGCGGTGGCCGAATGGGTGCTGTACCGTCTGGATGGCGGTATCGACCACATTCTGGTGGATGAGGCGCAAGATACCAGCCCAGATCAATGGGATGTGGTTGAAAAGCTGGCTCAGGAATTCACTAGCGGGGAAGGGGCCAGATCCGGGGTCGAGCGGACTATTTTCGTGGTCGGCGACAAGAAACAGTCGATCTATTCCTTTCAGGGTGCCGACCCGCAGGCCTTTGACTGGATGCAGCAAGAATTTGGGCGAAGATTGGAAGAATCAGGCTCTAAACTGTGGGATTCGACGCTGGAATACTCATTCCGATCCTCCAGTGCGATCCTCTCGCTGGTCGATATCCTGTTCGAAAACCGTGCCGAGGCCGGGTTTCACAAAGACAGCCTGCACCGCGCATTTAAGGCCGATTTGCCGGGGCGCGTTGATTTGTGGCCGGTGGTTGAAAAGGTTGACGAAGACGATGATGGCGATTGGACCGATCCGGTGGACCGTCCCGGCGCGCGGCATCACACTGTCATTCTGGCCGAGAAGGTGGCCCGCTCGATCAAAGCCATGATCGAAACCGGCGAAACGATCCCCGAGGATGGCGACACGCCCGGCACTTTTGTGCGGCGCAAGGTACAGCCGGGAGATTTTCTAATCCTCGTTCAGCGCCGCTCGGACCTGTTTGCCGAGATCATCCGCGCCTGCAAAGCCGAAGGCTTGCCCATTGCCGGGGCCGACCGTTTGAAAGTGGGCGCGGAACTGGCGGTCAAGGATCTGGCCGCTTTGCTGAGTTTTCTGGCCACGCCCGAGGACAGCCTGTCGTTGGCCACCGTGCTGAAATCACCCCTGTTCGGGTGGAGCGAGCAGCAACTGTTCGATCTGGCACACAAGCGGCAGGAACAATTCCTGTGGGCCGCCCTGCGCCAACGGGCCGAGGAATTTCCCGAAACGCTGGGCATCCTCAACGATCTGCGCGGTCAGATCGACTTTCTCCGCCCTTATGACCTGATCGAACGCATTCTGACCCGACATGATGGGCGGCGTAAACTATTGGGTCGACTGGGGGCCGAGGCTGAGGATGGAATCAACGCACTGCTCTCACAGGCACTGGCTTATGAGCGCACCGATATTCCCAGCTTGACCGGGTTTCTGGTCTGGATGCAAACCGACGATCTGGAAATCAAACGGCAGATGAGCGGTGTCGGCAACATGATCCGCGTGATGACGGTGCATGGCTCCAAAGGGCTTGAGGCCCCAATCGTGATCCTGCCGGATACCGGCAAGCGACAAGCCCCCCGCGATGCCGAGATCATGGTGGGTGAGGGCACACCGCTGTGGAAAGTGCCCTCGGATGCCTCGCCAGCCTTGATCGCCCAGGCACGGGTCGAGGCACGGACACGGGAAGAAAATGAACGGCTTCGACTGCTATATGTGGCTCTAACGCGGGCCGAAAAGTGGTTAATCGTCAGTGCCGCAGGGGATGTCGGCAAAGACGGAACCAGCTGGTACCAGATGGTCGAGGCTGCGATGGCACGGGCAGGGGCCACACAGGTCCCTGGCTCGGAAGCCCTGCGTCTTTCGCATGCAGATTGGGACGCGTTGCCTCATGTCGAACATGTGGAGCCTGAGATTACAGCGACGCAGCTGCCAAACCAGTTCCTGTCCCCAGCGTCCGTTCCGGAACAGGCGTCTGAGACGCTCAGCCCGTCTGATCTAGGTGGGGCCAAAGCGTTGCCCGGAGATACCGGCCAGGATGAAGAGGCCGCCAAACTGCGTGGCACGCGCCTGCACCTGTTATTGGAACACTTACCATCCGTTGCGCCAGAGAATTGTCCGCAGCTTTGCGCCCGGGTTCTACCTGATATGCAACAACCTGACCGGCAGGAACTGCTGGATGAGGCGCAGGCCGTTCTGGCGGCTGACCATCTGAAATTCGTGTTCGCCAAAAACACACTGGCCGAGGTCCCGGTGACCGCCGATCTGAACGGGCGGCGCATGCACGGGGTGATCGACCGTCTGATCGTTACCGAGACGGATGTGCAGGTGATTGATTTCAAATCAAATACTACAGTTCCCAGCAACCCGGCGGCCTGCCCCGAAGGTCTGTTGCGGCAGATGGGGGCCTATGCGCAGGCGCTGGCGCAGATCTATCCCGGTCGTGAAATCCGCTCGGCAATCCTGTGGACCCGCACTGCCGATCTGATGTGGCTGCCACACGATCTTGTGACGGATGCATTGGCCCGCACCCAGATATCTTGACCTTGGGCGGTGCCGACCCTAGGTTCTTTTCCCGAGTTTACCCCATTCAGGAGACAGAATATGTCGACCGTAGCCGTGACCGACGATACCTTTGACGCCGAGGTTAAGAATTCCGACATCCCCGTTGTTGTCGATTTCTGGGCCGAATGGTGTGGCCCCTGTAAGCAGATCGGACCCGCCCTGGAAGAGCTGGCCGCTGAATACGGCGACAAGGTGAAAATCGCCAAGGTTGACGTAGACAGCAACCCGAACGCCGCCGCCGCCATGGGCGTGCGCGGTATTCCGGCCCTGTTCATCTTCAAGGACGGTCAGGTCGTCTCGAACCGCGCAGGCGCGGCACCGAAGGCGGCTCTGCAAAGCTGGATCGACGAATCCATCTGATCCTTTGCCAAATACCGATGCTGTGGGTGCCCAAACGGGCACCCATTTTTTTTGGCGTCTGTGCTTTGATTGATTAGCCACACGCGCAGAACAAGATCACTCGATCGTCCAGCTTACCGATATCCCGCTGCCGTCTTTATGTGCAAACGTGACACTGTCGCCTTTGATTGAAACGGCCTGACAGTCATGGGGCAGGGGCACGTCGTCGATCACGATATCGCGGCAGTAAAACTTGCCTTTCCATTCCCAGGTACCCCTGATTTTGCCAGCTTCGGGGCCTTTGCCCTCAACCACGCCGTCCTTGAGTATTTTCACCCAGGTCTGTCCCTGGGTTAGTTTCTTATCGGCCACCAGCTCCAGAAACTTGGTTTTACTTTCAATTTCTTCGGCTGAGGCCTGTGTGACTGTCAGACCAAACAACGCCATCCATGACACGAGATGAAAGACCTTCATCGCAACAATCCCTTTTTGTGACCACCCAGATTAATTAAGTCGATGGTACTTGATACTGCGCGAATTCGAAAATCGCCCCGTCCACTAACCGGATTTCGATTTCTGGAAATTGGCCGGATACAGCATGCAAATTTGGTTCTTCCAATTCGCCGCCGGTCATGCAGGGTGACGTTGAAGTGAAAAACAGGAGGTGACATGCCCAAAACACGGGTTCTTGTCGAATTCGGCATGGGGACATCTTTGCGCCGCGAGGATTATACCGAGGCCGCGCTGCGGGCGATCAAAGATGCGCTTTGGCACAATTCGGTCAACATGGCCGAGCTGTTCGATTTTCCAAAAGAGGCGATGATCATCGACGCCGAAATTGGGGTTCAGCAACCCGAAAAGGTGGATCGGGACGCGCTGACCGCCATTTTCCCTTATGGTCAGCCCAATATCACTGTCACGAAAGGTGGGCTGGATATTGAAAAGCCGCATACCGAAGGTCGGACCGTCATTGCCAATGCGGCCATAATCGTTTCTTTCGATATGGAGCCCACAACATGACCGAAAAACGTATCATTCTGGAAATGGGTACGGGCAACGACCTGTATGGGCAGGATTACACCAAGGCGGCACGCCGGGCGGTGCAGGATGCGCTGCATCATTCGTCGATCACATTGTTCTCAAAGCTGGGTGTGGATCATACCGACATGCGCGTTTGTGTCACCATTGGTGTGCAAGACCCGGACCGTGTGGATTGTGATCTGGTCGCCGCCGATCTTCCCCGCGGGCGAGCCGAAGTGCGGGCCGTCAAAGGCGGTTTGGATATCGACGATACTGAGGCCGGCACGAGACATGTGGTGGCAACCGCCGCGATCGAGGCTTTCCTGCCCGACTTGTCCGGCCAATACAAACTGTCCTGACAAAGAAAAAGCCGCTCGGACGAGCGGCTTGCATTCTTTTTGTACTGGGCGTGGATCAGACGTTTTTGATGTCCGCGCGGCACAGGCCGATATCTTCCAGCTGTGCGTCGCTCAGCTCCGACAGGGCCTTGCGTGTCTTGCGGGATTCATTCCACGCGATTGCTTTGTCATAGGTTCCGTAGAACGCGTCCACTACGTGCAGGATGGTAGCTGCTCCGAGCGGCGCATGAGTTTTAGCGATGGTTGCCATTTGCGCAGTCCTTACATGTGAAACAGCCGACCCGTTGTCGGTTGTGAGGCTCATGTAGGACGTCAGGCTGAGACTCACAATTGCTAGTCCGGTAACCCCGCATTGCGATTCCTGCATATCTTTTAGGCAGTTCGTGAACTGTTGCGCTGCGGGCGGGTCCGGCCCATATAGGACGACAGTTGAAAACGGAGGCTTTTATGGCGGATAGCGATTTTCCTGGATGGCACGGCACAACCATCATTGGCGTCAAAAAGGGCGGTCAGGTGGTGATTGCCGGTGACGGACAGGTCAGCCTGGGCCAAACCGTGATCAAGGGTACTGCCCGCAAAGTGCGCCGCC
This sequence comes from Ruegeria sp. ANG10, assembly GCF_040705255.1. Lineage (NCBI taxonomy): Bacteria > Pseudomonadati > Pseudomonadota > Alphaproteobacteria > Rhodobacterales > Roseobacteraceae > Ruegeria > Ruegeria sp. ANG10. Next base: position 92,970 of record NZ_JBFCVU010000008.1, read on the forward strand.
TGTCGCCTGGCGGGTTCGAGGTTGTCGCCGGATTCGCAGGATCGACCGCCGATGCCTTCACCCTGCTGGAGCGTCTGGAAGCCAAGCTTGAGGCCACGCCCGGCCAACTGGCGCGCGCCTCGGTCGAGCTGGCCAAGGATTGGCGCACGGATAAGTACCTGCAAAAGCTTGAGGCGATGCTGATCGTCACCGACGGCAAGGACCTACTGGTCATCACCGGAGCAGGGGATGTGCTGGAGCCCGAACACAACGTGGCTGCCATCGGCTCGGGTGGCAACTTTGCCCTCGCCGCAGCCCGCGCCATGATGGACGGCGACAAACCTGCCGAGGATGTAGCCCGCGAGGCAATGGCGATTGCCGCCGATATCTGCGTCTATACCAACGGCAACCTGACGGTCGAGACAATCTAAGACGATTTACGTTATCCCAAAACACCTCATCGAAATGCGCGTTCGACCGAAGGGAGAGGCAGCGTATATCGATTCAAATCAAACGTAAAACTGTCTCAGGCTAACAACGCCTTGATCTCTTTTCCTTTCCAACGCAAGTGCATGCCGACCAGCCCCATCAAGGCCGTCGCGATGACGATGTAATAGGGCAGACGGATATCAAAGCTCATCAATCCGCCGCCGATCAGCGACATGACCCCGCCCGCCAGACAGAAGACAGCGGTGGTCACACCCATGACCCAGCCCTGATCGGTCTCGGCCACGGCCGAGGAGAACAGACCAAGCAGGGTCGGGTATGAGACGCCGAAGAAGAAATAGAAGAAGAAGACCGGCACGTAACTCAGCACGCCGCTGGGGCTGAAGGCAAAGCCGAACCCGCAGATCACCATCACCACCAGCGTGGTGTAGATGATCTGGTGCTTGCTGAATCTCTCTTGTGCGGGCTTCACAAGGAAGGTGCTTGAGAACGCCAGTGCAAAGCCAATCACCACCATCGCCATGCTGCCACCAATGACGCCATATCCCCAGGCGCTGGTCAGGAAATTGTCTACGAAGACATAGAATGTGACGTTGGCGATCATGAACAGCGCATAGACCGGCAGGATTTTCAGAACCATCGGGTGTTCTCGCACAGCAATCAGGCTATCGGTCACGTCGCGTGGGCGGAACACAAAAGCCGTACGCTCGGTGCGGGTGTCCTTAAAGAAGGTCAGCACAAGGAAAATGGCAATCAATACTAGAATAAATGCGCCATAGAACGGGGTTTTCAGCGTGGCAAAGCTGCCCAGCAGGGCCGTGTCGGATAACACCGCGCCGATGATCGGACCGCCCACAAGGCCAAAGCTGACACCGGTGATGATATAGCCCATATTGCGATCACGATCCGCCGCATCTGTGCTGCCATCAATCATCGCCGCCTGCGCGATGGGCTGGTTCCCGGCGGTGAACCCGGTGATCGACCGCCCCACGATCAGCAACAGCAGGCTGTTCATATACAACGCCGCAATGGTCAGCGCATAGCCTGCCAATGCGCCGCTCAGGCAGACCAGCAGCGCGTTCTTGCGCCCGATCGAATCCGAAACTTTGGACACATAGACCACACCCAGAAACCAAGACAGAAAGAAACAGCCGATCACCAGCCCGTAATACAGATGGCGGCGTCCCGTTGGTGTACTTTCAGGCAGGAACCCGGATTTCGTCTCCATGATCAGCGAGTTGATGATGGGAAAAACCAGACCTTGCCCGATCAGGTCGACAAACACCACAAACAGCAAGGTGATCTTGGCAATCTTGGTCATAAAATTAGCCCCCGGTTCCAATACCTTGGGGCAAGTGTAACAGACCAGCGCCGTGTTACCTAACAGCGTGTCAGAGGCCGGGACGTCCGGCCTCTGGCCAACGAGTTTACTTCAGCGATGCCACGCCCAGCGGCACACCGGCGACTTCGCACCAGATGTAAACCTCGTTATAGCCCGACACGTCCATGGTCGGCGGCACGGCATAAGATTGTTTGCCTGTCAGGTGTAGCAGCGCACCCAGTTTGCTATCGGGGGCATAGGTGCCATCCTTGCCGAAAGCAACACGCGGATCGGGGCCACCGTCCAGCGAAAAGTCGTCGCCCAACTCAACGACATATCGATCGCCATCCTTGACCAGTTTCACCGAACCACTGGTAACATGGTTCGAGCGGCCCTCAAACGTGCCTTTCTTTTTGGCGCCACCGGCCAGAGCAGCGCCAGAGCTGGCCAGGGTCAAAGCCGCGCCGGTGGCAGCAGCTTTCACGAAAAGCGAACGACGAGTCATCATGATGAGGTATCTCCAATAAGATTGACGCGGGCCGGGGTGCCCGTCGCCAAAGGTTATGCCGCAGGTCACGCTTTCAAGGCGATTCACATCACCACGAAAACCCGTGTGCATTCCGTGAGTTGGCGTGATCTTTCCGTGATCGGCTTGTGTTTTCCCACGGTATGATTAGGTTCCGCTGCGAAACAGACGGATAGAATTGACATGACCGACCTGACCCCGCGCGAGATCGTCTCGGAACTGGACCGCTTTATAATCGGGCAGAAAGACGCCAAGCGCGCTGTGGCCGTGGCACTGCGCAACCGCTGGCGGCGCAAGCAACTGACCGATGACATTCGGGACGAAGTCTATCCCAAGAACATCCTGATGATCGGCCCCACCGGTGTCGGCAAAACCGAGATCAGCCGCCGTCTGGCCAAACTGGCCCGCGCGCCCTTTATCAAGGTCGAGGCCACCAAGTTTACTGAGGTTGGCTATGTCGGCCGCGACGTCGAACAGATCGTGCGCGATCTGGCGGATGCCGCCATCATCCAGACCCGCGAATACATGCGCGAAGACGTCAAGGCCAAGGCCCATCAGGCCGCCGAAGACCGCGTCATCGAAGCCATTGCCGGCACCGATGCGCGCGAAGGCACGCGCGAGATGTTTCGCAAGAAACTGAAAGCCGGGGAGCTGGACGATACGGTGATCGAGCTGGAACTGTCCGACACGTCGAATCCGATGCCGATGTTCGATATTCCCGGCCAGCCTGGCGGCCAGATGGGGATGATGAATCTGGGTGATATCTTCGGCAAAGCGTTTGGCGGGCGGACCGTCAAGAAACGCCTGACCGTCGCCGAAAGCTATGATGCGCTGATCGGGGAAGAGGCCGACAAGCTGCTGGATGATGAAACCGTCAACCGGGTGGCGCTGGAATCGGTGGAACAGAACGGCATCGTGTTCCTGGATGAGATCGACAAGGTCTGCGCCCGTTCCGACGCCCGCGGTGGCGACGTCAGCCGCGAAGGGGTGCAGCGCGACCTGCTGCCTTTGATCGAGGGCACTACTGTGTCGACCAAATATGGCGCAGTGAAAACCGACCATATCCTGTTCATCGCCTCGGGTGCGTTCCACATCGCCAAACCGTCCGACTTGCTGCCCGAACTTCAGGGCCGACTGCCGATCCGCGTAGAATTGCGCGCCCTGACGGAAGAGGATTTCGTCCGCATCCTGACCGAAACCGACAACGCGTTGACCCGCCAATACACCGCATTGATGGGCACCGAAGAGGTCACTGTCAGCTTTACCGAGGACGGCATCGCCGCCCTGGCCAAGATCGCAGCGGATGTGAACCAAAGCGTCGAAAATATCGGCGCGCGGCGTCTGTACACGGTGATGGAGCGGGTGTTCGAGGAGCTTTCGTTCACCGCACCTGACAAGGCGGGATCCGAGATCACCGTCAACGCCGATTTTGTCAGCGAAAACTTGGGCGAATTGACCAAGTCGACGGATCTGAGCCGTTACGTTCTGTAACGTCTTCAGCCGGAATTCGCCGCCGATAATTCCTCATGTCGCTGGACGTGGGGCCAGAATTCGATAGCGTAGCGCAAAAGGCCCCAAGGACCCTTGTTGATGCGCTATCTGATCATTTTGTTCGTGTCTCTTTCACTGAGCGCCTGTGTTGACAGGACGGTCTCTGAAATTGTGCCCTCGGCTGCGTCCATAGGAACGACGAAAACTGTGTTTGCAAGCACAACCCGGGCCCGCGAATCAGACGGATCATTTGGTTTCAGGCGCAGTGAAAAACTGCAGTTTCTGGAAACCACCGTGTCCATACCGCCAACACACACGCCGGGGACGCTGAAATTCTCGTATGCAAATCCCAACCCGCAAAAAGAGTTCGTTCTGGCAGATGTGACCGAATTGAACGGGCCTCAGGGGCTGCGGCACCATCTGCGCGGGCAGGATGAAGTGACGATCTTTGTGCACGGCTATAATTCGACCCAAACGGAAACCATCTTTCGCGCGGCACAGCTGTCGCATGACATAGGTCTGCCCGGATCGATCCTGGTGTATTCCTGGCCCAGCCGCGCGACAGGATATGGGTACGCTTACGATCTGGACAGCATGCTGTTTGCCCGTGACGGTTTGGAACAAACCATTCGCGAATTAAAGGCGATGGGCGTAAACCGGGTCCTGCTGGTGGCGCATTCCATGGGTAGTGCCCTGACCATGGAGATGATGCGGCAAACGGAATTGCAGGAACCGGGCTGGGCCAAAAGAAATATCGAAGGTGTGGTTCTGATCTCTCCTGATCTGGACGTGGATTTGTTCCGTTCACAGATGGATAGGATCGACAATCCACCCGACCCGTTCATTGTCATGGTCTCGCAAAAGGACAAAATCCTGAACATTTCAGCCCGCCTGCGTGGCACGGATGAGGGCGAACGGCTGGGCAATATCAGTTCGATCAAAACGCTTGAGGATTTTCCAATCAACGTGATCGACACGACCGCATTCAACAGCGATGCCGAATCTTCGCATTTCGTTGCTGCTACATCTCCGGCTTTGCTGGCGATCCTCAACTCGATCCGGCGGGTCAACAATACATTTGGCCCTGACGAGCGTCCGGCTATCGACATTCTGGTCCCCCCCAGCGAACGCAACCCCACAGGCGCGACCGGGATCGTCCTGACAGAAACCGGACAGGCGCAGGTGTCCAATCCGTGACGCGGGGTCGACTGCGTCGCTTTCTTTTTCAGAATGCCTCTTGGTTGAGCGCCGGGGTTCTGCTGACCTTTTTGTCCAGCTTTGGTCAGACCTTTTTTATCTCGGTCTTTGCGGGTGAAATCCGTGCAGCCTATGGGCTGAGTCACGGGGCCTGGGGTGGGATCTATTCTCTGGGCACCACGGTTGCGGCAGTGGTGATGATCTGGGCCGGCGGGTTGACCGATATCTTTCGTGTCCGGGTTCTGGGGCCGGTGGTGCTAGCTGGTTTGACGCTTGCGGCGCTTTCGATGGCGTTGAACACCGCTTTGCTCCTGCTGCCCGTCGTGATCTTTCTGCTGCGCCTTTTCGGGCAGGGGATGAGCACCCATCTGGCGCAAGTAGCCATGGCGCGCTGGTTCACCGCGACACGTGGCAAGGCGCTGTCGATCGCCTCGCTGGGATACGCGGCCGGAGAGGCGCTGTTGCCCGTGGTTTTTGTCGCCGCGATGGTGTTTCTCGACTGGCGATTGCTGTGGGTGGTGGCCGCAGGTGTGACAGTGCTGGGCATTCCAGTGCTGATGCGGCTACTGCGTCAGGAACGCACGCCGCAAAGCCTTTCGGGGGATCACATAGCCACCGGCATGCAAGATCATCACTGGACTCGGAGCGAGGCGCTGCGCAATTCGCTGTTCTGGTTCATGGTGCCCGCGATCCTTGCGCCATCTGCCTTTATCACCGCATTTTTCTTTCATCAGGTCCATTTGGCGCAGGTCAGGGATTGGCCGCATATTCAACTGGTGGCGCTGTTTCCGGTGTTCACCGGCGTTTCGATCCTGTCGATGTTTGCGGCGGGCTGGGCGCTGGATAAATGGGGCACCGCGCGGATCATGCCGTATTACCAGCTGCCGATGGGGGTTGGCTTTGCCATCCTTTCGGTCACTGACACCATTTCCGGGGCCCTGATCGGCTTGATCTTTCTGGCGTTGACCGTCGGTGCGCATAACACCTTGCCCAGCGCCTTTTGGGCCGAGTTTTACGGCACCCGCCATATTGGTGCGATCAAGGCGATGGCAACGGCGGTCATGGTGCTGGGATCGGCCATTGGCCCGGCCCTGACCGGAGCACTGGTCGATCACCAGGTCACGCTTGGCACCCAATTCATGTGGATCGCGGGGTTCTTCGGTCTGGTCTGCGTGCTGGTCTGGACCGGTATTCACCGGGCGAAAGCCGCGTTTTAACGACCCCGGCGAAGATACACGTAATAGGCCCCGTCGCCGCCGTGGCTGATGTGGGCTGGTGTCACTTGCAACACAGCCTGCGCCAGCGGTGGGATGGATAGCCAGTGCGGCACCTGATTGCGCAGGACGCCGCGCGGGGTCGGGATGGGGCCGGGTTCGTCGCGGTCCTTGCCTTTGCCCGTAATCACCAGCACCAGCCGCTTGCCCTGTGCCTGCGCCGTCAGCACAAACCGCACCAGAGCCGGATGCGCCGTGTCGATCCGCATACCGTGCAGGTCAAGGCGGCCTTCGGGTTTCAGCTTGCCGCGCTTCATCCGGCCAAAAGCCTTGATGTCCATCTGCACCGGGCTGGCGTGCAGGCTGTCAGTGACCGAGGGCTTCAACGCATGGTGCGCAGGTTTGGCAGGCGCAGTCTGGCCAATCTCGAACCCATCCAGCCGCATCTTTGGTGCTTTGGTTGGTTTCGGCTTGGGCAGGGTGGTGGGATGCACCGATTGCGGCAGCTCAGGATGCAGACGTTCGGCCTGTTTGGTGACCTTGCGCCACAGCTCGATCTCTTCTTCCGTCAGTTTGCGCCGGGTCATCAGAACTCATCCGGGATCAGGGCATAGGCGCGTTGGATCGGCAACAGGATCACCATGCGGCCCGGGTCTTTAAGACGCCCGGCTGCCTGCCCGGCGGCATCACCGGTGCCAAAGAAAATATCCGCCCGCTGAGCGCCCTTGATGGCAGCACCCGTATCCTGCGCGATCATCAATCGGCGTATCGGGTCCTTGCCGTCTTTTTCTACCCAAACCGGAGACCCCAGCGGCGTAAATTCAGGATCGGCGGCAATGCTGCGCATGGTGGTGACAGATCGGTTCATCGCGCCCAGCGGGCCAAGTTCGGGCGCGACTCGGGTGACTTCACGAAAGAACACGTATGAGGGGTTGTGAAACAACAGCTCAGCCCCGGCCTCGGGGTTTTTGCGCACCCAGGCGCGGATCATCTGGGCGCTCACCTCATGCGCACCCAACGCTCCGCGGCGGATCAATTCGGCCCCGATCGACCGATACGGATGCCCGTTCGCCCCGCCATAGCCCACGCGCAAGCCACCACCATCGGGCAGACGAATACGGCCCGAGCCCTGAATCTGCAGAAAGAACAGCTCGACCGGATCATCGACCCAGGCGATCTCAAGCCCCCGGCCGGTCATAGAATCCCCGGTAAGGATGTCCCGGCGGCTCAGCCAAGGTCCTTCGGCCCGTGCTTCGGGTGGCATTTTGTAGATTGGGTATTTGAAACGGTCGGTCCGGCTGCGCGATCCATCCAGTTCGGGCTCAAAATAGCCGGTGAACAGCGCATCTTTGCCGTCTTCAACCAATACAGGTCGAAAAAACAGTTCAAAAAACGCCCGCGCTGCGTCCCCTTCATAGGTTCGGGCCACAGCGCAAAGGGCACGCCAATCCGGATCATTCAGATCGCCACACGTGTTCAGAAAAACCGAAAGGGCCGCCCCGTGATCATCGGCGGCCCAGCCCTTAAGGTCATCAAACGACAGGATCGAGCGCGTCGCCTCAGCTCCGGCGGCGCTAGCGGTGGTCATCGCAGCCACCAGAAAGAGCGACCGGAGTGCGGCAATCATGCGTCCGTGGCGACAAGCAGCCAGTTCGGATCGTCCGCGCCCATAACACGGGCAAAGGTCCAGCTGTCCTTTTGGCGTTTGACAGTGTTCGGGTTGCCTTCGATGATATCGCCGCCGCGATCACGCACAACCGACGTCAGCTCACCCACGAATTTCATGGTGATCTCGGCTTGATTGGTATCTTTGTCGAATTTCACGTCGGCCAATGTGGTTTCACGCACGCCGATAAACTCGGCCTCGATGGTCAGGCCCTGATCTTCACGGGCGGCCACAACGGACACGAACGTGTCGAACACCTCTTCGGACAGGAAGGGTTGGATTTCGTCCAGATTGCCCTTTTCGAACCCCATGACGATCATCTCATAGGCACCGCGCGCGCCTTGCACGAATTCGGTGACGGAAAAGCTGGGCTCTATCCGCTTCATCGCAGCAAGCGTCTGTGCCTGTTCGCTGTCTTCGGCGACATGGTCGGTGATGTCGTGATCAGGACCACCTTCAATCACCTCGAACCCGCGGCGGGCACTATGCCCTTCAGGTTGTTCCTGAACAGGAGGTTTCTCAAAACCTTCACGCGTGCCCAGCACGCTTTTCAGGCGCAGGATCAGGAAAACGGCTATTCCGGCCAGGACCAGCAACTGGATCATCGGTTCGTTCATTTCATCCTCTTTTCAGACCGCGACTTTGTATACGCGGCCTCATGCCACTATGTAGGTGACAGTTCGTGGCAAGTCCACTGCCCGACCACTGGTAAAGGATAACGCATATGTACCTGTTCTTGGCATTTTTATTGGTTCCGATCATCGAGATTGCCCTGTTCATTCAGGTGGGTGGTCTGATCGGCCTGTGGCCAACCCTTGCAATAGTGGTGCTGACGGCTGTTCTGGGCACTGCGTTAGTCAGGACACAAGGTCGCATGGCGTTGGCAAACCTGCAGCGATCCTTTGCCGAGTTGGACGACCCGACAGAACCTCTGGCCCATGGGGCGATGATCCTGTTGTCCGGCGTTCTGCTGCTGACACCGGGATTTTTCACCGATGCGGTTGGCTTTGCCCTGCTTGTTCCGGGCATTCGCGTGGCCGTGTTCCGATATCTGAAATCGAAGGTGACGATCACCCAGTTCCAGATGGGCACCGGGGCACAGTTCCGGCCTGGTCCTGCACCATTTGAGCAAGATGACGTGATTGACGGCGAATTCACCGAAGTTCGACCCCGTCAGGACCCTTCGAAACCATCGAAATGGGTTGAAGGACCGTGACCTGCATTGAGGTGCCGCGCCCAACTTGCTAAGCAGTGTCGAATTTCATTTTTGGAGTAGATCCATGGCCGAAGAAAACGCTGCAGAAAACACAGCAGCCCAAGCCGCCCCTCAGGTACAAATGCGTGTGCTGGGGCAATTCATCCGCGATTTGTCCTTTGAAAACGTGATGGCACAAAAAGGTGTGTCCGGTGACGTTCAGCCCGAAATCGCCGTTCAGGTGAATTTGGATGCAAAAAAGCGCGCGACGGAACATCAGTACGAAGTTGCAGTCAAACTGAACCTCAAGTCGAAAGCCAAAGGTCTGGAAGACGTTCTGTTCCTGTGCGAAATCGACTATTGCGGCCTGTTCCACATCGAAGGCGTGTCCGAGGACCAGTTGCATCCGTTCCTGATGATCGAATGCCCGCGCATGCTGTTCCCGTTCCTGCGCCGCATCGTCAGCGATATCACCCGTGATGGTGGCTATCCGCCGGTCAATCTGGACAATATCGACTTTGTCGCGCTGTACCGCAACGAACTATTGCGTCGTCAAGCCGAAGCGCAAAAGGCAAACGCCTGATCGATTTGACCCGCGCCGGGTTTCACCTCAGGCGCGGGTCCACAAGGCGTTTTCGCCCAGTTTCTCTACAAATGCTTCATGCGCCGCGCGTTCTTCGTCGGTGATTTTCGACCCCAAGGGTGTCGGACGCGCCGTTGGGCGCCAGTCGTCCTGACCGCCCGCGGCCGAGGAGGCAGTCGCGGACAAGCCGAAATCAGGCTGCCGCCCACCAATTAGTTCCAGATAGACCTCGGCCAGAATTTCCGAGTCGAGCAAGGCCCCGTGCAGCACCCGGTTCGTGTTGTCGATATTGAACCGACGGCACAGCGCATCCAGTGACGCAGGTGAGCCCGGAAACCGTTTTCGTGCAATCGCCAGCGTATCCAGCGCCTGATCCATCGGGATCTGCGGCAATCCCATCCATCTGAGTTCCGCGTTCAGGAATTTCATATCGAAGGATGCGTTGTGGATCACCAGTTTTGAATCCTGGATGAAATCAAGAAACCCCTGACCCACCTTTGCAAAGACCGGCTTGTCCTTCAGCGTGACCTCACCCTTTTCCGGCGGGCGCGGGTTTTCCAGCAGGTCGGGGCCGATCCCATGCACGCCAAACGCCTCTTCGGGCATCGACCGTTCTGGGTTGATATAGACGTGATAGGTCTCGCCGGTTGCCACGTGATTCCACAGCTCAACCGCGCCGATCTCGACTATCCGGTCGCCGCTTTCGGGATCAAACCCCGTGGTTTCAGTATCGAGTACAATCTCACGCATCTGCCATCCCCGCCCGTATTTGCCTGACCACATCCTGCACCTGCGCGCGGGCGTGGTCCAGAGTGTCGGTGACGATCACATAATCCGACCGCGCGCATTTTTCGTCATTCGGCATTTGCTTGGCGCGGATCTGCTCGAACTGTGCCTCAGTCATCGTACCGCGCGCCATCACGCGGCGCTTTTGTTCGTCCGCTGGGATCGAGACGCAAGCCACCGCATCCATCGCTGCATCACCACCGGTTTCAAACAACAGGGGAATGTCGAACACCAGAATATCCGCGGTCGCTTTTTCCCTAAAATCAGCGCGGTCTGCGGCAACAAGCGGGTGTACGATGGCCTCAATCTGTTTCAATGCGGCTGGATTCTGCGCGATGACCTGTTTCAGGGCGTTACGGCTGACAGACCCATCAATGATGGCATCTGGAAAAGCAGCGCGCATCGGCGTAACGGCTGCTCCTTCCCTTGAATAGAGTCTGTGTACGGCTACATCCGCATCCCACAGCGCGCAGCCTTCATCGACAAACATTTGCGCCGTGGTGCTTTTGCCCATCCCGATCGAACCTGTCAGACCCAGCGCGAAGCTCATCCTAAAACCGCCGCGCGCAGGTCATCGGTTACCTCGGGGCGGGTGCCGAACCAGCGTTCAAAACCGGGCACCGCTTGATGCAACAACATGCCCAGACCATCGACCGTGGTACAGCCTGCCTCCTCTGCCGACTTCAGAAGGTTCGTTTGCAAAGGTGCGTAAACCAAATCAGTCACAACCGCACCTGCTTGCAACCCATCCAAGGGCACCCGTAGTTCCGGTTGTCCCAGCATTCCCAGTGAGGTCGTGTTGACCACCAGCTCGGCCTCTTCGATGACATTGCCGGCCTGTACCCATTCCAAAACAGTGATGCGGTCGCCAAATTCATCCTTCAACTGATCCGCACGGGCGCGCGTACGGTTGGTCAGCATGATCTGGGGCACGCCCGCGTCCAACAAGCCCTGCAACACCGCCCGTGCCGCGCCGCCTGCACCAAATACTACCGCCGGGCCATCCGACGGAATCCAATCCGGCGCACCGCTGCGCAGGTTCTGCAAAAACCCATAACCATCGGTGTTGTCCGCGTGGATCGTACCGTCATCCTGAAACACCAATGTATTTGCCGCCCCGATGACTGATGCGCGTTCCGATACGTGATCCGCAATACGCAACGCTGCTTCTTTGTGGGGCACCGTCACATTCGCCCCGACAAACCCCGCCTTCGGCAGGGTGTGCAGAACCGTCTCAAGATCCTCGGGCGTCACGTCCATGGGAATGTAATGCCCGGCCAGCCCATACTTCTTTAACCAATGGCCATGCAGCTGCGGTGATTTCGAATGCGCAATCGGGTGTCCGATTACTCCGGCCAGCGGAATATGGTCATGCGTCATTGATCGATCACCCCTTTGACAGCCAGATAATTGAGCAGCTCTAACAGGGGCATACCCAAGACATTAAAATAGTCGCCGTCAATGGTAGCGAACAGGCGAACGCCTTCTTCTTCCAGCTTATAAGCACCCACCGCGTGCCGGATACTGTCCCAGTTTCGGCCGATATAATCGCGTAAGTACGCGTCCGAACTCATCCGCATGCGCAAACGCACCTGCCCGACATGGCGCCACATCGGCTCGCCATCCTGATAGATCACCGCCGCCGACAACAGCATGTGCCGCTTGCCCCGCATCGCCTTGAGCTGCGCCAGCGCGTCCTGGGGCGTTTCCGGTTTCGACAACAGCTTCCCGTCGAAATCCAACACCTGATCGCACCCCAGAACCATCGCACCGGGGTTTTTGTCGCTGACCTTGCGCGCCTTCATCTCGGCCAGTGCATCGGCGATGTCCCGAGGCGGGGCATCCTCGGCCAACAACGCGCCCTTCATGGTATCCTCGTCCACGCGCGCGACCTGAACGGAAAACGGCACACCTGCGTTTTCCAGCAGCTGCGCGCGTATGGATGAGCCTGAGGCCAGGATGATGGGGACAGACATGTGGACAACCCCGTGTGCAAATCGTTGAGCGTTCTTGGATGGTTTGTATGGTTTTCCGATTGACACGCAACCCCGGGATTTTCGCGCAGATCTTCCCTGAGTCGCTCGAACGCTGTCCATCCGGGACAAGGATAAGTTGGAATGACGGGATAAGCGGGAACTCCACATATACTCAGAAACTTATCCCCAGGGCACCTTTCGAAGAAATAAATTAACACGCTGATTTAATTACATTATTTTAACTACTAACAGAATCAGTGTTTTGACGCGTAAAAATGTTCACCTGGGGAAAACACATGTGTAAAAAAGTAATCCACGGATTTTGTTCACCCTACAAAACCATCTTCCTTTTTCTTTTCTTATTTTTTTATTAGGGAGAGTTCCGAGCAACACCCGGAGCCAGGATGACCGATCTTCTTTTCACGATTTACCCGTGGGTGAAGTCTTTACATATCATGGCCGTGATCTCGTGGATGGCCGGTTTGTTCTATTTACCCAGACTGTTCGTCTATCACGTAGAAAAGGCGCAGGCTGTCGATGGTGCTGAAACCATTTTCTTTGAAATGGAAGAAAAGCTGCTGCGCGTGATTATGCGCCCGGCAATGATCGTGGCGTGGGTGTGTGGCCTGATCATGGTGTTCACACCAGGCATTGTCGGTTGGGATTTTGCATGGCCCTGGGTTAAAGGTGCTGCCGTGATCGGCATGACCTGGTTTCACCACTGGCTGATGGCGCGGCGCAAAGACTTCTTAGAGGGCCGAAATTCGCTCACTGGGCGCCAGTACCGCATGGTGAATGAGGTTCCCACCATTTTGATGGTTGCCATCGTTCTGGCGGTCGTTCTGAAGTTCTGAGGGCCTGTTTGACTCCGCAGCCAGCCGCGCTTATGTAGGGATCAACACGCCCGTCCGGGCGGCGTATCTTCCGTACTGAAATTCCACTTCGTGCCGCGATACCTGCGGCGAAGGTATATATCATGACAACTGACACCCTGAATCTGGCTGACCTGAAGGCCAAAAGCCCCAAAGACCTTCTGGCGATGGCCGAAGAGCTGGAAATCGAAAACGCCTCGACCATGCGCAAGGGCGAGATGATGTTCCAGATCCTGCGTGAACGCGCGGATGAAGGCTGGACCGTTGGCGGTGATGGCGTGCTTGAGGTGTTGCAAGACGGCTTTGGCTTTCTACGCTCGCCCGAAGCGAACTATCTGCCGGGCCCCGATGACATCTATGTCTCGCCCGATATGATCCGTCAGCATTCGCTGCGAACCGGCGATACGGTCGAAGGTGATATCAAGGCACCGGATGAGAACGAACGGTACTTCGCGCTGATCAAAGTCACCAAGATCAACTTTGAAGAGCCTGAAAAAGCCAAGCACAAGATTCTGTTCGACAACTTGACGCCTTTGTATCCTGACGAGCGTCTGAAGATGGAGATCGAAGATCCCACCATCAAAGACAAGTCGGCCCGGGTGATCGATCTGGTCTCACCTATCGGTAAAGGACAGCGGTCTTTGATCGTGGCGCCGCCGCGGACTGGTAAGACGGTGATCCTGCAAAACATCGCGCATTCGATCGAACAGAACCACCCTGAATGCTATCTGATCGTCCTGCTGATCGATGAACGCCCCGAAGAAGTGACCGACATGCAGCGCTCGGTAAAGGGTGAGGTTGTGTCCTCGACCTTTGACGAACCGGCAACGCGTCACGTGGCCGTATCGGAGATGGTAATCGAAAAAGCCAAACGTTTGGTCGAGCATAAACGAGATGTTGTTATTCTTCTCGATTCAATCACAAGACTTGGTAGGGCGTTTAACACTGTGGTCCCATCATCCGGTAAAGTTCTGACCGGTGGTGTGGATGCGAATGCTCTGCAACGGCCCAAGCGGTTCTTTGGAGCGGCGCGGAATATCGAAGAGGGCGGATCGCTGACTATCATCGCCACCGCGCTGATCGATACCGGCAGCCGGATGGACGAAGTGATCTTTGAAGAATTCAAAGGCACGGGTAACTCGGAAATCGTTCTGGATCGTAAAATTGCCGATAAGCGCGTGTTCCCGGCGATCGACATCCTCAAGTCCGGTACCCGGAAAGAGGACCTGCTGGTCGACAAGGGCGATCTAGCCAAGACCTTTGTTCTGCGCCGCATCCTCAACCCGATGGGCACCACCGATGCGATCGAGTTCCTGCTGTCCAAGTTGAAGCAGACCAAGACCAACGGTGAGTTCTTCGATTCGATGAATACCTGATACAGGTCTTAACCGACGCGAGGCCTTCGAATGGATACGATATTCGCCTTGGCCAGCGCCCAGGGCAAAGCAGGGGTGGCGGTCATCCGTCTCTCGGGCTCTTTGGCGCATTCAGCCGCAGCCGACCTGACCGGCAGCCCGCTACCGCCCCGCGGTATGCGGGTTCGGTCTTTGTGTGCAGCTGATGGTTCGCGCTTGGATGATGGGCTGGTTCTGACCTTCCAAGCCCCGGCCAGCTTTACCGGTGAAGATGTAGCAGAGTTGCAGATACACGGCAGCACGGCTTCGGTTAATGCTGTAATGCGCAATTTGTCGGATACGGTTGGGTTACGGCTTGCTGAACCCGGTGAATTCACACGCCGTGCGTTGGAAAACGGCAAGATGGACCTTACGCAGGTTGAAGGTCTGGCCGATCTGATCGATGCCGAAACCGAGGCGCAGAGAAAACAAGCCCAGACCATTCTCGCCGGAGAGCTGGGTGGCTTGGCCGAACGCTGGCGCCGTGACCTGATCCGGGCGGCGTCCTTACTGGAAGCTGTGATCGATTTCGCCGATGAAGAGGTGCCAACCGACGTAACACCCGAAGTCCGCACATTGGTGACCGGCGTCATGCAGGACCTGCAGCGCGAAGCGGACGGTGTGAAAATCGCCGAGCGTATTCGGACGGGGTTCGAAGTTGCCATTGTCGGTCTTCCAAATGCAGGCAAGTCGACCTTGCTGAATGCGTTGGCGGGCCGTGAGGCCGCGATCACGTCAGAATATGCTGGCACAACTCGTGACGTTATTGAAGTTCGCATGGATCTCGGTGGTTTGCCTGTGACTTTGCTGGACACGGCTGGCCTGCGTGAAACCGAAGACCACGTCGAAAACCTTGGGATTGAGTTGGCACGTAAACGTGCGGACGCGGCTGATTTGCGGGTATTTCTGACCGAAGACCCGTCAGAGCTTGGTGTTCAGATGGTCGAAGGTGACATTCAGCTTTTGCCTAAATCTGACCTGCGCGAGGATAATAAAGATGGGATTTCCGGGAAAACCGGACATGGAATTGATCAGCTTATTTCCCATATATCGTATGTATTGAGTAGCCGATCTACTAGCCATGGTATTGCAACCCGTGAACGCCACCGAGTTGCACTGAGTGAATCCAAGGCGGCTTTGGTCGCGGCGATGACAGTTCTGGAATCAGGCCCGGACCTGTATGATATCGCTGCAGAAGAGTTGCGGACGGCGATCCGCGCCCTTGAAACTTTGGTTGGCAGAATAGGGGTCGAAGACCTTTTGGATGAGATATTCTCCAGTTTCTGCCTGGGTAAGTAGGGAGTGTTTCACGTGAAACATTCAAAGTTCGATGTTGTTGTGGTTGGTGCCGGGCATGCCGGAACCGAGGCCGCTCATGCCGCTGCACGCATGGGGGTTGAAACGGCATTGGTCACGCTGTCTGCGTCCGATATTGGAGTGATGTCCTGCAATCCTGCCATTGGGGGTTTGGGGAAAGGCCACCTTGTTCGCGAGATCGACGCGATGGATGGTGTCATGGGCCGCGTTGCTGACCAAGCTGGTATTCAATTTAGATTGCTGAATCGCCGCAAGGGGCCTGCCGTGCAGGGCCCAAGGACTCAGGCAGATCGGGCACTGTATCGTGATGCCATGCAGAAAGTGACACAGGCGCAAGAGCATTTATCCGTAGTGGTCGGGGAAGTCACAGATTTTCTGACAGATGGACCTCGTGTCGTCGGAATAAAATTGGCAGATGGGTCCGAGGTTCATGCCACGGCCGTGATACTTACATCCGGGACCTTTCTGCGTGGTGTGATTCATATCGGAGACGTTTCCCGACCCGGCGGGCGAATGGGGGATCGACCTTCTGTCAAACTGGCAGAGCGATTGGATAGCTTAAACCTTCCAATGGGGCGATTGAAAACAGGTACACCGCCCAGGTTGGACGGTCGAACTATTGATTGGTCAGATCTAGAGCGCCAAGATGGAGACGAAGATCCGACGTTATTCTCGTTTTTGTCTGAGTCAGCCGTCGCCCCCCAAATCTCGTGCGGAATTACGCATACGAATGCGCGTACGCATGAGATAATCGAAAAAAACCTGTCACGATCCGCAATGTATGGCGGTCATATTGATGGGGTGGGCCCCAGATATTGCCCTTCGATTGAGGATAAGATTGTTCGGTTTGCCGAGAAAGAATCCCATCAGATTTTCCTTGAGCCTGAGGGGATCCATGATCACACAATTTATCCGAACGGAATCTCAACCTCGCTTCCGCAGGACGTCCAGCATGACTATGTGCGGTCGATCAAGGGCCTGGGAAAAGCGGAAATCCTGCAGCCGGGTTATGCAATTGAATATGACTATATTGATCCCCGTGTTCTGACGTCGTCCTTGTCCTTGCCTGATGCCCCAGGGCTATATCTTGCGGGACAAATCAATGGGACCACAGGATATGAAGAAGCAGCCGCACAAGGGCTTGTCGCTGGTCTGAATGCAGCACTCACTGTCCTGGATCGGGAACCAGTACATTTCACGCGTGCTGACAGCTATATTGGCGTAATGATCGACGATTTGACCACGCGAGGGGTTGCAGAGCCTTATCGGATGTTCACCTCTAGGGCAGAGTTCAGGTTGTCTCTTCGAGCCGATAATGCCGATCAGCGATTGACACCTCTTGGAATTGACCTTGGATGTGTTGGTGATACGCGGGCTGAAAAATTTCATGAAAAAATAGAGAAACTTACAGCTGCCAAATCAAAGCTGACGGACCGGACCTATACACCAAAAGAGGTCCGCGCGGTCGGAATCAATGTCAATCAAGACGGAAATCGCCGGGATGGCATGGCTTTATTAGCTTTTCCTGATGTTACGTTCAGTGATCTGATCCCGCTTGAGGCGGGTTTGCAGGATGTTGAGGAGGACATCCGAAGCCAGGTCGAACGGGATGCGCTTTATGCGAACTATATTGCGCGCCAGAAAAAAGACGTTGAAGCCATGAAACGCGATGAATCCTATGAAATACCGCGCGACTTCGATTATTCGGCGTTGGAAGGGCTGTCCTCTGAGATGAAACAAAAGCTGTCTCAGGCAAAACCAATCAATATTGCTCAGGCCGGGCGAGTAGAGGGCGTGACGCCCGCTGCGTTGACCTTACTGCTGGCCAAGTTGAGGCGCGAGCAAAAGGTCCGAAAGGCATGAGCTATGAGGTATTTGAAGGTTTGGATGTTTCACGTGAAACATTTAGCCGCCTTGAAACCTACGTAGAACTGGTTCGGCGCTGGAATCCCAAGATAAATCTGGTGTCCCGCAACAGCCTGAATGACATCTGGTCACGGCATTTTCTGGATTCAGTGCAGGTATACCGGTGTTCGGATGTGTTCCATAATTGGGTAGATTTGGGCAGCGGCGGTGGTTTCCCTGGCATGGTTTGCGCGATCATGGCTATAGAGGAAGCACCAGAGGCGCGATTTACATTTGTAGAAAGCGACCAGCGTAAATCTGCCTTTTTGCGTAGCGTTGCACGGGAATGCGGGGCAAACTGTTCTATTGTTTCAAAAAGGATAGAATCCGTGGATCCGTTGAACGCCGATATTTTGTCTGCCCGCGCCCTTGCGGATCTGACCACGTTATTGTCCTTTTGTGACAGGCATTTAAAAGAGTCCGGTACGGCGCTGTTGCCGAAAGGCGCAAGCTGGAAAAAAGAGCTGAATGACGCGCGCAAGGAATGGAATTTCGACTGCGAGCCGATTACAAGTTTAACTGAGCCCCAAGCTGTTATTCTAAGGATCAAAGGAGTGTCGCGTGGTTGATCTGTCTCGTCCCTCAGGGCCCCGGATAATTGCGGTCGCCAATCAAAAGGGTGGGGTGGGAAAAACAACTACTGCAATCAACCTTGCGGCCGGTTTGGCAGAAGCGGGAAGCAGGGTTCTGGTGGTGGATCTAGATCCACAGGGGAACGCGTCAACCGGTTTGGGTGTTGAGGATAGGGATTGGACCACATACGATTTGATCCTGGACGATGCGCCGCTTGAAGCTGTGGTACAAGAGACAGAAATCGGCGGGTTGCTGGTAATACCGGCAACCGTTGATCTAAGCTCGGCGGATATCGAACTGATTTCCAACGAAAAACGCAGCTATTTGTTGCATGACGCCCTGCGTCAGACCTCGATCGACCAGTTTGAGCTTGATTTTGTGCTGATCGACTGCCCGCCATCTCTGAACTTGCTGACCGTGAATGCGATGGTGGCTGCCCATTCCGTTCTGGTTCCCCTGCAAAGTGAATTCTTTGCGCTGGAGGGGCTTTCGCAGTTGATGTTGACGATCCGAGAGGTTCGGCAAACTGCGAATCCGGACCTGAGAATCGAAGGTGTTGTGTTGACCATGTATGACAATCGCAACAACTTGTCCCGTCAGGTTGAAAAGGATGCACGTGACAATCTGGGTGAGATGGTATTTAAAACCAAGATACCCAGAAATGTGCGGGTCAGTGAGGCGCCGTCATACGCCTTGCCGGTCTTGCAGTATGACTCGGGATCGTTGGGTGCGATGGCATATCGACATTTGGCGCGTGAAGTCATTCACAAGAACAAAAATGCCGCTGCCTGAGCGGCAGTGAGGAGGGCGCAGTGGCTGTCAAAAAATCAAAACCCAGAGGTTTGGGCCGGGGATTATCTGCCCTGATGGCGGATGTAACGCAAGAAGCCGAAGGTCTGGTGACCACAGAACCGCGCCGCCCGGACATGAAAGTTCCGATTGAAAAGCTGCAGGCCAACCCAAATCAGCCGCGCCGTACATTCTCAGCGGATCAATTGGATGAACTGGCGGCCTCGGTCAAAGAAAAAGGCATTATTCAACCGTTGATTGTGCGGGAAATCAGCAATGGCGGATATGAAATCGTCGCCGGGGAACGGCGTTGGCGTGCTGCTCAGATGGCGCAGTTGCATGATATACCGGTTATTGTGCGTGAGTTTGACGACACAGAGGTGTTAGAAGTCGCCATTATCGAGAACATACAGCGGGCTGATCTGAATGCGGTCGAAGAGGCTGCTGGTTATAAGCAGTTGATGGATCGGTTCGGGCATACTCAAGAGAAGTTGGCTGAAGCCTTGGGGAAAAGCCGCAGCCATATTGCGAACCTGTTGCGCTTGCTGTCGCTGCCCTTGGACGTTCAGACGCTGGTCATCGAAGGTAAGCTGTCTGCTGGGCACGCACGAGCGTTGATAACGGCCGAAAACCCATCAGAACTGGCGAAAATTGTGGTCCGGGATGGGCTTTCGGTTCGCGCAACTGAAGCGCTGGTGAAAAGACAACAGGCAGACCCGGCGAAAGCGGCACCGCGTTCTCGCAACTTGGATGCGGGCAAAGACGCGGATACGCGAGCCTTGGAAAAAGACCTGTCGGCAATTCTGGCTATGAAAGTTGCGATCAATCACAAGGCTGGAACAGAAACCGGGCAAGTGGTGCTGACCTATGAAAACCTGGATCAGTTGGATGATCTGTGCGCCAAACTTAGCCGTTAGGCCGGGTCCAGATAAACAGCATCACCGCAACCAAAACCACCGCCTGAATGATCAGGACATGAGACGGCAGGGACAACAGAAACGATAGCCCAAACACGGCGGCAACCGAAACGGTGGCCGCCTTTTTTGCCCCCGGTCGGATGGCGCCCGATGTTTGCCAGTCAACGATCAATGGGCCGAAAGTGCGATGTGTAATCAACCAGTTGTGCAGGCGAGAGGACGATCGCGCAAAGAAAAACGCGGCCAGCAGCAAAAAAGGTACTGTCGGTAATAAGGGCAGAACGATGCCGACCACCGCGAAGCCAACGCAAATCAAACCCAGGGTGGCCCAAACATATTGCATCATTTATCCCAGAAGTTCCCGGATCACCGCATTCAAAACGGCGCGCCCATCTTTGGTGGCAATCAATCGGCCATTTGTTTGTTCGATCATCCCAAATTCCGTCAGATTGGCCAGTGTGTCCTGGGGTAGTGGTTGGTTTGCCAGGGCATTATACCTGTCAATATCTAGACCCTCTACAACTCTTAACCCCATCATAAGGTACTCTTTGGCCTGATCTTGCGTCGATAAGAGCGACCGTTCCTTTTCTCCGCTGCCTTTGCCGACGGCAGTTAGCCAGGTGTTTGGGGACAGGTAGGTTTCTGTTGCCAGTTTTTGACCGTTCAAGGTGACGCGCCCATGAGCGCCAGGCCCGATGCCGACATAGTCGCCATAGCGCCAATAGATCAGGTTGTGTTGTGATTCAGCGCCGGGGCGTGCGTGGTTGGAAATCTCATAGGTCAGCAGGCCATGTGCTTCGCAGATGTCCTGTGTCTCCAAATACATATCAGCGGCGCTGTCATCCTCGGGCAGGCCGCGCAGTTTACCAACGGCATAGCGATCCCCAAAGGCGGTTCCGTTCTCGATGGTCAGTTGATACAGCGACAGGTGGTCGACAGCCATCGACAGGGCTTCGGTCAGCTCGGCGCGCCAGTTTTCTGGGGTTTGGTGTTGGCGGGCGTAGATCAGGTCAAAACTGACCCTATCAAAGCAATTTCGGGCGATATCAAAGGCGGAACGAGCCTCAGCCACAGTATGAATGCGACCCAATCGACGCAGATCTTCGTCGTTGAGGGCCTGAACCCCCATCGAAATCCGATTTACCCCAGCGTCCCGATATGCGGCGAAACGACCGGCTTCGACCGAGCCTGGATTGGCCTCAAGCGTGATTTCCATGTCATTGGCGGGATGCCAGAGGGCACGGGCCTGATCGATAACAGCGGCGACAGTGTCTGGGTCCATTAACGACGGCGTGCCACCACCGAAAAAGATCGTGTTTAAAACTCGCTCAGGCGTTTCGGCAGCCGCGCGGCGCAGCTCATCCAAATAGGCACTAAGCCATTGTTTTTGATCTATATTACGTGAAACATGGCTATTGAAGTCACAATAGGGGCACTTGGCCTCGCAAAAAGGCCAGTGGACATACAGGCCGAAGCCCCCGTTGCGCCAATCATCCGCCAAAGCAGCCCTTCACGAACATTTCCACCGCGCGGCCGCGATGGCTGATCTTGTTCTTTTCCCAGCGATCCATTTCGGCAAAGGTAATGTCATACCCGTCCGGGACAAACATCGGATCATAGCCAAACCCGTCCTTGCCGCGGATGGGCCAGACCAGGTGACCAGGGGCGATGCCTTCGAACACCTCGTCATGCCCATCGGGCCAGGCCAGTACCAAAGTGCATCGGAACTGCGCTGTGCGGGGATGGGCGGCGTTCTTCACCTCTAGCTCATCGTGGGCGCGGGTCATGGCCATCAAGAAATCGCGACCATCACCCGTTTCGGCCCAATCGGCGGTGTAAACACCCGGCGCTCCATCCAGCGCATCAATTGTAATCCCGGAATCGTCCGACAGGGCAGGCAGGCCTGTGGCTTTGGCGGCGGCATGGGCCTTGATCCGGGCATTTCCGACGAACGTGTCCTCGGTCTCTTCCGGTTCGGGCAGGTCCATCTCCGCCGCGCCAACAACGGTCACACCGAAGGGTTCAAGGAGATGTTTCATCTCCTCAAGCTTGCCTTTGTTATGCGTGGCCACCAGCAGCCTGTCGCTGTCGAACTTGCGGGTCATGCGGTTGCGGCTTTCTGGGCTGCGGCCAGCTCGGCCACACCTCTTTCGGCCAGATCCATCAGCTGATCCATCTGCGCGCGGCTAAAGACGGAACCCTCGGCGCTCATCTGTACTTCGATCAGCTTGCCCGAGCCGGTCATGATGAAATTGCCATCCACGCCTGCTTCGCTGTCCTCTGGATAGTCCAGATCCAGCACCGGCTGGCCGGCATAAATACCGCAAGATACCGCTGCAACAGGGTCTACCAGCGGGTCCGAGATCACGTCCCCGGCCTTCATCAACTTGTTCACCGCCAGCCGCAGTGCAACCCAACCACCGGTGATTGACGCACAACGGGTTCCGCCATCGGCTTGGATCACATCACAATCCACAGTGATCTGACGTTCGCCCAGGGCAACCCGGTCAACGCCAGCCCGCAGGGCGCGACCGATCAGGCGCTGGATTTCAACTGTTCGCCCACCTTGCTTGCCCGACGCCGCCTCGCGCCGCATCCGGGTGTTGGTGGCGCGGGGCAGCATACCGTATTCAGCCGTAACCCAGCCCAGACCCGAGCCTTTGATGAAGGGGGGTACGCGATCCTCGATCGTGGCGGTGCACAGTACATGGGTGTCACCCATTTTGATCAGGCAGGAACCTTCGGCATGTTTGGTGAACTCCGTTTCGATTGAAACGGCGCGCATTTCGCTTAAATCTCGTCCTGAGGGTCGCATGAAAAATCCTTTGTTTGCTGGGTTGGGGATAACGCCCTCATGGCTTACGATGCAACCCCGATTGACCTTTCATATGCCTGCGATTTAATGACGGCCCAGCAGGGGACCGCTGATGAGCGAAGCGAGCAAAATTCTGAACGAGATGAACGACCGGTCACGCGAGGTGTTCCGGCTGATCGTCGAAAGCTATCTGGACAGCGGTGAGCCCGTTGGCAGCCGTACCCTGACCCGCACATTGTCGGAAAAAGTCAGCGCTGCCACCGTGCGCAACGTCATGCAGGATCTGGAGTTTCTGGGCTTGCTCGACAGCCCGCATGTCAGTGCGGGACGAATTCCCACGCAGCAAGGCTTGCGTATGTTTGTCGATGGCTTGCTTGAGGTTGGCGATCTGGGCGCCGCTGACCGGCAGAAGCTGGACGAAACATTAGGCTCTAACGCAGGCGATGTGGGCGGAATGCTGGACCGGGTGGGTTCGGCTTTGTCACACGTGACACATGGTGCCTCACTGGTTTTGACCCCCAAGCAAGAATCCGAGATCAAGCATATCGAATTTGTCTCTCTGGCCCATGACCGCGCGTTGGTTGTGCTGGTCTTCGCTGACGGGCACGTTGAAAACCGTCTGTTTACACCGCCACCGGGGCAGACACCCAGTTCGATGCGTGAAGCGGCGAATTTCCTGAACGCGTTGATCGAAGGCCGCACGCTTGGCGAAGTGCGCCGTCAGATGCAGGCGCAGATCGATGCACGCAAGCAAGAGATCGACGTGCTGGCGCGCGAAATGGTCGAAAGCGGTATGGCCGCCTGGGGCGGGGATGGGGGCGACTCGGCCCGTCTGATTGTGCGCGGGCGGGCGAATCTACTGGGTGAACCGGGTGAAGTTGAGGAGCTGGACCGAATCCGCTCCCTGTTTGATGATCTGGAACGCAAACGGGACATTGCGGAATTCCTTGAATTGACCGAAGAAGGCGAGGGTGTGCGCATTTTTATCGGCTCTGAGAACAAACTTTTCTCACTTTCGGGTTCCTCTTTGGTGGTGTCTCCATATATGAACGCTGATCGAAAGATAATTGGTGCGGTCGGGGTCATCGGGCCCACGCGTCTGAATTATGGACGGATCGTGCCGATCGTGGATTATACGGCGCAACTGGTCGGCAAGCTGATATCCGACCGGAGCTAGAGGGTAAGAGATGGCAGAACCCAAGGACGAAGATTTTCTGGACAATATCGCAATGGCTGAAGCTGAAGAGCTGGCTGAAGAAATCGCTGAGTTCAGCGATGAAGCGCTAGAGCTAGATGAGTTGCGCGCAGAGCGCGACGACTACAAGGACAAATTTATGCGTGCGCTGGCGGACGCGGAAAACGCCCGTAAGCGTGGCGACAAAGCGCGGCGCGATGCCGAACAATATGGCGGCTCGAAACTGGCGCGTGATATGCTGCCGGTCTACGACAACATGAAGCGTGCACTCGAAGCTGCGACCGATGAGCAAAAAGAAGTGGCCGCCGGTCTGCTGGAAGGGATCGAGCTGACCATGCGGGCGCTGAAGGATGTGTTCCAAAAGCACGGTATCGAAGTGATTACGCCCGAGGTTGGTGATCGTTTTGATCCGAACGTGCATGAAGCGATGTTCGAAGCGCCGGTTCCTGGAACCCGCGCCGGTGACATCATTCAGGTATCGGCCGAAGGGTTCATGCTGCATGATCGCCTTCTGCGTCCAGCGCAGGTGGGTGTGTCTTCGACTCCTGCAAGCTAAGCGTTTATAAAACCAAGAAATATTGAGGCGGTCAGGATTTGGCCGCCTCTTTCAGTTTATAGATCAGGTCCAGCGCCTCGCGTGGGGTCAGCTCATCAGGCAGCACGTCCTCCAGCATATCCGCGACCGGTGATGCCTCGGGGGCAGGTGGTGGGGGTGGTGGAGCGGCGGAAAACAACGGCAGATCGTCAATCAGCGCCTTTTGCTTGCCGCCTTCCCGTTCGGTTTTTTCCAACTGGTCCAGTACGACGCGGGCTCGATCCACCACCGATGCGGGCAGACCGGCAAGCTGGGCGACCTGCACCCCATAGGATCGGTCGGCGGCCCCCTTGTGGACTTCGTGCAGGAAAATAACCTCACCTTCCCACTCCTTGACTGCCACGGTGGCGTTGTCGACGCCCTCCAGCTTGCCGGCCAGAGCGGTGAGTTCGTGGTAGTGGGTGGCGAACAGCGCGCGGCATTGGTTGGCGGCGTGCAGATGTTCCAGCGTGGCCCAGGCGATGGACAGGCCATCATAAGTAGCCGTGCCACGGCCGATTTCATCGAGGATCACCAGCGCGCGGTCGTCGGCCTGATTCAGGATGGCGGCAGTTTCGACCATTTCCACCATAAAGGTCGAACGGCCCCGGGCCAGATCGTCGGATGCGCCGACGCGGCTGAACAATTGGCTGACCACACCGATATGCGCCTGTTCAGCGGGAACATAACTGCCCATCTGGGCCAGCAGGGCAATCAAGGCATTCTGACGCAGGAAGGTCGATTTACCCGCCATGTTGGGACCAGTCAGCAGCCAGATCGCCGCACCTTGATTAGCGCCGAGATCGCAATCATTGGCAATGAAGGTATCGCCGTTTTGTTGACGCAGCGCGTGCTCTACCACCGGATGGCGTCCACCCTGCACGTGGAAGGCGCGCGACGTGTCGACCTGGGGACGGCACCAATTTTCGCCGCGCGCCAGATCGGCCAAGGCCGAGGTCAAATCCAGCTCGGCGAGCCCTCGGGCGGCTTGGTTGAGACGCGCGGCGAGGGCCAGAATCTCGTCAGAAAGCCTTTGATAGAGCCGCTTCTCTATTTCCAATGCCAAATTACCGGCGTTCAGGATGCGGGTTTCGATCTCGGACAGTTCGACGGTCGTAAAGCGCACCTGATTGGCAGTGGTCTGGCGGTGGATATAGGTCTCAGAAAACGGCGGGTTCAGCATCTTCTCGGCGTGGGTGGCCGTGGTTTCGATGAAGTAGCCCAGCACGTTGTTGTGCTTGATCTTCAGCGAGGCAATGCCGGTGTGTTCTGCGTATTTCTGTTGAAACCCAGCAATAACGGATCGGCCTTCGTCGCGCAGGGTGCGGGCCTCATCCAATTCCGTGTCAAAGCCCGGAGCGATGAAACCGCCGTCGCGCGCCAGAAGGGACGGCTCTGCCACAAGCGCCTCATCCAGCAAAGTCAAAAGATCGTCAAACCCGATCAAGTTCTGCACGGCAGTGGCCAGCAGAACCGGCAAATCCTGCGTCTCGCAGATACCGGCAATAGCAGCCGCCTGGGCCAAACCATTGCGGATCGCGGCCAGATCACGCGGGCCACCCCGTTCCAGCGACAGGCGCGACAGGGCGCGGTCCAGATCAGGGGTTTTGCGCAGGGCATCGCGCAGGTCTGAAGCGGTCAAGCTGTCCTCAGCTGCAAAACTCACAGCATCCAACCGGGCATGGATCACGTCCAGATTGCGCGAGGGGCTGGACAGGCGCTGTTCCAGCAACCGCGCCCCACCCGGCGTGACTGTGCGGTCGACCACCGACAACAGTGAACCGGCCCGACCGCCGGACAAGGACCGGGTCAGTTCCAGATTGCGGCGTGTGGCGGCGTCGATCTGGACAACGCGATCCTCTGATTCCTTCAAAGGGGTCTGCAGCAGGGGCAGTTTGCCCTTCTGCGTGATCTCAAGATAGTCGATCAACGCGCCCATGGCCGATACCTCGGCCCGACCAAAATTTCCAAACGCATCCAAAGCGCCCACGTGAAACAATCCGCAGACACGTTTTTCGGCGGCCGTACTGTCAAAACTGGCGCGGCCGATGGGGGTTAGCGAAATTCCCAAATCACGGACTGGTTCCTGCAAAGCCTGTTCCGATCCGTCGGCAACGATCAGCTCGGACGGGGCAAGTCGTGCCAGTTCGGGGCTCAGCCGCACGGATGTCAAAGGCATTACGTGAAACGCCCCGGTCGAGATATCGGCCCAGGCCAATGCGGCCTCATCCCGCACCTCGGCATAGGCGGCCAGAAAGTTGTGGCGGCGGGCTTCCAAAAGGGCATCTTCGGTCAGTGTGCCGGGTGTCACCAGACGCACGACATCGCGCTTTACTACTGATTTAGAGCCTCTTTTCTTCGCCTCAGCCGGGCTTTCCATCTGTTCGCAGACGGCCACGCGAAAGCCTTTGCGGATCAGGGTCAGCAAATAACCTTCGGCGGAATGAACGGGCACACCGCACATCGGGATATCGGTGCCGTTATGCTTGCCGCGTTTGGTCAGGGCGATGTCCAGCGCCTCGGCGGCGTTGACGGCATCCTCGAAGAACATCTCGTAAAAATCGCCCATGCGGTAGAACAGCAGGGCATCGGCATGGGCCTCTTTGATATCGAGATATTGCGCCATCATCGGCGTGACTGTGGACAAGGCTGACCCCTTTTGGCGTGTTCCGGACGCGACCTTACAAATCCCGCATCTTCTGTAAAAGCCGAAAACTCATTCTCGTTGAGGCGCGCGTTTTCCTGCGCTATGAGGCGACAGCCCAACAGATGTAAAGAAACGACATATCAGATGCCCAAAGCGAAAATTACCGACGAAGAAGCCCTGGCCTTTCACCTGGACCCCACCCCCGGCAAGTGGGAGGTGCAGGCAACCGTTCCCATGACAACCCAGCGTGATCTGTCGCTGGCCTATAGTCCCGGTGTCGCTGTTCCATGTGAAGCAATCGCAGAAAACCCCGAAACGGCCTATGACTACACCAACAAGGGCAATCTGGTCGCCGTAATCTCGAACGGGACGGCGGTTCTGGGGCTTGGCAATCTGGGGGCGTTGGGCTCAAAACCGGTGATGGAGGGGAAATCGGTCCTATTCAAACGGTTTGCCGATGTGAACTCGATCGATATCGAGTTGGACACTGAAGATCCGGATGAATTCTGCCGTGCGGTCAAGCTGATGGGGCCGACCTTTGGCGGCATCAACCTGGAAGACATCAAGGCGCCCGAGTGTTTCATCATCGAACAGCGCCTGAAGGAAGAGATGGACATTCCCGTCTTTCACGATGATCAGCACGGCACCGCGGTGATCTGCGCGGCGGGTCTGCTGAACGCGCTGCATATCTCGGGCAAGAAGATCGAGGATGTGAGGATCGTTCTGAACGGTGCAGGTGCTGCTGGGATCGCCTGTATCGAACTGCTCAAGGCGATGGGCGCGCGGCACGAAAACTGCATCGTCTGTGACACCAAGGGCGTAATCTATCAGGGCCGTACCGAAGGGATGAACCAGTGGAAATCGGCACACGCCATCACCACTGATCTGCGCACGCTGGAAGACGCCATGAACGGCGCGGATGTGTTCCTGGGCGTGTCGGTCAAGGGCGCGGTCACGCAGGATATGGTCGCCAGCATGGCTGACAACCCGGTGATTTTCGCCATGGCCAACCCCGATCCTGAGATCACGCCGGAAGAAGCGCATGAGGTGCGTGTGGATGCCATCGTCGCCACCGGACGCAGCGATTATCCGAACCAGGTCAACAACGTTCTGGGTTTCCCTTATCTGTTCCGCGGTGCGCTGGACATTCATGCCCGCGCCATCAATGACGAGATGAAGATCGCCTGCGCCCATGCGCTGGCCCGTCTGGCACGCGAGGATGTGCCGGATGAGGTTGCGATGGCTTATGGCAAATCGCTGACCTTTGGGCGCGATTACATCATCCCGACGCCGTTTGACCCCCGATTGATTCACCGCATTCCGCCTGCTGTTGCCAAGGCGGGCATGGATACTGGTGCTGCGCGGCGTCCGATTATCGATATGGAGGCTTATGAGCTGAGCCTCAAATCCCGCATGGACCCGACCGCCAGCATTCTGCGCGGTCTGAACGCCCGTGCGCGTCAGGCTCAAAGCCGCATGATCTTTGCCGAGGGCGACGATCCCCGCGTGTTGCGCGCTGCTGTGACCTATCAGCGGTCTGGCTTTGGCAAGGCTTTGGTTGTCGGTCGCCCCGATGACGTGAAACAAAAGCTGGAAGAGGCTGGTCTGGGCGATGCCGTACGCGAATTGGAGGTGGTGAATGCCGCCAACACCACGCATCTCGAGACCTATACCGATTTTCTGTATAACCGACTGCAACGCAAAGGTTTTGATCGCAAGGATATTTACCGCCTGGCGGCGCGCGACCGGCATGTGTTCTCATCCCTGATGTTGGCGCATGGGCATGGTGATGGCCTGGTAACTGGGGCCACGCGCAAATCGGCGCATGTGCTGGACCGGATCAACCACGTGTTTGATGCAGACAAGGCACATGGCGCGGTGGGTGTGACCGCCCTGTTGCACAAGGGCCGGATCGTTCTGATTGGCGACACGCTGGTGCATGAATGGCCGGATGAGAATGACCTGGCCAATATCGCTGAACGCTCGGCCGCCGTGGCCCGTCATATGGGGCTTGAGCCGCGCGTTGCCTTCGTCAGTTTCTCGACCTTTGGGTATCCGGTGTCGGAACGGGCCGAAAAGATGCACCGCGCGCCTGTTGTACTGGATCAGCGCAAGGTGGATTTCGAATACGAAGGCGAGATGACCGTAGACGTTGCTCTGAACGAGGATCAACAGGCAGGCTATCCGTTCCAGCGCCTGACCGGCCCGGCGAATATCCTGATCGTTCCCGCGCGGCATTCGGCGTCGATCTCGACCAAGCTGATGCAGGAAATGGGGGGTGCCACGGTGATTGGCCCGATCCTGTCTGGTGTCGACAAGCCGATCCAGATCTGTTCGACCGGGTCGACGGCGAATGATATACTGAACATGGCCATCCTGGCCTCGTGCGATATTGCGTAAGCCATGACGATCTGGAACCTCGGCTCGATCAACGCAGACATGATCTATGACGTGCCGCACCTGCCCGGGCCGGGAGAGACGCTTTCGGCCAACCGGTTAGACCGGTATCTGGGTGGCAAAGGGGCGAATATGTCCGTGGCCGCTGCCCGGGCCGGGGCGCAAGTGGCCCATATCGGGGCCGTGGGCCCCGACGGACGCTGGGCACTGGATCGTATGACTGAATATGGCGTGGATACGCGCCATATTGCCGAGGTCGAGGTTCCGACCGGACACGCCATTATCGCTGTGGATGCGCAGGGTGAAAACAACATCATCCTGTTCCCCGGCTCGAACCACGCGATCACGCAGGATCAGTTGGGGCAGGCGCTGTCCACGGCCCTGCAGGGTGATGTGTTGGTGATGCAGAACGAAACCAACCTGCAGGTCGAAGCTGCAAAGATGGGGCGCGATCTGGGGCTGACCGTCTGCTATGCAGCCGCACCGTTTCAAGCCGATGCGGTTCAGGCCGTGTTGCCGTATCTGGATTTTCTGATCTTAAATGAGATTGAGGCTGAACAACTACAGCAGGCAACCGAGCAATCCGTTACCGACCTTGAGGTCGAGCATGTGATTGTCACTTTGGGGTCGAAAGGCGCGCGGTATTACCATCGCGGTGCGGCTTCGGACTTTCCGGCGCACAAGGTAAAGGCCGTGGATACTACTGGTGCGGGCGATACCTTTACCGGCTATGTTCTGGCTGGAATGGATCGCGGGATGCTGATGGCACAGGTGATTTCACAAGCAAACCGTGCCGCGGCCCTGATGGTCACGCGGCACGGTACAGCTGATGTTATTCCGGATCTCAAAGAGGTGCGCGAGGCGCGGTTGGATTAAGACCCCGCGAACGGCGCATCGCTGCCCCAAAGCTGCTTGACTCGATCATCACGGCCGCAGGCTTTGCGATAGGCTTTGTACGCGCTGTGCTGGCGTTTTGGGCCAAAGCGGGTCAGGACCAGCTTGTTCCCTTTATAGTAATCCTGGTGATAGGCCTCGGCCGGGTAGAATGCCACTTGCTGCAGGATCGGGGTCACGATCTGTTGCCCCAGCGCGTTCTGAGCATTTGTCTTGGCTTGCTGAGCCAGGGCTTTTTCCCCAGCGTTAGAGACGAAAATGGCCGTGCGATAACTGTCACCTCGATCACAGAACTGACCGCCCGCATCTGTTGGGTCGACCGAGCGGAAGAACATGCTTAGCAGGGTCTCACGGGAAACGCGGGCCGGATCAAAGGTAATTTGAACCGCCTCGTAGTGGCCGGTGCTGCCTTTGGTGACCTGATCATAGGTTGGGTTGGCGGTACTGCCGCCGGTAAAGCCAGATACGGCCCCGGTTACGCCCGGAACGGATTCGAAGTCGGATTCGACGCACCAGAAACAGCCTCCCGCAACCGTCAGGGTTTCAGAGCCGGCAGCGGGCGCAGGGGCGGCGCGCAGCAGGGCGATAAGTGCGATCAGCGAAAACAGAAGCGTAGGTTTGAAATAATCGAGATAGGCGATGCGGGTCATGGCAGGTCTCCTTTTGGGATAAGGCTGCCCTGACTTATGCGTTGGCGCAATCCGCTGACATGGTTTGTCACGGGGTGGTGAGACGAGTTTATCGCCGCTAACCCAGCAGCTGCCCCAGCTTCATCGCCACGCCCATATTGCCCGAAATCTTGAGCTTGCCCAACGCCACACCGGTCATCGGATTCAACTTGCCTGTCAGTAATTTTGTCAAATTGTCCTGCGAAATGCGGATGGTGCAATCGGTGTCGCGGTCCTGTGTGGTGGCCTGATTGTTGGCTAGAACAATCACACCCGCCTCACCGCAATCGAATTTCAGCGAGCCGTCAAAGCTTTTGCCGTTCAGACCTTTTTGAATACCGTCTGCGATGTCCTGAAGCATCCTCATCCCCTTCTCAGTTTACGCATGCGTAAAGAGAAGGGGCGCTCTTATGCAAGGGTGACCCAACTGGACCTTGTCGTCACGACATTTGCAGGATTTGCCGGGTCCGCTCACAGGGTTGCCCGTCATAAAAGGCATCAAGCACAGCCTGAAACTCTGACGGGGCTCCGGGAACAGATGAAAACAACGTCATGGAGGATCGCAGTTTCTTTGCGTCAATCCCACCCAGAATGTCACTGGCATCACGGCCTTTGTGCAGCAACATCAACCCTGCAACCTTAGTCAGGCGCTGGCGAAGGTCCGGATGATCCAGATAAGCTTTGGCCTCATCCAAATCCTCGATCCCGTACAGCTGCGCCATGTGGGACCGGCCAAGTTCGGCCAATTGCGGAAATACAAACCACATCCAGTGGCTGGTTTTCTGCCCTTGTTCCAATTCGCGCAGGACGTCGGACCAGACCGCGTCCTGCGCTTCGATGAACAGATCGAGTTCGTCGTTGATGTCGTCGTCGTCGATCACTTGGACAGGCGCTTGTCTCGCGCCGCCAGTAATTTCAGGCGCAGCGCGTTCAACTGGATAAAGCCTGCCGCGTCTTTTTGGTCATAGGCGCCGGCGTCATCTTCGAAGGTTACATGCTCTTCGGAATACAGCGAATGATCCGACCAGCGGCCCACGGTTGAGGCCAAGCCTTTGTACAGTTTCACGCGGACGGTGCCCGTGACATGTTCCTGAGATTTGTCGATGGCGGCTTGCAGCATTTCCCGCTCGGGGCTGTACCAGAAGCCGTTATAGATCAGTTCGGCATATTGCGGCATCAGCTGATCCTTCAGGTGCATCGCGCCGCGGTCCATGGTGATGGACTCGATCCCGCGGTGCGCTTCCAGCAGGATGGTGCCGCCGGGCGTTTCATAGATGCCGCGCGACTTCATGCCCACGAACCGGCCTTCGACCAGGTCCAGACGGCCAATGCCGTGCTTGCCGCCATATTCGTTCAATTTGGTCAGGATGGTCGCGGGGCTCATCGCCTCGCCATTGATGCTGACCGCATCGCCTTTTTCAAAGCCGATTTCAATGAACTCGGGCTCATTCGGTGCGTCCTCGGGGTGGACGGTGCGCTGATAGACATAATCGGGCGCTTGATCCGCCGGGTCTTCCAGAACCTTGCCTTCGGACGAAGTGTGCAGCAGGTTGGCATCAACCGAGAACGGAGCCTCACCGCGTTTGTCCTTGGCAATCGGGATCTGGTTCGCCTCGGCAAATTCCAGTAGCTTTGTCCGGCTGGTCAGGTCCCACTCACGCCAGGGAGCGATGACCTTGATGTCGGGGTTCAGCGCATAAGCGGCCAGTTCGAACCGCACCTGATCATTGCCCTTGCCGGTTGCACCGTGGGCGACGGCATCGGCACCGGTGGCTTCGGCAATCTCGACCAGACGTTTCGAGATCAACGGACGCGCGATGGAAGTGCCCAGCAGATACAGGCCTTCGTATTGCGCATTGGCGCGGAACATGGGGAAGACGAAGTCGCGGACAAACTCTTCGCGGATGTCCTCGATATAGATGTTTTCGGGCTTGATCCCCAGCAGCTCGGCCTTTTGGCGGGCGGGCTCAAGCTCTTCACCCTGACCCAGATCAGCGGTGAAGGTCACGACCTCACAGCCATACTCGGTCTGCAACCATTTCAGGATGATCGAGGTATCAAGGCCACCGGAATAGGCCAGAACAACTTTCTTGGGCGCGGACATCTGACTTCCCCTTATGCGTAAGACGCTTGGCCCCTAACGGGTTTTGAACGTGGGGGCAAGTTATCTGCGTTGACGCAGGGCGGGAATTAGGGTGAAACGGATGGAACAAGAACAAGGATTGGTTGAGAGGGCAGTTTCAGGATGTTGGGTTGGCAGATTTTTGTGCATTCGGTGCGGATGGTTTTCGGCAATCTTAAGCAGGTTGTACAAATCACCTTTGGTCCCGCTTTGATTGCAACAGCTTTGATCGTTTTGTTGTTCATGGCATCAGGTATTCCGCTTGAAGCTTTTGAGGCAGACGCAAACGGTCTACCACCAGGGGTCACTGCAGGTGGGGTCCTCCTATTCATTTTTGGCCTGTTTGCGGTGATGCTTGTCACCATGTTCTGGATAGCGGTGTCTTGGCACCGGTTTATCCTTCTTGAAGAGTATCCCAGAGGTATTTTTCCTGCGTTCCGCTTCGACCGCATCCTCGCGTACCTCGGACGAGCTATTCTGCTTGGATTGTTGATGGGCATTGCCTGGATCCCAGCGGGTTTGATTCTTGGTGGACTGGTTCAAAGCTCTCCCGTTTTGGCAATTATCTTGATCGTAGCCTATGTGATCTTTTTGGTCGTGTGCTTCTATCGACTTTCGATCATCCTGCCTGCGGCTGCCATTGGCCAGCCAATTACTCTAGGTGAAGCTTGGAACAGCACGGCCGGATCGGTTGGAGCCGTTCTGGTGCTGATTGTTGTGGCATTCCTGTTCCAGTTACTTATTCAGCTCGTCTTCACTGCGTTGGCTATTATTCCAGTCTTGGGGTTATTGCTGTCAGTATTCTTTGGAGTGCTGGTCCTGCCTATGATCAGTGTCAGCCTTTTCACCACCATGTACGGGGTCTTCATCGAAAAACGCGCACTCACCTGAACCACGTACACATATGTATTCCTTGCCCTTTCAACAGTGATGCGGCAGTGAAACTGTCATGACTGATTTCATGACCCGCGCCCGCACCGCCGAACAGGCGATGCGCACTGTCTTTCCCGCAACGCCTCTGCAGCGGAATGCCCATCTGTCCGACCGATTTGGTGCTGAGATTTGGCTCAAGCGGGAAGACCTTAGCCCGGTGCGGTCGTATAAAATCCGTGGCGCGTTCAACGCCATGCGCAAGCAGCAGGGACAAGAGCTGTTTGTCTGCGCCAGCGCGGGCAATCATGCGCAGGGCGTGGCCTATATGTGCAAGCATCTGGGGGTGAAGGGCGTGATCTTCATGCCGGTGACAACGCCGCAGCAGAAAATTCAGAAGACCCGCATCTTTGGTGGCGACAATATCGAGGTTCACCTGACCGGTGACTATTTCGACGACACGCTGGCCGCTGCGCAGGCGTGGTGCGCCCAGCAGGGCGGGCATTTTCTGTCGCCCTTTGATGATGAGGATGTGATAGAAGGGCAGGCGTCTCTGGCTGTCGAGGTTGAGGCCCAGCTGGGTGGCGTCCCTGATCACGTGATCCTGCCGGTTGGCGGGGGCGGCATGTCCTCGGGCGTGGCGACATGGTTCGGGGATCGGACCCATTGCCTGTTTGTCGAGCCCAAAGGCGGGGCCTGTTTGCATGCGGCCATGGCGGCGGGGCATCCGGTGGCGTTGGATCATATCGACAACTTTGTCGATGGGGCAGCGGTCGGGAAGATCGGGGCGAAACCGTTTGAACTGCTCAAGGATCGCCATCTGTCCGACGTGCTGGTCCTGTCCGAAGACCGTATCTGTACCACCATGATCGAAATGCTAAATGTCGAAGGCATCGTGCTTGAGCCCGCAGGCGCCCTGGCGATCGAAGCGGTGACCGATGTGCAGAGCTTTATCCGCGGCAAAACCGTTGTCTGCGTCACCTCGGGCGGCAATTTCGATTTCGAACGTCTGCCCGAGGTCAAAGAACGGGCGCAGCGCTATTCCGGCGTTAAGAAATACTTCATCCTGCGCCTGCCACAGCGCCCCGGTGCGCTGAAAGAGTTTTTGGGCATCCTCGGCCCCGAAGATGATATCGCCCGGTTCGAATATATGAAGAAATCGGCGCGTAACTTCGGCTCGGTCCTGATTGGCATCGAAACTCGCAAGCCCGAGAATTTCGCACGCCTGTTCGCGCATCTGGACGAGGCTGGCTTTACCTATACCGACATCACCGAAGACGAGACCCTGGCGCAGTTCGTGATCTAGGACAGGTTTTCGGATTTATCGGTCAGGAACTCAGCCTTAGACGTGTCATACACCGTCAGGATGGCGGGCAGATCGACGTCACCGGCCTTGCCTGCGGCGGCGTTGCGTTCTGCGTCCTGACACAGCTTGGAAAACCGGTCGAACCCCAGACTCAGCGCGCTGCCTTTAAGGAAATGCATGTTCTGTTCCAGCTCAAGCCGGGCGGTGTCCTGATGCAGCCGGTCGATGGTTTCCTGAACCTCATCCAGAAAGATCTGCACCACCTCTTCGAATTCGCTGGCACCCACCTCATCCCGCAGCTGTCTGACCCTGGACCAGTCGATCATGTTCGGCCTCTCCGCATATATCGCGACCTGACTTGGATAGCCCACGGCAAGTAAAGAGCGGGTTAAGCAATAAGACAAAGACGCCTTCACCGGATGTTAAACCGCCCCGCGCTACGGTCGCTGCGTTCCGTAAAGGTCACAGTGCAGAGGGTTCAGGTGGCAGAGGGCAGTCAGGCAGAGGCCGGGTCCGATCAGGATTTTGGCGCGATCCAAAAGGTGCTGGTCGTCGATGACAGCCGGCTGCAACGTCGTATTCTGGTGGCCTCGCTGAAAAAGTGGGGCTTTGAGGTGCTTGAGGCCGACAATGGCGACTCCGCGATTGAGATGTGCGCCACCGACCCGCCGGATCTGGTTCTCAGCGATTGGGTGATGCCGGGGATGAGTGGGCTGGAATTCTGCCGTGCCTTCCGGGCGCTGGAAAGTGATCAATACAGTTACTTCATCCTGCTGACCTCAAAAAGCGAAAAGCAAGAGGTGGCGCGCGGGCTGGACGCTGGTGCGGACGATTTCCTGATCAAACCGCTTGAGGCGGATGAGCTGCGCGCGCGGATCTCGGCCGGGGCGCGGATCCTGGATATGCAGCGCGAGTTGTCCGAGAAAAACCGCATGATCGAATCCGCGTTAGAGGACCTGCGCGTGGCGCATGATGCCATCGACAAGGACCTGATTCAGGCCCGGAAAATTCAGGAATCCCTGGTCCCCGAACTGACGCGGGATTTCGGAAAATCGCGGGTCAGTATGTTGCTGAAACCCTGCGGGCATATTGGTGGCGATTTGGTGGGGATGTTCTCGCCCGGGGTCAATCGGTTGGGGTTTTACAGCATTGACGTGTCGGGCCACGGCATCACCTCGGCGATGATGACAGCGCGATTGGGCGGGTACTTGTCCAGCAATCACTTCGATCAGAATGTGGCGATGGAAAAACGCTTTGACAAATTCTATGCGCTGCTGCCACCCGAACAG
The DNA here is from genome assembly GCF_040705255.1 of Ruegeria sp. ANG10. NCBI lineage: Bacteria > Pseudomonadati > Pseudomonadota > Alphaproteobacteria > Rhodobacterales > Roseobacteraceae > Ruegeria > Ruegeria sp. ANG10. The sequence goes on from NZ_JBFCVU010000008.1 coordinate 129,895, forward strand.
GTGGCTGAGATGCTCAATTGCCGCCTGATGGCCGATGCGGGCGTCGAAGAATACTTTACCATGGTCTATGCCATTGTCGATCTGCGCAACGGGCATCTTAAGATGGTGCAGGCCGGGCATCCGCATCCACTTGTATTGCGCCAAGACGGCAGTGCCGAATTTCTGGGCGAGGGTGGCCTGCCCATCGGTTTGCTGCCCGATGTGTCCTTTCAGCGGATCGAAACCTACCTGCAACCTGGCGATAAATTGATGCTGTATTCTGATGGCTTTACCGAGTGTCGTCTGGCCGGTGGCGGCTTGCTTGAGGAAGAAGGCCTGCAGCAGATGGCCCGCGATTGTGCGCCCGACCGCAGCGGTACCGAGTTTCTGGACGATATGTTCTGGCGCCTGACGCAGGCCATGGCACCGGGCAGCGGCATGGATGATGACGTGTCCGCCGTGTTCTTTGAATATAACGGGGCTTAGAAACTGTTCAGAAGTCGGGTGGCAAAGTGACGGTCCCCCTCGTTGCCAAGCATCTGCACCGCAACGGCAGTTTCCATCCAAAGGGCCTCATGAAACTCTTCGCGGGGCGGCCCCATCCGGCGCACCGGACGGGCGCTGTAGATCATGCAGATTTTCTCGGCCCAGAGGTCATATTCGGGCATAAAGGTGAACCGGCGAAAAGCACCGATCCGCCGCGGGGCGGCGATCAGCCAGCCGGTTTCCTCGAACACTTCGCGATGCAGCGCGGTAATCGGGGATTCGCCCGGATCAATGCCACCGCCCGGCAGCTGCAATTCGGGGTTCAGCCCATCGTCATACCACGTGACCAGCAGGTCTTTTCCTTGCGGCAGCAACGCATAGACACCCGGTCTGCGTGTATATGTACGCCCTTTTTCCGGGGTTTCACCGAACCGTCTGATCATGTATGGCCCCTTCAAACCCAATCTGTTCAACCTATATGGTGCCGGTATGCCAACCCGTGGCGTGTAAGGAAACCCCATGTCTCTTGGAACGAAAATCGCGTGGGACGATACTGTCCTGCCCTTTCAACTTGATGTATCAGATATGCGCGGCCGTGTGGCCCGTCTGGATGGCGTGCTGGACGGCATCCTGAAGCAGCATGACTATCCCGAAAAGGTCGAGGCGCTGGTGGCCGAGATGGCCCTGCTGACCGCGTTGATCGGCCAGACCGTTTCGCTGCGTTGGAAACTGTCGTTGCAGGTGCAGTCCAAGGGCCCGGTGCGCATGATCGCGACCGATTACTTTGCGCCCACGGTCGAGGGTGAGCCGGCCCGCATCCGCGCCTATGCCAGCTATGATCGCGACCGCCTGACCGAGGGCGGGCCGTTTGATCAGGTGGGCGAGGGTTATTTCGCCATCATGATCGACCAGGGTGAAGGCACGCAACCGTATCAGGGGATCACTCCGCTGGCGGGGGGCTCGATCTCTGCCTGCGCCGAGGCGTATTTCGCACAATCCGAGCAGCTGCCGACGCGGTTCTCGCTCAGCTTTGGTAAATCGACCGAGCCGGGCGTCGGTGAACATTGGCGCGCGGGCGGGGTGATGCTGCAGCACATGCCCAAGGCCTCGCCCTTTGTGGCGGACGGACAAGGTGGGGGGCAGATCCTGACCGCCGAAGATCTGGTCGACGGGGAAGAGGGTGAAAACTGGGGCCGCGTCAACATCCTGTTGGATACGGTCGAGGATCTCGAACTGATCGGGCCTTCGGTGGCGCCGACCGACCTGTTGATCCGGCTGTTTCATGAGGAACAGCCGCGGGTCTATGATGCCCAGTCCGTGCAATTCGGCTGCACCTGTTCGGAAGATCGTGTGCGGCAAAGCCTGTCGATCTATTCGGCCAAGGACATCGAAAAGATGACCACGCCCGAAGGCAAGGTGACCGCCGATTGCCAGTTCTGTGGCGCACATTACATACTGGAACCGGGTTCGGTCGGCTTTGATGCGGACGACTCCTGATCCTACGGACCAGCTGCGGGCGGCCCTGCGTCGCCCCGGCCATGGTTCAAGCGATTTCGACCTGAACCCCGAAACCATCCTGCCTGAAGGGCGCAAATTGCGCCCGGCGGGGGTGCTGGTTCCGATCACGGTGTTTGACGAAACGCCGCGGCTGATTTTGACGAAACGATCCTCGGCCCTGAAACACCACCCCGGGCAGATCGCCTTTCCCGGCGGCAAGCAGGATCAAGGTGATGTAGATGTCACCGCCACTGCCCTGCGTGAGGCGCAGGAAGAGATCGGTCTGCCGCCGGACCTCCCCGAGATTCTGGGTCACCTGTCGGCCCATGAAACCGTCACGTCCTTTACCGTAACACCGGTTGTTGCGATCCTGCGCGAACCGTTTCAACTGACCCCCGAACCGGGCGAAGTGGACGAGGTGTTTTCGGTTCCGCTTGCACATGTCCTCAACCCTGCGAATTATATCGTTGAATCGCGCCGCTGGCGTGGTCACAAACGGTATTATTTCACGGTGCCGTTCGGCCCCTATTACATCTGGGGCGCGACGGCCCGAATGTTGCGGGGATTGGCCGCGCGGGTGAGTGAATGACGCAAATTTCTGAGGCCTGGGTTACGGATCCGGCAACGCAAAAGGTCTGTGCGGCGTTGACGGGCGCTGGCGCGCAGGCGTTGTTCGTCGGGGGCTGTGTGCGCAACGCACTGCTGGGCGCGCCGGTCTCGGATATCGACATTGCCACCGATGCGCGCCCCGAACGGGTGATGGAGCTGGCGCAGGCGGCAGGTCTCAAGGCTATTCCCACCGGCATCGACCATGGCACCATTACCGTGGTCAGCGGCGGTGCCCCGCATGAGATCACCACTTTTCGCCGCGACGTGGAAACCGATGGTCGCCGGGCGGTTGTGGCCTTTTCCGACAAGGTGGAAGAGGACGCCGCGCGCCGTGATTTCACCATGAACGCGATCTATGCGCGGCCGGATGGCAGTATTCTCGACCCGCTGAACGGGTTGCCTGACCTGCAATACCGCCGCGTACGTTTTATCGGCACAGCCGAGAACCGCATTCGCGAGGATTACCTGCGATCCCTGCGGTATTTCCGGTTTCACGCCTGGTATGGAGATGCCGAGGCCGGGTTTGATCCGGACGCTCTGGCGGCGATTGCGTCTAATCTGGATGGTTTGGAAAGCCTGTCTCGTGAACGGGTCGGGGCCGAACTTCTGAAACTTATGGGCGCACCCGATCCTGCGCCTTCGGTTGCGGCGATGCGTCAATCTGGTGTTCTGGCCCGGCTGCTGCCAGGGGCAGAGGACCGTGCGTTGGCACCGTTGATAGACCTGGAAGAACAGGCTGGGGCCGCCCCTGAGTCAATTCGGCGTCTGGCCGCAATCGCGACACCGGAAATCGCCAAGACCCTGCGCCTGAGCAAGGCGCAATTACAACGCCTGACCCGCATGCGGGATGAAGCATCGGGCACCGCTAGCGTGGCCGAGTTGGGGTTTCGTTACGGCGAAGAGGGCGGCTTGCACGAAACCTTGCTGCGCTGTGCCTTCCTTGAACAGCCGTGGAGCGAAACCTTGCGCACCGATCTGCACAAAGGGGCAGAGGCTGATTTCCCGATCAGGGCTACTGATTTGATTCCCGATTTCACCGGTCCCGCGCTGGGCAAAAAACTGGCCGAGCTTGAGGCGCGCTGGATTGCATCAGGTTTTGCCCTGACCCGCGATGAATTGCTGAGCATCTGAAACGAAGTCTCAAAAGGGGATGACAAATCAACTTCTTTGTGGTTTCGTGCGCCTGTCACATGAATGGAGGGATGCGAATGTATTACGGGATCTGGTTCGGCTAAAGCCGGAACACTTTAACCCGTAGGGGTGGTGTTCTGGCGCCATCTTTCTTCGCATGACTTATTTTCTGCTCAATCGGAGCACTCTCCATGTTTCGCTATTTCGAAAACCTCGTTGACCCTTTTGAAGACTATACCGAGACCGATACACCGCCCACGCGGCTGTGGCCGTTTATGCTGGATTACTCCCGGCCTTTCATGCGGGTGTTTTTCTGGACCGCGCTGATTTCAGTCATCGTCGCCGCGGTCGAGGTCGGGCTGATCTATTACATGGGTCGCGTGGTGGACCTGTTGTCCGGCCAGCCGGCCGAGGTCTGGCAGACCCACGGCACCGAACTGATTCTGATGGCTGTGTTTGTGCTGCTGTTGCGGCCGATGCTGCATGTGGTCGATGTCCTGCTGCTGAACAACACGATCCTGCCGAACTTTGGCACCATCATACGTTGGCGGGCGCATAAGCACGTGCTGCGCCAATCAGTTGGGTGGTTCGAGAATGATTTCGCGGGCCGCATTGCCAACCGGATCATGCAGACGCCCCCCGCCGCGGGTGAGGCCGTGTTTCAGGTTTTTGACGCAATTTCCTTCTCGCTGGCTTATCTGATCGGGGCGGCGATCCTATTGATGGCGGCCGATCCGCGCCTGTTGTTGCCGCTGCTGATCTGGTTCGCGCTTTATGCGTTGTTGGTGCGCTGGACAGTTGCTCGGGTCGGACCGGCGTCCAAGGCGGCGTCGGATGCGCGCTCGGCGGTGACGGGTCGGGTGGTGGACAGTTATACCAACATCCACTCGGTCAAGATGTTCGCGCATGATGATCAAGAGTTGGACTATGCCCGCGAAGCCATCGCAGAAACCCGTCGCACCTTTCAGGTTGAGATGCGTATCTTCACCATCATGGATGCGGTTCTGGTGACGTTGAACGGCCTACTGATCGTTGGCGTTGTCGGTTGGGCCATTGCCTTGTGGATGCAGGGCAGTGCCACAGTCGGTGTGGTGGCAGCGGCGACAGCGCTGACCCTGCGGCTGAACGCCATGACCGGCTGGATCATGTGGGCGCTGACCAGCTTCTTCCGCCAGCTTGGTGTGGTGGCTGAGGGGATGGAGACAATTGCCCAGCCCATCGACCTGCTGGACACGCCGGACGCGAAACCGTTGCAACTAAGCAAAGGTCAGATCGACATCCGCGACCTGTCGCATCACTACGGTCGTAAAACCGGTGGGCTGGATCATATCAACCTGACCATCCATCCGGGTGAAAAGATTGGTCTGATCGGGCGGTCCGGTGCCGGAAAATCGACCCTAGTGAAGTTGCTTTTGCGGTTTTATGATGTGGAGCAGGGTGCAATTCTGATCGATGACCAGAACATTGCCAACGTCACGCAAGACAGCTTGCGCAGCCATATCGGCATGGTTCAGCAAGACAGCGCGCTGTTGCATCGGTCAGTGCGCGACAATATCCTCTATGGTCGCCCCGAGGCATCCGAGGAACAGATGATCGCCGCCGCCAAACAGGCCGAGGCGCATGAATTCATCCTCGACCTGCAAGATCCGCAGGGACGCACCGGCTATGATGCACATGTGGGGGAACGGGGTGTAAAGCTGAGCGGTGGTCAACGACAGCGGGTGACGCTGGCGCGGGTAATCCTGAAAGACGCACCGATCCTGCTGTTGGATGAGGCGACATCTGCCCTAGATTCCGAGGTCGAAGCGTCGATTCAGGAGACCCTCTACGGTATGATGCAAGGTAAAACCGTGATCGCCATTGCCCATCGGCTGAGCACCATTGCGCAGATGGATCGTATTCTGGTCATGGATGGTGGTCGGATTGTAGAGGAGGGCGGTCATTCCGAATTGCTGGCACATGGGGGACTTTATGCTCAGTTCTGGGCGCGGCAATCTGGGGGCTTCCTGAACCCGGAGGCTGCGGAATGAAGGCTGCCGATCTTATAGATCCGTTCAAAAACTCTGAGACGCCTCCGCCACAAACGTTGGGGGCGTTCATTCGCTGGTGCTTGTCCGGCGCGTGGCCGATGATTTTTGTCGCGGCCAGCTTTTCAGCTATGGCCGGCGCGATGGAGGCTGGGACGGCCTGGATGCTGGGTCTGGTTATCGACATAGCGACCGAAAGCGGACCTCAGGGTTTTTTCAACGCAGATAATCTGTGGGTGATTCTGGGCGTGGTGGCATTTTTCATGTTGCTGCGTCCGGCCCTGTTCGGGCTGTCTTCGGTGACGAACAACTATATCGTCATGCCCAATGTGCCGCCGCTGGTGCTGGCCAAGCTGAATCGCTGGACCCTCGGCCAATCGGTCACTTATTTCGACGATGATTTCGCGGGTCGGATCGCGCAGAAACAGATGCAGACGTCTAACGCATTGGCCTCGGTCGTGTCGGAAACGATCAGTGCGATTGTGTTTGCCTTGGCCTCACTTGCGGGCTCTTTGCTTTTGTTAGGATCTATTCACCCACTGGTGATGCTGCCTTTTGCCGGGTGGCTGGTGGTGTATTTTCTGCTGATCCGCTGGTATCTGCCACGCATTCGCGCCCGGTCTGCGGCGCGAGCTGGCGCGCGCGCGATGGTGTCCGGGCAAGTGGTTGATACCATCACCAATATCAAGACCGTAAAGCTGTTCGCCCATTCCGCGTTTGAGGATCAGGCCGCGCGAAACTCGATGGTCGATCTGCGGGAAAAGATGTTGGCCTTTGGTGCCTTATCCGCCAGCTTCCGCTTTATCCTGATGGTGCTGGCCGGCGTGCTGCCAGTGCTGTTGCTGGGCGCGACGCTGCTTTTGTGGCGGAACGGGGTTGCGACGGCGGGGGATATCGTGGCGGCTGGCGCGGTTTCGATCAGAATTGCGCAGATGACCGGCTGGGTCAGTTTCACGCTGATGGGACTCTACGCGAATGTGGGTGAGGTCGAGAATGGCATGAAGACACTTGCCAAGCGCGACCGGGTCGAGGATGCCGCGCAAGCCACTGACCTGACAGTGACCGAGGGGCGGATAGATTTCGACCATGTCAGCTTTGCCTATGGACGGGATGTGGGCGGTGTGTCCGATGTAAGCATGACCGTGCATCCGGGTGAAAAGCTGGGAATTGTTGGGGCATCTGGCGCTGGGAAATCCACTTTGGTCTCGTTGTTGCTCAGGCTCTATGACGGGGAAAAAGGCGTCATTCGCATTGACGGGCAAGATGTCAGCCAGGTAACGCAGGACAGTTTGCGTGGCCAGATCGGCATGGTCACGCAGGAAACTGCAATGTTCAATCGCTCGGCGCGTGAGAATATCCTTTATGGCCGCCCAAACGCGTCAGAAGACGACATGATTGAAGCGGCAAAGAAAGCCGAAGCGCATGAGTTTATTCTTAGCTTGCAGGATGCCCATGGCCGCACCGGGTATGAAGCGCATCTGGGTGAACGGGGCGTGAAACTCAGTGGTGGACAGCGGCAGCGGATCGCTTTGGCGCGCGCTATCCTCAAGGACGCGCCGATACTTGTATTGGATGAGGCGACCTCGGCGTTGGATTCCGAGGTCGAGGCTTCGATCCAAACCGCGTTGCACCGGGTGATGCAGGGCAAGACGGTCCTGGCGATTGCACATCGCCTGTCCACGCTCAGCGAGATGGACCGGATCATCGTGTTGGATCAGGGGCAGATCGTCGAAACCGGCACCCATAATGCGTTGTTGGAGCAGGGCGGGCTGTACGCGCGGTTCTGGCATCGCCAATCGGGCGGGTTCATTCAGGCCGAAGCCGCCGAATAACGCACAAAGCGCGCTAGGGGGTTTTGTTGCGCGCAAAGCCCCGGTATCAGGCCCCCATGACGCAACAGTTCACCATAAACCGCCTAGGTCATCAGGGCGACGGTATCGCCGACGGCCCGGTTTACGCGCCGCGCACCCTGCCGGGTGAGGTGGTCAGTGGGACCTTGGTGGGTCAATTGCTGACCGATATTCGGGTTGAAACTCCTTCGGATCAGCGGGTGAAAGCGCCCTGTCGGCATTACAAGGCGTGCGGTGGGTGTCAGTTGCAGCATGCCGCAGATGGTTTTGTGGCCGACTGGAAGGTCGAAGTGGTGCGCACTGCACTGGTGGCGCAGGGGCTTGAGACGCAGATGCGCCCGGTCCACACCTCATCTGAACGCTCGCGCCGCCGTGCCACGATCGCCGTGCGTCGGACCAAAAAGGGCACGCTTGCCGGGTTCCATGGCCGCGCGTCTGACACCATCACCGAAATCCCCGATTGTCATCTGCTGGACCCGACTCTGATCGCCGCCATACCGGTGGCCGAGGCGCTGGCGGTTTTGGGCGGGAGCCGCAAGGGCGTTCTGGCCGTGACGCTGACCTTGTCCGAAGGTGGGCTGGATGTTGCCGTCAAAGGTGGTAAACCGCTGGACGGCCCGCTCGAGCTGACCTTGGCGCAGGCGACCGAGAAACATGGGTTGGCGCGACTTAGCTGGGACGGCGAGGTGATCGCCATGCGCCAGGCTCCGATACAACGCTTTGGGGGTGCTGGGGTTGTGCCACCGCCCGGAGCCTTCCTGCAGGCGACAAAAGACGGTGAACAGGCTCTATTAAAGGCGGTTTTGCAAGCGACACAGGGGGCAAAGCGGGTTGTTGACCTGTTTGCAGGCAGTGGAACTTTCTCTTTACCCCTCGCCCAAAATGCCGAGGTTCACGCGGTCGAAGGTGAAGCCGCGATGACGGATGCGCTGGATCAGGGTTGGCGTCGCGCGCAAGGGTTGAAACGGGTCACGACCGAGTCCCGCGACCTGTTCCGCCGCCCGCTGATGCCCGATGAGCTGAAATTATTTGACGCCGTTGTGCTTGACCCGCCCCGCGCCGGGGCCGAGGCACAGATTGTCGAACTGGCTCAGGCGCAGCGCCCGGTGATTGCCTATGTCTCGTGCAACCCCGTTACCTTTGCGCGGGACGCAAAAATGCTTGTTAACGCTGGCTACACCCTTGAATGGGTACAGGTGGTCGACCAATTTCGATGGTCGTCACACACGGAACTTGCCGCGCGGTTTGTATGGGGGCCCGCATCATGAGCAGACAGGAGAGTGTCAATATGGGCTTCAATCAGCGTTTGCTGGCCATCATCGACCATCCCACTTTTGGCCGGTTCATCACTGCGGTCATCATCTTTAACGCTGTGTTGCTGGGGATGGAAACATCGCCCACCCTGATGGAGGCCGCCGGACCCCTGATCGTGACGCTGGACACCATCTGTCTGGCAATTTTCGTGGCCGAGATCGCCATGAAACTGGTGGCGACCGGGCGGCGGTTCTTTCTGAGCGGCTGGAACGTCTTTGACTTTATCGTTGTCGGTATCGCACTGATCCCCAGTGCCGGGGGGCTGTCGGTGCTGCGAGCGTTGCGAATTCTGCGGGTTCTGCGGGTCATTTCGGTCGCGCCGCGCCTGCGGCGTGTGGTCGAAGGCTTTATCTCGGCCCTGCCGGGCATGGCCAGCGTGTTCCTGTTGATGGCGATCCTGTTCTACATCGGCGCCGTGATCTCGACCAAGCTGTTCTCGGCCACTTTCCCGGACTGGTTCGGCGATCTGGGCCTGTCGGCTTATACGCTGTTCCAGATCATGACGTTGGAAAGCTGGTCCATGGGCATCGTCCGCCCGGTGATGGAGGTCTATCCCTATGCCTGGCTGTTCTTCGTTCCATTCATCATGGTCACCACTTTTGCGGTGGTGAACCTGTTGGTCGGTCTGATCGTGAACTCGATGCAGGATGCGCACCATGCCGAGGATGAAGTGCGAACCGATGCCTATCGCGACGAAGTATTGGAACGGCTGGAAAGCATCGAGCGCCGCCTGACTGAACAGCAGCACATCAAAAAGTGATTTCAGTTTTTTGGATTTCTGGCATAATGCTGAAAAAAAAGAGCAGGCAGTGAAACATGGATCGTCGAGCATTTGGATTGGGCGCTATGGCAACGCTGGGCCTTTCGGCCTGTGCCTCAGCCAACCCACGATTTCTAACATACGATGGCCCCGAGGTGACCTCATTGGTCATCAACAAGGGTTCGCGGAAGCTGTATCTTCTGCACAACGAAACCATTCTTAAGGAATACAAGGTCGATCTGGGCTTTGCGCCAGATGGCACAAAGACCAAGCGCGGCGATGGTCGCACGCCCGAAGGCAGCTATCTGATTGATCGCCGCAACCCCAACAGTCGCTATCACCTGTCACTGGGGATTTCCTATCCGAATTCCAGTGATATCGCGCAGGCCAAGGCGGCCGGTGTCGATCCGGGCGGCGATATTTTCATTCACGGTCAGCCGAAAAAGCGGTCGGAACTGAAACGCGCCAAGAAGACAGCGGATTGGACCGCCGGTTGTATCGCCGTCAAGAATGAAGAGATCGAAGAGATCTATGCGATGGTCAACAAGGGTACACTGATTACGCTGCGCCCGTAACTGGTTCCCAATCCCCGAACCCGAACTGCATATAATCGCGCTGGTAAGCCTCAGCCGCCAGCGTTTCTAATCTGTCGTCATAAATTTCGGCCAGCGCGAACGGGATATCCGGCGCGCAATGTCCAGGTGTTGGTGGGCTGTCATGCCCCATCCGTCTGCCCAGATCGGGCAGGGTTGTCGCGATCTCATCCTCGCGCAGGATGAGGTCAGGCAGGGCAAAAGATGCCATTCCGTCTAATGCCTGAGACTGGCTGCACCACGTCCCATCCACACGAACGGGCGTCTGTCCGGCAAGATTTTGGCGTAGGAAGGTTAGGAAAGCCGAAAACGCCTCATAATGCTGATCAACCGGGTAATTGCCGTCACGCAGCTGACCCGGGATCGGAATTTTGAACCGGTTGCGCAGCAGATTTCGGATTTTCAGATAAGCGCCAGGCCCGGTGCTGAGGATATTGGAACAAAAGGCCGAATGCGCCCGTGCTAGAGGGTGCTGCAGCACCGTGAATTTTCGGTGTCCGGGGTGGGCGTGCAACCATCGGCGCATCTGTTTGCGGTTCAGATTGGTGACCAGCTTGTCGGTGCTGACCGAGTCAAGACCGGCCATCCATTGGGTCACCGATGCCTCAAGCCCGCCGCGTATTGGCATAAACATCAGGGGCGTATGCGGCGCGGCGACATAATTGCCGACGGTCGATCCGCGCCGGGGCTCGAAATTCGGCGTGCGATGCAGGTTGAAACTGTCGATCCGGGCCAAGGCATGCTCGGTCTCTTCGGGGTTTGTCACTTTGGACAAGGTCGGGCCAGGGTTCTGCGGCTTGATCGTATCGTCAATCGAAGACAGCCGTGCTGATATACCCAACCACGCGGCCAGACCGTTCAGCACGTCCAGATTGGTCAGGTCGTCATATGCGATGTAAAACCCGGTTTGACCCGTTCGCTGCAGGGTATTGAGCAGCAGGAGTTGAAAGTCCTGCTGTCTATCCAAGTATGAATCAAACTCTTCCGCATTGAATTCTACCTGCGCTTCGCGGCGACGTTTGATGTTCTTCAGTTGCCATTGCTTGGTTTCCCGCGCAATTTTCAATGAAACGTAACTGTCCAGAGGATTGCGCGTCAAAATGATCTTGGCGCAGCGCGGGTCAGCCAAAACAGGCTCTAACACGCGGGCATCGTGCCCCTGAAAGAAGCGGAACCCATTTAACTCGCCGGGCGCATCTTTGATTGCCTGCACCAGCTTCATCGGATCACCGTTACGGTCTTCCAAAGTTACATCCAACAGGCTTTCAGATTTCAGTCGACCAATGAAGTGCGGGTTGAATGCTTCACCAAAGCTGGTGACGCCCTCAAGCGCATTGAGGTTGAACTCAAGCAGGTTGGACCCGGTGCGCATTGCGGCGAGGATGATGAAATAGTCGAACTTGGATGTCATGACAGACTATTGCACCAGATAAGGTTTCTTGAATGGCCGAACCCGCGCGCCGAAAATATCATCCGCAGGAAAATCCCCCACCAAATAAGGATGCATTCCTTGATTTTTGAGGTTCTGGAGGAATTGTCCAAAGCCAGTCAAATCCACCATTTTTGGAGCTTCGGTCAAATGGTTCGCGCGGTGGGTGCCGATTTCCTCGATCACGGTCTGCATGGGCTCCATCGGAGATTCGACAAATTCGGCCAAGGACCAGGTACGCACCTGCGCCTTGGTCCAGACCGAGCCCAGAACCTCAAGCTGTTTGGTTTCAATCTGCTGCAGGCGTGCCGCCTCACAACGGATGTCGGCGAAATTCATGTTCGACCGGAACAGCGGGATCGCCCAGGCCCCGGTGATGACCGAGATTTGCGCGTTCTTATCCCGCGCCAGAAACCAGTTGATCTTCTGCGTATCTCCGGGACCGAATTGAAAGCACTGCCGCTCACCCCGTGTGTTCCAGATCAGGTTCGAGACAAAGGCCGTCGGATTATAGTCGCGCAGAACCGCACAATCGCTGAGCGCGCCGTTGGTGATCGTGTCACCCCCGGCAAATTCGGCCCTCGCGGGGCCAAACAGGTGCCCATGCACCCGTGCGCCTGTGGTCTCGGTCAGCCAGGGTTCAAAATCCTCGAACAGCTCGGCAAAACCCTGAAATACCGAATAAGGGAATGAGGTCAGGCCGTTCTCACTGCCGTGACGGGGAAAGCGGCTTTGCATGTACAGCCCGTCGCGCCCACGGGTTCGACGCTCGACCGCTTTGGAAAATACTCGGTCGATCTTGCCCGGATTGGGTTCGGCTGGTCGCATGGCGCTGCTCTGGTCGGTCAGAAAAGCCTGATACAGCCGATCGGCACGCGGCCAGATCTTTCGGGCCACAAAACAGTCCGAGCGGCGCAGTAACTGCAGATGATCGTCATAAAAGATATGTGGTCGCCCCTGATAGTCGAATTTCGACAAGGTCAGCGACCGGCTTTCAATATGGGTGGAATACAGTCGCGCCAGCGTCTGGAAATAGCTTTCATCTGGTATCCAGACACGACGGAAATAGCGGTCATAGGTGTGCCGCTTGGGGTCCTGTAGAATGGCCGACAGGGTCTGTCGGGTCAGGCACCACCATTGGCTGCCCATATGCGGCATCAACCCTTCGGGGATTTTGCGGCGCATCCCAAGGGCGCGTTGCAGTTTTACATAAGCGTCGAACAGTTTGCGGTTCCGGCGCCAGGAAAACGGAAAGCGCAGTGTAAAGCGTTCCTGATCCAACCCACCGATGGTCCAACTGACATCAGCAGTTGTGGCGCTTTCGATGAAATCGACCCGCGGCCGGTCGGCAAGATAGCCGATCAGCTCATCCACAGGCCGAAGGGGCAGGCAGGCCCCCGAAGACAGATAGACGTGATGTACGTCCGGAAATGCCTCAAGCATCAGTTCGGCCGCGGATTGTGAGGCCGCGACAATTCCCCAGCCACCCCATTCGCAGGCATGGCGTTCCGAGAACCGGATCAGCGCCTCATCCGCGCATGCGGCAACAAATTTGGAATACACTCGGTCTGGCACTTTGCGGTCCACATGGATCACCACCGGGCAGCCCGATGTCGTCCAGTGCCGGGCCACCTGCTCGGCCCGGTGCAGTGCTGTATGTACCAGCATGACAACGCCCAGACGGCTCATGCCCAGTTTCCTTTCGACATGAGGCCAAGGATCTCAAGCTGACGCCAGTTGATGTATTTCTCGGACCGGTCGCACCAAAACACCGGCTGCTCGTCCAGCCCCTGGGCATAGGCGCGATATTCGCCCGAGCGGCGATAATGCTGGCCGCGCTGCATCTCTTCGCGGGCTTTGTCGCCCAGCGTGCTGATCAGCTTGGCGTGCAGCAACGCGCCGCTGGTCTTTTCACCGCCCCAATCGTCGTAAACCTGGTTCAATCCACGCGGCAGCAGCGAATGGGTCGAACTGACATAGACATAGCGACGGTCCCATTTGACCAAAGGGATCTTGTTCAGCGCAGGCGCTTGTAATGGGGTGTCGCGAAAGAACACACGCGCCCGTGGTCCCCCTTGAATCCACAGGTTCTTATACTCGGGGTTCATGGTGATCATATAGTTGCCGGCATCAAACCAGCGGGCGATCTCAAACGGGTCCTGCCCTTCGTGATAGGGCTGAGCATCCACTGGTCCTTGCGGATACATGTCGATCAGCATGGTGCCGAAACTGCGTACCGCGCAGCCGTCCAGCCAATCGGTCAGGGCGCGGATCGGACGGGTGTCGCAGAACGGATAGATAAAAAATTCATCCGGGTCGACTGTCAGAACCCAGTGCCCGTGCGCGTATTTCCGCAACAGGTAGTTTGACCAGTCCAATCCAAACGAAGCCTGTTTATAGCTGGCACTTGCCCGCCAGACCGAAACGTCAGGTTGGCTTGCCAAGTATTCGCCCGAGCTATCATCGCTGTCGTTGTCGACGAACAGAAAATGATCGACACCCAACCTGCGGTAGTATTCCAGAAAGTAAGGCAGGCGGATTTTCTCGTTCCTCAGAACGCTCATCAACAAGATATCGTCGCGTCGGATATCGTTGGTCTTGTCGGATATTGGCTTTAATTGCTGGCGTTTGCGCAGGCAGCGCACCAGACGACGCTTGCGCCGCAATCTCATTCGATATGAATCCAACAGGCTCACGCGTTTGCACTGCCTTTTTCGTTACGCGAGCATGCCCGGGGGCTGGACGATCCAGAGTGGTGCCGGGCAAGTGCCGTTTTATGCCATTGATGTATCTTTCAAGGCAACGAATTTAAAAACCGTTAGTCACATATGCTGCTTTTCAGCAAACTTTCCCCATCAGACCCAATTGTTGTAACTGGGCCCAGCCCTCGAATCGTACGGACTGAGGTGTCCACATGTCGGGGCGGTTTCCAATTGCATCATAATATGACCCAAATAGGTCGGGATCATGAAAATGCTGCCGTCGGGTTTTTTCAGTCGATGATTTGCCCACCACCTCGGGAAGGAATTTGGTGTGCAGCAACACGCCCGAAGGCGTCTTGCCGCCGGGGCCGTCATAGACCGCGTTCAGATGCCGGGGCAGGGCCGAGTGGCACGAGTTCACATAAGCATAGCGCCGTGACCAGTGCACCAGCGGGATCTTGTTCAATGTGGGTGAATGCCGTGGCCTGTCGGCAAAAAACATCCGTTCCCGCGCACCGCCTTGCACCCATAGGTTGCCCATCGGGCTTTGGCGCTGACACCGGTAGGGGCCGGGATCGAACCAGCTAAGGGTTTCGGTCGGGTCCGTTTCGGGGTCATAGGGCTGCGTGCCCAGTGGCCCCTTGGGGTAGAGATCCAGCAGCAGTGCGCCAAAGGCGATGTGGCCTTGTTGGTCCAAGGCGCCGGTCAGGTCTTGCAGGGATTTGCTGTCGTGGTTGGAGTAGATCAGCAGCTCATCCGCGTCCACCATCAAGGTCCAGTGTCCGTGGCCATAGCGCATTTGCAGCCATGTCAGCCAATCCAAACCGTATCGCGCGTCGCGATAGCTGTTAGAGGTCTGCCACAGCGACACATCGGGCTGATCGCGCAGAAATTCGACCGAGCCGTCATCGCTGCCGTTATCCACGACCAGAAAGTGATCCACCCCAAGCCCGCGATAGTGGCGGAAGAACCACGGAAGGCGATTGATTTCATTGCGCAGCGTGGTGAAGGCCAGTACCGCGCCGGGTCTGATATGCGCGGTCTGATCCTTGAGGCTGGCTAGCTGATGGCGGCTGCGAAAGGATCGCCAAAGCAACCGCCTTCGTTTCAGACGCAACCGGTACTTCTGAACCCATCCAATGGGGGGAAGATTATCGGTCGCGTGATCTGTCACCTATACTCACTTTTCGTAATTGCCGTTCTGATGCCAGCGCCAGG
Source organism: Ruegeria sp. ANG10 (assembly GCF_040705255.1). Lineage (NCBI taxonomy): Bacteria > Pseudomonadati > Pseudomonadota > Alphaproteobacteria > Rhodobacterales > Roseobacteraceae > Ruegeria > Ruegeria sp. ANG10. The sequence goes on from NZ_JBFCVU010000008.1 coordinate 145,490, forward strand.
CGTCGCCGATCATCGTCTCTAATGTTGACCTTTTTGGGGTCCAACCAAGCTCTTGCCCCGCGCGAACCGAGCCCGAAACCAGCTTGGTGCAATCGCCAGCGCGGCGCGGACCGATGGAATAGGGCACCTCGCGGTTGGTGACAGCTTTGGAATGGCCAATCACCTCCATCACCGAAAAGCCGGATCCGGTGCCAAGGTTGAACACGCGGCTGCCCTTGCCCTGTTCCAGCCAGTTCAACCCCAGAACATGGGCATCGACCAGATCACAAACATGCACATAGTCGCGGATACAGGTGCCGTCGGGCGTATCGTAATCGGTGCCGAATACGGTCAGCCCGTCGCGCTTGCCGTCAATGGCGTCCAGCATCAGCGGTACCAGATGAGTTTCGGGGCGGTGGAATTCACCCACTTCGCCCTCGGGGTCGGCACCGGCCACGTTGAAATAGCGGAAGATCACGTGATTCAGGCCATATGCGGCCTCAAAATCACGCAGGATATCTTCGATGGCCCGTTTTGAGGCACCATAGGCGTTCAGCGGCAGTTGCGGTGTGTCTTCATCCAGTACCACATTGTCATGCTCGCCATAAGTGGCGCAGGTCGATGAGAACACAAAGTTCAGACAACCGGCAGCCACGGCAGCCTCGATCAGGTTCAGTGACCCGGTGACATTGTTGGTCCAATATCTGCCGGGCTGCGACATCGCCTCACCCACCTGACTGAGGGCGGCGAAATGCATCACAGCGGCGGGCTGGTATTTGGCGAAAACCTCATCCAACCGAGCACGATCCAGCAGATCGCCCTGTTCGAACGGTCCGAATTTCACTGCGTCCTGCCAGCCAGTGATCAGGTTGTCATAAGTCACAGGCGTATATCCCGCCTGCGCCAGCGCCTTGCAGGCATGCGATCCGATATATCCAGCTCCGCCGGTTACAAGAATATTGGTCATCTGTTTTCCAGACAAAGAAGTTTGCGCCCTGCTATGCCATCCGGCGTGTCCAGGTCAGGGGGAAAAGAGATCAATCCAACCCCATCGCGGCCATCATTTCCTCAAGCTTGGGGACGTCCTGCGGGTTGTTCAGTTCCCAGAACTGGCGGCCTTTGGCCTCAACCTCGACGCACAGAACTTTGCGGCCATTTTCCATAAACCGCAGCTGTTCAAGCCCTTCCAGCTGTTCCAGCGGGCCCACCGGCCAGGTGGGATAGGCGGCCAAAGCATCGGGGCGATAGGCGTAGACGCCGACATGGTGGAAGACCGGGGTCTCTTGCTCGCCTGCGTAGGTCTCAGCGGTGAACGGGACGACCTCTTTCGAGAAATACATGGCGCTGTGATCAGCAGCAAAAACGGCGGTGGTGCCGCCAACGCGCCCGTGCTTGCGGTCGTTTAGCAGGCTGTTTAGCGCGTCGCCATCGCAGCGCAGCACGGGTGTGGCCACGCCCGCCTCAGGCGCGGCGCGCAGGCCAGCGACTAGGTCTTCAACAAACCAATGCGGTGTCAGCGGCGCGTCGCCTTGCAGGTTCACCACGATGTCATAGCCCGCGCCAAGGTTGGCATGGGTCTCAGCGCAGCGTTCGGTGCCGTTGCCGCAGCTTTCCGAGGTCATCACCACCTCGGCCCCGAACCCTTCGGCCACTTCGCGGATGCGGTCGTCATCGGTGGCAACAACCACCTTGTCGACGCCCGACACCGAACAGGCCGCACGCCAGGACCGTTCGATCAACGTCATCGCGGTGCCATTGGCCCCGGTCAGCGGAACCAGCGGTTTGCCCGGATAACGGGTCGAGGCATAGCGGGCGGGAATGGCGATCAGAACGGACATCAGGCCTCCTTCAGGTCAACACCCGGAGCGTAGGCGATAAAGAACGGGTTTGCATAGCCGTCCTTGCCATAGGTCAGCGGTGAATGATCATCAAAGCGCACCACATTGCCGCCCGCACCGGCCAGCACCGCGTGACCAGCGGCGGTGTCCCATTCCATCGTTCGGCCAACGCGGGGGTAAAGATCCGCTTCACCAGTGGCGACCAGGCAGAATTTCAGCGACGAGCCCGCGCTTTTGCTGTCCTTCACCTGATATTTGTTGATGTAATCCTCGGTGGCCTGATCGCGGTGCGATTTCGATGCGACGATCATAAGCGCCGAATTGTCCGGATTAGACACTGTAATGGGGATCACTTCCCCAGCCTGCGCCTTGTCCAACGCGCCGGTCTCTTCAACCGATTGACCGTTGGCTTGCGTATAGAACATGCGCCCTTTGGCCGGGGCATAAACCACGCCACGGGTTGGAACGCCGTTTTCGACCAACGCAATATTCACCGTGAAGTCGCCGCGACGGTTGATGAACTCCTTGGTGCCGTCCAGCGGGTCGACAATCAGGAACGTGTCCCCTTTTTCTGAATGCGATGCCGCCTGTTCCTCGGTCACCAGCAGAATATCCGGGAAGGCAGCGCGCAGACCGGCCGAAATCAGGGCGTCGGCAGCTTCGTCTGCTTCTGTCACCGGGCTGGAATCGGATTTGACCTTTACGTCGAAATCATCGGAATTGTAGATTTCCATGATCTTGTCGCCGGCTTCCAGAGCCAGCCGTCGAATGACGGGAATGAGGGCGTCGTAGGTCACAAAAATGCTCCGTTCCTGTGATTTGTTGATCGAATAGCCTGACGGCCTTATGATGTGCCGGTTACGGAACGGCAAGAATTTCGTGGCAGATTGCAGGCGAAAAAACGGGAAAGACGCTTCGGGTGTATTATTTCAAGCGAAACCAGTCCTTACTGGGCGGCGCGTTCACAACGGCCGAGCTGATTTTCCACGCCGTTGTTCGCAGCATACGGTCCCAGCATCACAACGCGGTCGTGGCCATAATCATCAACATCTTGCAGGTTCTCGCCCTAGTTTTGGTGTTATATACGATCCTGTCTTTCCTGGGACCACGTATTGCAAGAATCCGCGGCGAATTTGTCCTGTTTCTGCTGTCGGGCGTGTTTCTGTTCATCACCCATATCAAATCCGTCAGCGCGGTAGCGGGGGTCGGGACCGGCAACAACCCGATGATGCTGCATTCGCCGATGAACATGGTTGTCGTCCTGTTGGCCACCGCTTTTGGGGCGCTTTACACGCAGATTGTGACAATCATCGTGATCCTCTTTATTTACAGTGTAGCAGTCGCGCCAATTGAAATTCAGGAACCGGGCGGCGCTTTTGGCATGTTGATCCTGAGCTGGTTTGTCGGCTGCGCGATTGGCGTCGTCTTCATGGCTCTGCGACCGTGGTTTCCCACTTTTGTGACAGTCCTGACCAATATCTACCGGCGCTTGAACATGATCTTTTCGGGTAAAATGTTCGTGGCGAATGCGCTGGGCGGTGCCACGTTGGCCATGTTCACCTGGAACCCCCTGTTTCACATCATCGATCAGTGCCGCGGTTTTCTTTTCCGCAATTATTTTCCTCGCAACACCAGCTGGGAATATGCGCTTTGGGTGGGGCTGATCTTGCTGCTGATCGGCTTGTTGGGGATATTCTTCTCTCGTCAGCACGTGTCCCAAAGCTGGGAGGCGCGCCGCTAACCAGCCACACGCAGCGTCAGGTTGATCCGGCCACCCTTAGGCAACAGTTTTGATGACCCGAACCGGATGCGGTCGACACCGTGATAAGTCAACCGGGCGGGCCCGCCCATGATCACCACATCGCCCGAATTCAACCAGATGGATTCGGTCTTGCCGCCCCGTGTCTGGTTGCCGATGCGGAAAAGGGCATCATCCCCCAATGAGATTGACAGGACCGGCCAGGAAAAATCCGCCTCGTCCTTGTCCTGATGCAGCCCCATCCGGGCCCCTTCGCCGTAGTAGTTGATTAGGCAGCAGTCGGGATCGCGGGCCGGACTGGCGAGGTCGCGCCAGATATCAAGGATCTGCTCCGGGATCGCGGGCCAAACCGCGCCTTTGGGGTGTCGCGCCTGATATCGGTAACCCGTCTTGTCGGTGACCCAGCCCAGTGATCCGGCTGACGTCATACGCACCGACATTTCCTTGCCCGATGGCGTGACTGGCCGGAACAAAGGGGCCGATTTCAGAATCGGCCGCAGGCTGTCGATCAGCCGCACCTGCGCGGGCCCGTCCAGCCAAGCTTTCCTGATATCAAAACCGCGTAAAAGCAGCCGCGCCATCCGAGAATCCCCGATCCTTGCCAAAACCTTGCCAAAAAGGCCACAGATTCCCGAAAACCTGCGTTTTACAACGCTTGCAGGCCTCTGATCCCGCCCTTATATACGCCGGGACGCGCGATGGTGTAGGGCTGTTGCGCACATCAGATCGGGGCCGGGTGCCATAACGGGTTCGGACCTCGGGACATCGCCTTGAAGAGAAAGGGATTGAACATATGGGAAAAGTAATCGGGATTGACCTTGGAACCACCAACTCGTGTGTGGCCATTATGGATGGCTCGCAGCCGAAGGTCATCGAAAACGCCGAAGGGGCGCGGACCACGCCCTCGATCGTCGCCTTCACCGAAGATGAGCGACTGGTCGGTCAGCCTGCAAAACGCCAGGCGGTCACCAACCCCGACAACACGATCTTTGGCGTCAAGCGTCTGATCGGTCGTCGTGTGGATGATGCAGAAGTCGAAAAAGACAAGAAAATGGTGCCGTACGCCATCGTCGATGGCGGCAATGGCGATGCGTGGGTCGAAGCCCGCGGTGAAAAGTACTCCCCAAGCCAGATCTCGGCCTTCACTCTGGGCAAGATGAAGGAAACTGCCGAGAGCTATCTGGGTGAGGAAGTCACGCAAGCCGTGATCACCGTTCCGGCATATTTCAACGACGCACAGCGTCAGGCCACCAAAGACGCCGGTAAAATCGCCGGTCTGGAAGTGCTGCGGATCATCAACGAACCGACAGCGGCTGCGTTGGCTTATGGTCTGGACAAGGAAGAAACCCAAACCATCGCGGTCTATGACCTTGGTGGCGGTACTTTCGACGTAACCATTCTGGAAATCGACGACGGCCTGTTCGAGGTCAAGTCGACCAACGGTGACACCTTCCTGGGTGGTGAAGACTTTGACATGCGCATCGTCAACTACCTGGCGGATGAGTTCAAAAAGGAACACGGTGTCGATCTGTCTGCCGACAAGATGGCGCTGCAGCGTCTGAAAGAAGCTGCTGAGAAAGCCAAGATCGAACTGTCCTCGACCTCGCAGACCGAAATCAACCAGCCGTTCATCTCGATGGGTTCGAACGGTCAGCCGCTGCACATGGTCATGAAACTGACCCGTGCCAAGCTGGAATCGCTGGTGTCGGACCTGATCAAAAAGTCGATGAAGCCCTGCCAGGCCGCACTGAAAGACGCTGGTCTGTCAGCTGGTGACATTGACGAGGTTGTTCTGGTCGGTGGTATGACCCGGATGCCGAAAGTGATCGAAGAGGTCACCAAGTTCTTTGGTAAAGAGCCCCATAAGGGCGTGAACCCGGACGAAGTGGTTGCCATGGGCGCCGCCATTCAGGCCGGTGTTCTGCAGGGCGACGTTAAAGACGTGGTTCTGCTGGACGTGACGCCGCTTTCGCTGGGGATTGAGACGCTGGGTGGGGTGTTCACCCGTCTGATCGACCGCAACACCACGATCCCGACCAAAAAGTCTCAGGTCTTCTCGACCGCCGAAGACAACCAGAACGCCGTAACCATCCGTGTGTTCCAGGGTGAGCGTGAAATGGCCGCGGACAACAAGATCCTGGGTCAATTTAATCTCGAAGATATCCCGCCCGCACCGCGCGGCATGCCTCAGATCGAGGTGACTTTTGACATCGACGCCAACGGCATTGTCTCGGTTTCAGCCAAGGACAAAGGCACCGGCAAAGAGCAAAAGATCACCATCCAGGCCTCGGGTGGTCTGTCGGATGAAGACATCGACAAGATGGTCAAGGACGCCGAAGAGAACGCGGAAGCCGACAAGGAACGCCGCGAGCTGGTCGACGCCAAGAACCAGGCGGAAAGCTTGATCCACTCGACCGAAAAGTCGATGGAAGAGCATGCAGACAAGGTCGACCCGACCACCATCGAAGCTATCGAGCTGGCGATTGCCGCGCTGAAGGACGAGCTGGAGACTGAGAATGCCGACAAGATCAAATCGGGCATCCAGAACGTCACCGAAGCGGCCATGAAGCTGGGCGAAGCCATCTACAAGGCGCAAGCCGAAGAAGGTGAGGATGAGCCTGCGGCGGCAGATGCTGCGCCGGGTGAGGATGACATCGTCGACGCCGAGTTCGAAGATCTGGACGACGACAAGCGTAACTAACGGGTAACCGGGCCAATGCGGGCCGGTCCGGTTGCCGGGCCGGCCTATTTACGTTGAGGCAGAAGGAAACACTGATGTCAAAACGCGACTACTATGATGTGCTCGGCGTAGCTAAGGGCGCATCGGCGGATGAAATCAAAAAGGGTTTTCGCAAGAAAGCCAAAGAGTTGCATCCCGATCGCAACAAAGACAACCCGGATGCCGAGTCGCAGTTCAAAGAAGCCAACGAGGCTTATGATGTGCTGCGCGACGCTGACAAAAAGGCCGCTTACGACCGCTTTGGTCACGCCGCCTTTGAAAACGGTATGGGCGGCGGCGGTGGTCGTCCCGGCGCCGGCTTTGGTCAGGGTGATTTCTCCAGCGCGTTCTCAGACGTGTTCGACGATCTGTTCGGTGATTTCATGGGCGGCCAGCGTGGCGGCCCCGGTGGCGGGCGTCGTGCGGCGCGCGGATCGGACTTGCGCTATAACCTGCGTGTGACGCTGGAAGAGGCGTTTGCGGGTCTTCAGAAGACCATCAGCGTTCCCGCCGCCGTGGCCTGTTCGGCCTGTGACGGATCAGGTGCAGAAGGCGGAGTGGAGCCAACCACCTGTCCAACCTGTTCGGGCATGGGCAAGGTGCGCGCGCAGCAGGGTTTCTTTACCGTTGAACGCTCGTGCCCGACCTGTTCGGGGCTGGGTCAGATCATCAAGAACCCCTGTAAAGCCTGTGGCGGTGCAGGCCGCGTGGAAAAAGAACGCGCGCTGTCCGTCAATATCCCCGCCGGTGTGGAAACCGGAACTCGTATCCGTCTGGCGGGTGAGGGTGAGGCCGGTATGCGCGGTGGCCCTCCGGGGGATTTGTACATTTTCGTCGAAGTGTCGGATCATAAACTGTTCGAACGTGACAGTGTGAACCTCTACTGCCGCGTTCCTGTAAGCATGGCCAAGGCCGCGCTGGGCGGTTCGATCGAAGTGCCAACCATCGATGGTGGCCGTGGCCGTGTGCAAATACCAGCAGGCAGCCAATCGGGCCGCCAAATGCGCCTGCGCGGTAAGGGCATGCCTGCCCTGCGTGGTGGCGGTGTGGGTGATATGTTCATCGAGCTGGCGGTGGAAACGCCGGTTAATCTGACCAGCCGCCAGAAAGAACTGTTGCGCGAATTCGACGATCTGGGTGAAGATAACCACCCGGAATCAAAAAGCTTCTTCTCATCCGTCAAATCCTTTTGGGATGGGATGAAGGGCTAAGATCACGCCTCCAAGTTGCTAAAAGGCCGATCCCCTTGGATCGGCTTTTTTCGTTGCATAGGTCCAGTTTGTCCATGAACTTCGCAAAAATTGGCCCTTGAATCCCGCCGCATCCCCTGAGATTGTCGCGCCAACCGTTGGGGTGCCCTGATCAAGGGGCTGAGAGGCGTGAATGCGCTAACCCATCGAACCTGATCCGGGCAATACCGGCGTAGGGAACGGTCTACACACACAGACGTTTTCCATGCTGCGTTGCCCCTTGATGATGGAGCAACGATATGGCGCATATTGCCCTGACAATTGCGGGCTCGGACAGTGGGGGCGGGGCCGGGATTCAGGCGGATCTCAAGGCAATGTCTGCGCTGGGCGTCTATGGTGCCAGCGTGATCACGGCGGTCACGGCGCAGAACACGCGGGCTGTGACCGCAGTGCATGGCATACCGCTCAACGTAGTGGCCGCTCAGATCGAGGCGGTGCTGACCGACCTGGATGTGAGCGCGATCAAGATCGGCATGCTTGCGACCCCTGAAATTATTCAAACCGTTGCCGGGGCCATCGCTGGGTTTGATGGCCCCGTCGTTTTGGACCCGGTGATGATCTCCAAATCTGGCGATGCCTTGCTGGCACAGGATGCCGTTCAGACCCTGCGTGATGTTCTTTTACCCCAAGTGACCATGCTGACCCCGAACCTGCCCGAGGCCGCGTGTTTGCTGGGAACCACGGATGCCGAATCCCCCAATCAGATGATCGCGCAGGGGATGGCGTTGTGCGGGCTGGGCGCGCGGTCGGTATTGATGAAGGGCGGGCATGGGCGCGGCAAGGTTTGCCACGACGTGTTGATTGATCCCTCGGGCGTTGTGGCGGAATTCACCGCCCCTCGTTGCGATACGCGCAACACGCATGGCACGGGATGCACCCTGTCGTCTTCGATAGCAGCCGGGCTGGCGCGAGGGCTGAATCTGACCGATGCGGTTGCGCAGGCACACGAGTATCTGCAAGGGGCCATTGCTAAAGCTGACGGTCTGATGGTCGGGCAGGGACATGGGCCGGTTCATCATTTCCACCGGGTCTGGTCCGCGTGACCGTCTGGTCGGTCATAGGGGCTGGTGTGGCCGGATTGGCCGTGGCATGCGAGCTTGTGTCGCGCGGGGCACGGGTTCAGGTGTTCGACCCCGGTGGCCCTCCGGGGCCACATGGATGCTCGTGGTGGGCAGGTGGTATGCTAGCCCCGTGGTGTGAGTTTGAAAACGCCGAAGAACCGGTGTTGCGGCTGGGTCAGGCTGCGTTCGAGTGGTGGTCTACGCGTACTCAAGTGGAACAACGGGGCACACTGGTTGTTGCCAATCCGCGTGATCTGCCGGATCTGCGTCGGTTTGCCCGCCGGACCGGGGGGTATACCGAGATTAGTCAGGCCGAAATTGTCAATTTAGAGCCTGATTTAACCAGTTTCACCAAAGGTGTACACTTTGCGGATGAGGGGCATTTGGACCCGCGTCAGGCACTACGTGATCTACACCGACAATTGCTGGATCAGGGGGTCACGTTTCACCGTAAGCTGGCTCCAACCCGATTAGAGAACGCAATCGACTGCCGTGGTTTGCACGCCCGCGAGGTGCTGCATGACCTGCGCGGCGTCAAGGGTGAAATGCTGGTAATCCGGTGCCCGGACGTAACCCTGACCCGTCCAGTACGTCTGCTGCATCCCAGGATACCGCTTTATATCGTGCCGCGTGGTGATGGCGTTTACATGCTGGGCGCTACGATGATCGAAAGCGAGGATAGCAGCCGTATTACCGCGCGGTCCATGTTGGAACTGCTGAGTGCTGCGTATGCGTTGAACCCCGCTTTTGGCGAGGCCGAGGTGCTTGAAATCGGTGTCGATCTGCGCCCCGCTTTCCCGGATAACCTGCCCCGCATCCGGCGGCTGGGGCACACAATTTATGCCAACGGGCTGTACCGCCACGGTTATTTGCTAGCCCCCGCGCTTGCGCAGGGCGTGGCCGATCTGGCGCTGGACAACAAACATTCGGAGATGGTCGATGAAGATCGTGCTTAATGGCGAACAGCGCGAGGTGCGCGCCGAAATCCTGTCGGACCTTTTGGTCGAATGCGGGTATTCGGGGCGGGTGGCGACGGCTGTGAACGAGGATTTCGTGCCTTCGGGCCTACGCCTTGCCCATCGGTTGGCCGACGGCGACCGGATTGAGGTCGTCGCGCCGATGCAGGGGGGCTGAGGATGAAAAGCTTCTATGGCACCCAACTGCCCAATCCGCTGATGCTGGGCACGGCGCAATATCCCAGCCCTGCCATTCTGGAACAGGCGTTTCGTGACAGCAGCGCGGGCGTGGCCACAGTGTCTCTGCGCCGTGAATCCGGGGCCGGACAGACGTTCTGGCAGATGATCCGCGACCTGGGAGTTCTTATCCTGCCCAATACTGCAGGTTGCCACACGGTGAAAGAGGCCGTGACGACGGCCTATATGGCGCGTGAGGTGTTTGACACCAAATGGATCAAGCTGGAACTGATCGGCCACACCGACAGCCTGCAACCTGATGTCTTTCAGCTGGTCGAGGCCGCGCGCATACTGACCGAGGACGGTTTTCACGTTTTCCCCTACACAACCGACGATCTGATCGTGGGTGAGCGGTTGCTGGCCGCCGGGTGTGAGGTGCTGATGCCTTGGGGTGCGCCCATCGGGTCGGGGCGCGGGTTGAACAACGAATATGCCTTGCGCGCGATGCGGGCCGAATTCCCTGATGTTCCACTGGTGGTGGATGCCGGGATCGGCCGGCCCAGTCACGCCGCGCAGGCGATGGAGTTGGGTTATGACGCTGTTCTGCTGAATACCGCTGTTGCACGGGCCGGAGACCCCGCCGCCATGGCCCGCGCGATGATGCTGGCGATTGAGGCCGGGCAGTTGGCGTACCAAGCCGACCCGATCGAGGCGCGCGATATGGCCGAGCCTTCCACTCCGGTAATCGGAAAGGCCTTTTTATCATGATGTTAGATCGATTTTATCCGATCTTCGACCACTCTGATTGGTTGCGCCGGATGCTGCCCCTGGGTGTAAAGCTCGTGCAACTGCGGATCAAAGATCAGCTTGATGTGGTCATACGGGATCAGATCGCCCAATCGAGGGAACTATGCCGTGCCCACGACACCGTGCTGGTGGTCAACGACCATTGGCAGGCGGCTATCGACGCTGGTTGTGAGTGGATTCATCTCGGGCAAGAGGATCTGGACGAGGCCGATCTGAAAGGCATCCGCAAGGCAGGGCTTAAACTGGGCGTGTCCACCCACGATGGTGATGAGCTCGAGCGGGTTCTGACCATGGACCCGGAGTATGTGGCCTTGGGCCCGGTCTATCCGACGATCCTGAAAAAAATGAAATGGGAACAGCAGGGCCTGCCACGCGTCACAGAATGGAAGGCGCGGGTGGGGGATATTCCTCTGGTCGCGATTGGCGGCATTAGCGTTGAACGGGCACCGGGCGTCTTGCAGGCGGGGGCTGATATCGTCTCGGTCGTCACGGACATCACGCTGAATGCCGATCCAGAAATCCGTGTTCGCGAATGGATCGAGGTCACGAGATGAGCCGTTATGCCCGCCAGATGATCCTGCCCGAGATTGGGCCAGCCGGCCAGGCCCACCTGTCAACAGCGCGGGTTCTGGTGGTCGGCGCAGGAGGTTTGGCCGCCCCGGTCTTACCCTTGTTGGCCGGGGCCGGGGTTGGGCATTTGACCATCCTGGACAGAGATGAAATCGCGCTTTCGAACCTGCACCGACAGACAATGTTCGCTGAATCCGACTGTGGGCGCGCCAAGGCCAAAGTCGCCGCAAAGCGTTGCCGCGCTTTGAATGGTGACATCACTGTGATGGCCGAAAATCAGGCTCTAACAAGCCAGAATGCGCTGGATTTTGTCCGCAACTCTGACATTGTTCTGGACTGCGCGGACAGTTATGCGGCCAGCTATATCCTGTCGGATACCTGTTTGTTGCAGGGCAAACCGCTGATCAGCGCATCCGTATTGGGGCTGACCGGCTATGTTGGTGGGTTTTGTGCCGATGCACCATCCTTGCGTGCGGTGTTCCCGGATGCACCGGATAGCGGCGCGAGCTGTGCAACGGCCGGCGTGCTCGGCCCTGTCGTTGGGGTGATAGGTGCCATGCAGGCGCAAATGGCGCTGGGCGTGATCCTTGGCCTGGACCCCTCGCCCTTAGGACAGTTGGTACAGTTTGACGCCCGCACGCTGCGCAGCACCACATTCCGATTTGACGGCGCACCGGAACCAGCGCACCACTTTCCATTTCTCGCCGCCGACCAATTGACCGAAGATGATCTGATCATCGAATTGCGCACCTCGGACGAGGCCCCCAAGCCTCTTCACAGCAGGGCACGTCGGGACACAGTTGAATCCCTGAAAAAAGAGCCTAACAAAGGAAAAAGACTTGCACTTTGTTGCTCCAGCGGATTGCGTGCATGGCGGGCGGCTGAGCAAATTCAATCGGATTGGTCCGGTGAGATTGTCCTGGTTGCGGCCTCAACCACATGAGTGAAATGATGCCCCGGGCAGGTAGAAATTCGTTACTATCGACCAAAGGGGTCTAAAGTCGTTGGGGCGCGTTAACCTTTCGGAAACCGAATCTGCGCAAATCTGGGCGCATGACTCAGGACGCCTTTGCCGAAGCCCCGATGCTGTTTGAAAGTGACGAAGCCCCGGTGGCGCCGCTGACCTCGGGTCGGTTGCCGTCCTACATCAAAGACCACCGGAAACGCCTGCGGGAACGGTTCATGTCCGGCGGATCGGCGGCGATGCCGGATTATGAGCTGTTGGAACTGGTCCTGTTCCGTTCAATCCCGCGGCAGGATGTAAAGCCGCTGGCACGGGCGCTGATGGAAACGTTTGGGGATTTCAACAGGGTTATGACCGCGCCCGAGGAACGGCTGCGCCAGATCAAGGGTGTTGGTGACACGGTGATCACCGATCTGAAGATACTTGAAGCCTGCGCCCATCGCATGGCCCGCGCGCGGGTGATACAGCGGCACGTGATTTCAGGTTGGGATGCACTGCTGGACTATTGCCACACCACGATGGCGCATCGCGAGACCGAGCAATTCCGGGTGTTCTATCTGGATCGCAAGAACGTCCTAATCGCGGATGAGGAACAGGCCAAAGGCACTGTCGATCACGTACCGGTCTATCCGCGCGAGGTTGCGAAAAGGGCGTTGGAATTGAATGCGTCGGCCTTGATCCTGGTGCACAATCACCCTTCGGGCGATCCGACCCCGTCGCAATCAGATATCGATATGACCAATCGTATTCAGGACGCATGTCTGGCCTTGGGGCTGACACTGCATGATCATCTGATCATCGGCAAATCGAATGAGCTGAGCTTTCGGTCACAGGGATATCTGTAGCGGATCACTGAACCCAGATCTCGACCCGGCGGTTGATCTTGCGACCCCATTCGGTGTCGTCGCAGGCCATGGGCATCGCCTCACCAAACGCATTGACCTGCAATTCAACACTGTCGGGAATGGCTGTTTCCACCGCCGCCAGCACCGCATTGCGCACGGTTTTGGCGCGCAACAAGGCAATCCTCTTATTTGCGGTCGCGGCCCCATCGCCATCACTGAAGCCGACAAATACCAGCTTGCGCGCATTCAGCGTCCCGGCCTCAAGCTGTTGGGCCAAATGCTGGATGTTCGACCGTGATTGCGCATCGGGGCGGGACGAGCCTGCCTCGAACCTGACCGATAGTGATAGCCGGGACATGGGTCTTAGGGTATCGACCATGCGCTGCAATTCCTCCAATCCGACCTCGGGGCCACCCGAGGCCACCGCATTGGCCAGACGATCGCCCTGCAGTCCGATCCGCATCATCTCGGGTTCCTGATCGACAAAACCCGCCTTGCGAATCGCCTTTTGAGCCGCGTCGCTTTGGGTATAGGCCAGAAACTGTCGTGCGATACGGGGCAGGCGGCGTTTGGGCAGGTATAGGAACATGGGTGAGGTCAGCGGGTAGTCCTCGGTTTTGATTGTCTGCCGGGTGGCCGTCAACACGTGACCGCATCCACCGGTCAAGGGCAGTGCGCGGGCAGCGTCAGCCTCGGCCTGGCTAGCGATGCCGATGGCAAATGGGTCCTTCATGACCCTTTGAACCAGATCGCTGCTGCGCTCATGCCGGATCACGGCATCAGACAGAACGACTCTGGCGGGTGAAAGCAGTTGATCCTCGACCCCCTGTGCCAGACCTGATCCGGCGTCGGGCAGGTGCAGCGCAATAGGTGCGTCGGGTCCACCCAAGGCGGACCAATTGTCAATCGCGCCAGAAAACACCAAAGCAAGATCCGCGGGAGAGATTTGGGGCACGGGATTGTCCGGCGCCACAATGGGCACCAACGCATCCAACGCAACAACCCGCGACCGGCGTGCGTGGGTCAGGTCGCCCAAACCAGCGGCCTCGGCGGCCTCTTGCTCTGACGGGCGCATTTCGCGCAATGCCATGACAATGTCGGTCTGATCCGCGATCAGATCGGCAAAGCCCTGACCGGTATTGCCAATATCGAAATAGAACCGGCCCAGCGGCGCGTCGCGCCCATCCTGATGAAGCTCGTATATCAAACTGTCCGGAGCGGGCTGGCGGGACGTGGCTGACAACCCTTCCTGTTCGGCAAAGCCCATCAACAATGCAGGCAACACCTTTTCGGCCATGACGGAAGAGCCTGAAAACCGCAGTTCGCCCACGAAATCGGTAAGATTGGGGCAGGCAGGGCCATCGCAGGTCACGCCTGAGCCATCCACCGTCAGCTCACCAAATTGGGTGTCGACGCGGTAGAACTCTCCGTCAAAGCCAAGCAGGGTGCCTGTCACCTCGACCTTGCCGTCATGAGAGGTGAGCGTGATATCCTGTGCCTGAACGGCTGAGGAAAGTGTTGCCGAGAACAGTGCAGCCGCCGCCACACGAAAAAATGTCATAGGAAGTTCGAGCCTGCCTGCGGTTTTAGTTTGCCGCGATTGTCAGGTTTTGGAACAGATTATTCAACACCAGAAACTCACCTGTTTTGGAACAGTCTGGAAAGTTCAGCGTTAATTCGCGTGGTCTCAGTTTCCGGTCTTCACGCAACTCCAGCGACTGGACGTTCAGGTCCGTTCCGCAATTTTCTGCCGTCACCTCAGCCTCGACCGTCAATTCGATCGAGCCCGATTGATCTGATTGCGCGGCGGGAAATGAATAGATCTCGAGGTTGCGCGCATCGCTGAAAGTCGGTTGCGTTAGCTGAACGACACTGCCTGCGCCTTGCGAGTCAGACTGTGCCGAAACATGACCGGCATCCCCATAGCTGGCCCCAAATTCCAGCGCGTGGATCTGTAACTCGGTCGTGCCCTGCCATTGTAAGACAACGCGGGCATACTGGCCAATGTCGGGGACGTGAGTGGTGGCTACGGTCCCTTTCTGATCGTCAAGAGAGATCAGGAAGATCGCGTATTCCGACAAGGCCGGTATAGTCAGGTCCAGCGTGCCATTGGCGTCTGTCTGCTGGGTTACGGTCAGTCCACTGTGATGCACCTCGATCCGTTCATTGCCGTAGCAGGGGGCCTTGATGATCAGGCGCGCGGCAGCACCGGGCACGGCGCGTGCGCGGGCGCTCAGGCTACAATCAGCGTGATCAGAGGGGGTTGACCGACTGGGAGCCTCGACTCGTTGTGCAGAAGGGATGGCGCGGTCTGTTTCCTGGGCGGGGGTCGAGGAGGTCAAGACGATGTCCTCCAGCCCAGGAATACCGGCGCCTTGATCAGCGGCCGCAAGTTCAGTGCCCTGCACGTCAGCTGACCACGCAGGAAATCCGTTTTGCATCAGGTAACCAATTGCCAGCGCGCAAACGACTGTGCCGCCGGTGGTCACGTAGTTCTTTATTACAAACAAGACACCCTCCCCAGTTGAAGGAGCGAGTCGCATATTGATTCCAAATCACGGCCAATATGTGGCCGTGAGGGGGACTCAATGTGTCTCAATTATGCTGACGTTAGGTCAGGCGCCCGTGGCAATGTTTGAACTTTTTGCCCGATCCGCAGGGGCAACGGTCATTGCGTGATGGGTTGCCCCAGGTGCTTGGATCATCCTCGACAAAGCCGGGACGCGGATCGCCCGAGGCTTCGGCCTCGGCTACCGCTTCGGCCCGTTCGGTCGCTTGTTCGACCTGCTGCTGCGTTTGTGCCTGTTGTGCTTGCATCTGCGCCAGCATTTCCCGCTGCTCTTCTTCAGACAGCGGGCGCACGCGTGACAATTGCTGAGTCACGGTCTCACGCAGGCTATCGAGCATCGACTCGAACAGCTGGAAGCTTTCGTTCTTGTATTCGTTCAGCGGATCGCGCTGGGCATAGCCGCGGAACCCAACGACCGAGCGCAGATGTTCCAGCGTCAGCAGATGCTCGCGCCATTTGCCGTCGATTGTGTTCAACAGCACCTGTTTTTCGATGTTGCGCATGTTTTCGGGACCAAAGGCCGCCGCTTTTTGCGCCATCATCTCGTCTGCGGCGTTGATCAGACGTTCGCGTACCTGCTCGTCATCCACGCCTTCTTCGGCGGCCCAGTCCTGTACAGGCGCGTCTATGGTCAGCTTATCCTTGACCGCCTCGTGCAGACCGTCTGTGTCCCACTGATCGGCATAGGATTTTGGCGGCATATGTTCGTCGATCAGATCGTCGATCACCTGTTCACGCATATCCGAGACGATCTCGGACAGGTCGTCCGAAGACATGATTTCGCGGCGTTGGCTGAACACTACCTTCCGCTGATCGTTCATCACGTCGTCGAATTTCAGGACGTTCTTGCGCATGTCAAAGTTGCGGCCTTCGACCTTGGACTGTGCCCGCTCCAGTGACTTGTTCACCCAAGGGTGGATGATGGCTTCACCTTCTTTCATGCCCAGGGTGGTCAGAACCTTATCGAGCCGTTCCGACCCAAAGATGCGCATCAGGTCGTCTTCAAGGCTCAGGTAAAACACGGTGCGGCCCGGATCGCCCTGACGGCCCGAACGGCCACGCAGCTGGTTATCGATGCGGCGGCTTTCGTGACGCTCGGACGCCATCACATAAAGACCACCGGCTGCCAGGACCTTTTCCTTTTCCTCGGCATGGCGGGATTCTTCAGCGGCACGCAGCTGGGCAGGGTCGGCTTCGGGGTTTTCGGCCAGTGCCTGCAGAACCTTCATTTCCACGTTGCCGCCCAGTTGAATGTCGGTGCCGCGACCGGCCATGTTGGTGGCGATGGTCACCGCGCCCAGACGGCCGGCATCGGCGACGATCTGCGCCTCTTGCTCGTGTTGGCGGGCGTTCAGAACATTATGTGCAATGCCTTCCTTTTGCAGCAACTGACTGAGCAATTCGGACTTTTCGATTGACGTAGTGCCCAACAGGACTGGCTGGCCTTTTTCCTGCGCTTCCTTGGTCTCTTCAATCATCGCGCCGTATTTCTCACCGGCGGTGCGATAGACCTGATCGTCCTCGTCAACACGCGCAATCGGCTTGTTGGTCGGAACCTCGACCACGCCCAGACCATAGATTTCCTGGAATTCCTCAGCCTCGGTCAACGCGGTGCCGGTCATGCCACCCAGCTTGTCGTACAAGCGGAAATAGTTCTGGAAAGTCACGCTGGCCAATGTCACGTTTTCCGGCTGAATCTGCACGCCTTCTTTGGCTTCGATGGCCTGATGCAACCCTTCAGAGAGGCGACGGCCCGGCATCATCCGACCGGTGAATTCGTCGATCAGCACGACGTCTCCGTCACGGACGATGTAATCCTTGTCGCGGGTAAACAGCTTGTGCGCGCGCAGCCCCTGGTTCACGTGGTGTACGACCGTTGTGCTTTCTGGATCGTACAGCGAATGCCCTTCGGGGATCAGCCCCGCGGCAATCAGTTGCTGTTCCAAAAACTCGTTGCCCTCATCGGTGAAGGTCACGTTGCGGGACTTTTCGTCCAGCGCATAGTGATCGTCCTGCAGCGAGGGGATCAATCCATCAATGGCGGTGTACAGATCCGAACGGTCCTGCGACGGCCCCGAGATGATCAGCGGCGTACGTGCCTCGTCAATCAGGATCGAGTCAACCTCGTCCACAATCGCGAAATTGTGGTATTTCTGGTAAATCTGGTCCAGCTCGGCCTTCATATTGTCGCGCAGATAGTCGAAACCCAGCTCATTATTGGTGGCATAGGTCACGTCACAGGCGTAAGCGGCTTTCTTCTCGGCGTCAGGTTGGCCCGACCAGATCACGCCGGTGGTCATGCCCACGGATGCAAACACCTTGCCCATCCATTCCGAGTCGCGCTTGGCCAGGTATTCGTTCACCGTAACCACGTGCACGCCCTTGCCGGTCAGCGCATTCAGGTAGGCGGGGAAGGTGGCGACCAGCGTCTTGCCTTCACCGGTCTTCATTTCCGAGATGTTGCCCTGATGCAGGAACGCGCCGCCCATCAGCTGCACGTCAAAGGCGCGCAGACCCAGCGCGCGTTTGGCGCCTTCGCGGACGTTGGCAAAGGCTTCGGGCAGCAGGTCATCCAGGCTTTCGCCGCCCAGCGCGCGTTTGCGCAGCTCGGCGGTTTTTTCGATCAGGCCGTCATCGGACAGTTTCTCGAACTCTGGCTCCAGCGCGTTGATTTTCTCGACCAGCGGGCGGGTCGCCTTAATCTTGCGGTCGTTCGGTGTTCCGAACACCTTTTTGGCGAGCGTTCCGAGTCCCAGCATGTTCACTCCAGCGGATCTGTTCTTATCGTGGTTGCGACAGGCTTGCCCACCTTGCGCGCAACCCATAGATACGGGGGGTGAAAGGCGGCCCTGTCCAAGGCTTCAAAGCGATGTAAGCGGCAGGTCCCAGAGTGTCAACGCCACGCCCTGTCGCGGCAAAGAAATAGGATGATTCCATGCCCAAAGGCCTCACTTTTCTGCCATCGTTGGCGCTTGCTGCTGTGATGGCCCTGCCATTGGCCGCCGAAACCAAACCTGATGCCGCCACCGTGGTTGCCCGTGTGAACGGTGATGAAATCACATTGGGTCACGTCATCGCCACTGCGGCTGTGCTGCCCGAACAGTACCAGCAGATCGAAGACGATGTTCTGTATGATCTGATCCTGGATCAGCTGATCCAGCAACAATTGTTGAGCCAGCAGCAGGACGCTTTGAGCAGACTGAACACTCTGGCCTTGGAAAACGAGACGCGATCCATGCGGGCGGTACAGACTGTGGATGCGTTGATCGACGAAAACCTGACCGACGACGTGATTCAAGACGCCTATGACGCCCAGTACGCGGATTTCGAAGGTTCGGACGAGTTCAACGCCAGCCATATTCTGGTGGAAACGGAAGACGAAGCCAAAGATATCAAGGCACAGTTGGATGACGGCGCCGATTTTGCCGAGATGGCCAAAGAACACTCCACCGGCCCATCGGGCCCGAATGGGGGTGAGCTGGGTTGGTTCGGACCTGGTCAGATGGTCCCGGAATTTGAGGCGGCCGTGATCGCGCTGGACAAGGGTCAGATTTCGGAGCCAGTGAAAACTCAGTTCGGCTGGCATCTGGTCACCCTGAACGATAAGCGCAAAACCGAAGCGCCAGAATTGGAACAGGTAAGGGCCGAGTTGACGCAGACCCTACAGCAGGGCGTCATTCAGGCCCGGATCGACGAGTTGACCCGCGAGGCCGACATCGACCGCCCCGCCCCCGAGGGTGCTGGCCCCGAAGCGCTGCGTCAGATCGAACTGCTTCAGGAGTAACCCCCGTGGCCACGATCACCAAGGTATCCCCGCTGGCCCCGGCGGCCTTTCCCGATTTGCCCGCGATTGACGGTGTGCGGTTCGCCACAGTCGAGGCCGGAGTGCGCTATCAGGGCCGTAATGATGTTATGCTGGCGGTGCTGGACCCCGGCACCTCGGTGGCCGGGGTGTTCACACGGTCCGCCACACGCGCGGCCCCGGTTCTGGACTGTCAGGACAAGATCGGCGGTGCCAGCGACGGGCCAGCGGCGATCCTGGTGAATTCGGGCAATGCCAATGCCTTTACCGGTCACTATGGTCAGACCTCGGTGACCGAGGTGACGCAGGCTGTCTCCAAGGCCACCGGTGTTCCGGTCGAACGGGTCTTTACCTCTTCCACCGGCGTGATCGGTGAACCGCTGCCCCATGACCGCATTGTGGCGCAGCTTGAGACCCTGAAGGCGGGCCTCAGCCGTCATGCGGTTGAGGATGCGGCACGCGCCATCATGACCACGGACACGTTCCCGAAAGGGGCTTCGGCGCAGGTCGAGATTGATGGCAAAACAGTCTCTATTGCGGGGATTGCCAAGGGTTCCGGCATGATCGCCCCGGATATGGCGACGATGCTGGTTTACATTTTCACTGACGCGCAGGTGGAACAGTCGGCGCTGCAGGCGCTGCTGGGTGCGCAGACGGACCGGACGTTCAACTGCATCACGGTGGACAGCGATACCTCAACCTCGGACAGCCTGCTGCTGTGCGCGACCGGTGCGTCAGGCGTGGATGCGACGGGCAATGCCGCCTTTGCCGAGGCACTGGATGGTGTGATGTTGGATTTGGCACAGCAGGTGGTGCGCGACGGAGAAGGGGCGACCAAATTCGTGGAAATCCGCGTGACCGGGGCCGCCTCGGACGCGGATGCCAAGGTGCATGGGTTGGCCATCGCCAACTCTCCTCTGGTGAAAACCGCCATTGCGGGCGAGGACCCGAATTGGGGCCGTGTGGTCATGGCCATCGGTAAATCGGGTGCCGCGGCGGATCGGGACCTGCTGAGCATTTCTTTCGGTGACATTCTGGTGGCTGAGAAAGGCTGGGTCAGCCCCGACTACAGCGAGGACGCTGCCGCCGAATATATGAAAGGTCAGGATCTGGTGGTCTCGGTCGATCTGGGGCTGGGTGGGGGCAAGTCCACCGTTTGGACCTGCGATCTGACCCACGGCTATATCGAGATCAACGCGGATTATCGCTCGTGAAACCGGAGCAATTCCAGCAAAAGTGGAGCCCGGTTTTGCGTCCGGGATTGCGACCATGAAAACCGTATTAGTGTCTGCCGTCGCCCTGATCGATATCGAGGGCCGGGTGCTGCTGGCGCAGCGCCCCAAGGGCAAATCCATGGCTGGTCTGTGGGAATTCCCCGGCGGTAAGATTGAACCCGGCGAAACCCCCGAGGCCGCACTGATCCGCGAATTGCATGAGGAACTGGGTATCGACACCTGGGCCTCGTGCCTTGCCCCGCTGACCTTCGCCAGCCACAGCTACGACGATTTTCACCTGTTGATGCCCTTGTTTGCCTGCCGCAAGTGGGAGGGGATACCGCAATCCAAAGAAGGTCAGTCCCTGAAATGGGTCCGCGCGAATGATTTGCGGAACTACCCGATGCCGGCTGCGGATGTGCCGCTGATCCCGATTTTGCGGGACTGGTTGTAAATCTGTCAAATTGGACGTCGGTACGAAAACAATTCCGTTTTCAGCCAAGAGAATGTGAATGCAATGTGAACAACGCGTTGCTTCTGTATTTATTATTATTGATGCAAACTCTGTTAGCTTAAGGCGAGTCGAAAACACCTAACGGTGCCTGTCTGCAGAATTAGTTAAAGAAAAGGTCAGGGCGGCTACGCAGATTGAATGGCGCAGATCGGATTGGTGATGTTATGAAAAGCGATACAAGTTCCGCCAACAATGAAATGCAAAACAAATGGGCGACATGGACGATGAAGCCTGAAAAGAAACAGGTAAGTTTCAAGTATTTCGCGTCTGCATTGGTCATTGCGGCGTCGGCCTTTGTTGTTGTTGGCCTTCATCAACACGCGATTTTCTGAGATTTTACCGGCGCCCAACGCGCCGTGTCTTATGTGGTATTCCAGAATACTTGACCATTAGAAGACGGCTGCAAGGCCGATGTTTGCAGCGGCAAATCGTTCCTCACTGTACGAGCATTTGATTTTAAGTCAGGGATGTTTGTCCGTTCGTTCGGTTTAGGTTTCCAATTTCTACTCCTGAGATCGGTTGGGTTTCACCTCGTCTTGGTTGTTACAATTCGTAAGAATTGAGAAAACATCAGGAAAAAGTTGACGCTGATCGTGCAAGCGTCCCTTAATCGGGGCGTTGGCGTCCGGGGTTGATCCTCGGGTCCGCTTTTTCCGGTCCGGGGAGGGACCGGATTGGGAGGAGAGGAAGATTGGCTCAGACGCAGTCGGGCGCCGAGGGGATGCAATCCCTTGCTGCGCTGCTAGACCGTAACGCGACACAGTTCGGGAACGCCCCGGCCTATCGGGAAAAAGAATTCGGCATCTGGCAATGCTGGACCTGGGCCGAGACGGCCACAGAGGTCAGGGCGCTGGCGCTGGGGTTTCTGGAGTTGGGCGTTGAAAAGGGCGACCATATCGCTGTGATCGGTCGCAACCGCCCGGCGCATTACTGGTCGATGGTGGCCGCGCAGATGGTCGGTGCGGTGCCGGTACCGCTGTATCAGGACGCGGTGGCCGAAGAGATGGCCTATGTACTGGAGCATTGCGGCGCGAAATACGTTGTCTGCGGCGATCAGGAGCAGGTCGACAAGGTCATCGAGATTCAGGAAAACCTGCATCAGGTCAAACACATCCTCTATACCGACAAGCGGGGGATGCGGAAATATGATCATTCCCAGATGAATGCGCTGGACGACATCATGGCCGAAGGCCGTGCCGGTCACGCCCGGTTCGATGCGGAACTGAACAAGCGCATCGCCGCGATCACCTATGACGATACCTGCGTGATGCTCTATACCTCGGGCACTACCGGCAAGCCCAAAGGCGTGGTGCTGTCGAACCGCAACGTCATCGAAAGCGCCAAGAATTCAGCCGAATTCGATCATCTGACTCAGAGCGAGGATATCCTGTCCTACCTGCCGATGGCCTGGGTAGGCGATTTCATCTTTTCCATCGGTCAGGCCTATTGGTGCGGGTTCTGTGTGAACTGCCCCGAAAGCGCCGATACGATGATGACTGATCTGCGCGAGATTGGGCCGACCTATTTCTTCGCTCCGCCGCGCGTGTTCGAAACCCAGCTGACCAATGTGATGATACGGATGGAGGACGCGGGCAAGCTGAAGCAGCGCATGTTCCATCACTTCATGGCGCATGCCAAGAAAGTTGGCGGGCTTCTGCTGGATGGTAAGCCGGTTGGGTTCAGCGACCGCGTGAAATACGCGCTGGGAAACCTGCTGGTTTACGGGCCGCTCAAGGATACGCTGGGTTATGGCCGCTTCCGCGTAGGTTATACTGCGGGTGAAGCAATTGGGCCCGAGATTTTCGATTTCTACCGTTCACTTGGCATCAATCTGAAACAGCTCTACGGCCAGACCGAAGCAACCGTATTTATCACGGTTCAGCCCGATGGAGAGGTGCGCGCCGATACCGTGGGTGTGCCCGCCCCGGACGTTGAGCTGAAGATCGACGACAAGGGAGAGATTCACTATCGGTCGCCCGGTGTGTTTGTTGAGTATTTCAAAAACCCGGATTCGACCGCCTCGACCAAAGATGCCGAGGGATGGGTTGCCACCGGCGATGCCGGTTTCATCGAAGAAAACTCAGGGCATTTGCGGATAATTGACCGCGCAAAAGATGTGGGTAAGATGGCCGACGGGTCGATGTTTGCGCCAAAATACGTCGAGAACAAGCTGAAATTCTATCCTGACATCCTTGAGGTTGTGCTGTTCGGCAATGGCCGGGATCACTGTGTCGCCTTTATCAATATCGATCTGACAGCAGTGGGCAATTGGGCGGAACGTAACAACGTGGCCTACGGATCCTATCAAGAACTGACGGCGAATCCACAGGTGTTAGAGACCATCAAGGCGCATGTGGAAGAGGTGAATAAATCCGTTGCCGCCGACGAGATGCTGTCGGGCTGTCAGGTGCATCGCTTTGTGGTTCTGCACAAGGAACTTGATGCAGATGACGGCGAGATGACCCGCACGCGGAAAGTGCGGCGCGGGTTTGTCGAGGAAAAGTTTAGCGACATCATCGCGGCGCTGTATGACGGGTCAGAGACGATCTCGACCACAACGGAAGTGACTTATGAGGACGGCCGCAAGGGATCGATCAGCGCAACGCTGGAGATCGTGGATGCGCCGGTGGTGCCGGTCGCACAGCATAAGGTGGCCGCGGAATGATGGGTCGTCGAGCGCCGCTCGACCTGCGGTCATCGCCCCGCCCGCCGTCCCGTTTTTTGTGTCAGGGAGGTTCTGATGCTTGATAGTTCCGAAGGATATATCACCGAAGACGGTCGAAAGATCGGCGGCGTGGTGATGGAGATGAAGAACATCACTCTGCGCTTTGGCGGTGTGGTGGCGATCAAGGATATCTCGTTTGATATTCGCGAGGGTGAGATCCGCGCCATCATTGGGCCTAACGGGGCGGGCAAGTCCTCGATGCTGAATGTGATCTCGGGGTTCTATGTCCCGCAGGAGGGCGAGGTTTGGTTTCATGGGGCCAAACGCCCACCGATGCGCCCATATGAAGTGGCCCGGCAGGGCATTGCGCGGACCTTCCAGAACATCGCCCTGTTTGAAGGTATGAGCGTGCTGGACAACGTCATGACCGGGCGTCTGAATTTCATGAAGACCAATATCCTTCAGCAGGCCTGGTGGAAGGGCAAGGCCGAAGCGGAAGAGGTCGAAAACCGCGAGGCGGTGGAAAAGATCATCGACTTTCTGGAAATCCAACACATCCGTAAAACGCCGGTATCGCGCCTGCCTTACGGTTTGAAAAAACGGGTTGAACTGGCCCGTGCCCTGGCGGCGGAACCCAGGTTGCTGCTGCTGGATGAGCCGATGGCGGGCATGAATGTCGAAGAAAAAGAGGACATGAGCCGCTTTATCCTAGACGTGAATGACGAATTCGGCACCACCATTGCCTTGATCGAACACGATATGGGCGTGGTGATGGACCTGAGCGACCGCGTGGTCGTGATGGATTACGGCAAAAAGATCGGCGACGGCACCCCGGATGAGGTGCGCAGCAACCAGGACGTCATCGACGCCTATCTGGGGGTCAGTCATGACTGAGCATCAGACAGACATGGGGAGAGGCGCAGATGCCTGAACAATTCGTATTCGCGATGGAGGTCATCCTCAACGGTCTGATGGCCGGGGTGCTCTATGCGCTGGTCGCGCTGGGCTTTGTGTTGATCTACAAGGCGTCGGGGATTTTCAATTACGCGCAAGGGGTTATGGCCCTTTTTGCGGCAATGACGCTGGTTGGGATTATGAACGGGCAGGTGCCCTTTGCGCATCTGATCAATGCAACTTTTGGCACGCATGTTCATTCCTTTGGGTGGAACGTGCCTGCATTTGTGGCGATCCTTTTGACCATGGGCGTGATGGTATTGCTGGCCTGGGCGGTACAGCGGTTCGTCATGCGTCATCTGGTGGGGCAAGAGCCGATCATCCTGTTCATGGCCACCATCGGGCTGGCCTATTTCCTTGAAGGCGTGGCCGACCTGATGTGGGGGTCCGAGATCAAGACGTTGGATGTGGGTCTGCCGCAGGGGATCAACCTGTGGATCGACGAGAGTACCTTTAACATCTTCGGTTACGGCTTCTTCCTCGACAATCTGGACATCGTAGCAACCGTGATTGCGGCTCTGCTGGTGGCGGCTTTGGTGGCGTTCAGCCAGTATACCAAACAGGGCCGGGCAATGCGCGCCGTGGCCGATGACCATCAGGCGGCGCTGTCGGTTGGCATCTCGCTGAACTTCATCTGGATCATGGTCTGGTCAGTGGCCGGGTTCGTGGCGCTGGTCGCGGGCATCATGTGGGGCACCAAGTCGGGCGTACAGTTCTCGCTGTCGCTGATCGCGCTCAAGGCGTTGCCGGTGCTGATGCTGGGCGGGTTTACCTCGATCCCAGGTGCCATTGTCGGTGGGCTGATCATCGGTGTGGGTGAGAAACTGTTCGAGTTCGCCGTCGGCCCGTTGGTTGGCGGCGCGACCGAGAACTGGTTTGCCTATGTTCTGGCGCTGATTTTCCTGGTGTTCCGACCGCAAGGTCTCTTTGGTGAGAAAATCATCGAGAGGGTGTAGGGCATGACTAAACTGATCGCCATCATCAACGTCATAGCATGGGCCGGGTTTTGGGCATTTGGCTATATCGCTGTCACCTCGGAAGATCTGACCGAAAGCCAGCTGGTTGTGGCCGCGATTCTGGCTTTTGCCGGGCTGATCACAGGCGTTCTGGCCTACATGAAACTGGTGCGCAGTTCCGAGGCGAGCGGATACGCCAAGGGCACAAACCAACTGGATGCCGAAGCCCGTAACCGGGCACAGGAAGAGTGGGAGAAATAAGTCATGTTCTACCGTGAGGCCGGGGATTTCAAAACCTCCTACATCGATGACAACCAGACCTTTCCGATCAAGTTCGACCGGTATCGGTACTATGTAGTGCTCGCCGTGGCCTTTGGGATCATTCCGTTCCTCATCAATGATTACTGGGCCAACGCTTTGCTGTTGCCGTTTCTGATCTATGCGATTGCAGCGATCGGGTTGAACATTCTGGTGGGCTATTGCGGTCAGGTCAGCTTGGGCACCGGGGGTTTCATGGCCGTGGGGGCTTATGCATGTTACAAGCTGATGACCGCCTTCCCGGATGTCAGCATGTTCATTCACGTCATGTTGGCCGGAGGTGTCACCGCCATTGTCGGCGTGCTGTTCGGCCTGCCAAGCCTGCGGATCAAAGGGTTCTATCTGGCGGTGGCAACACTGGCCGCGCAGTTCTTTCTGGTCTGGCTGTTCAACCGGGTGCCGTGGTTCTACAACTATTCCGCTTCGGGCCAGATCAACGCGCCCGAGCGGGACGTGTTCGGCATCATCATCACCGGCCCGAATGCACCGGCCTGGGCCACCTATCTGTTCTGCCTGATCTTTTTGTCGATCAGCGCCATTATCGCGCGCAACCTGACGCGCGGCACCACGGGGCGCAGCTGGATGGCGATCCGCGACATGGATATCGCCGCCGAGATCATCGGGGTGAACCCGCTGAAGGCGAAACTGACCGCTTTTGCCGTCAGCTCGTTCTTTGTGGGCATCGCCGGGGCGCTGTTCTTTGCTGTCTATTTGGGCGCGGTCGAAGTGGGTGAGGTATTCGGCATCCAGAAATCCTTCCTGGTGCTGTTCATGATCATTATTGGCGGATTAGGGTCTATTTTCGGATCCTTTGCGGGCGCTGCGTTTCTGGTGTTGCTGCCCGTGGTGCTGAAAGTCGTTGGCGCCGATTGGCTGGGCTGGCCCACCGATATTGTGGCGCATCTGCAGCTGGTGATTGTCGGCGCGCTGATCATCATGTTCCTGATCCTTGAGCCACACGGTCTGGCGCAGCTTTGGCGCGTGGCGAAAGAGAAACTCAGACTCTGGCCGTTCCCGCACTAGGGGCAGGCCCAATCAGATAACGGGTGCAAAGCCCGACCCCAACATCGGACCAACCAAGGGAGGAGACACCCGATGAAATTGACACTGGCAACCGCGGCGCTTGGCGCCCTGATGGCCGCAGGACCGGCTCTGGCGGATTTGGTAATCCCTGATCTCAGCTACCGGACCGGGCCTTATGCAGCTGGCGGCATTCCGTTTTCGGACGGGTATAACGACTATTTCACCCTGTTGAACGAACGCGACGGCGGCATTGGCGGTGTGCCGATCCGCGTGGTCGAATGCGAAACCGGCTACAACACCGAAAAAGGGGTTGAGTGCTACGAGTCCACCAAGGGCGAAGGCGCGTTGGTGTATCAACCGCTGTCGACGGGCATCACCTATCAGCTGATCCCAAAAGTGACCGCGGACAATATCCCGCTGCACACGATGGGATATGGCCGGACTTCGGCTAAGAATGGCGACGTTTTCAGCCATACGTTCAACTATCCGGCCAACTATTGGGACGGGGCCTCGGGTGCGATCAACTATTTGCTGGAAGAAAACGGTGGCGATCTGAGCGGCAAGAAAATCGCGCTGGTCTACCACAATTCCGCCTACGGCAAGGAGCCGATCCGCACGCTGGAAGAACTGTCCAAGAAGCACGGCTTTGAGCTGGCGGCCCTGCCGGTCGATCACCCCGGTCAAGAGCAGAAGTCGCAATGGCTGCAGATCCGCCGCGACCGTCCTGACTATGTCCTGATGTGGGGCTGGGGCGTCATGAACCAGGTTGCGGTACAGGAAGCCGCGAACATTCGCTTCCCGATGGAGAATTTCATCGGTATCTGGTGGTCCGGCTCGGAAAATGACGTTGTGCCTGCGGGTGAGGCCGCGAATGGCTACAAGGCGCTGACCTTCCACAATGTGGGCACGGATTTCCCGGTCTTTGCTGACCTGCAACAATATGTGGTCGATTCAGGCAAGGCTGCCGGCGCAGGCGATCAGGTTGGGACGGTTCTGTATAACCGTGGCCTTTACGCTGCGGTGCTAGCTGCCGAAGCCATCAAGAAAGCACAAGAGCTTTCGGGCAATGCCGAAATCACTCCGGCCGACATGCGCGACGGTATGGAAGCGCTTGAAATGACCGAAGAGAAAATGGCCGAGCTGGGCCTGCCGAACTTTGGCCCGACCTTCTCGGTCTCGTGCGAAAACCACGGCGGCGACGCTCTGGTTGGTGTGACGCAGTGGGACGCGGCGAACAAGACCTGGTCGCTGATTTCGGACTTCAAACCAACAGATGGTGACGTGATCGGAGCGCTCATCGACGAAGATTCCGCAGCTTACGCGTCTGAAAACAACCTCGAAGGGCGCTGCAACTAAAGCGCAACAACAACAGGGGCGGCGGTGATCTGCCGCCCCGACCCCCAAACAAGGACACGCGGTGATGCTGGAGTTTCTCCGGATAAGAACAGGGATAGTGCTGGGTACGGTACTTGGGCTTGCTGCGTGCAGCGCGCCCGAGATCGACGGGCCAACCTGTACCGGGCTTGTCCGAGATTTTGTTCCGGCGAAATCCGTGGTCGGGCGCAGCTCAGCACCGAATGTGGATGCGACTGCGGATCTGTTTGCCCGGGTGTTCGAAGGTCAGGCCACGCAGCGAGCAAACCTTGACCGCGGCGGGCGGGGCATTCCCGTGGAAATTCTGGCTATGACGACCGGTGGGCAATATGGCGCCTTCTCATCAGGCGTTCTGACCGGCTGGACAGAAAACGGCAGGCCAGACTTCAACGTCGTGACCGGGGCCAGTGCCGGGGCGTTGATTACCCCTCTGGCCTTTGCGGGATCGGCGTTCGATGCGCGCCTGAAATCCAATACCAGGATCAATTTGAACGATGTGCTGTCGCTGCAAATCGTGCCACCGATTCCTTTGGCCAGCTCTGTCTTCAGCACCAAAAAACTGAAACGGCTGGTCGAAAGTGAAATTGACGAACCTCTGCTGGATCGTATTGCCGAGCGGGCCGATCCGGGTAAATCCGGGCAAGAGGTCAACAGCGTCGTGGTCGGTGCGGTCAATCTAAAAACCGGGCGGTTCGACATCATGGATATCGGCCAGTATCTGGCGACTACCCCTGACGATTTCGCGACAAAAGAGGACTGCGTGTCCGAGGCGGTTCTGGCCAGCTCGGCCATTCCGGTTCTGTTCCCGCCTCGCAAGATCAATGGGGATCTATACGCCGATGCAGGTGTGCGCCAACACGTGTTTCTGGAAGGCCTGGCCAAGGGTCAGCAAATAGCTACGCAGCGCACAGGACAACAATTTGACGTCCGGGTAACTTTGCTGGTGAACGGTGATCTGGTTGTCCCGGAAAAGGACCCAGGACCCGGTATCCTCGCGCTGGCAGGCCGGAATTTCCAACTGGTCACCGATCAGGGATTTCGCGAGTCGATCGACCGAACACTTCGCGTTGTGAAACAGAACCCCTCTTGGACCTTCAAGGCTTTGGTTGCGCCAGAACTGCCCGCGCTCAATTGCAAGAACCCCGAACCGCTGTTTGACGAATGTATCACCGGGGCCTTGTTCAATGCGGGCAAGAACATGACCAGCTCTCAACCCATCCCGTGGCTGACCGCGGCTGAGTTGGAGCGCAAGATCAACGAAATCTACGGGAGTTGACGATGCTGGATGCGGCACAAACCACCGATGTACAGGCCGAAACCCTGTTGGAGGTCAACAATATCGAGGTGATCTACAACCACGTCATCCTCGTGCTGAAGGGCGTCAGCCTGACCGTGCCCAAGGGCGGGATCACTGCGCTGCTGGGTGGCAACGGGGCGGGCAAGACCACGACGCTCAAGGCGGTGTCGAATCTGCTGCAATCGGAGCGGGGCGAAGTCACCAAGGGTACGATCACATATCGCGGCACCAGCGTGCATGAAAGCGACCCGGCCGATCTGGTGGAAAAAGGCGTCATTCAGGTGATGGAAGGCCGCCATTGCTTTGAACACCTGACGGTCGAGGAAAATCTGCTGACCGGGGCCTATACTCGCAAGGATGGCAACGCGGCGATCCAGCAGGATCTTGAACTTGTGTATTCCTATTTCCCGCGCCTCGCCGAACGGCGTCGCTCGCAGGCGGGCTATACCTCGGGCGGGGAACAGCAGATGGTGGCGATGGGTCGGGCGCTGATGTCGCGGCCGGAAACGATCCTGCTGGATGAGCCCTCGATGGGTCTTGCGCCGCAGCTGGTCGAAGAGATTTTCGGCATCGTCAAGGATTTGAACGAGAAAGAGGGCGTGTCCTTCCTGCTGGCCGAGCAAAACACCAATGTGGCGCTGCGGTTTGCACATTACGGTTACATTCTGGAATCGGGTCGCGTGGTGATGGACGGCCCAGCGGCAGACCTGCGCGAAAACCCCGATGTGAAAGAGTTTTACCTGGGCATGTCTGACGAGGGGCGCAAAAGCTTTCGTGACGTGCGCTCATACCGCCGCCGCAAAAGGTGGCTGTAAGCGGATGGAGGATCTGGTCATGACGAACCACTACGACGCGCTCGAGACCCGTTCAGCCGACGAGCGCGCTGCCGATCAGGCGCAGGCGCTGCGTGTTCAAATTCAGCGGGCGTTGTCCGCGCCCGGTTTTGCGGCGCATCTGGCAGGGGTTGATTGCAATGCCGTTGTCTCGGCCGAGGACCTGGTGAATTTGCCGGTGCTGCGCAAATCCGATCTGGCGCAGGCCCAGGCGGCACGCCCACCATTCGGCGGGTTCACGGTTACCCCGGCGCGACATTTTCACCATGTTTTCCAATCCCCGGGCCCGATTTATGAACCCGGCAGCACCGATCCAGACTGGTGGCGCATGGGCCGTTTCCTGCATGCGGCAGGCGTAGGACCCGGCGATATCGTCCATAACTGTTTTGGCTATCACCTGACGCCAGCGGGGATGATTTTCGAAAGTGGTGCGCGGGCTGTTGGGGCCGCCGTGCTGCCCGCCGGTACCGGCCAGACCGAGTTGCAGGTCACCGCAGCGCGGGATGTGGGGTGTACGTCTTATGCGGGTACTCCGGATTACCTGAAGGTCATTCTGGGCAAAGCGGATGAGATGGGTGTGAAGCTGAACTTTTCCTCTGCCGTGGTGGGTGGCGGCGCGCTGTTCCCATCGCTGCGTCAGGACTATGCCGACCGGGGTATTTCCTGTCTGCAATGTTATGCTACCGCCGATCTGGGCAATATCGCCTATGAAAGCCACGCGATGGAGGGGATGATCATCGACGAGCATGTGATTGTCGAAATCGTCACGCCCGGCACCGGCACCCCGGTTGCGACGGGTGAGGTGGGTGAGGTCGTCGTGACCTCGTTAAACCCAGATTATCCGCTGATCCGGTTTGCCACTGGTGATATGTCCGCGATCATGCCCGGACAATCGCCTTGTGGCCGCACCAACCTGCGGATCAAAGGTTGGATGGGACGGGCCGATCAGACCACCAAGATCAAGGGCATGTTCGTGCGCCCTGAACAGGTGGCCGCGCTGGTCGACAAGCATGATGAGATCGTCAAAGCCCGTGTCATCGCTGCGCGGCAGGGGGAAATGGACACGATGACCGTTCAGATCGAAAGCCCGCGTGACGATGATGTGACCTATGCCAAATCCGTAATTGAGGTGCTGAAACTGAAAGGCGCGATCGAGGTTGTGGCCCCTGGTTCGCTGCCCAAGGACGGGTTGGTGATCGAGGATCAGCGCGTTTACGAATAGTCCAACAAAGGGTTCTGCGGCAGTTTGTGCCGCAGAATTGTTCCTCTGCACACTGGTGTTTCTTAGCATTTTAGTCGATTAAAGGCGAAACCTGCGCCTTATTGCCTGTAGCACCGGAAACATGGCTGAAATCGAATACTCAGAACACGGAACGCGCAATCGGGGCGTGTTTGGCACCCGGTTTGTGGCCGTGGTGGCCTATCTGGTGGCAGCAGCCTGTCTGCTGCCAATGATTGCGGTTGTGCTTGCGGCGGTAACGGGTGGGACGGAAACGATCTCACACCTGTTGGATACGGTGCTGCCTGGGTACGCGCTGACGACGTTGATTTTGGTGGTTCTGGTCGCCCTCGGGACCCTGTCCATCGGAGTAGGCGCGGCCTGGTTGGTGACGATGACCCGCTTTCCTGGTGTTCGCTTTCTTGAGATCGCTCTGGTCCTGCCGCTGGCCTTTCCGGCTTATGTTCTGGCCTATGCTTACACGTTCATTCTGGATCACCCCGGTATCGTACAGACCACCCTGCGCGAGGTGACCGGCTGGGGTCCACGCGACTATTGGTTCCCCGAGATTCGCTCGACCGGGGGGGCGGCGGTGATGCTGATCCTGGTGCTGTATCCTTATGTCTATCTGCTGGCCCGCGCCGCCTTTCTACAACAAAGCTCGACCGCGTTTCTGGCCGCACGAGCGCTGGGCAAAAGCCCGTGGCTGGCGTTCTGGCATGTGTCCCTGCCGATGGCGCGCCCGGCAATTGCTGGCGGCGTCCTGCTGGCGATCATGGAGACCATCGCCGATTTCGGCACCGTGGCTTATTTTGGCGTCCAGACCTTTGCCACCGGTATCTATACCAGCTGGTTTTCGATCGGCGATCGCGCCGCCGCGGCGCAGCTGGCCATGTGCCTGCTGGGTTTTGCCTTGCTGTTGGCCGTGATCGAACGCACCCGGCGGGGCAAGGCAAAATACTATCAGGCGGGCAAAAGTCACGCGCCGATGCCCGCTGCGCCCTTGAAGGGATGGCAAGCTGTCGCGGGATTCACGCTTTGCCTTATTCCGGTGTTGCTGGGTTTCTTGCTGCCGGTGTTCATTCTGGTGCAGATGGGGCTTGAATCGGAGCAGAACCTGCTGTCGCGGCGCTATATCGGATTCATCCAAAACTCGTTGATACTGGCGGGCACGGCCGCCGTGATTACCGTTTTTGCGGCGATCTGCATCGGATTCTTTCAGCGGCTGCGCCCGGGCAAAGCGTCGGCCACGGCGGGTTATGTCGCGCGGCTGGGCTATGCGGTGCCGGGCGGTGTGATCGCAGTGGGTCTTTTGGTGCCATTTGCCAGTTTCGACAACGCGCTGGATGCGTGGATGCGCGAGACTTTCGATATCTCGACCGGGCTGTTGGTCACCGGGTCAATTTGGTTGCTGATCGCGGCCTATATGGTGCGTTTTCTGGCCGCTGCGCTCAGCGCTTATGAGGGTGGCCAAAGCACGGTGCATGTCAACATGGACGCCGCCGCACGGTCGCTGGGCCAGACCCCGTTGGGAACGCTGAGGCGAGTGCATTTGCCGATCCTGACGCCCTCGCTGCTCACGGCGCTGCTGATCGTCTTTGTCGACGTGATGAAAGAGCTGCCTGCCACCCTAATCATGCGGCCCTTCAACTTTGATACGTTGGCGGTGCAGGCGTATCGGTTGGCCTCGGATGAGCGGTTGGAGGGCGCCGCCGTGCCCTCGTTGGTGATCCTTGCGGTGGGGCTGTTGCCGGTGATTCTGATCTGCCGTCAGGTCGGGCGGCGCTAGCACAGGGCGAACCAAAAAATCACATCCTGTTGTGCTTGGGCTTGATTCAAACGCAATTTCCGGCAAGGCTTGGGGTATGAACATGCAGCCTCCCAGCCGGTTTTCTGCAAACTCGGCCCAGATGCCCGTCGCGTTTAACCGGCACGAGATGTCCCATATTCTATCCGTCTATGGCCGGATGGTCGCCGCCGGAGAATGGCGCGATTACGGAATTTCCAACTTGCGCGACATGGCGGTGTTTTCCATCTTTCGGCGAACGGCAGAACATCCGATTTACCGGGTCGAGAAACATCCACGTCTGCGGCAAAGGCAGGGGATGTATTCGGTGGTTGGCATGGATGGCCGCATTCTGAAACGCGGCCAGGATTTGCGCACGGTTCTAAGGGTGTTGGAACGCAAGCTGATTCGCTCGGTCGACCTTGATTAGAGCCGTTTGTGGGCGGTCACTGGCCCATCACCCTGTTCCAGAATACGCGTGATAGCCTGATCCATCGGCTCGAACGTCACATCCATGTGATAGGCATTGGCATGCAGCAGCATGTTGTCGCCATAGACCCAGGCGACGTGACCCTTCCAAAACAGCAGATCGCCGCGTTTCGGTTCCGTCCCAGCGGGCAGGGCTTCGCCCAATTCACGCTCTTGATCGCCGCTATCGCCAGGACAGGGCGTGCCGCAGGCCAATAGCCCAGCCTGCACCAGACCCGAGCAATCCAGCCCGAACCGGCTGTTGCCGCCCCAAAGATAGGGTGTGCCCAGAAACAGTTCGGCCACGGAAACCGGATCGGTCAGGTGGATGGCGTTGCGCTTGGCATGAACGGCGGGGATGAATCCCAGCTCAGTTTCTAGAAACCGGCCATTTTCCGAAAGAACCTGAACCCTGCTACCGAAACTCAACGAGACCCGGTCGGGGCTTTTCATATCTGGCTGCGCATAGGCGTGGGTCGCAGGGGCGGTGACCCAATGCGTATCGGGCACCGGTGCCCCCAACTGGTCCAAGTTTACCCAGCCCGGGTAACTGTCCTTGTCGGCGGTGATCCGGCCCCAACCCCGTTGCGTTTCAAGGACGGTTACGGCGTCCCCGAATAAAAGCTGCCGGTCCCGCGGACCATCCGGGCGGCGTAACAGGTCAGCTACGGGGGTTATGATGCGCTGTTGGGTCATAGGCCCAGAATCTCGGGTAGGGCGGTCAATATGGCACGCGGACCTTGGCCGAGGCCGCCTTTGCTGCGGCCCGGGACCTTGCTGGGCTGCCACGAGTAGATGTCGAAGTGCATATAACGACTATTGCCCACAAACCGGCGCAGAAACAGCGCGGCAGTGATCGAGCCCGCAAACCCACCCGGAGGCGCATTGTCCAGATCGGCGATGCCGGGTTCGATCATTGCCTCATAGGGTTCATGGAACGGCATCCGCCAAACCGGATCAGCGGCCTGCCTGCCTGCCTGTGCCAAAGCATCGGCAGCACCGTCGTCATCGGTGTAAAACGGCGCCAGATCGGGGCCAACAGCCACGCGCGCGGCACCCGTCAGCGTGGCCATCGAGATTACCAGATCCGGCTCCTCCTCATCTGCCAGCGTCAGCGCATCGGCCAGCACCAGCCGCCCCTCGGCGTCGGTATTGTTGATCTCAACTGTCAGACCCTTTCGTGAGGTCAGGATATCACCGGGGCGAAAGGCGTCTCCGGCCACCGAATTCTCAACCGCCGGGATCAACACCCGCAGTTGCAGCGGAAGGTTCAACGCCATAATCATCCGGGCCAGGCCCAGCACATTGGCCGATCCGCCCATGTCCTTTTTCATCAAGCCCATCGAGTTGCCGGGTTTCAGGTTCAACCCACCAGTGTCAAAACAGACGCCCTTGCCGACCAATGTCAGTTTGGGGCCGGCACTGCCCCAGTTCATCTCGATCAGCCGAGGATCCTGCGCGGATGCCCGGCCAACGGCGTGGATCATCGGAAAGTTCTGGTCCAGTAGCGCCGCGCCGCGGATCACGTCGCACGAAGCCTCGAATTCCTGCGCCAGCGCCTCGGCGGCAACTTGCAATTGATCCGGACCCATATCCGCGGTGGGAGTGTTGACCAGATCGCGGGTCAGGGCCTCGGCCTGCGCCAGGACCTCGATCAATGTGGCGTCGACACCCTCGGGCGCGGTCAGCCGAGCCTTTGCCGGAGATTGCTTGGCATAGCGGTCAAACGCATAGCCGGTCAGCAACCAGCCCAGACATTCAGTGGCTAACGCCTCGGACGGGAGGCCCGCAGCAATGTGATAGGTGCCTTCGGGCAGGGTTTCGGCCACGGCGGCCAGCGGAAAGCGCTTGCGCGCCCGACCTGTTGCTTTGCCATATCCCCCCAGCGCAAATTCAGGTTTGCCTTCCGGCCCGGGAATGAGCACTGCCTGACCCAGCGCACCGGTGAACCCGCTGGCCCTGACCCAGGTTGCAATATGGTCTGGCTGATCGCTCAGCCAGCCTTCTAGATCGGGTTGTGCGATGACATGCAGCGGAAGCGATGGATCAGAAGAGGAAGCGAAGGACAGTGTCATGGAATTCTCGGCTTGTTCGATTTGCGCCCAGCCTAGCCGCCCACGGCCCGTCCGCAAGCCCCGTCAGACCGAAAGATCCTGCTGATCCCAGATCACCGTCAGCGAGTTTTCACCGACTCGGATCAGCCGCGACAGGGTGGCGCCGGTGGCAACGGCATCCCCCGCATCCACGGACTGCGCCACATCCCCGGCGACGCGGGCCAGTGCGACCATGCCGATCTGTTCGGCGATCGCCACCAGCGACCGCGCGCATTTGCGCAACCCGGCCCAATCGCGTTGCCGCCAGAACCGTTCGCAGTTCGACAGGCGCACGGCCAGTTCCTCGACAGTCCGGCACAACACGTCCAGCGCGTTCTTGTCGCCCAATTGCCGGTACAATCCATTCAATCGGTCCTGATCCAGACGAACGGTTTCCTTGTGTTCAAGCGTGAGTATTTTATCCACCACATTCACCCCAATATTTTACGCCCCCACGGCATAGGCTGACTTTGATCGTGAATTCCTTTGCAAAACCTTGCGCTGCCACAGGATAATGGCTCGAATTTTTTTCGAATTCAGGGTAGACGACCCACCAGCGAACATATCAGGGACATGAACATGCCGATTACCACCGATGAACTGACCGCTGCCCGCAATGCCTGGGGTGATGGGCTGATCGCCATCTCAAAAGCCTATGAAGAGGGCGGTATCGACGCGGCGCGCCCGGTTGCCGAAGATGTTCTTGACGCGGCTTATGGTTACAATTTGGGACCGGTTCTTTTTAAGCCGACCATGGCATCCGGGGACCAAACCTTTCGCCCGACGCGCCATGGTGCGCTGGCCTATTTTGTGGGCCATGACGCCGAGTATCCGCTGGATGGCGGGTTTGGAATCAAGGGTTGGCGCGCGATGGAAAGCGCAACCGCTGCCTCGTTTGTCGAGGGCGACGTCGGGATGTGGATGGGCATGATCAAGCTGACGGACAAGGACGGCAATGTCACGCAGGTCGACAAGAGCTTTGGCTACAAGAAAGACGCTGACGGCGTGTTGCGGATTGTGTTGCATCACTCCTCTTTGCCTTACCAGCCTTGATACAAGCGAAGGCAGGTTGCTGGGATGTGACCCGTCGGATATTGGGCGCTGACTGACCGGCGCCATACATTCGTAAGATCAAAGGGCGGGGGATCAGGCCTCTGATTCTGCGCCCTTTTTGAGTATAGTGATCTGATCCGTATTTGGATCGGAGGACGCATCATGCGAGTCATCAAACGTATTTTTCTTTTGCTGATTTTTCTTGTTTTGCTGTTGGTCGGTGTTTCGTACTTGCTGCCCGGCAAGGCGATCGTGTCGCGCAGCATCACCATCGATGCTCCGGCCAGCGCCATCTTTCCTTATGTGAATTCCATGCAAGAGACCGAGAAATGGTCGCCCTGGCTGGCGCGGGACCCGGAAACGCAACTGTCCTATAGCGGACCCGAAGCCGGGGTGGGCAACACCCTGAGTTGGAGTTCCGAGCATCCACAGGTTGGCAGCGGCACGCAGGAAATCATCGAAAGCGTTCCGGATCAGACCGTAAGAACCGCGCTGGATTTTGGATCGATGGGCACGGCGCTGGCGTTGTTTGAGCTGACGCCCGAAGGCGATCAGACTCAGGTGACTTGGGGGTTTGAATCCGATCTTGGGATGAACCCGATGGCGCGCTGGAT
Source organism: Ruegeria sp. ANG10 (assembly GCF_040705255.1). NCBI lineage: Bacteria > Pseudomonadati > Pseudomonadota > Alphaproteobacteria > Rhodobacterales > Roseobacteraceae > Ruegeria > Ruegeria sp. ANG10. The sequence goes on from NZ_JBFCVU010000008.1 coordinate 183,167, forward strand.
GGGGCTGATGATGGATAAGTGGGTCGGCGGCGATTACGAACAGGGGCTGAGCAATCTAAAGGCGCTGGTCGAAGGGCAGACCTAAGCCGATTTTTTTGCGCCACAGGTCTTGGCGAGTGCAGTCCAGCGCAACGGCCGAGCAGATTATTCAAATTGAATTCGGGCGAGCTTTCCAAGGTGGTCGGAGCCCATGAAGGGGCGCAGCTCAACCGTTCCCGTTGTTCCTTTCGGGAACAACAGGTTGTCGATTGGCAAGGGTATCTGCCAGCTGCCAAGGTTATGAGTGTTCAAGATAGTTCCAAAGCTTTGATTGTCTGCTGCCGCTGCGATCCGCTGAACGCTTTGGCCCCAGGGCACCATATTGAAATCTCCGGCAATCAGAACCGGCCCGTCGAGTTCCCTAATGCGGTCAGCAATCACTTGGCTTTGTTTGGATTGGTCGTAAGGAAACGGCCAGTTCAGGTGTACGGATACAACCCAAACCAGACCGCCGCCGGGGGCTTTGACCTGAACCCCGACAAGCCCATAACCTTCCAGGCAAAACTCGGAACCTTCGACAATTGGCAATGTGGTCAGGATGGCGACGTTTTGTTCGGGGCGAAATTCACAGATCGTTTTTGCCGGGTAATGTTCGAACATGTTGCTCATGAACTTGCGATTGTGACTGGACACTTCCTGCAAGGTCACGATTTCGGCATTGGACTCTATGATGTCATCGGCCAACGGATAGCGTGGCCAGGCCTGGCTCATGAGGTTCTTTTGATACAACGTCAGGCAAGCGCCATTGCAATCACCTGAGGGCGCTGCATAGCTGGTTGCGATTGACCCAATCGCGAGGATGGCAACGGCTATCGCGCTCAAGGCGAAGTAGCGCGCGCCCATGCACAGAAAAATAACGGCGCACGGTAAAAGCAGAACACCAGCCAGAGGGCGAAGCAGGGCGAACGAATCCCCAGCTGCAATGACGGGGCCGGTAAAGCCAATAATGACCAGACCCATCAGCATACTTGCGCAGCCTATGATCAGGTTTCGTACAATCCTGTGCTTGGTCAAAATTCGCATGCTCTGCCTCTGTCGCTTTGTGCGGGGCAATGCATGTGGTTTGCTGTGTCACATGTCCCGCTGTCAAAGCGCGTCATTTTGGTGACAAGCCAGCCTGTCTTTGTCAACAGGCAGAGGTGGAATGTGCCACGTCATCCAACATGGCACATTCGATAGGTTTATCAGCCCTTTTTCAGGACTTCGCGGCCTAGCAGTTCGGCGATTTGCACTGCGTTCAGGGCCGCGCCCTTGCGCAGGTTGTCGGACACGCACCACAGGTTCAGGCCGTTTTCGATCGTCGAATCCTGACGGATGCGGCTGATGAAGGTGGCGAAATCGCCTGCGCATTCGATCGGCGAGACGTAGCCGCCGGCTTCGCGCTTGTCGATCACCATGATGCCCGGTGCCTCGCGCAGGATGTCGCGGGCTTCGTCTTCGTCCAGGAACTCTTCGAATTCGATGTTCACGGCCTCAGAATGGCCAACGAATACCGGCACGCGGACGCAGGTTGCAGTGACCTTGATCGACGGGTCGACGATTTTTTTGGTCTCGACCACCATCTTCCACTCTTCCTTGGTCGAGCCGTCTTCCATGAAGACGTCGATCTGCGGAATGACATTGAAGGCGATCTGTTTCTGGAACTTCTTCGGTTCAACCTCGGTGGTGGGGTTGTAGATGGCTTTGGTCTGATCCCACAGCTCGTCCATCCCCTCTTTGCCAGCACCCGAAACTGATTGATAGGTCGACACGACAACGCGCTTGATCTTGGCGCGGTCATGCAGCGGCTTCAGCGCGACAACCATCTGCGCGGTCGAGCAGTTGGGGTTGGCGATGATGTTCTTGTTCTTATAGTCGTGGATCGCCTGCGGGTTACATTCCGGCACGATCAGCGGAATGTCCGGGTCATAGCGATAGAGCGACGAGTTATCGATCACCACGCAGCCAGCCGCGGCCGCCTTGGGGGCGTAAACCTTGGTGGCCTCGGACCCCACGGCAAAAAGTGCCATGTCCCAACCGGTGAAATCGAATGTGTCCAGGTCTTTGGTCGTGAGGGTCTTGTCGCCAAAAGTCACCTCAGTCCCCAGCGAACGACGGCTTGCCAGGGCGGCAAGTTCATCGACAGGGAACTGGCGTTCCGCCAGGATGTTCAGCATTTCGCGGCCCACGTTACCCGTGGCGCCGACGACTACGACGCGATAGCCCATTTTATGTCTCCAAAGTTAAGGACGCGCGTTCATAGCCGCGTTGCAGCAAAGAAAAAAGAGGAATCGCGCTATTATTCCGAGGATGACGGCGATTTGAGGCGTTTCCCGCCTCAGTCTTGCGCTAACAGGGATCGGTATACGTTGACGATCTCTTCTGCCTCGCCTTCGATTCGAAAATTCTGTTCGATATGCTGGCGGGCGGCGGTTCCGGCGGCGGCCATCTTATCCGGGTCGCTCAGCAGGTCGTGCAGGGCTTCGGCCAGCGCACCAACGTTGTCTTTTTCCACCAGACGACCGGTAACACCGTCCTGAATCTGTGCGCTAAAAGCACCGACACCGTGGCAGGCAATGGCCGGAACGCCCGATGCCATCGCTTCAAGCGGGGTCAGACCGAACCCTTCGTGGCGGGCCGGGGCGACGAACAAATCCAGTGCGCGATAGGTTTCGGCGATTTCCTCCCACGGGCGTTCGCCCAGAAACCGGACACGGTCGGCCAGCCCGGCCTGTTTCAGCTTGGTTTCCTGTTCGCGCTGGAAGGCTTCGAACTCTTTCGTGGCATTGCCGGTAAAGACGATTTTGGCATCAGAAAATGCGGGCAACACTTTTATCGCCGCATCCACTAACAGATCGACCCCTTTTTGGGGCCGAATGCGCCCAAAACACCCGATCAACGTCCCCGTGGGCAATCCCAGCTTGGCGCGCAGGGCTTCCTTATCCTTTGCCGGGTGGAAGATCTGCGTATCTACGCCATGCATGATCACCTTCGCCGGGTGTTGCAGGAATGAGGCCGCCTGTGGTGTGGTGGCAATCAGCGCATCCATTTTCGAGATCAGTTTTTTGGTAAATCCCGAATGATCGCGCTGTGCGGCCGACGTGAACAGCATTCTATAGTTGCGGCGAAATACGGACCTTAGGAACAGCCCCATCAGCATTTCGGTGTTGCGACGCGCATGCCAGACGATAGGGGCCTTGTTGGGCAAAAACAGAGTCTTCCAAAGGGGAATATGTGGAATATTGTCCGGCAACCCTGGCCCCGTGGCGCGGATGTTGATCATTTTTGCCTGAATGGGCAGCAGCCGGATAACAGTTGTGGTCACACCCGAAAGACTATGTTTCAGGTTCGGCGCCAGAACTTCGATATCCTGCATTGAGCTCTCCATACCCGATGATCCGAGGCGGGATCAGTCTATGCTGTCGCGGCTGAATAGATAGATCACGCAACCGATGGCAAGCGCGACCGCGAAAAAGCCGAATATCGCTGTGTAGGGTGCGGTCGGACTGATGTCCACTGTGGCCGCGTGGAGGCGTCCGGTGACGAATTGCGCCAGCCCCACACCGCCGACGCCAAACAGGTTCAGCAAGGTCATGCCGCGCCCCACCAGGTGGGGTGGGGCAAAGGCGCGGCCATGCGCCATGATGACCGGAAAACTGGCGCCCAGAAAACCGAACAACGCCATCAGCAGCACCGAAACCCAGACCGCGCTGTCGATCCACAGACACAGCGCTGCTATTGCCGCCGCGCCCATCGCATTGCCGCCGAAAATCACCCATTTCCGCGTGCCCAGCAACCGGTCCAGCGGGCCATACGCAAATGTGCCTGCAATCATCGCCGCACCCATGATCAGGGTCGCCGTCCCGATCTGAGTGGTGCTAAGGTTAAATATATCGCTCAAGTACGGCCCAGCCCACAGCCCGCGCGTGGCCCCCGAGGGAGCATAGGCGACCAGCATCAAGGGCAGGATTGTCCAAAGCGCGGGTTCTTTCAGCAGGTCCAGCACTGACCCCCTGTGCTCGGTCTCGACCCGTTTTGGGTCATGTACGGTGAACCAGATACCCAGCGCGATGGCCCCCGAAAACAGCGCCAGCACCCACATCGTCGCGCGCCATCCAACCAGTTCGACCGCCAGCGCAGTGGGGTACGAGGCCACCAGATTGCCGACCGATCCAACCCCCAACATCACGGCGGCCAACGTGGCAAAGCGGGCAGGCGGGTATTCCCGCGCGAAAATATAATAAGACGCCATAAGTACAGGCGAGCATCCGACCCCGATCAACCCCATGGCGATGGCGATGTGAAACGGCGTGTGGGCCACGGCAAACAAGGCTGCGCCGCCTGCGCCGCCGACCAGCAAAAGAACGGCCGAGGTCAGGCGCGGCCCGACCTGGTCCAGCGCCCATCCTACCGGCAATTGCATCGCGGCAAAGATCAGAAACCAAAGACCCGAGGCAAAGGCCAGATCCTCGGGAGTGGCACCGATATCGCGGCTCAGATCAACGCTGAGAACCGCCAGAAAGGCGCGAAAAAACTGGCTGAGCACATAGCCCAGGCACAAGACCACCAGACCTGCCTTCATTTTTCGTCCCTTCTACCCCAGCCTGCGCGGAAATGCTTCGCACGTCACGATGCGCCACACAAGCGCGTGTGCTATACTGTTTTCACCGGACAGCGTTCACATTCGGTCTATCTAACTATTTACCCATCACCCCGAGGTGCAGATGAAAGACGCCCAGGCCGCCTTTTATGACAGCCTTCCCCTGCAGCGGGACTTTACTCGACTGGCTCAGCCTGCGCGGTTTACCGCTGTGCCGGATGACTGGGCGCTGGGCGTGGCCGATATCGTTGATTCCACTGGCGAGATTGCCAACGGGCGCTACAAAACCGTCAACATGGTCGGCGCGGCAGTGATCTCGGGTATGATCAACGGGTTGAAGGGGCAGGAGTTTCCCTATGTTTTCGGCGGCGACGGGGCCGGTTTCGCCATACCCGCCAGCGCGGTTGACACGGCTCGAACGGTCCTGGCCCAGCTTCGGCGCTGGGCGGGCGAAGAGTTTGGGATTACTCTGCGCGGGGCCTTGGTGCCTGTGTCCGAAATTAGAATGGCGGGCAAAGACCTGCGTGTGGCACGCTATGCGCCGTCGGACGGAGTGGACTACGCCATGTTTTCAGGTGGCGGGCTGGCCTGGGCCGAGGCGCAGATGAAAAAGGGTCAGTTCGAAGTGCCGGCCGCAGATCCCGGCGCGCAGCCCGACCTGACTGGCCTGTCCTGTCGCTGGTCCAACAGCAGGGCGCGGCATGGAATGATCGTCTCGGTCGTGGTGCAGCCGACATCCAAAGCCACCGAAAGCGATTTTGCCGATCTGGCCCAATCCGTCCTGTCCGCAGCCGATCGGTTAGAGCGCGCTGGCCACCCGGTGCCGGAAAACGGTCCACCGATCAGTTGGCCGCCCCCCGATGTCGCGCTCGATGCGCGTGTGTCACGGGCCGGGCGCAACCTGTTTGCGCAGAAACTCAAACTTTTGGGGCAAAATCTGCTGATTGCGCTGCTGTTCAAGACCGGTAAGCGACTGGGTCAGTTCGACCCCGAGCATTACAAACACATGGTCAGTCGCAATGCCGATTTCCGCAAATTCGATGACGGGTTGAAAATGACGCTGGATTGCGATCCGGCCACCTTATCGCAGATCCGCATGATACTGGAACAAGCGCGGGGACACGGCAAGGTTCGCTATGGTCTGCACGCGCAGGATGAGGCGATGATGACCTGTTTTGTGCCTTCGGCCACACGCGATGATCACGTGCATTTCGTGGACGGCGCTTCGGGCGGTTACGCGCAGGCCGCTGCCGGGATGCGAGGCTAAGGCGCTACTTCGCTTTCCACTTGGCCGCCAGTGCCCGCGCCGCCTGCGCCAATAGCATCACATCAATTCCCACTGCCAGAAACTGCGCGCCTATGTCCATATAGGTCTGGCTTGCCTGATCATTGGTGCCCAGAATGCCAGGTGCCTTACCGGCTGCTTTGATACGGGTGATGGCATCGGCGATGGTGGCCTGCACCTCGGGCGCGGCGCTGTTGCCTTGATAGCCCATGTCGGTGGACAGGTCCGCCGGGCCGATGAACACACCATCAATACCGTCAACCGTCAGAATATCGTCCAGCGCTGCCATCCCGGCGCGGTTTTCCACCTGTACCAGCAGGCAAATCTGTGCGTCCGCCGTCTTGATGTAATCCGTGACGGACCCATAGCCAGTCGCCCGTGCGGCCCCTGCACCGACACCGCGTAGGCCTTTGGGCGGATAACGACAGGCGCGGACCAATTCCTGTGCCTGTTCGGCGCTTTCTACAATCGGTACCAGAATAGTCTGCGCCCCCACATCCAGCACCATCTTGATCTTCGCCGTTTCCCCCACTGGCACGCGTACCACCGGATGCGAGGGGCTGGCGGCCAGCGCCATAAGCTGATCGCGTATCGAACGGATGTCATTCGGCGCATGTTCACCGTCGATCACCAGCCAGTCGAATCCGGCGGTGCCCATGATCTCGGTTGCGATGGGTTCGGCAAAACTGCTCCAGCAACCGATTTGGCGATCTCCGTTGATCAGAGCCTGTTTGAAGGTGTTGTTTGGTGCAGACATGACGGAACCTTTAGGTTAGTGAGCGCGCGATTTCGGTGATGACATCATAGGCCATTCGAACGTCGTCTTCGGTGGTTTCGAACTGACCGGCCTGAAAGCGAATTGCCATAACTCCGTCAACACGGGTTTGGGTCAGGTAAATACGGCCATCGTCGTTGATGGCATTGACCAGCCGCAAGTTCAGCGCGTCTAGATCGGGGTGCCCTTCAGGCGCATAGCGGAACGTCCACAATGACCACATTGGTTGCGTGGTAATCTGGAAATCCGGCTCGGCCGCCAGCCGGTCATGCAGGTCGACGGACCAGTTCACATGGTTGCGCAGCCGTTCGCGCAGCCCCTCCAACCCATAGGCGCGCATCACGAACCACAGTTTCAGCGCCCGGAACCTGCGGCCCAGCGGTACGGACCATTCCGAATAGTTGATGATCCCGTCCTTGCCATGAGTTTTCAGGAATTCTGGACTGATCGCCAACGTCTGCACCAGATCACCCGGGTTTTTCAGGAAATGCGCGCAGCAGTCGAATTGCACACCCAGCCATTTATGAGGGTTGAACACAATGCTGTCGGCCTGATCCACACCGGGCCAATAATGGCGGTATTCCGGGCAGATCATCGCCGACCCGGCCCAGGCCGCATCCACATGCGTATAGAGCCCGTATTTCTGCGCCACCTTCAAACAGTCATCGATCGGATCGGTGGCACCGGTTCCGGTGCCACCAACACACATAATGACACCGGCAGGTTGGAAACCAGAGTCTAAATCAGCCTGAATTGCCCTATCCAGCGCTACAGGATCCATCCCGCGCCAATCTCCCTTGATCGGAACACGTACCAGATTGTCCTGCCCAATCCCCGCCACCCATATGGCGCGGTCCACCGAGGTATGGACCTCGGCCGAGCAATAGACACGAAGCGATTTCTGGCCGAACAGTCCCTGACGATTGCCCTGCCAGTTCAACGCCTTTTCCCGCATGGTCAGCACAGCGGCCAGCGTTGCAGACGAAGCGGAATCCTGGATGACACCGGCAAACTCTTCGGGCAGGTCCAGTGCTTGCCGCAGCCAGTCCATCATCCGCGTCTCCATCTCGGTCGCGGCGGGCGATGTTTGCCAAAGCATACATTGCGGTGCGATGGCGCTGGCCAGAAACTCGGCCAGAACCGAAGGGGCTGAGGCGTTCGAGTTAAAATAGGCAAAGAACCGGGGGTGCTGCCAATGGGTAATGCCGGGCATCACGATATCTTCGAAATCGCGGAAAATGTCCTCGATCGCCTGCGCCTGTTCCGGTGGATGGGCGGGCAGGGCGCTGAAAACTTCTCCGGGTTCGGTCTGGGCGCGCACTGGTTTGTCCCCCACGGTCAGGTGATAATCCTGTGCCCATTCGGATATTTTCTTGCCCCAGTCCGAGAATTCATCCCATTTCATCGCTATCCTCAGCATTGTATGGCGCGGGTTACCCCGGGCTGGTTTTGTCCTGCTGATAGTGATGGGCAACGCGCGCAGAAGGTCAACGATCTTTCGATCCTTCACTTCACCACAAAATGACAACCCTGTGAAAATAACCCATCGGAAAGAGTCTATTTAGGGCTAAATAGGTAAGAACAGCCGGAAAAACCGTTTGTCCCGTTGCAGTGTCGGCGGAATTCGGCAAGAATTTGGTATGACCAATGATGTACCATTGACGTCACGTTCATTGCCCATTGCGTTGCTGCGGGCGCGGGAACGGGTCATGGGACCCATTCGCAAGATGCTGGCGGATGTTGGTGTGACCGAACAGCAATGGCGCGTGCTGCGTGTCCTGAACGAGGAAGGCCCGCAAGAGCCGACCCATATTGCGGACCGTGCCTGCCTGTTGTTGCCTAGCCTCACCCGCATTCTGCAAAAGCTTGAGGTCAAAGGCCTGATCCTGCGGAGTGCGCACCCTTGTGACAAGCGCCGCCAGATCGTCGACATCACAGCCGAAGGAAAGCAGATTATCCAGGACAATATTCAGTTAACCATCCATCTGGCCGAGGATCTGCGCGTCAAGCTTGGGCCCGACCGGCATGAGGCCCTGTTGGACCTGCTGAACGATTTGCGCGAACTGGAATCGTGACACCCCAAATACGAACCCCGCCAGAGACAGGTGCTATCTCTGACGGGGCGGCCAGACGTGTACTGGATTATATGCCTGGCCCGAGGCCGGTTGCGACGGATAGTTCCCGACGGTCCGACCCGCAATTCAGAGAACGCGCCAATCAAAAAAGAAACTGGCTCTCTGTGCCAAAGACATTGGGGGTAACGCCTTTGACCATAGTTCTCTGAAATATTCGCACCCGATAACGCCGCGTGATGCGGGACCCTATGGGGTGTCTTGACGTGGCGGCGGGTGCTTGGGGCCCCGCCGTAACTGTGAGTGGCGGTCAGAGAGCGCGGCACCCCGATTTGCCAGCACTCGTTACCCAGCCATCTTTCAACTTAGAGCTGTCTGAGCGTTTTCCAAGTCCGCCGACCAGATTGTGAACAGCTGTCGGCCAGGGCTTGCCGATAGCTCAGTAAAATTGCAGTGAATTCAGCCGGTATCGCGAGAAGCGGCGACTTGTTCCCGCGGTTCACCGCATTATGATGCGCGCTGGCGGTTAGATTAGGGGGCTGCCATGCCAGACCATTTGTTTTCTCTTCCCGATCCAGTTGTGATTCCGATGCAGGGGCAGGATGTGGCCTATCCGGCGGGGCGGATTTTCTGCGTGGGCCGCAACTATGCCGCTCATGCCGCTGAAATGGGGCATGAGGTCGACCGCGAAGCCCCCTTTTATTTCACCAAATCCGCGCCAAACGCAGTCCTGACTGATGCGTCTGTGCCATACCCACCGGGGACCGAGATTTTTCGTTACGAGATGGAGCTGGTCGTAGCCATCGGCAAGCCCGTTTTCCGCGCCACCAGTGCGCAGGCCTGGGACGCCGTCTATGCCTATGGCTGTGCCCTGGACATGACCCGGCGCGATCTGCAAATCCGAGAGCGCAACAAACAGCGACCCTGGGATCTGGGTAAGGACCTTGAGGCCGGGGCAGTGTTTGCGTCCCTGACCTCGGCTGCGGAGTGGTCACCGCAAGACAACACACGCATTCATCTAAGCGTGAACGGCGACATTCGTCAGGATGCCACGCTGAGCGAACTGATCTGGAAGGTCGACGAAATCATCAGCCATTTGTCTGGATATTACCATCTGCGTCCGGGTGACCTGATCTTGACGGGGACACCCGCCGGTGTTGGTCCAGTGCAGGCTGGCGATGTAATCGAAGGGGGGATTGACGGGTTGCAGCCGATCCAATTGACGCAGACGGATTCAGAATAGACCCTATTTGGGGTCTTTTAGCCAATCGGTTGTGAATTCAACACCGTCCAACCCAGCAAACCGTCGGACGCGGTCCAGCTCGGCCTCCAGCCTGCGTGTCCGCGCGTCGGACCAGCGCACGGATCGCTCCGGCCATAACGCGTTGATTTGCAGAATGCCACGGTCACGCTGGGCTTTCATATCGATCCGGCCAATCAATCGGTCGCCTTCCAGCAGCGGAAACACGTAATAGCCATAGGTCCGTTTGGCGGCAGGAACGAAGACCTCAATCCGATAATGGAACCCGAACAGACGTTCCGCGCGGTTGCGGTCGCGCAGCATCGGGTCAAAGGGGCTAAGCACGCGAATGCGGCTGGACGGGGAAGGCGGGTCTTTCTCGGCCAAATCCGGGCGGGCGAGCAACTTCCGGGCTCTTCCATCGGCGCAGGTGACTTCTATTTCCTCCAGAATGCCCTGTGTTAGACCCTTAGTGCACCAGTCTTTGGCCTCGGCAACACTGACCGTATCCCAGAATGCCGCCAGCTCTCCGGGTGTGGCAAATCCCAGCCGGTCCAACGCTGCGTTGCACAACCAGTCCACGGTCTCCTCTGCGTTGCAGGGCATGTTGCCAGGACACAGATGTGTCTCGATGACCCGCTCGGTCAGATCGTATCGCTTTTGAAACCCATTGCGGCCAACCACGGTCAGCGCGCCCGACCGCCACAGGAACTCAAGCGCTGTTTTCGATGGGTGCCAATCCCACCAACCGCCCGAGCCCTTTTTCTCGTCCTTGCCCACATCCGAGGACGACACCGGGCCATGGTCGCGGATATGTTGCAGGACAGTGGCAAACTGCTGCTCAAACCCGTCCCGGCGCCAGTTTTTCCAGCGGGATTTCAACAAGGCCTCATCACGTTGAAACCGCAGATGCCAATGGGGGTAAAACTCAATCGGGATGACAGCAGCGTCATGAGTCCAATGTTCGAACAGCGCCTTGTCACGTTCGTAAAGCTGTTTGAGGTTTTTGGTGCGATAGGATGGCCTGCGCGAATACAGGATCATGTCATGGGCGCGCGCCACGGTATTGATACTGTCCAGCTGAACAAATCCCAGACGGTGGATCAAATCCAACAAATCCGCACCTTTGGCCCCGCCCGAGGGTGGTTCGGCCAGCGCATGGTGATCCATAAACAATGCGCGGGCCGTTTTGTTGTCCAGCCGCCGCGCCACGGTTTTAGCGCCGCTTCAGGGTGTCGCCGTAGCTGATTTTGGGAGTCAGTGTCAGACGCGTGTCGACCTCGGTATTCGGATCGGCCAATTGTGCGGCGATAATCTCGGCCGCCTTGCGCCCGATTTCAAGACGGCAGGCATCCATCGTGGCAAGCTTGCGTGGTAACCCCTGCAGCAATTCAACATTGTTGAACCCGGCCAGACCAATCTGTCCCGGTATGTCGATGCCCTGTTCCAGCAAGTACAGCAATCCACCAGCACCAATCATATCGTTGGAATAATACAGGAAATCCAGGTCGGGTGAACGATCCAGCATGGTCTGCGTCATCTCGCGCCCTTTGGCCAGGGCCGATCCACCGGAATAGAACTCGCGATCTTCGATCTCGATCCCGTTTTTGCCCAGCACTTCGGTGAAGCCTTCGAAACGTTTCCGCGCGCGGTGATCCAACGGCATCTTGGTGCCCATGAAACCGATATGTTCATAGCCCGCTTTCAGGATCGCAGCGGCCATTTCGCGCCCGGCGCGGCGGTGCGAGATGCCGACCATCGCGTCCACCGGTTTGCCGTCCGTATCCATGATCTCAACCACCGGAATTCCGGCTGAATCCAGCATTGCGCGGGCGGCTTCGGTATGTTCCAGTCCCGCGATGATCACACCCGACGGCCGCCACGAGAGCATCTCGTACAGGACTTTTTCTTCTTTCTCGGGCATATAGTCGGTAACGCCGACCACAGGCTGCAATTCAGTGTCTTCCAACACCTGATTGATACCGGTTAGAACCTCGGGAAAGACCATGTTCGACAGAGAAGGAATGATTACCGCGACCAGATTTACGCGGCTGGAAGCCAGCGCGCCTGCAATCTTGTTGGGCACATATCCCAGTTCCTTTGCAGCAGCCAAAACGCGGGTGCGGGTGGCATCGGATACGTCACCCCGGTTCCTCAGGACCCGACTGACCGTCATTTCGGACACCCCTGACGCTTCGGATACATCACGAAGGGTAAGCGGACGTTTTGTTTCTGTGGTCACGGAGGGCACCTGCACTGTTGTTTTGCCCGATGGTAGCGTGAACGGGACTTGATTTACAACTGTTGTGCAAAGGTCATGACAACCTGAAAAAACCGGGTTACAGAGAGCCTTGCGCGGCCCCGTGGCTCAACTGGATAGAGCAGCCCCCTCCTAAGGGGCAGGTTGCAGGTTCGAATCCTGCCGGGGTCGCCAAATTTGCTGAAACACAGCTATAGGCGGCCGGGCGGTCAGTTAGTGTGCGACGACATTCAAGTATAGGCGTCAGCAGTTTGATCGGTCAGCTTGCCCGATGCCAACGCTGCCAGTGCCACCATCACGGCGGCCGTGCCCAGGACCAGGGAAAGACCTCCGATTTGATAGGTCAGCCCGGACAGGACGGTGCCAACAAGGCGGCCCGTTGCGTTGGCCATGTAGTAAAATCCGACATCCATCGTCACCCGTTCCGATTTTGTGAAGGCTAGGATCAGGTAGGAATGCAGCGATGAGTTGACTGCGAAAACCGCGCCGAACAGCAGCAGGCCCAGCACCAGCGTGGCGGTTAACCATGTTTCGGGGCCTGAAGAGAACAGCACCGCAACTGTCAATGCGGCAGGTGCGCAAAACAAAGCTGCGGCCCAGCTGCGGGCGGCGCGGATCAGGTCTGCTTCGCTGCGTTCACTGGCGCGCAGTATCTTGGGCGCGCTGGCTTGAACAGCGCCATACAAGATCACCCAAACCGCCATGAAGGTACCGATCATGAAAAAGGCCGCGCGGTTTCCTTCTTGGGTACCGTCGGACAGCACGGCGTAGAAATAGATTGGGATGCCGACCACGAACCACACGTCTCGGGCGCCAAAAAGAAAGACACGCGCCACCGAAAGCCAGTTCACATTGGCGGATTTCGAGAACACCTCGGAGAATTTTGCCCCCTTGCGCCCTTTGGGCAGACCTGCGGGCATGAACAGTATTACTCCAATCAATATCAGTGCCAGAACTGCGGCCATAATCAGGATCGCCATCATGAATCCCAAGGTGGCCAACATCACCGCACCCAGCAGAAAGCCCAGCCCTTTCACCGCATTCTTGGATCCGGTCAGCACCGCAACCCAACGAAACAGCCCGCCCCCCTCGGTGGGTGCCAGCAGTTTCACGGAAGACTTCGAGGACATCTTGGCCAGGTCCTTGGCCACGCCGCTGGCCCCTTGCACCATCATCACAAAGGTCACCGATGCTGCGATGGTCCAGTTCGGGTCCAGTTGCGTCATCGCCAGCAAGGCCAGAACCTGCAGTCCCAGACCGGCATAAAGCGTCGAGGTCAACCCGAACCGCGCCGCGATCCAGCCCGCCGTCAGATTGGTTACGATCCCTGCGATCTCATACAGAACAAACAGATAGGCCAGTTGTATCGGGGAAAAGCCTACCGAATGAAAATGCAACAGCACCAACATGCGCAACGCACCGTCGGTCAGCATAAACGCCCAATAGGCGGCTGTGACCGCGATATAGGCCGACAGACCTTCGGGCCGTTGTGTCACAGCCCCGACCCAACCATCAGGGCAACGTCCACCAGGCGATGCGCATAACCCATTTCATTGTCGTACCAGGCATAGATTTTTACCTGCGTTCCGTTCACCACCATGGTCGACGGCGCATCCACGATCGAAGAGCGTGTATCATTGGTGTAGTCGGTCGACACCAAGGGCCGCGTTTCATAACCCAGAATGCCTTTCAGGTCCCCTTCGGCGGCGGCATTGAACAGGGCGTTAACCTCTTCTGCGGTCGTCTCGCGCTCGACTTCAAACACGCAATCGGTCAGCGAGGCGTTCAGTAACGGCACCCGCACCGCGTGGCCGTTCAGCCGCCCCGTGAGTTCCGGGTAGATCAGCGTGATTGCAGTGGCCGATCCGGTGGTGGTCGGGATCAGCGAATTCAACGCCGAGCGCGCGCGGCGCAAGTCTTTGGCCGGTCGATCCACAATGGTTTGCGTGTTGGTCACGTCGTGGATTGTGGTCATCGAGCCGTGGCGGATGCCGAGGTTGTCATGGATCACCTTGACCACCGGCGCCAGGCAGTTGGTGGTGCATGAGGCCGCAGTGACGATCTGGTGTTTGGTCGGGTCATAGGTGGCATCGTTGACGCCCATGACGATATTGGCAGTCGGTCCATCCTTGACCGGGGCCGAAACGACAACCTTTTTCACGCCAGCCTTGAAAAAAGGGGCCAGCTTGGCCTCGGTCTTGAATACGCCAGTACAGTCGATCACCACATCGACACCGTCCAGTGGAAGCGCATTCAGGTCCTTGGTGCCAATAAAAGGCAAGCGTGTGCCATTGATCGTGACACTCTCTGCGTCATGCTCGAAATTGGCGTCCCAGCGGCCATGCACGGTGTCAAACTCCAGCAGATGCGCGTGCATTTCAGGGTCACCCACCGCATCATTGATCCAAGCGATCTTGGCGCCTTTTTCCAGCAATGGTTTCAGCGCCAGCTTTCCCATCCGGCCCAGACCGTTCAGTGCGTAAGTTGTCATTGTTCTTCCTCGACGGGCGTTCTGCCGATGTCATCGACAGCAGATTGCAATGCGATCCGGTCGAGGCTTTCGACCGGCAAAGAGGTGAAGGCTTCGATCCGGCGCTTGAGCGCACCATAGGTGTTCTGGAAGGCCAGACTTTTCTCGGCATCCGTACCGGTAGCCTTGACCGGATCCATCATGCCCCAATGGCCACTGATCGGCTGGCCTTCCCAGGCCGGGCATTCTTCGTTGGCGGCCTTGTTGCAAACGGTAAACACGAAATCCAAGTCGGGCGCGTCGGGGCCCGAGAATTCTGATACGTTTTTGGATCGCAAGGCCGAGGTATCGTGGCCCTTGTCACCAAGCACCTGCATCGCAACTGGGTTCAGTTCGGAAAAGGGCTTTGTCCCGGCCGAGTAGACGTTGAACCGGTCGCCTGCGGTGTCGCGCAGCAGGGTCTCGGCAATAACGGAACGCGCCGAGTTCCCGACGCAGATAAACAAGACGTTGAATTTCCGACCCGTCATTGCGCCAATCGCAGGCTCAGACGGCATGCAGATATCAGGACGGCCACGGCAGCAATCGTTCAGCAGAAAGCCGAGCATGTTCTGCACGTTCTTCATTTCAACCGAATAGAGTAAAGAGGTCCCCGTCCGCTTTTGCGTCACCAGCCCGGATCGTTGCAAGGCGTTCAGATAGTTCGACAGAGTGCTGGGTTTGATATCCAGCTCTGTCGCCAATTCACCCGCCGGAACAGTGTCAGGAAAGCGTCGCATCAATATGCGAAACACCGAAATACGTTGCGGGTGGCCAAGGACAGCGAGTTGGTTTGTTATTCGATTTATCATATTTCATGAAATATCGAAATAATACACAAACAACAATCCCTAACCTGCACCGTTACAAAAAATTCACATTTGTTGTCAGTGAATGTTCACGCTTGGGCCCGAGCAGCCAACAGCACCGCTTCCCCAAACGGGAGCAAAAAGCACGGGGAAACCAAAAAGAAGGAGGCTTGCGCGTACCACCCCGACCGTTTAAATGAACCCTCGCTTGCCTCGATAGCTCAGTTGGTAAAGTAGGTCCTTCGTAATTAGCGGACCCCCGCGAGAAAGACTTGTGAAACCAAAGAGTTCGAGGCAAAGGGGTAGAGAATTAACAGGGCCATAGTAAGGTCCAGAAAGCCGCTGTAGCTCAGCTGGTAGAGCACGTCATTCGTAATGATGGGGTCGGGGGTTCGAGTCCCTTCAGCGGCACCAGTTTATCCTAACCCTCAGGCCAAACCGCTTTCACGAATTCGTTTGTTCGCACCGTTTGCTCACCTGATTCCAGTGATTGAATTAGAAGCACCACCACTTATTCCTGTAAGAAGGCGAGGATGGGTAGTTATTCAGTGCAGCAAGCCGGGAAATATGTTTGTAGCCCGTCTGAAACATCATCCGCAATGTTAGTGTCGAACCCAATCTCGATTTATCTCGGCGGCTTTCAGGGGCTATGAACGTGGTTTCCCGCTAAATGCCAACCTTACCGACAACTGTGAAAAACTATTTCAAAGCAGATCAGATTATTGGCGAAAGCTGCATCCTTTTGATCGTGCAAAAGTTCTTATTGAGAAGATCAGGAAGTTTCTCACTCGCAGCAAAACGTCTTGCCGGATCCCGGTCCTGCCACAACTAGCAGCGGCCCCTAAATAGACTGACTTACCTCTAGCTGCTCCGGATTTGGTGGTGCACGCATTACATGTCCCTATTTTTAGTGCAATCAAATCCAGATTGTCTGGCTGGTCAACACCAGTCTGAAATCATCAAATGACAATACTGCTCACAGCCTGCACATGGATCTGAACTAGTCTGCACTAGTTCGCCTTGTCAGTACCTATGTTATTGGAGACCGAAGCTGCGGACACAAGACGGACATTGACAAGCACGTCTTCCAGATCAAACTTCACCTGTGGCGCAAGTTCTTGACTTAAATTGAAAAAGTGGTGAGCCGTGCAGGATTCGAACCTGCGACCCACTGATTAAAAGTCAGTTGCTCTACCAACTGAGCTAACGGCCCACTCTTTTGTTGGATCTGTTCGATCCGTGGCGCTCTCTAAGGTATTTTCCCGACCGGGTTCAAGCCCTTATTTTGCACCTCGTTTCGCCGTCACTTAACTTGTTTCCGGCGTCCCGATAGGCGGCCTAATTAGGGAGGTGACGCGGGGGGGTCAACCCCTTTTTTCAGGAATCTGCATCGCAGGGTGGATTCCTTTCAAGCGCATGGTTATATGCGCGCCATGCAACGAATGATGACCTCTGGTTTGCCCTTCATGAAGATGCACGGGCTTGGCAATGACTTTGTCATTGTAGATGCGCGCGCGCAAAGTGTTGAGATTTCGCCTGCGCTTGCTCGGGGAATCGGGCACCGACAGTTTGGCGTGGGTTTCGACCAGCTGGCCGTGATAGAAAACGGTAACGCAGATGCGCATCTGGTGTTTTATAACGCCGACGGGTCGACCTCAGCGGCGTGCGGGAACGCCACGCGCTGTATCGCCCGTTTCCTGATGGAAGAAAGCGGCAAATCGGAACTGACGCTGACCACCGAACGCGGCACGCTTTTTGCCTGCGATGCCGGGGACGGCATGACCTCGGTGAACATGGGGCAACCGCAGCTGGAATGGCACGAGATTCCGCTGGCCGAAGAGGTTGGCACACTGGAATTGCCGATCGAGGGTACTCCGACCGCGACCGGCATGGGTAATCCCCATTGCACGTTCTTTGTCGAAAACGCCGAGGCGATTCCCCTGGAAGAATTTGGCGCGCGGTACGAATATCACCCGCTGTACCCTGAGCGCACCAACGTGCAGGTGGCGCAGGTCATCGGACCGGACCACATCCGCATGCGTGTTTGGGAGCGGGGCGTGGG
This sequence comes from Ruegeria sp. ANG10, assembly GCF_040705255.1. NCBI lineage: Bacteria > Pseudomonadati > Pseudomonadota > Alphaproteobacteria > Rhodobacterales > Roseobacteraceae > Ruegeria > Ruegeria sp. ANG10. The sequence goes on from NZ_JBFCVU010000008.1 coordinate 200,797, forward strand.
AATCACGCTGGCTTCTGGCTCGTCCTCTTGCGCGACGGCTGTGGCTGCTGCCCGTCTTGGTCTGACCGGGCGCAAGGTGCAGATTGACCTGGACGGTGGCACCATCTGGGTCGACTGGCGCGAAGATGGGGTCTGGATGACCGGTCCGACCTGCCATGTGCTCTCGGGCACTCTGACCCCGGAATTTCTGGGTTCGCTGGGATGAGCGCGCCCAAATTCACCACGCTCGGCTGTCGCCTGAACGCCTATGAGACCGAGGCGATGAAAGAGCTGTCGCAACAGGCAGGTCTAACCGACGCGGTGGTGGTGAATACCTGCGCTGTGACGGCTGAGGCCGTGCGCAAGGCCCGGCAAGAGATTCGCAAGCTGCGCCGTGAAAACCCCGACGCGCGGCTGATCGTGACGGGCTGTGCCGCGCAAACCGAACCCGAGACCTTTTCCCGGATGGAGGAGGTCGATGCGGTGATCGGCAACACCGAAAAGATGCAGCCGGACACCTGGAAAGGCATGGCCGCGGATCTCATCGGTGAGACCGAGGCTGTGCAGGTCGACGACATTATGTCGGTGACTGAGACAGCGGGACATCTGATTGACGGATTCGGCACCCGCTCGCGCGCTTATGTGCAGGTCCAGAATGGCTGTGACCATCGCTGTACCTTCTGCATCATTCCTTATGGCCGCGGTAACTCACGCAGCGTCCCTGCGGGCGTGGTGGTGGATCAAATCAAGCGGTTGGTGGACCGCGGTTATAACGAGGTTGTTCTGACCGGCGTTGACCTGACCTCGTGGGGGGCGGACTTGCCCGCAGAGCCCAAGTTGGGCGATCTAGTCATGCGTATCCTGAAACTGGTGCCCGACCTGCCGCGTCTGCGTATCAGTTCCATCGACTCGATCGAAGTGGATGAGAACCTGATGCAGGCGATTGCCACCGAGCCCCGGCTGATGCCGCATCTTCACCTGTCGCTACAGCACGGCGACGACCTGATCCTGAAACGGATGAAACGCCGTCACCTGCGCGATGACGCCATCCGCTTTACCGAAGAGGCCCGCAAACTGCGCCCCGAGATGACCTTTGGCGCCGACATTATCGCGGGCTTCCCGACCGAGTCTGAGGCCCATTTCGAGAACTCGCTGAAACTGGTCACCGACTGCGATCTGACTTGGCTGCACGTCTTCCCCTATTCCAAGCGGGAAGGCACGCCAGCGGCCCGCATACCGCAGCAGATCAACGGGAAAATCGTCAAGGACCGTGCCGCCCGGCTGCGCGCCGCGGGTGAAGTTCAGGTCGCAAAGCATTTGAATGCCCAGGTCGGCAAAACCCATCACATCCTTATGGAAAACCCGCATATGGGCCGCACCGAGCAATTCACTGAGGTCTCGTTCGGAGCACCTCAAACCGAAGGGCAGATCGTGACGGCCAAAATTTTCGGTCGCTCAGACACACAACTGACTGTCTGAGCCAGAACCAGCCCAACGACGGACACCTGAATATGGCAGATAAAATGGATTCTGATGAGGAACGGAAATCGATTAACAGGGCGATTGCTATTTTTAGTATAATCTGGATTTTGTTTGTTATTTGGGTTGTTTTCTTTCCTCAACACCTGCCCATAACTAAAATCCGCTATCTTGCATACCTCTACATAGTTGTGTGGTGGCCTGTAGCTTTCATGGCGCACTCATCCAAGAAAAGTCTAAAATAGTCGATCGGCTAGAAGAATACACGGCCCTTGAAACAACACGGGATGGTTCAAGTGTAGCATTCGAGGCACTTAAACAAAAAAGCCCGGCGCTGAGCACCGGGCCTTTCTAAATCATTGGATAAGCGCGATCAGACGGTCTTTTTGCCTTTCACACCTGCCCACAGGCGCTTGTTGACCAGATACAGCAGCACCGACAACAGCGACAGGAAGATGACACCAACGAAGCCCGAGTATTTACGCTCCATCATCTTCGGCTCGGCGGTCCACATCAGGAAGGCTGAGATGTCCTCGGACAAGGCTTCGACCGTGGCCGGGTGACCATCGGCGAATTCCACCTGATCTTCGGCCAGCGGCGGTGCCATCGAAATCCAGCCACCGGGGAAGGCGGTGTTTTCGTACAGGATCGTGCCGGCCTCTTCTTTTTCCTCACCGGTATAGCCATCCAGCAGCGACGCGATGTATTCCGCGCCACCCATGCCTTTGAAGAACTGGTTGATGCCCAGACCATAAGGACCGTGGAAGCCCGCACGGGCCTTGGCCATCAGGCTCAGGTCCGGTGCGCCAACGCCGTCATTGGCCGGAAAGTGATCGGTTGGGATGGCCGGGCGGAAATCGTCCAGCTCGGGGTCGAACACTTCGAAGTTGCCCGCCGCATATGCGATGACTTCTTCTTCCGAATAGCCCAGCGCTTCAAGATCGCGCAGGGGCACGTATCTCAGGCCGTGGCAAGCCGCGCAAACCTCGGTATAGACCTGAAGCCCGCGCTGCAGCTGGTTCTGATCCCAGGTGCCAAACGGCCCCTCGAACGAGAAGTGGAAGTCCTCGATATGCTGCTCGCCGCCGCCTGCCGCGAAAGACGCAGCAGGGGTAAGAGCGATGGCAAACGCGGCACCGATTGCAAGTTTCTTGAACATGTTTCCGGTCCCTCTTCTTACTCGGCCGGCGTGGCGTCGGCGTCAGCCTTGCCATAATGCGCGTTGAAGTCTTCTTCGATGGTCTCGGGCTGAGCCAGAGGTTTCTCGATCACGCCAAGGATCGGCAGGATCACGAAGAAATAAGCGAACCAATAGGCGGACGCGATCAGCGAGAAGGTCGCATAGGGCTCTTCCGCGGGCATCGCACCCAGCCACATCAGGGCAAAGAAGTCGATGATCAGCAGGTAGAACCACCATTTGAACAACGGACGGTACTTACCCGAACGCACGGTCGACGTGTCCAGCCAGGGTGCCAACGCCATGGCCAGGATCGCACCGAACATCGCGATCACACCAAAGAACTTGGCGTCGATGATGCCTCCGGTGATGAAGCTGGCGAACTGCACAACCCAGACTTCACCGGTAAAGGCACGCAGGATCGCGTAGAACGGCAGGAAGTACCATTCGGGCACGATGTGTGCAGGCGTCACCAGCGGGTTGGCTTCGATGTAGTTGTCGGGGTGGCCCAGATAGTTCGGCATGAATCCGACAACCGCCCAGAACACGACCAGGATCACAGCCAGTGCGAACAGGTCCTTGATCACGAAGTACGGCCAGAACGGCAGCGTGTCTTTCTCGGCCTCGGCTTTCGAACCACGGCGCACTTCAACACCCGTTGGGTTGTTGTTGCCGGTGGTGTGGAAGGCCCAGATATGCACGATCACCAGTGCCGCAATGACAAATGGCAGCAGATAGTGCAGCGAGAAGAAGCGGTTCAGCGTGGCGTTGTCCACTGCGGGTCCGCCCAGCAGCCAGGTCTGGATCGCGTCACCCACGAACGGGATCGCGCCAAACAGGCCGGTGATCACGGTTGCACCCCAGAAGGACATCTGCCCCCAAGGCAGAACGTAGCCCATGAAGGCAGTGCCCATCATCATCAAGTAAATCAGCATCCCGATGATCCACGTGATCTCACGCGGGGCTTTGTACGAGCCGTAGAACAGGCCGCGGAAGATGTGGATGTACACCGCAACAAAGAACAGCGACGCGCCGTTCATGTGCAGGTAGCGCAGCATATAGCCGCCATTCACGTTGCGCATGATGTGCTCGATGCTGGCAAAGGCCAGATCAACGTGAGGAGTATAGTGCATCACCAGAACGATACCGGTGACAATTTGCAGTGCGAGACAGAAGGTCAGCACGATGCCCCAGATCCACATCCAGTTCAGGTTCTTTGGTGTGGGGATCATGAGGGTGTCATATAACAGACCGACGATGGGCAGGCGGCTGTTTAGCCACTTCTCGCCGTTTGTCTTCGGCTCGTAATGATCGTGGGGAATTCCGGACATAAGTTTGGGTCTCCCTTAGCCGAGTTTGATGGTGCTGGCGTCCACCCATTCAACGGGCGGAACGGGCAGGTTTTCAGGTGCGGGGCCTTTGCGAATTCGTCCGGCTAGATCGTAGTGCGATCCGTGGCAGGGGCAAAACCAACCACCGAAATCACCCGCATCGCCCAGAGGGACACAGCCCAAGTGGGTGCAAACGCCCATTTGAACAATCCATGCGCCGGGCGCTTCGCCTTCGGGCGACGGCATCACGCGGTTGGCATCCGTTGCGGGCGCATCGGCGGGCAGGTTGAAGTTGCGCGCCAGCGGATCAGGCAGTGCATCTACGCCTTCGGCGTCCTGTTCCTGAGCCTCTTGGATCTCAGCACCGGTACGGTGACGGATAAATACAGGCTTACCCAGCCATTTGACGGTCAGCTGCGTGCCCGGCTCGACACCGCTGACGTCCTGGCGAATCGAGGACAGCGCCTGAACGTCCGCCGATGGGTTCATTTGGTTGATCAGGGGCCATACGGCTGCACCCGTCGCAACGACACCTGCGCCGCCTGCGACGTAGTAGAGGAAATCTCTGCGGGTGCCTTCGTGGTCTTCTGCGTGGGACACGAGGTTTTCTCCGATTCCGGCGCCCGCGGCTGCGGGCAAACATGCATCAGCACCGCATCAAAGCGGCGTCTCATCGCGGCTATCTAGCCGGGAGAAATCGGTTCGTCCAGCGGTCATAGGCGCGCAGGACGCCTCAACAGGGCATTCATGTCACAACGACGGGGTATTTTTTCAAGATGGGGGCGGATTTAAGCGGGAAAAACCGCCGCCTGTCCAAACTTGCTACCCATGTGATTCGGATGAGGCATGCCGAGGGTGAAACCGGCACACAGAACCGGGATTTGCCCCGCAAGAAAGCGAGCATCGGGCAATATTTAGCCCAGATTCTGCCTCCCTAGATTCCACTTTGCTGGAATGTGTGACCAATTAAAAACTGAGTTAAAAATGTATATTTTATAAC